>JBBINB010000005.1:0-93215 GCA_037444065.1 Draconibacterium sp.
ACCAAAATTAACTATATCAGGTCGATTGGCGAAAACCGGCCTACCCTTGGTATCAACCAGAACAACATCTTTTATACCATGTACACAATGCCAAGGAGTGTATTTATTAAAGATTTGGATCCTCCGGTTGATGCCGATGGAAAACGTCGTTGGTATGCCCCACAGGATGTACCGTCACAAAATCCATACTGGACCATTAGAAACGATCTCAACCGCGATGTTCGCGACCGTTTCCTTGGATTTATGTCGGTTAAATACGATTTTACCGATTGGATGAACCTCGAATTAAAGTATGGAGCCGACTTATATTCGGTTCAGATTGAAAACACACTGAGGTCGGGCGGTATAGTCAGGCCGGCTGGAAATTACAGTGTTTCAACACAGAATTTCCTCGAAAGCAACGCTTCGGCTTTATTAAACCTGAACAAATCGAACCTGTTTGGTTCCGATTTTGGCGGGTCTATCACCCTTGGCACGAACTTTATGAACCGTAAGGATCAAACCATTTCGGGGAACTCCGACAACCTTGTCATTCCGGGAATTTACGCAATTAGTAACGGAGTGAAACCAACAGTAGGCCACAGCCGGGGGCAAAAAATGGTAAATTCGGCTCTGGGTTCGGCAGAATTGAGTTACAAGGAATTTATTTATGTCGATTTCTCGTTCAGAAACGACTGGACATCGACCTTGTCGCCCGACAACTGGTCGTTCTTTTACAAAGGCGGATCGGTTAGTTTAATCGTTAACGAAATGTTTAAATCTTTTGGCGCCGGGCTTCCAGATTTCCTGACTTTTGTTAAGGCGCGTGCCTCTTATGCCGAGGTAGGTAACGATTTGCCCCCCTACCAGTTATATAATAGCTACAGCATTGGTACTAATTTCTTCGATTATAAAACGGTATCTGCAGGATCGGTTTTATTCGACAGCAATGTGAAGAACGAGTTGATAAAAGAACCTGAACTTGGATTGGATTTAAAAATGTTCGATAACCGGCTGGGTGTGGATTTAACCTACTATAAGAAAAATGCCATCAACCAGTTACTTCGTTTGCCTGTTCCTCCAGAAACCGGTTATTCATCGAAAATAATCAATGCCGGAAATATTCAAAACAAAGGGATAGAAATTATGACCTATGGCGACATTTTGCGTTCGAGAGAAGGATTAAACTGGAAAGTAATTCTAAACTATTCAAAAAACAAAAATACGATAGTTGAATTGTCGGAACGTATTACCCAATATGCGCTGGGTGGGGCAGAACATGTTAATGTATTTGCCGTTGCCGGTGGCGATTATGGTGAAGTCTGGGGCCGAAAATTTACGCGGGTTACCGATGAAAAAAGTCCGCATTTTGGCAAAATAATCGTCGATGCAAATGGTCTTCCAACTCGTACCAATGAAAAATTCCTGCTGGGAAGCCAACAGCCCGACTGGATAGGCGGTATCGCCAACGAATTGAATTATAAAAACCTGAGCCTTCGTTTACTTGTTGATTTCAGAATCGGAGGCGATATTTATTCAGGAACAAGCGCCGCAAACTATTATTTTGGTACTGCGCTTGAAACTGCTGAAAATAACCGTGCAGATTTTGTTGTTGAAAACAGTGTTGTTTCCAACGGCGCCGGCGGATATGTTGAAAATACCAGAGCGGTTAAACCCCAGCATTACTGGCAGAGAATTGCCGGGCGCGACGGCGCTGCCGAGCGTTTTATGTACGATGCCAGCAGCATCAGGTTGAGGGAAGCAGCATTTACCTTCAATTTGCCCAATAAATTAATTTCGAAAACTCCATTTACCAGGGGAACTGTTTCGGTAATAGGGCGTAACCTCTGGCTGATAAAAAACAATCTCCCGGGTATAGATCCTGAATCTGTTTATGGTACCAACACCAATGCTCCGGCCCTTGAAACAGGCCCGCCACCAACAACACGATCGGTTGGTTTTAATGTGGTTTTGGGATTTTAGCAGGTATAACATTAAAAAGTATTAAAAAATGAAAAATAAAATTGCAATATTTAACAAAGCGCTGGTGGCGGTTATTGCTTTGGCGGCGCTTATGATAGCACCTTCGTGCACCGAAGATTTCGAAGATCTAAACAAAGCACCGTGGGCAATTTCTGAAGAAAATGTCCCGGTGGAATACCTTTTCCAAAATGCCGTTTCCAACTCGAAAATGGACCCGCATATCAGCGAAAGAATTTTTCTTTTGTATTGGGGTTCTGCATCGCGTTACATCAGGTACGATGGTTTGGCAAACGGTGGCGACAACGACAGTTGGAGCAACGATTACTGGTCGAGAGGCTTTTTCTGGGGCTGGGTAACATCGCTTCAGAATATTATCGACATTGGCAAAAAACGCGAAGCCGCCGGGTTGCTTAAACCATACGAAAAAAATGTCGTTCAAATGGCCAGAATTTACAAGGTGTTGCTTTTCAGCATGTTTACCGACACATTTGGTGATGTCCCTTATTCTCAGGCTGTTGATGGAAAAACAGAAAGCCCAAAATTTGATTCTACAAAGGACATTTATTATGATTTCTTTAAAGAACTAAAAGAAGCTTCGGAAGCATTAAACACTTCTGTTGCAGCTTCTTTGATAGGAAATTCGGATATGATTTACAAGGGCGATGCAGCCAAATGGCAGAAACTCGCAAACTCGCTCAGGCTGAGATATGCACTACGTTTGTCAAAAGTTGACAATGCCAAAGCAAAAGCCGAAGCTGAAGCTGCTGCTGCTGCACCCGGTGGTTTACTTAAGGAAATTGCCGAAATTGCCACAATCCCTCAGGGTGGCGGATGGGATGGTTTAACTGGTGTTTATACTCGCAGCTGGACAGGGCTTGAATTAACAGTTGATATGAACAACATAATTACTGGCCTTGGAGGTGTTGCTTTTAAGGATCCAAACAATCTTTACGATAAAAAAAGTGTCAGGGATTATATGGGCATTTTTGCGCCTATGCTTATCCCAAAAAATAACAATCCCAAAGCCCAGTTCATCCAGGAAGGGGTTCCGGAAAAAATCGACCCGCGGGCATCGGTTTTATGGGCTGTACCGGGTACCCCCGACCACAACTGGTCGGCAACAAACTTTAATTTCAACGCTGAAGTTGAAGCAGGCGTAACAAAACCATACAACGCAAAGTATTCGTGGCATACCCGGCCGCATGGAAGCTACGGTACTGTTGGCACAAAAGCTCCGACCGGTTTTACTGGTGTTGCTAACCGCCCGGTTATGGTAAAAAAATACAGGCAGGGAGTTGGGGTAAATCATGAAATTTTTGGTCCATGGGAAACTCATTTTCTGTTGGCCGAAGCGGCTCTCAATGGCTGGAATGTTGGCGGTACTGCAAAATCGTTTTATAACAGGGGAATCGAACTTAACTTTACCCATCTTGGTGTGGCCGCTGATTACGCAGCGTACATTGCTTCAAACGATTTCAACATCAATGGCACTTCGGTTAATTACGATCATACCACCGAACCCGTTGATTATACAATTACAACCGGGCCAAATGCAGGCTTTCAGTTTAAATACCCGGTAAACACCGGCCATGCCTTAACAAAAAATGATGCTTTGACCAAGATTATCACTCAAAAATACATTGCCAATTATCCGTGGAACCCACTGGAGGCATGGAACGATCACCGGAGGTTAAATTTGCCGTTTTTTGTTAATCCTGCCGAAGAGGTTGATTTAATTAACCTGAATATTAAACCCAATGAGTCGCATCCCGATAATTTTGTACGCAGGGTAAAATACCCAAGCCGTATTGAAAGGGAAAACCCGACAGCCTGGGCTGCTGTTAAGGCCAGCGGATTTGTTAACGAAACCTACACAAAGCTATGGTGGGCTAAATAATTTATAACGAATAAGTTATATAAATTGCTTATAAAAAAAGGTTGCCCGGCGGCAGCCTTTTTTCATTAACTGTAATAATTTAGAATTGAATTTTGAAAGTAATCCAGTTTGTAATTTTGTACTAGTTTTCCCGATTATCGGGATTTCAAACTCAATTGGCCTGACATTTTTATCCATCATTATCGTCAGGCGGGTATCGGGATAATACCAAAAATAGCACACTATAAAAACAACACTCCGCTTTGGCAATTGTCTAAAAAAAACGGTACCTTACAGGTTTGTTGAAAAAGAAAAATTTAACCATTTAAACCGGAAAGAATATGACATACACTGCAAACCAAAGCCGTTATGATACAATGAAATACAACCGCTGCGGCAAGTGGGGGCTGAAACTGCCTGCTGTTTCGCTGGGGTTGTGGCACAATTTCGGCGATGTAGATACAATTGAAAATGCGCGCGCCATGCTGCACCGTGCATTCGACCTGGGGATCACCCATTTCGACCTGGCAAATAATTACGGCCCCCCGCCCGGATCGGCCGAGGAAAATTTTGGCAAAATCCTGAAGCAGGATTTCAGGGCATACCGCGACGAACTGATTATTTCGTCGAAAGCGGGTTACCTGATGTGGCCTGGTCCGTACGGAGAATGGGGAAGCCGCAAATATTTGCTTTCGAGCCTCGACCAGAGCCTGAAAAGAATGGGGTTGGAGTACTTAGACATTTTCTATTCACATCGCCCCGATCCCGATACTCCCCTCGAGGAGACTATGATGGCCCTCGACCAAGCCGTGCGCTCAGGAAAGGCGCTTTACGCAGGTATTTCAAATTATCCGGAAGACATGACAAAGGCGGCTTCACGTATTCTGAAACAACTTGGAACTCCATGCCTGATCCACCAGCCAAAATATTCAATGTTTGTGCGCCGGATTGAAGAAGGGTTGCTGGATGTTCTGGAAGATGAAGGAATCGGGTGCATACCGTTTTCTCCTCTCGCACAGGGACTTTTAACCGACCGTTACCTGGAAGGCATCCCCGAAGGAAGCCGTGCTACCCGCGAAGTTTTCCTGAAAAAGGACCATGTTGACATGGCTCACGATAAAATTGTTAAACTGAATGAAATAGCCCAAAACCGGGGCCAGTCGCTGGCCCAAATGGCACTTGCCTGGGTTTTAAAAGACAAGCGGATAACATCGGTGTTAATAGGCGCCAGCTCCGTTAAACAAATCGAGGACAATGTGGATACCTTGAAAAACCTGGCTTTTTCAAATGACGAACTGAAAACGATAGAAAAAATCATACGGTAGAAAACTTTTTCTTTTAATATTAAAATCCCTCCTTTTCGCTTAAAAACGTAAAGGAGGGATTGTTTTCAGGCAATGTGATTATGACAGGTTCCTGCCCCTTAACCACATCTATATATACAAAACTTCAGGTTATTTTTCCTCAAAACAGTACAGCGACTCAAAACCGCGTAATATAAGCTGATTCCCAACAATTACAGGCGATGCATGAAAATTTTCGGTCAATTCATTGCTCGACAGTAGTTCAAATTTTTCACCGGCTTTTATCACCAGGCAAATTTTGTCGGCAGCAATAAAAATCTTACCATCGCCTCCCGATGGAGAAGAGTACAGTGTGCTTATTCCTTCCAGCTTCTCTTTCGAATAAAACGGTTCACCGGTTTTGGCATCAAGGCAGGTGAGGAAGCCATTGTTTACACGCAGAAAGTAAAGTTTCCCATCCATTAAAAGCATATCGGGCGTATACGGAGAATCCTGGTGGTAGGTCCACAAAATGGCATCGGTACCGGTGATGTCGCCTTTGGCTTTGGCAATATCAATCGCAAACATGGCATTGCCACGGAATCCGCTTGCTATGTACAGAATCCCATCGGCATATTTTGGATTTGGGATTACATTTCGTGTTAAACCTGTGCAAGTCCAGATAATTTCACCTGTGTTGGCATCATAGGCCCTGACCTGTGTGGTAGCAGCTGTAATTAACTGTGGTTTTCCGTTGACCTCAACAACCAGCGGGGTTGCCCACGAAGTGGCTTCCTCGCGTTTGTGGGTCCAGACTTCTTTTCCTGTTTTTGTGTCGAGTGCAAACAGATATGAATCCTTTTCGTGATCCCATTGGATATAAAGTTTGTCTTTATAAAGAAACGGCGAGCTTCCTTCACCAAAACTCATATGTTTCTCCATCTGCCCAAAATCTCTTTGCCAGATTATTTTTCCTGAAAAATCGAGACAATGCACTCCGCGCGAACCAAAATATGCGTATATATATTTTCCGTCGGTGCATGCAGAATTGGAAGCCCAGCTTCCCAACACGTGTGTATTTTCCATTGGGTGCTCCTTTGCTACCGTGGTTTGCCACTCTATTTTTCCACTGTTCCGGTTAACCACCATAACTTTAAACTCGTGAACGAGATCGGTTTTCGTTCCTGCCATCCTGTTCTGAACTTCGCTTTCAACTTTTGCTTCCGTTTTTATTTTCTCTGCAGTTGGAACTGCGGTTTGAACAATGATTTTATCGCCCCATACCAGCGGTGTGGCATGACCTTTACCAGGTATGGCAGTTTTCCATTTCAGGTTTTTTGTTTCATTGAACTCTACGGGTGGATTTACTTTTTCAGCAGCGCCGGTAGCTAAAGGGCCACGCCATTGGGGCCAGTTTTCACCGGAGTTTCCCGGATTTGCCGACAAGGTTATTGCAATAAGCAGCAGAATAACCGAAATAAATGGGTAAAGAATTTTGGATGTCATAGCTTAATTTTTTAGTTCCATCAATTAAGACTAAAATAACAATTCCGGGTTTAAATCAAATCGATCAATTATTTTTTTTCAGGTTGCTTTCATTACAAACCAAAATTGAAGGCTGATTAAAAATTTTACACCTGCAAGAAGCGCTAAAACTATTCCCGTTCCGGCAAGCGCACCGGCAATCACCGGAATAATTAAATTCAGCGGTAATTTTTGTTTCCCGTTTTCAGAATTCATTGTAACCACAATCTGATTCTGATTTTTTTTCGTTTCCATTGGATTCTGTTTTTAATTAATAAACGACAAAAATGTCTGCTACAAAAGTAGGCTTTAGTTTTTTGCTGCACCCCAATCCGGACTTTTATTAATTTATTGTGGCAGATGAAGCCGTATTAGCGGACATATCCGGGAGAGTGGGAGTAATGCCCCCGCGAGCGAAGGGCTTTGCACGGTGATGCCTTTTATTTTACGACAAGTTGCTTTTGCAACGATGATTTTGGGTGAAAGACGATAGCTGAAATGCTACACTGTGAAGAGCCGTGTGAACAGAGAGGTTCAAGCACGGTTCCCTGCCTGCGTGCCGCTACGGCAGGCAGGTGCGAGAGGTTTAGGGGTGAAATTCCCCTTTACCTACCCGATTTGATTCTTTCCGTCTGTCTATCAATTTATAAGTCATTTAGCTTATATCTTTTTTTAATATCAACTTGACCACGAAGCACAAATTTATTTTGTTTTTTGAGCGAAGGTAATCCTAAAACCGCCCATAAAGGCGGTTACTTGGGTAGGAGAGGCAGAAGCTCTTTTGCAAACTTTGGTCGCGTGTTGGCTCGAGCGGTTTGCAAATGTGCTACAATGTGGGAGGGGTTTCTTTTTGGCGGGGGGAAGAAAAAAACAAAATAAATTTCCATCAAATTTGCACTGTCCTGTCCAAAAGCAAAATCCTTTCTTTTGTTATTATTTGTCACCATCGTATTTGTTTGGTCGTCTGTTTTTTTTACACTTATTGCCAACGGTCGGCGGTATGAAACGTTGGGGATTACGGGATACTCTCCTGTCGAGTTACACCGAACTTGATGCGGGGCAGAACGCTCGAATAACCACTTGAACCCCAATGTTTTATACCGCTTGTTGGGCGTTCGTGGCCGTGTGTCCTGCGTTACCACAGGATACGAAGATAAATAAAAGTTCTTTGAAGTGGTAACCTAATTCTGAGAGAGATGATAGGGAATATTAATAAAATTCTTTTGTTGAGTTGTGGAATCCGAGCGAACAGGCTGGCCGGTCTTGACGAAGAAATAATAAGATATTTGGACTATCGGTAAAGGCTGTACAGGCAGATTTACCAAACCTCCATGTAGCGCTGCATTCCTGCCTGACGGCAGGCAGTTCCACTGGCGTGGTATTGAGCGAAAAAGTCAAGGCAAAGGCAGCCATCCCGAAGCTATCTGGTTTCCTAAGTCGAAGACGTCATGCCAGACTTTGAGGCTGACCAAAAAGTCTGTTTTGAAGGTTAATAACTTACAAAATGAAAGTCCTCTTCAAAAATTGACCCCCTGGCCCGAAGCTATCGGGCCCCCAAAGGGTGACTTCTCCTCCCCTTTCGGGGAGGTCGGGAGGGATCATTAACTTACAAATTGAAGGTATCATCTTTTTTGATTTCCCTTTTTGGACAGCCTCAGCTTTGGAATCCTGAAAGCTTTCGGGACCGGCTCCCGGGAGTAGTACAAACATGAAAAAGGGAACCGAATGTATTTAAACTTGTCCCCCTCATCAAATCTAAAAAATGTTTTTACATTGCCGATTCGAATTGCTTCAGGAAGCGGACATCGTTTTCGAAAAAATGACGGATATCCTTAATCCCGTAACGGAGCATTGTAATTCGTTCAATTCCCATTCCAAAAGCAAATCCTGTATATTTTTTACTGTCAATATTGCACGATTCAAATACGTTGGGGTCGACCATTCCGCAACCCAGTATTTCGAGCCAGCCTGAGTATTTACATACATTGCAGCCCTTACCGCCACAAATTGAGCAGCTAACATCCATTTCGGCGCTGGGCTCGGTGAACGGAAAGTACGAGGGGCGCAACCTGATTTGGGTACCCTCGCCAAACAACTCTTTTGCAAATTGAAGGAGCGTTTGTTTCAGGTCGGCAAACGACACATTTTCATCGACATACAATCCTTCAATCTGATGAAATATACAATGCGAACGCGCCGAAATCGCTTCGTTCCGGAATACCCTTCCGGGGAAAATCATGCGGATAGGCGGCTGTGTGCGTTCCATCACCCTGATTTGAACACTCGAAGTATGCGTGCGCAATAAAACATCGGGATTTTTTTCGATAAAAAATGTGTCCTGCATGTCGCGGGCAGGGTGTTCCGGTGGAAAATTCAATGCCGAAAAAACATGCCAGTCGTCTTCAATTTCAGGACCTTCGGCTACGGTAAAACCAAGACGGGCAAAAATTCCGATAATTTCGTTTTTTACCAGCGACAACGGATGGCGCGTACCCAGTTTCATTGGCTCTCCGGGCATAGTTAAATCCAGCGCATTTCCACCGCCACCCTCAGTCTCAAAAGCTTCCTTCAGAGAATTAATTTTTTCGAGTGCAAAATTCTTCAGGGTATTTATGGCCTGTCCTACCTCTTTTTTCTGCTCCGGTGAAATACTCTTAAAATCTTCGAAAAGCTGGTTTATTTCGCCTTTTTTACTGATATATTTTATGCGCAGTTCCTCCAACTCTTCTTTTGTAGAAGCTGCCATTTTTTCAATTTCCTCTTGTAAAGCTTTGATTTTAATTAACATTGACTGCTTTTTAGTTGAGGTGCAAAGATAATGATTCAGTTTACAAAATGAAGTTCAAATTGCACTGACTTTTTTTGCTTTACCCGATGTTTAATATTCAACCAAAACAACATCAAACGAATTTAATTCGGGCAGCTCGATTTCAACGACTGAGCTTGTTGATTTAAAAGGTATTGCATTACCCGTTTGCAAACTTTTTACTGATTTTACCTCTTTAAAAGGTTTGAAATAAATGCTGGTATGCCGAACCTGTACCGGGGCATTAAACCCGTTTCCCATTTGCCCCGAATGGTTCAGCAATCCAAACCACTCCCACTTCCCGCTCGGGTTTTGCTGCCGCGAAATTTCGACAAGCGGCGGGGCATTTGTTTGTATTTCGGGTGTGTAACCCAGCAGGTTTTTAATGGCGCCCATCACCAGTGCCGCATGCCCGTAGTGGCGTTTGTGGTGGTATAAACTGCCAATCCTGAAAGGCAGGAGCGCCGACTTTCCCTTGCCATATTCAAATACAACAAGTCCCGGAATTTCGGTAACCTCGGTGTAATACGTTTTTTCGGGGGGGCCAATCATGGCAGGCGGTATAAAACCCAGCATACTTATTGCTCCCGGTTTTGGCTCGCACAACATGCCGCGTTCCCAACAGTAAACAATATCGAAACCTTTGAAAACCGCGTCGTTCAAAAGCTTTTTATCCTTTTCGAAAATCCTGAAATAAGTACCCTGTTCTTTTTCGAACACTTTAAATTCTTCCCTTACACCCAGCGATGTTAGCCTGATTTTGTTCAACGTGTTTCCAATGGCATCTTTGGTCGAAGGAAACCCTGTTGCAAGCAACTTGCCGCCTTTTTCAACAAAACTGTCCAGGCGTGCTGTTTCCTCATCGCTTAACCTGCTGATATCGGGCAGAACAACAAGGTCATAGCTTTCTATTTCGCGCGGAACTTCCGGGGTGTTCAGGCACCAGTGTTCCATTACATCGAATTGAATATGGTTTTCGGTCAGCATTTCGAAAAGACCGCTGTACTCCTGCCCCGATTGCCCGTCGTGCAACAATAAAACTTTGCTGCCACTTTGGGTATGGTGAAGGTAAATCTCATTTTTTTTATGAAACTGAAACACGTTTTTTACATTTTCCAGAACGGTGCGGTCTTCAAGGTTGTCGAGCCTGCCAATGCAGTAAAAATCGACACCTGCTCCGTTAATCATGTTCTGAACCAGGCGGCGTTCGGTAAGCCACATGGCATCAGCCGAATGGCGCGCCGGGTAGCCATAAAAATGAACTGCTGCATTGCTAACCTGTTTATTTTTCCACGAGCCGGTAGCGCTTTTTACATTGTGAGCCGACTGGTATTCCCAGGGGACAAAGTCGCCGTAAAGTGCCTCATGCGAGTTTGATTCGCGGCGGAAGAAATCGGTTCCGGCGTGCGTGTAAGTTGAAATTGCGATGTGATCGCCAAACGATTTTATCAGGTCGTGGATACGATAAAACAGTTCGTTTGAGGTTTCGCTCTTAAATTGCTGATATTTTCTGAAAACCGCGTCGTTATTGTCTTCTTTCACAGGCAATTCCAATCCCCGCGACCACTCTCTGAACCTTTCCCTGCAAGCACCGGACTGACAAATTCCGTGGTAAATGTTACTATAATCGCGGGTTTGATAACCAATCATGTTAAAAAAAACGCCGTCGAGCGCAAACCTGCCAAGCGCTTCTTCAAGTATTTTAAGCGCGTATTCTTGTTGGTAGCCCCCGTTAACGCAAGTATGCACCTGTCCGTTGTAATTTACCGTTTCACCTTTCAGGTTAACGTAAAGCCATTCGGGTTTTTTTGCAGCCAATTGCTCATTTAGCTTGCTGAAATCAAAACGCCCGATTACACGTATTCCTTCGTTGTGCAGCCTGCCAATTACCTCGTTTATCATGTCCGATTTCAGGTTAGGGTTACGGTAATGAAACTCAAGATCAGTATAATAGTTGGCTACAATACCGCCCACATTTATCAGAACACAGTTGGCGCCAATGTCTTTCAACGACCGGATATAAACATCTGCGTCAAAATCAATTGCATCAATCTCCCTGAGGTTGGTTTGGATAAGGCGGAAAGGCTCGTCGAGCCACCATTGTTTTTTTGGCTGTACCTGGGCAAAACTTGTGCATGCCAAAAGAATCACGAAAAATGACAGGACGATTTTTTGAATTTGTTTCATAGTAAATTTTGATTAGTGAAGTGCAAAAAGGTATGAAGCACAGCGGCCCCTTGCCTCCTGTTCCCAAATCCTTCTTTGGCAATCAGTATATCGTCGGCTACCCAATCGGTTATTTTTATCCAGCCGACATAGCCTACGTCTCAAGGATCTGTATAACTGGGAGTTCTCACGCCGAGTGGAAAATAGAATTTTGTACCGCGCATCTCCATATATGGATTCTGTTTAGTCTCTTTAACTCCCTTAATTCCATGCAACTTAATTTGTTCTGCCAGTTCCAGCCTACCATACATTGCACCGACAGCATCAGCGCTGGTTACAAGAATTTTATCCCTGGGATCAATTGTAAAGCCTTCGGGTTTCAGCCCGGGTTCTGCAATATTTACAACTATGTCAATATCAGCGTTTTCGCGCGCAACTTCATAAGTCTGAATTCCCTTTTCACCAAGTGCTGAAACAATTTCAGCAGCGGCAAACTGTATTTTAGGACCTTCTTCAATATCGATTTGTGCGCGTTTATTTTCAACTGAACAACCGGCAAAAACAACTCCAACTACGACCAAAATTAAGGATCGTTGCCTTAGGTTAGTTTTAGGGAAAGTCATTGTTCTGGTTTAAGTTAAATTATCAACTAAAAAGGATTACACTCCAATATCCCAGCGGCGGAAATACAAACCCTGCCTTACAATGGGCAATGTTTTGAATTCGATTTCTTCCATTTGTGCCTGCGAAAGGGGCGAAAATCCGGAAGCGATTTTTACATTCTCTTCAATTTGCGCCATATTATCGACACCGATAATTGTGGTACTTACCGGCAAACTCATGTTGTAGGTTAACGCTTCTTTAATCGATACGGTACCAGGAAGAGGTGTGCGCAGCCTTGCATCGGTTTGCTCTTCGAGCGGCGGCGGGGTCCAGCATGAAAGCATCCGTCCGCGGGTGGCCACTTTCATCGATATAATTGCCATTCCCTGTTTTTGGGCTTCGGGCAACAGATAGTTTTTAAAGCTTAAATAATGAACATCGGCTGCATTTACCGCCATTAATATCGAATCGAACGGGTAACGTTTAATCGCTTCGAGCAAAACAAGCGGTTCGAAATGGCCGGTAATACCAATTTTTCTGACCATACCTTCGGACTTTGCTTTTTCCATGGCTTTAATGGCTCCATCAGAAGCAAAAATCTGGTCGACCTGCTCCTGGCGCTGAACATTGTGCAACTGCCAGGTATCGATATGGTCGGTTTGCAGGTTTTTAAGGCTTTCTTCGAGTAACCGCATTGAGCCATCGTAGGTCCGGTCGTGGGTTTTTGTAGAAAGCCACACTTCGTTACGACGGGTTTTCATCACCCTGCCAACATTTAACTGGCTGACTCCCTGCCCGTACGATGCAGCCGTGTCAATATAGTTTATTCCCAAATCAATGGCGCGATGGATTATTTTTTCGGATTCCTCTTCGCGGCCTTTTATTTCGAGAGTTGCCTGCGCACCCAGGCTTAATATCCCTACTTTATATCCCGTCTTTCCTAACGAACGGGTTGGCATTGCACTGTAAGTAACCGGATTAAACGGATTGTCGTCGTTACTTTTTACAGGTATCGCCCCTGGTGTAATGTCTGAAGCCAATGTTTTTCCAACCGTAACAGTGGCTGCGGCAGCCAAGCCGGTACCTAAGAATTTTCTGCGATTGATGTAATTTTTTTCCATAATATTTTAATTGAATTTGATTAATAATTTTCTATTTCAATTAGTCTTGCTTTACTATTTAATTTGGTTTTTAATAAAATTCCGGATTATAAAACCGGAAAGCAAAACGTTACCCCCGCCACATTCTTGTACGGTTGATTTTGGGCAATGTGTCAAGTAAAATATTCACATCATCAACAATCTGGAAATCGTACATCCCGACACAAATAAAATCTGCACCGCTGTCTAATGCATATTTGAATCCGTCTTCGGGTGGAATAGCTCCTGCTGCCAATACTTTAAAAGCTATCCAGGGTTGCTCAAGCCCATTCATAAAATCTATTGTTTCCTGGGGTTTAAAACAGAATACATTGTCTTTGTAACCTTTATCAACCGTACTTTTCTTTTCTTTATCAACCTGCGCCGACCAGTAATTGTGATGGTGCATGGTTTTTACCCAAAAATCGGGGATAATTCCCTTTTCCACACAGCCAGTAATTGTCTCTATACGGTGGGCGCCTATTCCGGCAGGTTTTCCGTAGCTACGAATCAGTTCAAGCCCTTTAATAATTTCATCAAAATTTCCTTCAAATACCATCTGGTCGGCCATACCTCCCTGACAATACATTGCTTTTGCCCCTGCTTCCTCCGATTTAATAATTCCCTGGATAAACCCGGCACTATCGCCACAATCGGAAATAAACATCATTTCCCCCCTTGTTTCGTGCCAGTATTTATTAATAATCCGTCCAAGCGCCGGATTAGTTATAATTGCATTTATTCCGCACTTTTCGGCAAGCTGAAGGGTCATCATTACGCGTTCGTCGGTATGATAGGCTTTTACAAGGCTCGAAGCATAAATCAAATCGCGGGCATGTGCCCAGCCGCCAATCAGGTTTCCCCCCATTATCATCCGGCTTAGTTCCAGGTCTCCGATTTTTCCTTTTGGAACCTGTCCCTTCAGGTTTTCGAGTGATGCATAAGTAAAGGTTTTCAATGTTGCCCCCGAGGTGGCATCTGCTTTATCATTAAGGAATTTTTCCTCAAAACTGTTCCATTTTTGTTTCCGGTAAACGGCATAAGCAAATACACCTAAAAATGGCGCCCCAATCAAATCGCGAATAATTTCCCTGCGGTTAAGCGATGTTTCTTTCCCTATTCCGGAAGGGACCGCGGGATGTGCTTTTTCCTCTTTCCATCGCTTAATCCACCGGTCGGCGCCAAACATAAAACCGGAAGGCATTGCAATAAAAACTACCAGGATAAAAAATTCGATCAACACTTTATTTACAACAAGGTAACTTCCCTCTGAAATGGCCCCAAGCGTATACCCCGGAATTGGAGGATAGGCAACAAAATAAAACAAAAGCATTATTGCCCCTGCAACAGATGACCATCGCACAAACAGCCCAATTAAAAGTGAAAATCCGATTAATATCAGGCCCCATACATTTAAAAAATCGACAACATTCATAACCTTGGGAGAGTCTGCCATTTGCTGAAAAATGCCGTTAAAAATCCACATGGATCCAATGAGATAGGTTTTGGCTGTCCACCCGGGAGTTAAAAGTTTGGCTATACCTTCATACATAAAATGCCATCCAACCACAATTCGCAAGAGGGTCAGGAAATATGCCGTATACCTTTTCATATCTGGATTTTTAAGAATTTTGCTGTATCAGAAAAAACAGGGAATTTCAAAGACAATCCTTTAACCTGCATTAGTATTCAAGTTTTTGAAACCCTGCAAATTGGCATAAATTTAAAAAAACATTCGCGGAAATTTGTTAAACAGCCTGATTAAATGATTTGACCAAAAAAAACTTTGCAATTACCTGAAATTAATTTCGATTTGTTCAGGAAAAGGTTTTTACCTATTTTTGCAGCCGAAAATAAAAGGTCTCATAGTTCAACGGATAGAATAGCGGTTTCCTAAACCGTAGATCTGGGTTCGATTCCCGGTGGGACTACTTTATAACAAACAATATATTTTTGTGGCAGCTAAAATTTTGAAAAACAAAAAGATAGCAGCAACAATAAAGAACCTGAAAACAAAAAAATCCATTCAAAAAGTATTTTAACCGGGTCAAACATTCAAAATACATTCAAAAAATTATGGGTGCCATAAGACTATGGATTAGCGAGAAAACCGTTAAAAATAGGGTGAAGTTACCAGCGGGTTGTGCTCAATAAAATGAAGCTTGATAAAGCGAATCTTAGTTGTCCAGAGCTTGACGGGAAGTTTTTACCCGGTTTTCGTGATTTTATGAGGGTAAAACTAAACAACGATGTAAATACAATATTGAAAAACCCCGATTACCTGAAAACATATGGAACTATTGCTTACCGTGATGAGATTATTAAAAATAAACCCTTTGATTTTTAGGGTGACAGAAATAAAGCCTATGCGGGTTTTCCTGGTTGAAAATGAGTTGAAAATTTTGGGAGGTCATTTTTGTTATAGAAAAGGACTTACTATTTGTCGGCATAGTGGCCCTTCATGGAAATAATATGAATTTGATTGTTGGTGATTTTGTAAATGAGCCTGTTTCTTTTATCAATTTCGCGCGACCAAAAACCGCTTAATTCATATTTTAATGCTTCTGGTTTACCTAACCCTGTATATGGGTTTAATTTTATATCTTCAACAAGGCGGCTTATTTTTGTTTGAATTGATTTTTTTCCGCTTTTCTTCCAAAACTTAATATCTTCTATGGCTTGATCTTTATAGACTACTTCCATAAATCTTCGGTTTTTATAACCTTTCCTTTAGTTGCGGCTGATTTTAATACTTTTTTTACAAAATCCTTGTTATATGGTGAAACCTCCGCTTTTTCGACAGTTGCCCCTGCCAAAACTGCGCTATCGATAATGGTTTTAACAAGTTTGTTTTTAGGATCGTATTTTAAAGTGATTGTAACCATAGCAGTAAAATTTAATTGTAATGCAAAAATAACAATTATTTTTTTTGATTTTGCTGCCATTGCTTTTATGAAGCGGTTCATGCGGAATAAAACCCTTAAAAAGTCAGCGCGTGTAAGGTATGCGCTTAAATCGTAGTATTTGTTTTGAGTTAAGAATATGTTTTTAATTTGTTTTTGTGCTAAAGAATAATATGCTTAAAAATAAAGGCATTAACGATGAATTTATGACTTTAAATTTACAACATATTGGAAAGAAACAAACAAAACAAATTCTTTCTGTAAAGAATGATTTTTACGGATAAATTACAAAGGGAAGTTTATGCGGCATTTTTTCTTATACTATTTGCATTGGTTATCAATGAACAATGTGTTTCCGGTGGGACTACTTTATTTCTTCAGGCTCCCTCCCCGAAAATTTTCTTTTTCAAATAGGCAACTCATCAAATTCGGTATTGTAAGGAGATTCGAGTTTTCTGCCCCCGTACGGAAAACGCTTCGACATAATATTCAGTATTTCGTTTGCTGTGCTCTCGATAGGTTTGTTTGAGACATTTATTACTGTAAAACCACCACGGTCGTAAACAAACATAGCTCTCCTTATCTCCTCCCTGACATCGTTTTCGTTGACATATGATTCAAGTTGATGATTATTCCATTCCTGCAATCTCTTTTTCCGGTGTGCAATTAATTGGGCTGCAGAAATATGAAGGCCAAAAACCCGCTTCGGATCGACTTTAAACAGTTCCCCGGGCGGCTGAATCCCATGCACCAAAGGCACATTTGCAACTTTCCAGCCGTACATGGCCAGGTATACGCTTAGGGGGGTTTTCCCTGATCGTGAAACACCAAGTAGAATTATTTCGGCGTTTTGTAATTTCTCGGGGCTCATCCCGTCATCGTGCGAAAGAGTAAATTCAATCGATTCTATCCGGTCGAAGTACTGATAATTTATCTGCCGGTACAAACCCGGATGCATCAGTGGTTTAATATCAAGCGTTTTATCGAGATACCCGGCAAGTTTCCCCATTAAATCAATTTCATTCACTCCAAATTCTGCGCAAAATTCAATACATTTCTTTCGCAATTCCGAATTAACCAACGTGTGCACAATTATCCCACCATCTGTTTTTGCTTTCGTTACCACATCAAAAAGTTTGTCAACGCTATCCATGCTGGGAATAATTTCAACGGGTATTTTATTATCGGGGTACTGTATCAGCATGGACTGAACTATGTTGTTCCCGCCAATTCCGCGCCCACCTGAAACAACATAAATTGGCGCTGGTAAATTTCCTTCCTGCAATTTCATGGTTGTCATATTATGTATTTAAAAACTAAAACTCAGTTTTTATTTTGTGTATTTACCCTGCCTGACAACTTGATTTCAATCGGTTAACTTTTTATTCTGAAATATTTTCAGGCTTTTTTAAAGGTTTTACCGGTTTAATAACCACTTCCGAAGTGCAACCCGGACATAAATAAATTTCGCACCCGGTACAGCTAAAGCAGTTGCTGCACGTTCTGTCGACTTCGAGGTTTGTAAATTGAAAACCACAGGTGCCACAGCTATAAAACTTCTCTTTTTTCCGGGCAATCATATCACATTCTTTTTTCTGAGACTGAATAATGTTTTAGTCCCCATCATTATTTTGACTTTTCACTCTTTTCAATACTGCTATCCTTCGGCGGTACCGGGTCGTAACCCTGTGTACCCCAGGGATGGCATCTCGAAATACGACGCGTTGCCAGCAAAAATCCCTTAAACGGCCCATGTATTTTTACCGCCTGTACAGCGTATTCCGAACAGGTTGGGATGTGTCGGCACGATGCCGGCGTTAACGGCGAAATTGCATATTTATAAATATAAACAGGGATCAATATTACCCAACCTATAAATTTTAAACCTTTCTTAATAATATGTTGCATTGCCTTTTTTATCAGTATTCAAATTTACAATTAAAAAATCAGGAACAATACTTAATTAATAATCAGGCGGAATTGTATAATATTTCTATTTTTGCACTGCAAAAAAAATTTGATTTCAAAACAAAATCACAAATAAAATAACATAATGAAAAAAGTTGCAATAGGAGTTGATATTGGGGGCACCAATACTGCAATAGGAGTTGTTGACGAAGCTGGCAATGTAATGGTTAAAGACAATATTACTACTCCATCACATGGAGATATCGAAAGATACATCGCCGATTTGGCTGCTGCCATCAATGAGTTGATAAAATCCGTTAAACTTCTTAATCCCGAAATTGATGTAATTGGTGTTGGGATAGGTGCACCAAACGGAAATTATTACAGCGGAACAATCGAATATGCTCCAAACCTCTCTTTCAAAGGGGTTGTACACCTTGTAAAACTTCTGCGCAACCATTTTCCAAAAATGCAGGCACTTGTCCTTACCAATGATGCCAACGCGGCTGCGATTGGCGAAATGATTTATGGCGGTGCAAAGGGTATGAAAAACTTTGTGATGTTTACCCTTGGAACCGGCGTAGGTAGCGGTATTGTTGTTAACGGCGACCTGGTTTATGGCAGCGACGGATTTGCCGGCGAGTGCGGGCATACTACCCTTGTACCAGGCGGACGCCCCTGCGGGTGCTCTGCCCTGGGCCACCTGGAAGCCTATTGTTCTGCTCCCGGCATGAAACGTACAGCATTTGAATTAATTGCCCATTACAACGCGAACGACAGCTTGTTAGCCGATAAATCGTTTAAGGAACTCGACTCTAAGATTATTTTTGAGGCCGCCCAAAAAGGTGACAAAATTGCCCTTGAGGTGTTCGAAAAAACCGGTGCCTGGCTCGGTCAGGGACTTGCTGATACCGTTCACCATCTTAGCCCGGAGGCAATTTTTTTATTTGGGGGACCAACGGCGGCTGGAGATTTAATTTTTAACCCAACAAAAGAGGCAATGGAAAAACACCTTCTCCCGATATTCAAAAATAAAATAAAGATTTTACCCTCGAAACTGAAATCGGGAGATGCTGCTATTGTTGGGGCCAGCGCCCTTGTTTGGAAGGAAATTGAAAAATAGCTGAAATAATTTCAAACATTAAAGAAAGATTTAGCGGATTTTTTATACGATCCGCTTTTTTTTGCTAATTAACCGGCCATATAATAATTTTTTTCATACAAGTCCTACATCTTTTGTGTTGAACTTCTATACGGTGTTGATTTTTTAAGCGCTTCGCTAAAAGATTGAATTTGTGTTATTTAAATAGTTTTGTTAAAAACGCTGTATATTTTTTTAACAACTCAGTATGCTTAATTTTCAAACATCAATCAATACAAAGCATTGAATATCTGCACTTTACCCTCTGGGGCATTTTTTGGCATTCTATTTGGCTTTCTGTTTCAATGTCGCGTATTTAATTATATATCAACGAAATACGAGCTTAATGAAAAATCAATTAAAAAACGGAAGCCATGAAAAATTTATTTTCTGCTTTATTAGTGTTAACATTTTTGCTTGCAGGCAAAGCCTGTATGTGCCGCGAAAAAAATGATATTGAAACCTTAGGGCTAAAACAGGCACAATCCCTGCAAATTGTGTGTTCGCCGGAATTACACAACATTTCATCGGTTTGGGCGAATGGTTTTGGAAGTTTACAACCCGAACTCAAAATTGAATTAAGCTGCCAGCCAATTGATACGCCCCTCGTGAAGGGTTTCCTTTATCTGTCTTCAGGCCAATCGGATTTGTACGCCGGCCCTGCATGGAAAATAGCCATTGGTCATAGCCTGGTTGTACCTGTTACAAGTTCGAAGAATCCGTTTCTCAACGAGATCAAAAAACTTGGTTTAACTGCCAGCCAGTTTGCCGCTATTCTAACCGGTAAAACGAACTGGCACGAATTAATCGACGGCGCTGCTAGCGTACAAGTGCAGTGCTTTATTGTTGACAATAAAGATGTTGAGGATAAAGTTGCAACTTTTACAAAAACCGGTCCCGGGTCTTTCAATGCAATTAAAATCAAATCAGCCGGGGAACTGATTTCCCGGATTGGGCAAAACCAAAATTCCATTGGTTTTTGTACTCTGACCGATGTATTAAATGCCGGAAAAAACGGGTTTCTCGATCAAATTAACATAATTCCTGTCGATAAAAACAGAAACGGGAGAATTGACAGTTTCGAAAATATTTACTCTAAACCCGAAGCGCTTACAAGGGGCGCATGGATTGGAAAATACCCGCGCGAACTCTGTGGCGGAATTTATGCCCTGTCGGTTGAAAAACCGACAAACCAGGCTGCCCTTGATTTTATGGCGTATGTCACTGTTAACGGCCAGGACAGCATGAAAAATGCGGGGTACAGCATTCTTTCCAGCGCCGAAAAAACTGCAAACATGCTCCTGCTTACAGGCCCGGTACCGGAATCGCAGCCGCCGGCAGCGCCAACACTTTCAACAATTGGATTGATTTTAATTATAAGCTTCGCGATTCTCGCGGTATTTATTTTCCTCTTCTTCCGGTATAAGCCTGTATTTTCTTCAGGTATCGAAAGCGATGATATTGAAATTACAATGGCGCTAAAAGAAAATACTATAGCTGCACCCAAAGGGTTATTGTACGATAAAACACATACCTGGCTTTTTATGGAGCAGGACGGAATGGTAAAAATAGGTGTCGATGATTTTTTAAAACATGTTGCAGGTGAAATAACCCAGCTAAAAATGTTGCCTTCAGGCGAAAAAATAAGAAAAGGTGAGAAAATACTGGCAATTGTCAATAACGGAAAACAACTGAACATTTATTCGCCGGTGTCAGGCTTTATCAGAAAACTTAATTCATTGTTTGCCGAAAATCCTGCTTCAATTAACACGCTTCCCTATACCGCCGGATGGGTGTACGAAATAGAACCAGTGAACTGGGAAAGAGAAACCGGCTATATGTTTATGTTCGAAAAATATGCAGTCTGGATAAAAGATGAATTTTCCAGGCTAAAAGATTTTCTGGCAATGTCGGCAAGTACTAACCGGGCAGTATATCAGCAAATTGTATTGCATGATGGCGGAGAATTAAAAGATAATGTCCTGGCCGGGTTAAGTCCTGAAGTTTGGGAAGACTTTCAAACCCACTTTATCGACACCTCAAAATAAACCAAAATATTAGCTGTATATAAACCATTTTAAATTTATTAGTAGTGAACTTTAACCGACGTGATTTTTTTAAGACGATCGGAATCTCGGGCCTTACTGTAATTGGATTTAATGCTTCTGCCACATCGGCAAAAGGAGAATCCGGTCCCGAATTCCATGGAGTTTTGTTCGATTCCAACATTTGTGTAGGTTGCCAAACCTGCGAAACTGCATGTGCCGAAGCACATAACCTACCCGTGCCAACCGGCGAAATAATTGCAGGTGTGTTGCGTAAAACAAGCGAAACACAGCGTTGTGCAATAAACCTGTTTACAACCGGAAAAGGCGATTTTTATGTCCGTTACCAGTGTATGCATTGTAATGAGCCAGCTTGCGTGGCCGGATGCCTTACCCAGGCTATGTTTAAAACCCACGAAGGGCCTGTTATCTGGCGCAAGGACAAATGCATGGGCTGCCGTTACTGTATGATTTCGTGCCCGTTTGACGTACCTAAATTTGAATATCACAGCACAAATCCAAAAATTCAAAAGTGCGACATGTGTTACGAAAGAGTGCTAAAAGGCGAAAAACCGGTTTGTGTTGAAGCATGCGGAGGCGGTTTGTTCTTTGGGACCAGGCGCGAACTAATTGCCGAGGCAAGGCGAAGAATTGCAGAAAGCCCTGAACTTTATATCGACAAAATTTATGGCGAGACCATTGCCGGCGGTACCGGTTATTTATACCTCTCACCTGTCCCTCAGAGCGAACTTGGATTCGATACAAGGATTAGAAATTCATCTTATCCGGCGCTCACTAAAGGATTTTTGTACAGTGTGCCTTCGGTGTTTGTTTTAGTGCCCACCCTATTGCTCGGAATTCACGAGGCAACAAAAAGTACCCAATTAAAACAGAAAAAAAACCAGGAACATGGATAACACAACCTATACTTTGGAAAGAAAAACGGTTAACAAAACTACGGGCTGGAAATTTATTCTGAACGAGTTAAAACCCAGGGGGAAATGGCTGACTCCTTTCAATATTATTTCAATCCCGATAATATTTACAGGACTGATTTTGATTGCGTATCGTTTCTGGAACGGATTAGGCTCTGTGTCGAACATTTCGCAGGAAATTCCATGGGGCTTATGGAAAGGGTTTAACGTGGTAACCGGGGTAGCTTTCGCCGGTGGCGCCTATGTTTTGACCTTTATTGTTTACATCCTGAAAGTTGACAAATACCACTCAATTATCAGGGTAACTGTTCTGAATGGCTTTCTGGCTTATCTGTTTTATGCCGGGGCTTTGGTCCTCGACCTTGGGAAACCGTGGAATATTTTTAACCCGAAAAAAGGTAACAATTTTGGCGCGAACTCGGTACTCTTTCTTGTTGCCTGGCATTTCCTGCTTTATATTGTTGCACAACTGGTCGAATTTTCGCCTCCAATTGCCGAATGGCTTGGCGGAAGGCATATCCATAAAATATTGTCGGGGATGACAATTGGCGCTGTTATATTTGGGATAACCCTATCAACCTTACACCAATCGGGGCTTGGGGCGCTTTTTTTAATGGCCAGCGAAAAAATACATCCGCTGTGGTACAACGAGTTTATTCCGGTACTTTTTCTTGTTTCGAGTGTGTTCGCCGGACTGTCGATGGTTATTTTCGAAGGGTCAATTAGCCAACGGGTATTTGTGAGTAAAATCAGCGAAAAAGATATGGACGAAAGAAAAAGCATCGTCAATTCCCTGTCGCAAATCAGCGCGTTTGCCATGTTTGCCTATTTGTTTATGCAAATAATGGTTTTTGCCCACGGGAAACATTACAATCTTTTAAATACGGAAATGGGGTACTGGTTTTTACTTGAAATTGTTGGTTTTGTTGTGCTTCCAATGTGCCTGTTTTTTTACAGCTACAGTACTTACAATATAAAATTATCGCGTGTCGCGGCAATAATTACTATCCTGGGCATTATTTTAAACCGGCTGAATGTTTCGATTATTGCATTCCGCTGGGATTCGGCTGTACATTATTTTCCGTCGTGGATGGAAGTGGTTGTTAGCATTACAATAATTTTTATCCAAATCTGGATTTTCAGATGGGTAATCAACCGGATGCCGGTACTGAATGAATTTCCGGGATGGGATAAATCTAAAAATCAATAATAAAATCTTATATCATGGAAGGATTTACATACTCAAATATTTTTGATACCAAGGGAATTGAATACCTTATCATTATTGCCTTTTTCGCTTTTTTGATTCCATTTTGGCTTTTCATGAACAGGAAAATGAAACCAACGAATCAAACATCAAAAAATGCACACTTAAATACTCCCGGGTCAATTCAAATCCCACAGGGGGTATTCTTTAGTAAATTTCATACATGGGCACATCTCGAACCACACGGAAACGCAAAAATTGGTATCGACGGCCTGCTGCTGCATATTACCGGTAATGTGGAAGTTGAAAACATCAAAAAACCCGGCGACTTTATAGTTAAAGGCGATGTAATGACAGCGGTTAGCAGCAACAAAAAAAAGCTCAGGGTTAAATCGCCCATTTCGGGTGAAATTGTGGAATTAAATCCGTTAATGGCTTACATACAGGAACCAATCAGCATTGAATCTAACCGGAATTTATGGATCTATTCAATTAAACCAACCAATTGGAAAGCAGAAACCAATAATTGCTTTCTTGCCGAAGAGGCTACAGTTTGGATGCTAAAAGAACTGGCCAGGATTAAAGAATTCCTGTCAATAGCAGTTTCAAAAATCGACCCACATTCATCGGCGCTTGCCCTGCAGGATGGCGGCGAACTAATAGACCAACCGCTTGCCAATTTACCCGTTGAAATTTGGCAGGATTTTCAGGATACATTTTTAAACTGAAATAACAACCGCGACCACAGTGTATTACACAAGTTTTAATCACAAATAATAAAACGTTTTAACAGCGCCAAAAAAATAATTTTTAAAGAAGCAAAAACCAGAATTAAATTGGAAATTAAACATGTAAAAGGGTAGTTAAATATCCGGCATTTTTTACAATACCTTTAAAATGTTGCACGTAGAACATAACCGGACTTTTTTATAACCAATAGTTTTACATTAATTTTATTCCATAAAGCAACAAAAAGCCTTTACATATGCACAGGCCAAAAATCACCGATAAAAAAAACCGCAGCCAGAAACCACTGGTAAGCGGGTTTCTGAAGTTTAAGTCATCAATCTATGGCCGCGTTGTTCTTATTATCACAGTTTCATCGGTTTTCCTGTTTGTTTCTTTTGGAGTTGTTTTTCGTTCGGTAAACGAAAATTATATTCAATCGGTTATTAGCGAAAATGGCAATAATATTGGACATTTGGTTGAAAGTACGCTCTACAAGGCAATGATGGAGAATAACCAGTCGAGCCTTCAGGATATTTTGGACCAGATTAACCTGATGTCGGGGATCGATAATGTAAGTATGTACGACAACCATAACCGGCTTGCCTATACATCAATAATTAACGGTGTTGGAAATAAAAGCGACCCCGACTGCATCAGGTGCCACCAGAACCTGGACCAGTTATTTTCGGCCGAAGATAAATCATACCGGATAGTTGATGCCGACAGCGAATGTATAATGAATCCGCAAGGAGGAAACTTCAGGAACCTGTTAATAAAGTCTCCTATTTTAAATAACCCCACTTGTTCAACGGCAGAATGTCATGCCCACAGACCCGAAGAAAAGGTGCTTGGCTCACTGATAATTAAAATGCCGTTGCAGGGTTTAGACAGCGCGTTAAAACAATCCACCACCGACTATTTTCTGATGGCGGCCTTGCTAACAGCGCTTCTTATCCTTTTTTTAATCTTTTTTACGAACAAAAAAATTAAATCGCCCCTGAACGAAATCGTGCTGGCCAGCGAAGCTGTTACCCGGGGCGACAAAAGTAAACGACTGCAAATTAAGCCAAACCAACTCTCCGATTTACGACTTGTTTCCTACGCCTTTAACGAAATGCTCGATAACCTGCAGGCGGCAAACCTCGAATTGGAAAACTGGTCGCAGCAACTCGAATACAAAGTACAGAAGAAATCGGAAGAGCTTGGGCAAATTCAAAACGAATTGATTAATATTGAACGGATTGCCTCTCTCGGAAGACTTTCGCTATCGGTTGCGCACGAAATCAATAACCCGCTATCGGGTATCCTGGTCTATACAAAACTAATACATAAACAACTTAGCAACCCTAATTTAGACCATGAGAAAATTAACGGCATGCTAAAAAATTTAAAACTTATTGAAAGCGAAACAAAACGTTGCGGCGATATTGTTAAAGGCTTACTCGATTTTTCGAAAAAAGGACAGGAAGGATTTGAACCAAAACATTTAAATGAAATTCTGATGGATACGTTTAAGCTGCTGGATCATACAATGAAAATAAAAGAAATAGCTTTTATTTCTGATTTAGCAGCCAGGAAAGATTTAATTTTCTGCAGCCCCAACCAGGTTAAACAATGTTGCCTTGCAATATTGGTAAATGCTACAGAGGCGGTTGCAAAAAATGGCGAAATTCTGGTAAAAACATCCAATCCCGGCGAAAACCAAATCAGGATTGATTTTACGGACAATGGCGTTGGAATTGCCCCCGATGATATACCGCACATTTTCGAGCCTTTTTTTACTACCAAGGAAAAAACCAGCGGAACCGGACTGGGTTTGTCAATCGTTCATGGTATTGTCCAGAATCACAAGGGTAAAATCGATGTTAAATCGGAACGGGGAATTGAAACTGTAATAACTTTAACCTTTGCATTATATCAGCCTTAAGTACAAAATCATGTCAAAAAAAATTTCCATCTTAATTGTCGACGATGAAAGTTCGGTAAGAGATTCATTGTATAATTGGTTTATCGAAGACAGCTACCATGTTGCGGTTGCCGAAGATGCCCAGAAAGCGCTTGCCGCGCTTGATTCAGAAAGTTTTGATATTGTTCTTGCCGACATAAAAATGCCCGGTATGGATGGCCTTGAAATGCTTGCGCGCATAAAGGCAATAAAAAAAGAAACCATCGTAATCATGATGACTGCTTTTGCTACAGTTGAAACTGCTGTCCAGGCTTTAAAAGACGGGGCATTCGATTACGTTACCAAACCATTTGATCCCGACGATTTGTCGCACCTCATCAGAAATGCTTCGAAACAGGTTTCTCTAATGGAAGAAAATGAAGCGCTGAAAGAAAAAATGGTTCTGCTGGAAAACGCAGAAGATTTAATTGGCGGAAGCGAAGCCATGCAAAATGTCCTGCGCCAAATAAAAAGTGTGGCACAATCAAATTCATCGGTAATTATCACCGGCGAAAGCGGCACTGGTAAAGAGCTTGTAGCCCGCGCGATCCATGCCAACTCGCCGCGCAGGTTTTTCCCGCTGGTAAGCGTGCACTGCGGCGCTTTGTCTGAAAGTTTGCTCGAAAGCGAATTGTTCGGGCACGAAAAAGGAGCTTTTACTGGAGCAATCTACAACCGTAAAGGCAGGTTCGAAATGGCCGATAACGGCACAATTTTCCTCGACGAAATCGCCACAATTTCATCAAAAATGCAGGTCGAACTGTTGCGTGTCCTCGAAACCAAAAGCTTCATCAGGGTGGGCGGAAACAAAGAAATCAAATCAGACTTCAGGGTAATTTGCGCTACAAACCGCGACCTGAAAGCCATGGTCGGAAACGGAGTTTTCAGGGAAGATTTGTACTACAGGCTGAATGTGGTTAATATCATTGTTCCGCCCCTGCGCGAAAGAATTGAAGATATACCCCAGCTTGCAGGCTATTTCATTAAAAAATATTGTACGTCAATGAACCGGCCGGTAATGACAATCGAACCGGCCGCTTTAAAACGTCTCGAAGAATTTTCATTCCCCGGTAACATCCGTGAGCTCGAAAACATGATTGAACGTGCAATTGTTGTGGGGAACGGCAAAAAAATAACTGCCAACGACCTCCCTATCGGCAAAAACGAATCGATGCCACCCTTCGAGAGCCTTGGTGAAATGGAAAAACATCATATCTCCCATGTACTTGAAAAATACAACTGGAACATTTCGGTTTCGGCAAAAGCGTTAAAAGTCGACCGCGTAACCCTTTACAACAAAATCAAAAAATTCAATCTGAAACCATCAAATTAATTAATCTGAGCATATCATAGCAATCTGTGGCAAAATATACAAGATTGAACTATTAATTTCATGATAAACAACAAGGTGAATGAACCCGGAAAAAATTAACATTATTTCGTTTGGGTATTTCAAACAAAAATTTCCACACGAAATCTGCCGCGAAATTGAGCAGGAATTCCGAATTCCGGTTTCATCAAAAGAAGGTCATCTTGACTTAAGCGAATTTTTCGATCCGGCGCGGAAACAATACGATGGGAATAAATTACTTAAGGAAATAGAAGCAAGGTTTGCACCTGACAATGAAAAAACCATGGGCTTATTTAATGTCGACCTTTTTATCCCGATTTTAACCTGCATTTTTGGCCAGGCCTTATTAAATGGCCGCTGTGGAATTGCATCGGCTTACCGTTTACGAAACGAGCATTATGGGTTGCCCCCAAATGAAAATACATTAACAGCACGGCTCCGCAAAGAGGTTATTCATGAACTTGGCCATACCTTTGGTTTGTACCATTGTATTAACCCGGTTTGTGTAATGCGGTCGAGCACCTATGTTGAGGATATCGACCAAAAAAACTGGAAATTCTGCCCCAAATGCAAAGTAGCGCTTGGGTTTTAAAAATACATTTCTTAAAATCCTGGTATTCCTTTAATACCCAAGGTTTTTCAAATTATGTCCAACTGGCTGAATACAAAAGCGTAACATCCTGTTGGGGTTTTTGTTAATAAAGTCTTTATCCTGTTTTTGCTGTTAACTTTTTACTTCTTTCGCCGCGTTTTTATAATCAATTTAATGTGTTGAATATGCCCGTTGTATTTCTATTATTACCCGGTTTGATCAGCTGCAATCCAGGAGGCCAGAAATTTGTCGCCCCCATCGATTTTAATGCTGAAATAGCCATTCCTTTCGAAAGCGATAATCACGGTTCAAACCGCTTTATCATTCAAACTTTTTTACAATATCGGGAAGTTGAAAGACCAGGTGAAGAAGTCAGGTAAAAGCATTTATAATGATGATTTGAATTAATGGTGGGATTGTTCTTCGCGACAATAATTTTCAAACCACAATTTGACCAAACCCAAACACATCATCAGTGTGCGGAGTATTGGGTATAAGTGTGTTCCGGGAAAATAAGATTCATCAATTAGCCTCAGATAAAGGATTAAAGCGTAAAATTTTTTAGTAAATATTTTTAGTTTTTTCCTTAATTTAGACGGAGTTTAAAATTCATTTGGAACGGTAACTATGAACCTTGATCGCCCGGGTGAAAAGATATTTGTAGAGAAACTTACCAAAATAATTCTCGCAAATCTTGAGGATGAAAATTTTGGTATAAAAGAAACTGAGCAAGCCATGGGTATGAGCCGTTCAAGCATTAACCGGAAGCTGCAGAACCTTTCGTTAAAACCACTCAGTCTGTTTATCAGGGATATCAGGTTGCAAAAAGCCATGGAATTCCTTGTAAATGATGAGCTGACGGTATCGGAAACTGCATATAAGGTCGGCTTTGGCAGCCCTGCTTATTTCAATACCTGCTTTTCAGATTACTATGGTTATCCACCAGGCGAAGCCAGAAAAAGAAATTCATCTGCTGCAGGAGTGTCGAATCAAATTACCGGTTATGAAAATATCGCTACCAAAGAAGAGTTTTTGGCTAACTTGCCTGGCAGCAAAAAAAACAGAAAAAGTCTTGCTTATGCGCTGTCCTTTTTTTTAATCCTTTTTGTTGTTCTCTCATATTTTTTCTTTTTCAGCCATTTGAAAATGTCGAATGGTGAAAACAAATCTGAAAAAACCATTGCCGTTTTACCATTTATCAACGACAGCCCCGATACGACCAATGTTTATTTCATCAACGGGATGATGGAAGCCATTCTGAACAATCTTTCCAAAATAAAGGATTTACAGGTTCTTTCGCGGACTTCAGTGGAAAAATACCGGAACAACAGGAGCAAAAACATCCACGAGATTGCACATGAACTTGGAGTGAATTATTTGGTGGAAGGCAGCGGCCAGAAAATAGGAAATCAGGTGGTACTCTCCATCCAGTTAATCGAGGCGAAAACCGATAAACACCTTTTTTCTGAACGATACAAAAGAAATCTTGAAAATGTTTTTGATCTACAGGAAGAAGTGGCTACAGCCATTGCTTCAAAAATTGAAGCGGTAATTACTCCTGAGGAAGCAGAAATTATTTCAAAACATTCAACATCAAACGTGTTTGGACTGAATCAGTACCTGAGAGGAATGGAGCTGATGCGCGTTTCGCAGAACGAATTTCGGGAAGACCTGAAAGAACAATCGGGTAAATTTTTCAGGGAGGCCATCCGGCTCGATTCCACCTTCAGCGATGCATACGTTCAGCTTGGTTATGTAGTTCACAACCGGAACAATGATTCAGCGCTGTTCCTGGCTGATAAAGCCCTGACATTTGACAAAAAAAATGCAGGAGCATACGGATTAAAAGCCTTTTGCTACAACATGGTAAGTGATTATGAAAAAGCAGAAGAACAGTGTAATCTTGCCCTTAATTATGAACCCAATAATCACCTTTTTAATCGCTATTTGGCGCAGTCCTTTTTTTTTAGGAACCAGTATTACAATACCCTGAATTACGGTATTAAGGCATTAAAATTTGATAAAAGTATTTACGAGCAGTCAATGGTTAATGATTTGTTCAGTGATTGCCTGATTCGGGCAGGATTTTATGACGAAGCAATGCAGTTTGTCATGAAACGGGTGGAACTGGAAAATGATTCATTGCCCTATTACATTTATTTTTATCTGGGAAATATTTATCGCGGGAATTTCAGCAAAGCCCCTGAAATATTCATAAATGCGCCCCAACTGAAAGATCTGCCCGCCTTTAACCAATTTACTATTCAGCTTTATACCCGGAATTATAAAGAAGCTTTCAGCGAACTGAAGAAAATGAGTGAATGGTATAAAAAAAGGGGCATAGAAATATATCCTTCTGCAGAATTTGGATTTATTTATGAACTTATGGGAGAGATGAATTTGGCTAAAAGCATGTTTGAAAACTCTTTAAAAAACATTGAAAAGGCGATGAGTAAACCTGGCAATAACTTATACTGGTCGTGGTTTAATTTGATGAGCTGCTATGCGAGCCGGAATGAAAAAGAAAAAGCGCTCGAATATGTAAAAAAACTGACAGACGCGGAAAACCAATATTTTGCTTCATATACCATTCAGAACCTGAAATCAAATCCAATATTCGATTGCATCCGCAATGAGCAAGAGTTTGTCACATTTTCACAGATGGCAGAAACGAGCTTTCAACGCGAACATGATAAAATTAAAAAACTGCTTCGCGACGAAAAAATTATCCATTAAAATTATCCTTTGCGCCATTATTGAAATCTCTGCTTCAAAACCGAAAGAATTGCCCCTGAATTGAAATCATTTGTTCCGGATTTATAATGCTAAAATGTATTTTATTCCGAATTTCATTGCAAACTTAAAATGCGTTGAAATGAAAAGGATTTTAATTAGCGTTCTGTTGGCTTCAGCATTTGGGTTAACAGTTTCTTCCCAGTCTGAAAACCCAAGTGAGCTTTATAATCTTGGATTCGAGGAATATATCCCGGATACCGAAATCCTGAAAGGCTGGAATATCAAAGATGGTCTGACAATTCCCGGTGGAATGTTGCATGTGGATAAAGAAATAAAACACTCGGGGAGCCAATCATTGCTCATAGAACGCAACAGTACAAAACAGGAGTATGATTACAGGGAAACGGGCATAAAAATAAATGTTGATTTTGAAGTACAGACAATATTAGGTTCACTGTGGATTAAAACAGAAGACTTATCAACTTATGCTTCACTATGGATATACATTGAAGATGCTGATGGGAATAAAATTAAAAATTTACAAATCCCTTTGGTTTCCAATTCACCAGAATACGATACAATAACAGGTACGCACAATTGGATAAAAGTATGGTCGGAGATTTCATATCTTCCCCCGGATGCTCTAGTAGCATATTTTTGCATTTCATTTAACGGAACAGGAAAATTGTGGGTGGATGATGTTGAGCTTTATCTTAACGGTGCATCAGTTCAATCTTTTAAAAAGCAGCCAAAAAAATGGTATAAAGCATATTCCGACACAAAAGAATTCCGGGATGGCTCAGGTATTACAATTAATGATGTAACTCCATTTCAAACAGAAAGTCTTTCATTACTTTGTAAAACCTGGGGATTCTTAAAATACTATCATCCTGAAGTTGCTTCCGGAAATTATAATTGGGATTTTGAATTTTTCCGGTTTTTGCCCGGTTATTTAAACCTGAAAACAAAAGAAAGTGTCAACGAAGCGCTGGTTCACTGGATAAACAAGCTTGGAAAAATACCGGAATGTGCGAACTGCCGGAATCCAATTTTAAAAACTTTGCAGGATACAACGGTTTGGCAAAAGATAAAAAAACCTTGCTGCGACGATAGTCTGAAGTTTAAGGTATGGTATCCAGATTTTAACTGGATGAACGATAAAACTTTGGTCAGTGATTCACTTTCATCCTTGTTAAATTTTATCAGGGAAAACCGTTATCAGGGTAAGCAATTTTATATTTCACTTCCATCTCATGTAGGTTCACCACAAATTTTACATGAAGATTGGTATGACCAGTTTACAAACCCTGACCCGGGGTACAAGTTGTTAAGCCTTTTCAGGTATTGGAATCTCGTCCAGTATTGGTTTCCGAATAAACACTTAATGGATGAAAATTGGGAAGATATTTTAGTTCAGTTCGTACCAAAAATAATAAGTACTTCAAATGCCATAGATTATATTTTAACTGCTGAACAGTTAATTGCCAAAATTCAGGACAGCCATGCCGTAATCATGCAAACTAAAAACTATTTGTTAACCAGATTCAGAGGGATTTATTATGCACCTGTAAGCCTGAAGTTTGTTAACGATGAGCCTGTGGTAATGCGCATAATAAATGATAGTTTGGCTCAGCAAAGTGACTTAAAACGAGGGGATATCATTAAATCAATAGATGGAAGGAAGATAAATGAGATAATCATTGAAAGATTGCCAAATTTACCGGCTTCAAACTATACTGTTCAGCTTAGGGACCTTGCCGGACAATTACTAAGAAGCAATGATAAGACATCTTATCTGACAGTTGAAAGGGAAGGTAAAGTATTCACAACAAAACTGCATCGTTTCAAACCAAAATACTGGAGAGACATTTTCCCATATAATTACCAGTTCCCGTATATAGTTGACAGCAGCTTCTTTTTCATCCGGCCAGGTATTGGCTACATGAGTATTTGGGGAATTAAATCCGCCCAGATAGATAGTGTATTTACGTTGCTTAAAAATTCAAAAGGATTGATTATTGATTGCCGGGTGTATCCGGGAGAAAATCCACGTATGGAAATATGCAATAATTTATATCCTGATGAAAAGCTGTTTGCACTTTTCCGTTTTGGGAATGAATATTACCCCGGACTTTTTGCGAATTATCCGGCAGTAATTAATCCAATCACCATTGGAAAGAAAAACGAAAATTATTACACGGGCAAGGTAATTATTCTGATTGATGAGAATTCGCAAAGTGCCTCTGAATATGATGCCATGATGTTCCGTCAGGCCCCGGGTTCGGTAGTAATAGGAAGCACTACAGCCGGAGCGGATGGTAATACGTCAATGTTTTATTTACCCGGTAAAATTTTTACCGGCTTTAGTGGAATGAGCCCCTTAAACCCCGATGAAAGTGAAACCCAGCGGGTGGGTATTATTCCCGACATTGAAGTAAAGCCAACCGTCAATGGAATCAGAGATGGTATTGATGAATATGTGAAAAAAGCCATCGAATATGTTGAAAGCAACAAACTGAAATAGTCTTCTTTTCCTTCATTTTAATAGCGATGCACAACCAAATACATTCCCTGTGACACAATTTGACCAAACCCAAACACATTATCAGTGTGCGGAGCATTGGGTATAAGTGTGTTTCAGAAATACGATTATCAGCAAATTAACCTATGAATTCTTTTGACTTGAAAAGTCTCCCGATTTCTATCGGGATTAATAACCGCATGGTCAACGACCTGCGGAAAGCAAATATAAATGAACAACTGCCTGAAGGGCAGGACAACATCAAAAATCAGATTAAAGTGAAAATTAATGAAGTTTTATTGAAAGGGAGATTTATACTATTATTTGGTTTTAATATTAGTTTTATTAAATCCTGCCTTCCAGGCAGTTTTTGTATCTTGTTCAATAACCTTGGGTCGCCGCCCCAAGGTTATGAAAATAAAACACCTTGGGTGTTTATAAGTAATATCCGGATATACATTTTCAGAAAAATTATCAGCATTATTTAATGCGCTATATTTCAGCCGTTAAACACCCTTAGGCTGCGCTCAGGGTGCCGTCATCCTGTACCTCGGTTATATGAATCTGATTTTTAAATAAATCAACAACTAAAGTATGTTAAAAACTGTTAATTTTTAAGTCGGCCTTATCTATGTATCTGTTTGCATGTCATATAATTACAAAACTTATGACATTAGCGGCGGAGTGGAAGGGTATTGGATTTTCAATTACCTTCATCTTCTTTCTTAACTAAACGGCATTTTTATATAAACCTTAAAAATATGGCACTTCGGGTAATTATTTTTTTATTGTTGCTTGGTCTGGGGCATTCAACCAGATCTGCTGTTTACAATGTACTTGATTTTGGCGCTGTAAACAATGGTTTGAACCTAACTACGCGGCACATTCAAAATACAATCGACAAATGTTTTCAGGATGGGGGCGGTGTGGTATTCGTGCCCCGGGGAGAATACCTGGTGGCAACTTTAAATCTGAAATCGAACATTGAGTTTCGTTTCGAAAAAGGCGCCGTTTTAAAAGCAACAACCGATCTGTCGCAATATCAGGTTCAAAATGAACAGCTTGCAGGTGTATTTTATACTGAAAATGCTCAGAATGTTTCCATTACTGGGCAAGGAAAAATAGATGGGCAGGGAATGGAGTTTATGTACCGCGACAGCGCCAAAATAATCATTGGCGATGTAAACCATTACATCAGGCAAAAATTTGACTTCAGAAAAGTTGAAAATGGGTTGGGGGACGGCCCGGTTTATCCGAAAAAAAGGTATCACCAGATGGTAGTGTTCAGTAATTGCCAAAATGTTGTGCTCTCGGATTTTGAATGTATTGATGCCCCTTACTGGACCATAATGACGGTTCATTGCAACCATGTAAAAGTCAAAGGGATTTCAATTCGAAATAATTTACTGATACCCAACAGCGACGGGCTCGATATTATTTCCAGCAGCAATGTAATTGTTTCCGATTGTTTCATAACCTGTGGCGACGATGCCATTGTATTGGCGGGCTATGCACATCATTTTGGCGATCCCGGGTTTAAAAACATACTGATGCCTTCAAAAAATATTAACGTTTCAAACTGTATTTTGCAATCCCGGTCAAGTGCAATTCGAATTGGAGGATGGGACCAAAACCACATGTCGGATTATAACTTTAATAACATAACTATTTTCGATTCAAACTGCGGGATTAACATTACAGTGCGCGATTCGGGTTCAGTCCAGGATGTAAATTTTTCGAACATACACATCGAAACACGTATGCACACCGGCGACTGGTGGGGTAATGGCGAGCCTGTTAAGATTTCGGCCTTACGGGGTGTTCCTGAAAGTCCTATCGGGGTAATTAAAAATATCAAATTTAACAACCTTACCTGCACAGGGGAAAATGCAATCCTGCTGTATGCATCGGATGAAACAAAATTGCAAAACATTTACTTTAATAATTTCGACTTTAAAATACGCAAAAGTGCATTGGAAGAGATTAGCGGGGGGAATTTCGATTTAAGGCCAAATACGGTACCCGGAAAAGAAATTTATAAGTCTGATGTTCCGGTTGTGTATATCGAAAATGGAGAAAATATCTGTTTTAGCCAGGGCAGTATCGGCTGGGGAAATGTCGATAAAAAACATTATACACATGCCATTGAAGCCCTTAACGTTAAAGGACTTAAAGTAACCAGCGTCGCTGCAATGCCCTCGCCATCAAATTTCAATTTGCCCGCGATTTCATTAAAAAACTGCATAGAGGAAAAATTAGAATAACCACAACCAGAAAATTTACAGGATACAAATTCAGTTGTGTTGTAAACAATCTATACCTATTGGAAACCTGTAAAAGCCCAATCGATATTAAAAAAACATGCCGCAAATCGATGTCTGCAGCACGTTTTTCAAATTTTTTCTTCTTGTTCCTCCTCCTTTGGAGGAGGTTAGGAGGAGGCTTTCTCCTCACCCCCCTTGGGTCCCGATAGCTATCGGGAGGGGGGGCTTTTTGTTATTTCGGTAGCGGGTAGCCCTCCAGTTTTTTCAGGTTGCGGGCAATTTCCTCTTCGGGGTATTCATAATCATTCAGTTCGCCGGCCAGGAATTTGTTGTAACCCACCAAATCCATTAAACCATGTCCGCTAAAGTTGAACAGGATTACTTTTTCTTTTCCTTCTTCTTTGGCTTTATTTGCTTCGCGAATTGTCGCTGCAATGGCATGCGTGGTTTCCGGGGCCGGGATAATCCCTTCGGTTTTTGCAAACAGCAAACCGGCTTCGAAACATTCGCTTTGGTGAATGGCCTGAGCTTCCATTAAACCATCTCTTAAAGCTGCACTTACCAGCGGCGACATTCCATGATAACGCAACCCGCCGGCATGGATAGGCGCCGGGACAAAATTATGCCCCAAACTGTGCATTGGTAAAAGCGGCGTCATTTGGGCCACATCGCCGTTGTCGTAGATAAACGGCGCTTTTGTCAAAGTGGGGCAGCTAAACGGCTCGGCTCCGATTATCTGAATATTCGCACCATGAAGTTTTTCGTAAATAAACGGGAACGAAATCCCGGCAAAATTACTTCCTCCGCCACAGCAGCCAATTACCACATCGGGGTTTTTAATGCCCACTTTGGCAAGCTGTTTTTTGGCTTCGAGTCCGATAATGGTCTGGTGCAGCATTACATGGTTTAAAACCGAACCAAGTGAATACCGGGTTTGCCCTGTCGGATCGGTTACGGCAGCTTCCACCGCCTCGGAAATGGCGATACCCAAACTTCCGGGCGTATCGGGGAATTCGGCTAGAATATTGCGACCGGCCTGTGTTTCCGTGCTCGGGCTTGCAATACAATTTCCACCCCAGGTTTCCATCATCATTTTCCGGAAAGGTTTCTGGTCGAAACTGACGCGGACCATAAAAACCTTGCACTCAATTCCGCCAATCTGGGCACAGGCAAACGACAGCGCTGAACCCCACTGTCCGGCGCCGGTTTCGGTAGTAAGTTTTTTAATCCCGAACTGTTTGTTGTACCATGCCTGCGGCACCGCGGTGTTTGGTTTGTGGCTCCCCGCCGGCGAAACGCCTTCGTTTTTATAATAAATTTTTGCTGGGGTCCCCAGCGCTGCTTCCAACTCGTAGGCGCGAATCAGCGGACTTGGACGCCATTGTTTCAGAATATCGCGTACAGGTTCGGGGATGTCGATCCAGCGTTCCTGGCTAACTTCCTGTTCAATCAGGTTCATGGGGAAAACGGGCGCCAGCATTTCGGGAGCAACCGGATTTCCGTCGGGCCCCAGTGGCGGATTTAATGGCGTTGGTAAATCGGGTGTAAGGTTATACCACTGCTTTGGCATTTCCGATTCATCAAGAAAAATCTTTTTTACTCTGCTCATGATCGTAAATTATGGTTAATGTTTTAATTTATTTAGTCTAACTCAATATCGAACATCACTTTTGAAAACAGAAGAAGGGAGATATGGCATATACGCAATATCTCCCTTCTTCCGGCCTTTACGGCCGCAAAACAATATGACTTTCTCGCGCTTCCATTTTCACATTGCGCCAGTGCCATTCTTTTCCGTATAAAGGCATTTTGTACATATCTATCTTTGTTTCAGCACGTAAAACTAACACTATTTTTTTTTCAGGCAAATTTTTACTTTATCCATTAATATCTATTTTTGCATCGATTTTAAAGTTGAATAATGAATAAACCTATTGTTGTCAGCGGAATACGGCCCACGGGCTACCTTCACCTGGGAAATTATTTCGGAGCGGTTCGCAATTTTGTACGCATGCAGGAGGATTACAACTGCTATTTTTTTATTGCCGATATTCATTCGTTAACTACCCACCCCACTCCCGAAAACCTGCAGGCAGGTGTAAAACAGGTTTTGGCCGAGTACCTTGCCTGTGGTATCAATCCTGAAAAGGCAACGATTTTCATCCAGAGCGACGTACCTGAGGTTGCCGAATTGTACGCGTTTTTAAATATGAATGCCTACCTCGGGGAGCTGGAACGTACCACATCCTTCAAGGAAAAAGCACGGCAGCAACCCGAAAATGTAAACGCAGGGTTACTTACTTACCCGGTACTGATGGCCGCCGACATCATTATTCACAAGGCAAAATTTGTTCCGGTTGGAAAAGATCAGGAACAGAACCTGGAAATGGCGCGAAAATTTGCCACCCGCTTTAATTACATGTATAAAACCGAAGTTTTCCCAATTCCCCAGCCTTTCACATTCGATGGGGGCGATATGATAAAAGTTCCGGGTTTGGACGGCAGCGGTAAAATGGGAAAATCGGAGGGGAATGCAATTAATTTGTATGAAGACCCAAAATCAATCCGCAAAAAAGTGATGCGCGCGGTTACCGATTCGGGCCCAACCGAAATGAACCAGCAAAAACCGGAACCGGTGGAAAACCTTTTTACCTTGTTGAAAATTGTATCCACGCCCGATACAGTGGCCCATTTCAACGATTTATACAATAAATGCGAAATACGGTATGGCGATCTGAAAAAACAGCTTGCCGAAGATATTATTTCATACACTGCACCAATTCGCGAACGGATTATTGAAATTCTGGAAGATGATTCGTATCTTGCACTTGTTGCCCGAATGGGTGCTGAAAAAGCCCGCAGATCGGCTTCCAGGACATTACAGGAAGTTAAAGATGTAATCGGATTTAGAAAACTTTTTTAAGTTTTTTATCATACCCCATGAAAATATGGCCGGGCTGTTGCCCGGCTTTTTTACTTAATAAGGGTAATGACCGATTCCGGGAAAAACAATCCGCCTGAATTTTTTCCCTAATTTTGTAACTTAAACTGTAATTCAGCATGACTGCAAAACTTTCTTTCGGAGCCGTCATTTTCGACATGGACGGGGTAATCACAAAAACTGCGCTTACTCATGCTTCGGCGTGGAAAAAAATGTTCGATGAGTACCTCAAAACGAGGGAAACAAAATACAGCGAACCTTTTGTTGAATTTACCCATGCCGGTGATTATCTGCCTTATGTCGACGGGAAACCCCGTTACAAGGGAGTTCAATCATTTCTCGAATCGCGGGGAATTCATCTTCCTTATGGAGATCCATCAGATATACCCGGAACGGAAACAGTCTGTGGTTTGGGCAACCAGAAAAATGTAGCTTTTAACAATGTCCTCAAAAACGAAGGGGTTGAAGTTTACCCTTCGACAATTGATTTGTTGAAACAGTTAAAAGCAGCCGGGGTAAAACTCGGTGTGGCCTCATCGAGCAAAAACTGCAAACCGGTGCTCGAAAGGGTCGGTTTACTTGATATTTTTGATACCCGGGTCGATGGAGTTGTATCGGCTGTATTGAACCTGCATGGTAAACCCGAGCCCGATATTTTTACCACTGCATGTGACATTGTTGGGGTAAAATACAAAGATGCAATTGTGGTTGAAGACGCTGTTTCAGGAGTTCAGGCCGGGAAAAAAGGGAAATTTGGTTTGACCCTTGGTATTGCCCGGGAAAACAACCGGAAAGAACTCGAAGAGAACGGGGCCGATTTTGTGGTGGAAGATTTGGACGAAATTGGTGGTATTCAGGGATTGAATAAATTATTTCAGAAATTCAAAAAATAAAGTATGCACATACGTTGTAAGGCATTTGAATAAACCAAAGTGTAATAAATTAACAATAGAGATGAATATAAATTCAACTTCAGAGGCATTAACATATCTTTATCAATTATCACTAAATCAAACCAGTTTTAGATTTAGAGGACAAGCTGATGAATCTTGGAAAATCAGACCATCTATTTACAGATATTGTGATTTTCTTAGATATCAAACAACCTTCTATGAAAAGGAATTATTAGGTGCAAAACCCCCAAATGCAAACCCTCCACTAACTCATACAGCCTTTGACTTGGAATGGCTAATGGTATGTCAGCATTATGAAATTCCAACTCGATTAGTTGACTGGTCAACTGACATTTTATCTGCATTGTTTTTTGCATGTTTTGGACAAACAGAAATGACACAAGACGGAGCTTTATATATTTGCAAACAAAGTGATTATCCACTTTACTCGAATTATAAAGAAAGTCTTGTCAATAATCAGGAATTAGCATTTGTTAGTACATATGTTATTAATCCAAGAATGCGGAATCAATCAGGTTGTTTTATGATGTGGGGACACTCTCCAAAAGATAATTCAACAGAAACTTATGACCTCCAAGAATATCATAAACTAAATGGTTCATCTTTTTTTCTTGAGAAACTTATAATTCCATCGAAATCAAAGAAAAAAATATTAAAAGAATTAGAGGATTATTATTCGATAACATTTAATAGTATCTATTTGAAAAATGGGTATTTAGAAAAAAATTACGGTGAAGGTTTCAAGAAACTTAAAGAATTGGCAAGACTTGTTACACTTCATTTAACAGACGCTGAGAGAATATCAGAAGATGAAAATAAAATGGTAATTAAAATGTCTGGAGGAATTGACCGTACAAACATGTTTGGAAATTGTGTAAATCTAAGTAAAGTATAAAAAATGCCTACAACAAAGTACATATTGCAGGGCGGGGTTTAGTGGTAAGCCATCTGAGGATTCTCGCATCGCAGTTCCATGTTCTTCGGACAGGAACGCTCTCCGAAATCCGCCCCGACAACATGTACCAACCGGTGTAAGCCGGATTACCCACCGGCTTTTTTCATTAATATTGTCATTCAAAATAACCTAACCCGATGAAAAAACTAAACCTTCTGGTTGTGTTCCAACTTATTACTCTTGCTCTGCTTGCACAAAGTGTAAAAACACCTGCCACAGAAAATGGCTTTGTCTCCTTATTTAACGGGATAAACCAGGATGGATGGGAAGCAAAATGTTTGCCCGCCGGCCGTGAAAAAAATTTCTGGCAGGTGAAAAACGGGGTTATTGAATGCAATTCCATTGGCCGGCCCGACCACAATTACGTGTGGCTGATGAATAAAAACAGGTATTCCGATTTCCATTTGCAGTTAAAATTCCAAATTTTCAAATCCTCTAAAGGGAACAGCGGAGTTCAGTTTAAAGGAGTTTTTATGCGGCACCTGGCCTATTTGTATCAAAATTCAAAAAACGAAACTGTAAAAAAAATACCTGCTTAAATATGCTGAATCGATTCAAAATGCGGCAATAAAACCCGGAACGGTTTTAATAGGTCCGCAAAGGGAAGGCCCTTGTGGTTCTGCCGACGCAGCCCGGCAAAGTTCAGCCATCGACGCACTGGTTTCGGCGTTTGAAATTTCATGATAGTTTAGGGTAACCTGGACTTTTAAACTCTATTTAAATCAAAAAAAAATGCCGCTTTCTTTAATTAACTGAATTATGTATTTTTAGTTTTCGAAATTATTGACCGAAGTTTAAAAAGAAAAATCATGAATAAAACAATCCTTTATTTTTCCCTGCTGCTGCTTTTTGCTGCCTGTCGGGCTGCGCCGAAAAAGGGGGCTGGATCCCTTAAACCTAATATCGTTTATATTTTGGCCGACGATTTGGGTTACGGCGATTTAAGCTGTTACGGGCAAATGCATTTTCAGACTCCTAACCTCGACAAAATGGCTGCCGAAGGGATGGTTTTCACTCAGCACTACGCCGGAACAACGGTTTGTGCACCTTCGCGCTCAAGCCTGATGACGGGCCAGCACACAGGCCATACGCCTATTCGCGGAAACAAGGGCTGGGAACCGGAAGGTCAGTGGCCGCTTCCGTCCGAAGCAATTACATTGCCCGAATTACTGAAAGAAGCGGGTTATGTCACCGGCGCATTTGGTAAATGGGGGCTTGGGTTTATAGAAACCGAAGGCGACCCGAACAAACAGGGAATCGATGAATTTTACGGATTTAATTGCCAGAGTTTGGCACACAATTACTACCCTGGCCATCTGTGGGATAACCACGAAAAAGTGATCCTGAAAGAAAACAGCGGCGACAAATTCGAAATTTATGCACCCGAACTGATTCATAAGAGGGCTTTGCAATTCATCGAAAAAAACAAAGACAAACCGTTCTTTTTGTATTATCCGAATATAATTCCGCATGCCGAATTGTTACTGCCAGAAAAAAATCTGGCTGAATTCCGCGGAAAGTTCCTTCCTGAAAAAGAATTCAAAGGCGCTGAACCGGGAGATAATAATTTCAGGGAAGGACCGTATGGAACACAACCCGAAAGCCACGCTGCTTTTGCTGCTATGGTTACCTTGCTCGACAAGCAGGTGGGTGAAATTCTGGATAAGCTGAGGGAACTTGGCCTCGATAAAAATACAATCGTTATGTTCAGTTCCGATAATGGACCACACCTGGAAGGAGGCGCCGACCCTGATTATTTCGACAGCAACGGCCCGTTAAAAGGGTACAAGCGCGATCTGTACGAAGGAGGAATCCGTGTGCCAACCCTTGCCTGGTGGCCCGGAAAAATAGAAGCAGGCTCTAAAACTGACCATGTTTCGGCATTCTGGGATGTTATGCCAACCGTGGCAGAACTGGTTGGAATTGAGTCGCCCCAAAACATCGACGGTATTTCGTTTTTACCCACTTTGCTGGGAAACGAAGGACAGCAACAGCACGATTTTTTGTACTGGGAATTTCATGAAAAAGGCGGCCGGAAAGCAATGCGGAAAGGCGATTGGAAACTTGTTCAATACGATGTGTTAAAACCGGGTCAAACCACTACTGAGCTATATGATTTGTCAACCGATATTGGCGAAGATAACAATGTTGCCGCTGAACATCCCGAATTGGTAAAGGAAATGCTGGAAATGATGAATTTATCGCATGTTGAATCGGAAGTTTTTCCTTTTATTACAAAAATCTCAGAAAAATGAAAATCCATTATTCATATTCAATAAAAAAGATAGAATCATCCCATTCCCTGAGATGGATCAGGGGAGGTTTCCTTCTTCTGTTTATTCTTTTAGTCATTTCTGGCTGCCAGCCTAAATCTGAAAAACAACAAAAACTTAATTTCGTTTTTATCCTTGTTGATGATTATGGTTACCACGATTTAAGCATTTCTGGAAGTAATTTTTACGAAACGCCAAACGTCGACCGGATTGCCCGCGAGGGGATGATTTTTACCGATGGGTATGCTGCCTGCCAGGTTTGCAGCCCGTCCCGTGCCAGTATTATGACAGGTAAATTCCCTGCCAGGCATGGCATCACCGACTGGATTGGCGCCGCAACCGGCGAAAACTGGCGAAAAGCAGGACGGTTTAACCAGCTTCTGCCACCCAGCTATGTTCATAATCTACCACAAGAATATGTAACGCTTCCCGAAGCCATGAAAGAGGCTGGTTACAAGACATTTTTTGCCGGAAAATGGCATCTGGGAAGCCAGGGTTCGTGGCCAACCGACCACGGTTTCGAAATAAACAAGGGCGGTTGGGATGTAGGTAGCCCTCGTGGCGGATTTTATGCTCCCTGGGAAAATCCAACCCTGCCTTCAGGCCCCGATGGTGAAAGCCTCACCATGCGACTGGCCAACGAAACAGCAGCTTTTATAAGCGAAAACAAAGATTCGGCATTTTTTGCCTTCCTTTCATTTTATGCGGTGCACGCTCCTTTGGAAACCACATATGAAAAATGGAAAAAATACCGCGACAAGGCTGAAAAACTTGGCATTGCCGAAAAAGGTTTCGAAATGGGCCATTTCCTTCCCATACGACAGGTGCAGGATCACCCGGTTTACGCGGGTTTGGTTGAAACCATGGACGATGCGGTCGGAGTTGTGCTTAATACCCTCGACGAACTTGGTCTGGCCGAAAATACAGTGGTAATATTTACCTCCGACAACGGTGGTGTGGCTGCCGGCGATGCTTTTGCCACATCGAATCTACCGCTGCGGGCAGGGAAAGGTTACCAGTTTGAAGGCGGAATCCGTGAACCGTATTTCATAAAAGTCCCGGGATTGGGAAATGGTCAAAAAAACGGCACTCCGGTTTCGGGAACCGATTTTTACCCTACCATTCTTGAGCTGGCCGGAATCCCTTTAAAATCTGGGGAACACAACGATGGGGTAAGTGTTGTGCCGCTTTTGAAAGGGGAGACGATAGCTGACCGGCCTTTAATATGGCACTACCCGCATTATGGAAACCAGGGGGGCGAGCCTTCCTCCATCATCAGGCTGGGCGACTGGAAATTGATTCATTATTACGAAGATGGCCGCGAAGAATTGTACAACCTGCATACCGATATCGGAGAACAAAATAATGTGGCCGGTGCAAATCCTGAAAAAGTAATTGAGCTAAGCGAAAGACTGTTCTCCTATTTAAATGAGGTCGGGGCAAAATTCCCTGAAAAAGACCCGTTATACGATGCAAATAAGGAAAAGGAATATTTGCAGAATGTAATCGAAAAACGTTTGCCAGCTCTCGAAAAACAAAGGCTGCAATTCCTTTCAATAGACTTTGACCCGGGAAATAACTGGTGGGGAAGCCAGATAACAAAAGATTAAAAAAATGAAAAAGGAAAACTTTTTCCTGATTATAATAACCACGGTTTTGTTTTTTTCTTGTGTAAAAGGAAAACAAGGCGAAACGATATTTCAAGCCAAAAAACCTAATGTCCTTTTCATTGCTGTTGACGACCTGAACAACTGGCTGGGTTGTATGAACGGCCACCCCAACACCAAAACACCAAACCTCGATAAACTGGCCTCGCAGGGACTCCTTTTTACCAATGCCCACTGCCAGGCACCGCTTTGTGGCCCGTCAAGGGCTTCGCTGATGACGGGCTTGCGGCCTTCAACCACAGGTATTTACGGAATGATTGACGACAATCTTATCAAATCCGACAATCCGGCAACGCAGGATATTATATACCTGCCCGAATATTTTAAAAAGAACGGGTATCACACGATGGGAATCGGGAAACTGTTTCACGAACATGCTCCCGACAGTTTGTTTGACGAATCGGGAGGACGTGTAAAAGGATTTGGCCCAGCGCCAAAACAACGTTTTGTATGGGATGGTTGGGGAACTGCGAATAGAGAAAACTATGGCCGTACAAGTACCGACTGGGGCGCTTTCCCCGAAGCCGATTCACTTATGCCAGATCATCGATCGGCTGGCTGGGCAATTGAACGGTTGAACCGCGATTACGACAAACCGTTTTTCCTGGCAGTCGGATTTCTTCGCCCGCACGTTCCATTGTACGTCCCTCAAAAATGGTTTGATTTACACCCGCTGGAAGGACTGGAATTAACGCCCTACAAAGCCGACGACCTCGACGATGTGCCATCGGTTGCCAAACAAATCAACGACCTGCCCATGATGCCGCAAACCGACTGGGCCATCGAAAGCGGCGAGTGGCCAAAAATCATTCAGGCTTACCTCGCTTGCGTGAGTTTTGTCGATTATGAAATTGGCCGTGTGCTGCAAGCCCTTGAAAACAGTAAATACGCCGAAAATACAGTGATTGTACTTTGGTCGGATCATGGGTACCGTTTGGGTGAAAAAGGGACCTTTGCCAAACATGCCCTGTGGGAAGAAGCCACCAATGCCCCATTGATTTTTTCTGCTCCAAACCTGCCGAAAGGTAAGGTAATAGATTCGCCTGCCGAAATGTTATCGGTTTATCCTACTTTGCTTGAATTGTGCAGTCTTCCGGCTTATACGCTAAACGAAGGGATTTCGCTGATTCCGGTAATGAAAGGTGAAACTCAGGAAAAAACTATTGCTGTTACAACTTATGGGATGAACAACCATTCGGTGCGGACGATGGAATACCGATACACACGTTATGAAGACGGAAACGAGGAGTTGTATAACCACAAAACTGATCCCAACGAATGGACCAACATTGCCGGGCTTGCTGAAAACAGTGAAATAAAAAACAACCTGGAAGTCTATTTCCCAAAAGAAAATGCAAAATGGAACATCCATTCCGAATACAATTTTCAGCCCTATTTTAAGGAACAAAAAGAACGAACCATTAAAGAATAAACCATGATTTTACGAGCTGCAATTATTGTTCTCCTGATTGTAACAATTTATCCCGTTCAGGCAAAAAATACCAAAAGTCAGCAAAAACCAAACATCCTGTTAATTGCGGTTGACGATTTGCGGCCCGAGCTGAGTTGTTATGGCGTTTCGCATATCTTGTCGCCCAACATCGACAAGCTGGCGGCTGAAGGTGTTTTATTTAACCGTGCATTTACTCAGCAGGCGGTTTGCGCACCATCGAGGAATACGTTAATGACAGGTTTGAGGCCGGATAAATTGGGCATCTGGGATTTAGCCACATTTTTCAGGGATAAAGCACCGGATGCAGTTTCCCTGACGCAGCAATTTATGAAAAACGGCTATGTAGCCGAAGGAATGGGCAAAATTTATCATACCGGTCACGGCAATAAAAATGATGTATTGTCGTGGAGTTCATCCAATTTTGAACATCCTTACAAGGCTGAAAAACGCCCTCAGTTAACCTCGGGCGATACGACCAAATTGAACACCTGTTACCCCGAAATTGATGGTTTGAAGTTACCCTGGTATCGCTCGCAGATGCCTGAGGAAGAGCATGATGATTACAGGGTTGCGAGCCATGCCATTAAGCGGATAAATGCCCTGAAAGACACAAACTTTTTTTTGGCTGTTGGTTTCGTAAAGCCACACCTGCCCTTTGTTGCCCCGGCTAAATACTGGGATATGTACGACCCCGCAAAAATTAAAGTGCCATCAGGACTCAGGCCCGATGGGAGCAAGGATTACATTTTTGCCAATTCCGGTGAGTTACGGAAATACTACAAAATGCCGGAAAAAGGCTCGCTGTCAAATGAAGATGCAAAAAAAATGATTCATGGGTATTATGCCTGTACAAGTTTTATTGATGCCCAGGTTGGCCGCCTGGTTAACCATTTGAAGGAACAAGGCCTGTATGAAAATACCATCATTGTACTTTGGGGCGACCACGGCTGGAAATTGGGTGAATATGGCGAATGGTGCAAACACACTAATTTTGAAGTCGATACCCGTATCCCTCTCATTGTACGTGCACCAGGAATGACAAAAAAAGCCAAATGCGAAGCACTTGTCGAAACCGTGGATGTATATCCTACCCTTTGTGAACTGGCAAATATTGAAACGCCAAAAAGTTTGCAGGGCACCAGTTTTGTCCCTTTCCTTAAAAATCCTGAAAAAAAATCGGCCGATGTGGCATTTAGCCAGTATCCTAGGACTGTGCAGGAAGGCAAAACGAAGATTCCTGTCATGGGTTACAGTATGAGAACAGACATATATCGTTATACCCGGTGGATTGACCGGAAAACTCAAAAAATAATGTTTGAGGAAATTTATGAACACTCAGCGCCTGGGTTGGAAATGGATAATCTGGCGCTTAATCCTGGAAATGCAGAATTACTTGCGCAGTTGCGGAAAAGATTCGAAACGGAATATAAAAAAGAACATCAATAATTCAATTGGTATTCATTGTTACTGCATTTTGTAGCAAATCAAACCTTTAAAAAAGAGCAACTTATGTATTTTATAAAATTTTCAATAACAACTTTTTTTGTTTTGAATTATATGATTGGAATCGCTCAAACTTCAATTGAGGTAAAATTATTTGCTGAATTGAAAAATGCTATTTCCAATTCAAAACCTGGCACCGAAATCCTGCTTGCCGACGGAAGTTTTTCCGGCCAAACATTGCTTTCGTCAAAAGCCGGAACTGCGAAAAATCCGGTTGTCATCCGCGCAAAAAACCAGGGCAAAGCAATTATTGAGTCGGAAATTAAAATTCAGGGCGATTACATTTCTTTGATTGGATGCAAGTTTGAAAAAGGGGGCTGTGTGATTTTTGAAGGGACTGGTTGCCGTTTGAGCCGCTGCACTTTTTCTGATTCGAAGGCGCTGAAATGGGTGCGTATTTCTGCAGGAAGCATGAACATGGAAATCGACCACAACCTGTTCGAAAACAAAACCAACAACCGCGACTTTGAAAAAAATTGCCAGCTAATGCAAATCATCGTCCGTAACCAAAACGAACAGCACCGCGTCCATCACAACTTGTTTCAAAATATTCCACAGGGAAAAAGCGGCAATGGTTTTGAAACGCTTCAACTGATTACCGAAAATAACCCGTTTGACCCACCTGCAGGCGATTGCAATTCCATAATCGAAAACAACCTGTTTCTTCGTTGCAATGGCGAATCGGAGATTATTTCCGTGAAATCGAACGGTAACATTTTACGTGGGAACACATTTCGCGACTGCAAAGGAGGCTTGGTGCTTCGTCATGGCGACAACAACAACGTCACACAAAATTTCTTTTTTGGCGAAAACGAATCCGGCAGTGGCGGTGTGCGGTTGCAAGGAACCGGTCAGGTGGTGGCAAACAACTATTTCTTCAGTCTCGGGCAATACGGTGTCGGTATGATGGACGGCACCCCCGACGATTTGTACATCAGGGTGGAACGTGCCCAAATCCTGTTCAACACCTTTGTTAACTGTGCCAAAACAATGGAGATAGGATTGAATCATTCATCGCATCCCAACGGCACGCCACCAAAAGATTGTACCATTGCGGGCAACATTTTTTACACCGAAAAAAACCATGCGCTGATTCAATTTGTTCAAAACGACCAGCCTGAAAACTGGAAATGGCAGGATAATATTGCGTTTGGCGGAAGTGCAGATAATATTGCCGAAGGAATTTTAAACCAAAATCCAAACCTCGATTTGGATGAAAACCATATTGCCTGGCCAACATCTTCAACGCCCCAATCCAAATTTACAAATGAATGGTCAGGAACCGATTTATTGGGAAAAATCCGTAACACCAAAACAACGGTTGGGGCAATTCAGCTTTCGTCCGAAAGAAAAATAACACGGGTTTTAACAGAAGGAATGGTTGGACCTGAAAAATCATTTTAGACATACCGGCATGTTATTTAAAATTTGAAAAATTTGAATGTTAATCAGTTCTTTTAACCTTTGTTTTGCAACTCGCCTCCGTCAAATCGGGCTGGTTAATTAAAACCTTTAATTCGTTGATAAAACACTGCTTGTTTTCTTAGGTTTTCACCTATTCTTTATTTTCTTTCCGTTTTGAAATAATTTCAGATTTTTATCTTAATCAACTTTTTATGGCAGCAGCATTTGGGAAAACATGGTGGGGCGAACAGTGGCTTAATTCGCTCAGCAATATTGATTATAGTAACCGCTTGCCGCGCGGTGCTTCGTATGCACGGAAAGGTGCCGTTGAAAAAATCACTTTCAGTGGCAACCATATTGCGGCAAAAGTGGCAGGTTCACGACCCCGCCCTTACTCGGTCGATATTATTATGCCTCCGTTTTTCGACCCCGAACTGGGTAATTTTATCCGCGAAATCACAAAACGTCCGGTTATTATATCAAAATTGCTAAACCGCGAGTTGGACCCTGCCATCCTACCCTTAGCCGAACGATTCGGGCTAAAAGTTTTCCCCAAACAATGGAGTGACCTGAAAATGCAATGTTCCTGCCCCGATTGGGCGGTGCCCTGCAAACACCTCGCTTCTGTAATCTACAAAGTTTCGGCCGAAATCGACAACAACCCTTTTCTCGCTTTCTCGCTGCATAATGTCGATTTGCTGGCCGGGTTGAACAAATTAGGGATTGTAATCAAAAAGCAAAATATTGAAATCCCAAAAATAAAGGAACTGTTTTTCAGTACCGAAAAAGAAGAAAAACCATACGACCCCGAGTCGGCGTACCTAAAACTTTCGTACACCGGCTTAACTCCCATCCACGAACCGCTGACCGCCTTGTTGTCGCCGTTTCCGCCGTTTTACACCGCTTCGGCTGCCGATTTCCGCGAAAAATACCGTGCTCACTTAAACCGGATTGTAAAAAACACCGAAAAAGCAGCCAGCGGAAAAATACAATTGCCCCAGTTTTTTTATACCGCCTATTCCAATGAGAACCAAATCGATTATCATGCGAAAAACACTGTGAGCCTCGATGATTCGTTACGGGCAAAAGTTTCGGTCAACAATAAAAATTACTCAGTCAGGGAATTTTTGCAGCAGCTTGCCCAAATCCAAAGTTCGAAAACCTATGATTACCAGCCCTCAACTGCATCGTTGCGTACTGTTTTGCATTTGTCAGTTCAGTTAGTTGCCAATGGTGCAATTGTGCCACAGATTGTGCAATTGCCCGGTAAAGAATTTACCATCCGGTGGCTGCCGGCGATGTTGAGCAAACATGTAAAAAAAATGGTCGATGAACTTGAAATCATGTTGCCGCCCGATATATTTATCTGGCAGGAAAATAAAAGGCAACGGAAAATCACAAAAGACAGGGCGGTTAATTTGCTGTCGCTTTTTATTACCGAAATCGTGAGCCTGGTAAGTTACAATGTGGGCGACGATATTTTTGAAATCCTCTTCTTCAAATCGAAAAGCTACCCGTTTACAAGGCCAGGCGAAGAGGCCTTAACTGGCGGGATTATGACATGGTTGCAGAAATTCTACTTATCTCAGGGGAAATATAAACCCTTACTTGTAGTGGAAGAGTGTAAAGACGGTTCGTTCAAAGTTTCGGTGAGCATTCAAAATTCCACGAATATTTTGGATTTGGCTGTTCCCCTTAAAGATGTCCTCTCTAAAAAAGAATTCGACAACGAACGCTTTGAAATCCTTCAATCGGTTTCGCAATTAAGCAGTTTTGTCAATGGTTTGGACGAGTTCATTAACACTTCGGGCGAAAAAGAAATGGTTATGACCAGCGAAACATTTACTCCGTTTTTGATGCAAATGATTCCTGCTATCCAACTATTAGACATTTCAGTATTGTTGCCAAAATCGTTGCAGCAAATACTGAAACCCCGCGCCAGCGTGAAAATCAAAAACAAAACAACGGGTAAATCGTTTTTCCGCCTCGATAAAATGCTCGATTTCGAGTGGCAGGTGGCAATTGGTGATACGGTAATGGGTGAGGAAGAATTCAGGCAGCTTCTGAAAAAATCAGAAGGGTTGATAAAATTCAAAACCGAATACATATACGTTGAAAAGGAAGATCTGGTAAAACTCTACAAACATTTTTCGCAATCGAAGGAAATGTCGGCGTTCCAAATGCTGCGGGCTGCGCTTTCGGGTGATTATTTTGGGGCAAAAGTTTCGCTTACAGACGAGGTAAAGAAGCTGATAGAAGAGTTGACAAATTTCAAGGAAATCAAGTTACCGCAAGGGATAAAAGCTGAATTGCGCCCCTACCAGCAGCGCGGTTTTTCGTGGATTTACCGAAATGCAAAAATCGGTTTCGGCTCAGTACTGGCCGACGACATGGGGCTTGGGAAAACCTTACAGGTAATTGCAACCATCCTGAAATTTAAAGAGGAAGGCCATCTGGAAAATGAAAAAATACTGGTGGTATCGCCAACAGGTCTGATGACCAACTGGCAGGCCGAAGTACAAAAATTTGCACCTGTACTGAAAACTGCGATTTATCACGGAACGCTCCGCGACCTGGCAAAATTGGACGGGTATGATATCCTGCTCACTTCGTACGGTATTGCGCGCAGTGATGCTGATAAACTGAAAAAACAGAAGTGGCACTCGCTTGTTATCGATGAGGCGCAAAACATTAAAAACGAAAATACGGCACAAACCAAGGCCATCAAATCCATAAAATCAGTCAATTTTATCGCGCTTAGCGGAACACCTGTAGAAAACCGGTTAAGCGAACTATGGAGTATAATGGATTACAGTAACCGCGGCTTCCTGGGAAGCGCCAAAGAGTTTGCCGAAACCTACGGAAATCCGATTGAACAGCTAAACGACCGTGAAACTGCCGACAAACTGAAACAGGTAACCTCACCGTTTTTGATGCGCCGTCTCAAATCAGACAAATCAATCATTTCCGACCTCCCCGAAAAAATTGAAATCGACAGCTTTGCAAGCCTTACGAAAGAACAGGCGAGCCTTTACGAAAAAACGCTGGAAAAAGCAATGGATGAAATTGAAGGCATCAAACAGTCTGACCAGAAATCACTTTTTGTGAGACAAGGACTGGTTTTGCAAATGATTATGGCGCTAAAACAAATTTGTAACCATCCCACACAGTTCCTGAAAAATGGAAAAATGGATGCTTCTTTAAGTGGTAAACTTGACCTTCTTTTCGACAAACTCGACACAATTATCGAAAGCAACGAAAAAGTGCTGCTTTTTACACAATTCACCGAAATGGCCAAACTGCTGAAACATTTCATTAACGAACGCTACCAACAGGAACCGCTGTTTTATCACGGGGGCAGCAGTATCAACCAGCGAAAGGAAATGGTGGAACGTTTCCAAACCAACCACGCCGATAAAATATTTCTGCTCTCGCTGAAAGCAGCCGGAACAGGTTTGAACCTGACCGCCGCCAGCCACGTCATCCACTACGACCTCTGGTGGAACCCGGCAGTGGAAGCACAGGCAACCGACCGGGCCTATCGTATCGGCCAGAAAAACAATGTAATGGTCCACCGTTTTATAACAAAAAATACCTTCGAAGAAAAGATAAACGAAATGATTCAGCATAAAAAAGCCCTTGCCGAAATGACTGTCGCCACCGGCGAAAGTTGGATTGGTAACCTGAGTAACAAAGAATTAAGGGAGATATTTGAGGTGAAGTAAAATCTCATTGGATGCAACCGTTAAATTAGGGTTTCGTAAATTTGTTATATAATGAAAACAAAATTATTTGCACCGGAAATTGATACATTCACTGAAGCCCTTAAAATGGACGGGATTCCCCCAACTTTTAAAATACACGGGAATTTGAAGAAATTGTATCAGGTTTTTAGTGTTTTGAAGCCGGGTGAAAGCGATGACTTTCGATCCATTTGGTTTGAAGTTGAACGCGGGCCAATATCGGTTTTCGGCAGTTTTGAAGATTTAAAGGAATGCGGCGAAGTAGAGTCATTCGAAGAATTTGATCAATTATGGAAAAGCTATTATCCTGATGAAACCAAATGGTATAAATTCGCAACCGCCAAATTTAAAAGCGAAATGTTTTTCTATCTCAACTCAAAATTAATTTGCAGGATCGATGAAAATGAGATTCCCAACGAAAACATCCATCTGGAGTACAATGTCTATAACAAGCTTATTAAATGGCTGTCAACCAGAATAAGCTCTGAAATAAAAAATTTAAAGAAGGATACTAATGCCTGGAACGATTATATAAGCCATAATTTGTCGTACTATAAGAGAGTTGGTAGAATAAAGCGTTGCGAATTCTGGGATATTGTGGATGAAGATACCTTGCGTTTGGACTTAAACCTGGGTATTGAAAACATTGAAAAACTTAATTTGATTATAAATCAAATAAGTGGCGATAATCAATCCGGGTTGGATGAAATGACTTCAAACATGTTTTACACAATGTGCGAAATAGCGTACGATGCCAACAACTATTTTAAGAATGAAAGCGGCCAGTTAACACCAAAAGAAAAATATTTAAGATTGGCTGATGGGCGCGATGCCGGCCTCAGAGCCATTAATGGGGATTCGCCGCAGGCTTTCAAAGATTGGTACCAAAGCGGGCAAACAATGGGTGCGCATCCCTGGGAAATCTGCAGGGGCGGTAATTCAACCCACATTTCACTTTTTGTATCCGATTATTGTGGAAAATGGAAGGTACGGTTGGCTGGTTCGAGCATAGTAAGGGTGGAAGAAACGGTAAGGATGGCATTGGCTTTAAACAGGAACAATATCCCTTTCCAACTTTTAGATGCCAGGGAAATTTATAATATGGTAACCGGAAACGATTATATTGGTATTGTCCCGGATTATGTAATTCCGCGATATTGCCAAAGCTATTTCCCATCCGAAGACAATATCATCGATTTTATGAACCTCAGTTTCGATCGTGAAATTGCAAAAAAAATAATTAGGAAAAGCTTCTGGTATCCAATAGAACCGGTTGTTTTGAGCTAAAGTAAATAATCTAACCCAATATCAAATGAATACCAAGTATTGCTTTTTCACTGCTCTGTTCTATATTCTTTCAATCTCATTAACCGCCCAACCCACCCAAATCGTTTACCTTTCCGGAACGGATGCAGCAAATACAGTTGAATGGGATTTCTTTTGCACAGACGGCCGGAACAGCGGAGTCTGGTCGAAAATCCCGGTGCCCTCCAACTGGGAAATGCACGGTTTCGGAACTTACAATTACGGCCACGACTGGCGCGATAAAAACAAAAAATTAGGGCTTGAACACGGTTTATACAAACACCAGTTTGAAGTTCCGGCTTCGTGGAAAGGGAAAACCGTGAATATTGTTTTTGATGGCTCGATGACCGACACCCGTGTGAAAATCAATGGGAAAACGGCCGGGGCAGTTCATCAGGGCGGGTTTTACCGGTTTAAATACAATATTTCGAAATTGCTGAAATACGGGAAAACCAACCTGTTGGAAGTGGATGTAGCCAAACATTCGGAAAACGAGTCGGTAAACAAAGCTGAACGGCAGGCCGATTTCTGGATTTTCGGAGGAATTTTCCGCCCTGTTTTTCTGGAGGTTCTGCCCGAAATTCACATAACGCGAGCTGCAATTGATGCGCAGGCCGATGGGTCATTTAATATCCTGGTTGAAACCAACAATGCAAAATCTGAAAATACGGTTTTTGTTGAATTGTTTGATTTGAATGGAAAAACCGTTGGAAAAACGGTTCAGCAAAAAATCGAAATTGGAGCTTCCTCAAAAATAATTTCCGGAAAATTTGAGGGAGTAAAAAGCTGGAACCCGGAGTGGCCAACCTTGTACAATCTAAAAATCAGCCTGAAAATTGGCGACAAAATTATACATGAAACCACCGAAAGAATTGGGTTTCGTACGGTAGAACTGCGCCGCCACGACGGATTTTATGTGAATGGCGAAAAAGTAGTTTTTAAAGGTGTTTGCCGCCATTCGTTCTGGCCCGAAACCGGACGCTGCCTAAGCAACGAAAACCACATGACTGATATCAGGTTGATGAAAGAAATGAATATGAATGCGGTGCGCTGCTCGCATTATGTTCCCGACAAGCGTTTTCTTGAATTGTGCGATTCGCTGGGTTTGTTTGTTTTGGATGAGGTTACCGGCTGGCAGGATGGATATGATACCGTAGTAGGTCCTAAATTGGTTAAAGAAACCATTCTGAAAGATGAAAACCACCCGAGCGTTGTGGTTTGGGACCACGGAAATGAAGGCGGCTGGGATTTTGCCAACGAAAAGGGTTTTCATGAACTCGACATCCAGAAACGTCCGGTAATTTACCCCTGGCTTTTGCGAAACGGCGTGGATACGCACCACTACCCTGAATTTGATTATGCGATAGGTCGGAATGTTTTTGGCAACGACCCGTTTATGGCCACCGAATTGCTGCATGGTTTGTACGATGGCGGAATCGGGGCGGGGCTCGAAGAATACTGGCGCAGTTACGAATCGACACCATTGCATGCCGGCGGGTTTCTCTGGGTTTTTTCTGATGAGGCATTGTATCGTACCGATGGCGATAAACCCTGGTTTGATTCGGATGGAAACCATGCTCCCGACGGAATTCTTGGACCCCACCGCGAAAAGGAAGGCAGCTTTTATACCGTTAAGGAAATCTGGTCGCCGGTGCAGGTTGAACCTGTTACGATTAACAGAAAATGGAACGGAAAATTGTTCCTGAAAAATAAATTCATTTACACTAATTTAAAAGACTGCGGCTTTAGCTGGACTGCCGTAAAAACTTTTGTTGGCAGCGCATTTGAAGAAGTGACCGGCAGCGGAATTATTGGGTCGCCTAATGCTCAGCCAGGAGAGATTGCTTTGGTTGAAGTAAATACAGGAAATTCGCTAAAAGATGCCGATATTTTCAGGTTAAAAGCCATCGACCAAAATGGTTATGAAATATATACCTGGAGCTGGCCGGTAATTCAGCCTGAAGAAAAAGCAAATGAATTTCTAAAAGTAAATTCGACTGAGTCCGAAATAAAAGTAAATGTTTCAGAAATGCTAATCACTGCTGTTGCAGGAGATTTGGAAGTTGTGTTTAACAAAGCCGATGGAAGAATTTCAGAAATAAAAAACAGCAAGGGAAACATTTCTTTTTCGGGAGGAGTGCCGGTGGGTGCCGACTCAAAAGTGGAAGGCGCCAAATGGGGAAAAATTGAAAACGGGGATTTCAAAATGGAAGTAAAATATTCCGGCTATCCTGAAAAAATAGTTTGGACTTTAACTAAAAACGGTTTGCTCGGCCTGGAAGCCGGAGCGCTGAAACGTGCAAAAGACATTGATTTTATAGGGCTTTCCTTTTCGTATTCCGAAGAAAAATGCACGGGTGTAAAATGGATGGGCCGCGGACCCTACCGTGTTTGGAAAAACCGGATTAAAGGAAGCAACTTTGGCGTATGGGAAAAAGCATACAACAACACCATCACCGGTGAAAGTTTTGACAAAATGGAATATCCTGAATTTAAAGGATATCACGCCAATTTATACTGGGCTACTTTGCAAACCACGGAATCGGATTTTACAGTAATTTCTGAGACGCCAAATCTGTTTTTCAGATTGTTCACACCGGCTAAGCCAAAATTTGTGGCTGGCGGAACTTACCCGCCGTTTCCTGAAGGAGACATCTCGTTTTTGTACGAAATTCCGGCCATCGGCACCAAGTTCAAACAGCCCGAACAGTTGGGTCCCAAAAGCCGAAAGGGAGTTTATGCAGGTCACCCGGGCGACGAAAATTACCCGATAAAGCTGTGGTTCGATTTCAGATCACATTAAAGTTTTAATTATGAAAAAATCAGTTTTTCTTTTCATCTGTTCAGTCTGTATTTGTTTTTTCGCGAAGGGGCAACACAGCGCAGATTACCGCGAGGGAAAAATTGTGCTTGCGTCCTGTCAGTTTCCGGTTTCTGAGAGCATTTCTGAAAATTATGAGTGGATAAAAAATCAGGTTATTGAGGCTAAATTGAAAAAAGCCGATATAGTGCATTTCCCTGAATGTGCCCTTTCGGGGTACCCGGAAGTGGATATGAAAACCCTGGATGGATTTGACTGGAATTTGTTGTACGAAAAAACCGATTCTGTTTTAAACATTGCAAAACAATTAAAAATTTGGGTAGTTCTGGAGTCGATCCACCGGTTAAGTGAAAATGTAAAACCTCACAACAGCTTGTATGTAATTAACAACAATGGAGAGATTATTGACCGGTACGACAAAAGATTTTGTACAGGCGGCGATTTAAAGCATTTCTCTCCCGGCGATCATTTTGTGAATTTTAGTTTGAACGGCGTAAATTGCGGCCTGTTAATCTGTTACGATGTTCGTTTTCCTGAATTGTACCGCGAATACAGAAAACTTGGCACAGATTTGATTTTCCATTCATTCTATAATGCCCGTCAAAAAAAGGGAAGCATACATCCCGTAATTATGCCGGTTACTTCTCAGGCCAATGCAGCCACAAACTATTTTTACCTGTCAATTACCAATTCATCTGCCGCTGAAAGCTGGCCTTGTCATTTTATCACCCCTGATGGACTCATTCAAAACAAACTGGAAGCAAATGTCCCCGGTATTTTGATTTCAACTGTTGATCTTGCGCATAAATTCTACGATGCCAGCAAGGAATTCCGCGAAAATGCAATAAACGGAATTTTAAACAGTGGCACAACCGTGAACGATCCCCATTCAATTAACAGAACAGAAATTATTAAACAACACAAATGAATCTAACCATGTATTACTTAAAATTATTTTTAATTGTTGGGGTTGCATTCTGCGGTTCATGCATTCAAAAAGCCAATGAGCAAAAACCCAACATCGTTTGGATGATGATGGAGGACTGGGGTTACCAGCTTTCGTGTTACGGCGAACCCGGTATTCAAACGCCAAACATCGATAAATTTGCCGCTTCAGGAATCCGGTTTACCAATTCGTTTTGCACGGCACCGGTTTGTTCGCCTTCGCGCTCGGCAATGATTACCGGGTTTCATCAGAATTACATCGGGGCAAACCAGCACCGCACGGAAAATAAAAAGCCGCTCCCATTCGGTATCAAACCAATTACTCATTTGCTCGAAGAAGCAGGTTATTTTACCTGTTTTATGGAATCGCGTAAAACCGATTTTAATTTTACGCTCGACCGCGAACCCTACCAGGGAAAAGACTGGAGCGAACGCGCCGAAGGCCAGCCATTTTTTGCACAGCTTACCTTTCAGAAAACACACCGGAAGTGGGTTCGTGACCCCGAAAACCCTATTGATATTGCAACTGTAAAAATTCCTTCGTATTACCCGCAAACCGATTTTGTAAAACGCGACTGGGCCAACGGTCTGGAAAGTGCGCAGATTGTCGACCGCGAAATAGGGGCAGTTTTAAAACGGCTCGAAGATGAGGGTCTTGCTGAGAACACCATCGTATTTATTATCGGCGACAATGGTCGCTGTATGCCTCGGGGTAAACAGTTTTTGTACGATGGAGGAATACAGGTGCCTATTTTGGTTCGCTGGCCGGCTAAAATAAAACCCGGCCAGGTACGCGACGAACTGGTGCAGACCATTGATATTTCAAAAACCATTCTTGATGTTGCCGGGGTAAAAACTTCGTATGAATTGCACGGGCTGAACCTCCTCGATGAAAGCACAAAAAACAGGAAATACATTTTTGCCGCACGCGATAAAATGGACGATACGCACGATGCCATGCGCGCTATTCGTTCCAAAGAATTTAAACTCATTCACAATTTAATCCCCGAACGTGCCTGGTGCCAGTTTAACCGGTACAAGGAAGAGAGTTACCCGGTGCTGGCGCTTTTAAATGTGCTTAACATGAAAGGCGAATTGCCACCTGAGCAGGCTGCTTTTATGGCGGCCACAAAACCCGAATTCGAACTTTTTGATTTGAAAAATGACCCCGACGAGGTACATAACCTTGCCAATAATCCGGAATACCGGCAGGTAAAAGATGAATTGCTGAAGGAACTGAACAACTGGCGCGAAAATGTGATTCATGACCAGGGAGTATCAGAAGAATTCCGTGCAGGTGGCTGGCCTTCCGACTATCCTACGCGGACACTCGAAGAATGGGAACAAGTTTTGGAGTTATGGCAGCCCTGGGTATTCCGCACTCCTGAAAGCACCATCGAAAGACCCGATAAGGAAATTTCGAAAACTAACCTTGTGGAGGTGGTAAAGAAGGTAAATTAGATTGGATAAGGTTGTTTACTGTTCATGTAAAAGGAAATATTAATATTGACTAACACCGGCATTGACAGCCTGTATAAAAATTGACTAATAAAAAAACTACAGCACAATGAAAACAAAACTATTGCTTCTTATTTCAGCCCTCTTTTTTGTTGGGAATGCCGCAAAATCACAAAGGATAACCGTTAGCGGTACAAAATTCGTGATTAATGGAAAAGAAATCGTTTTGAATGGCGCCAACACCCCCTGGAACCACTGGAACGATTTTGGCGGAAACTACGAAAGCGGCTGGTGGGATAATGAATTTAAACGTATAAAAGATGCAGGAGGAAACTCTACGCGGATTTGGATTACCTGCAGCGGCGATGGCGGATTAATAATTACCCCTGAAGGAATCCTGACTGGAGCTACAGAAAAATTTTGGGATGATGTTTCGGATATGTTTCACCTGGCCGAAAAAAATAAAATTTACATAAAAGCCACGCTGATTTCATTCGACCATTTTAAAAACAACACAAAACATTACAAGGAATGGAGGAGTCTGGTTATGAGCAATGAAGGCGTTGGTTCCTTTGTTGAAAACTATGTACTTCCGTTTGTTGAAAAATTTAAAAGCAACCCTTACTTGTGGAGCATCGATATTTGCAACGAAATTGAATGGGTGAACCAGAACGAAGAGTGCGGGAAAATTCCCTGGGACCGGCTTCAATATCTGGTTGCCCGCACTGCCGCGGCAATTCACCAAAGCAGCAACATCCTGGTTACCATGGGCGGCGGCGCAGTAAAATGGAACAGCGATAAATTTGAAGGGAATTTCTGGAGCGACGAAAATCTTCAGAAACAATTCAATTCCGCCGAAGCCCGTCTCGACTTTTACTCGCTTCATTATTACGGCTGGACCGTTAAGTATTGCGGAAATTTTGCCCTCGATAAAACACCTGAATATTATGGAATTGGCGACCGTCCCTGCATGGTTGGCGAAAACCCTGCAAAAGGTGTGTTTAACGATGCTGCTTCCCCTAAACTCGAAGTCTCACCCGATGAAATGTTTATCAAAGCCTACCTAAACGGATGGAAAGGAATTATGCCCTGGACATCCAACGGTGTCGACAGGAACGGGACTTTGGATGATTTCAGAATAGGGTTAAAGGCTTTTAAAGCAAAGTATCCGGAACTGATTGACCCGCATTAAAATTCAATAATAATTCCAATGGTTGGCAGCACCGTTCCCGATGTGTTGCTAACCCGGTTTAATACATAGCGGGTTCCGTTGTCGGTTAACAGTAAATTGCCGTTTTCATCTTCGGCACGAACAAGGATATCCTGCTGTTCAGCCTGAAAATTATACAGGTTTTGAATGTCGAGATAAAATTTCATGGTGAGTTTGTCGAGGTAAAACGATTTGTCAACCCTCAAATCGAGTTGATGAAAAGGCTTAAACCGTTTTGAATTGAGCTTTGAAAAATCGAAATAAGGACTTCCGGTTAAATTCCAGGCTGCCACCTGCGAACTCCTGTCGAGATCAAAAGGAGTGTAAGGCAGTCCGCCCACAAAACGCCAGCGGGCTCCAACCCTCCATTCTTTTTTAAGGTCTTTTGTTGTGGTTAAAACCAGCAGGTGTTTCGAGTCCCAGCTTGAAGGGATAAAAGATCCGGCGGCATCTTCAAACTCGCTGCGCACCAGAGTATACGACAGGTTCAGGTTAAAACCGTCGGTTGAATTAATTCTGGCCTGAAACTCCGTACCAAAAGCCCGACCGGCAGAAACCGACAGCACCTCCTCATCGCCAATAACACCAAAGTCGGCCCCCTTATTGGCCAGGCTGATGTTGTCTTTTACCGAAAACGGGTAGTTTGAATATCCTTTCCAAAATCCTTCCACCGAGAACAAAACCGTTGACGACGGAAGGTATTCCAACCCGCTGATCAGGTGGTTTACCGAAATGTATTTCAGATTATTTTCCTTGTTTACAAAAATGTCGTTTTCTTTAAATCCCAGCGTAGTGTACGACGGGAGCTGAAAATAGCGTCCCGTGTTAAAATTCAGGCTCCACCTGTCTGTTAAGCTGTACGAAGCCGAAAAGCGCGGCGAAAACTGCTGCAGCGGATTGTTCATCCCCGATGAATAATTATTCCCGTCGAAACGCACACCCAGCGAGAGCGCCAGCCTTTCCTGCAACACATTTTTGCTGATTTGGGCAAATAAACCGTATTTAATCAAATCAAGAAGGGTGTTGTAGTTGATATTTAAAATTTCGTCATTATAAAACCGCCGTTGTTGAGTGGCATTCCTGTAACGCACAAAATCTGTATTCAAACCATAATTTATCCTTAATTCATCCATTCGTATATTGTTTTCGAAACGGATTTTATTTTCTATTTCTTCAGAAGTATAATCCAGTATTTTGTTTGCCTCCGAACTGTCGTCGTTATCAAAGTACTTGAAGGCCCGGTTGTTGAGGTGGCTTCTGCTAATAACCAGGGTCTGGTAGCTTTTATCGCGGAAATGTTTGTAAACTGCACCTAAAGTATAGTTCCACTGTTCGTTTACCGGTATCTGGCTAAGGATATATTTTTGTTGATCGTCGGGATTTTCGATACCAAGGTTTAAATCAAAAACATCGTTTGCACCCAGTCCCACAATGGTGAGTTCATTTTTCTTATCGAACCGTGTACGAATTTTAAACTGGCTGTCGGTAAAATTGGGTAAAAAAGGAAGCCCGATGGCGCTGAACAAAAACTGCAGATACGACTGCCGGGCAGAAAAAACAAACGTGGTTTTTTCGCCCAGGGGGCCATCAACTGTGGCGGCAATTTCAGAAGCTCCCAGTGTTCCCTGAAATTTCAGTTTATCGGTATTTCCGTCGACCTGGTTAAATTCCAGTATTCCGCTTAGTGCATTCCCCCTGCTAGCCGGAAAAGCACCAGAATAATAATTCACTTCGCGCAAAAAATCGGCGTTTAGAATCCCAACCGGCCCGCCCGAAGCGCCTTGCGTGGCAAAGTGGTTGATAAAAGGCACTTCTACCCCGTCGAGGTAAAACCGGCTTTCCGACGGGCCACCGCCACGGATAATAATATCAGTTCGATATGCCGGCGTGGATTGAACCCCCGGAAAAGACTGAATTACCTTTGAAATATCGCGGTTGGCGCCCGGGCTTTTTTCAATTTCGCCAATGCCAATCGACCGCAGCGAAACCGGGCTTTCAAGTGTTTTACGAAATGGGGAGGCTTTTACAGTTACTTCGTCTATCTGCTCTTTCTGCGGTTCCATTTCTATTTCAATATAGTTTGTGTTGGCAGCGCTAACTTCAATTTCAGACGAAACAGTCTGTCTGTATCCTACAAATGAAGTTTCAATCCTGATGAATCCGGGTTTTAATCCGTATAAAATAAATTTTCCTTCCAAATCGGTTGTTGTACCTGTTGTAGTACCCGATACAACTATATTGACAAACGGGAGTGGTTCGTTGCTGACTGCATCGACTACCCTGCCTTCGAGCGAGGCTTTTTGGGCAAAACCTGCAAAGGGTAAAAGGAATGTGATAAAAAGTATTTTCAAAATCTTCATATTATTTATTTTATGCGGACAATAATTTTTTCAAATATTTCTTTTGCTGTGGTAAATGTTGACAGGTCGGTAAACAACTGTCCGTTTTTTCCGGAAGGTTCGCTGTGCCCAACGGCCTTTAATGCCACTTCACTTGCAGTTTTCCCTGATTCTACCTCGGCTGAGTATACAATAGCCGGCTGGAGAGAAGTTTTGTAATTAAAGTCGTCAGGGAATTTATTGTTAGTCCAGAAATCATTTGAATCCCAGGGCTGGTTTACTTCAAAATACACCTTATATTTTTCTCCAGCCTTAATTTTTGAACCCGTTTTTAAAATTACGTTGCCCTTTGGCGTTGCCCCTGTTAGCGCATCGGGCACCGCTGTTTCGGGCGATGGTGCATACAATCCGCCGGGCGCTTTAATATTTCGTTTGTGCGACCAGTAGGGCAATGCTGCAGGTCTGCGGGCCTCGCCGGGTTCATTTCTCCATTTTCCAGGTTCTGACTCGCCATGACCGTAAACACCTTTGGCAAAATATTGCGTAACATACAGTGTTTCAATATAATTGCCATCCAAATCTTCAATCCACACAGCAAACGAAGGATGATTGTGGTATTTACCCTTTTCCAATTCTATTTCCAAATATGTATTAATTATTTCAGGAGTAGTATAGATTATTTCTGTTTCCTGGGTTGTCTTTTTTTGAGAAGAACAAGCCACAAATAGCAGAAATAATATCCAAACTATTGTTGTTCTCATTTTTATTTTGTTTAAATTTATTTGCTCAATGATAAACAAAATTTTATGGTTTATGTTTAAAAAAGCCATCGTTTTTTTATATTAGCAATTCAAATAACTGATTTATGCGGGTTGTCATTCAAAGGGTTTCGGAATGTTCGGTTAAAATTGAAGGTAAACTTGTTTCTGAAATTAAGCAGGGGATGCTTGTCCTGGTTGGAATTGAGGATTCTGATACCCACGAAGATATTGATTTGTTGGCGGGCAAAATTGTTCAGCTTCGGATTTTTGATGATGAAAACGGGGTGATGAACTTATCTGTGAAAGATATAAATGGAGAAATGCTGATAGTTAGTCAGTTTACCTTGCACGCCAGCACCAAAAAGGGAAACCGGCCTTCTTACATTCGTGCTGCCCGGCCCGAAAAAGCGATTCCAATTTATGAAAAGTTTATTGCCCAAACCGAAGCATTGCTCGGTAAAAAAGTTGGGCAAGGTGTTTTTGGCGCCATGATGGGAGTTTCGCTGGTAAACGATGGCCCGGTTACCATAATTATTGATTCAAAACATAGGGAATAGGAAACCCCTCCCGGCCTCCCTAAAAAGGAGGAGAAGAAAATTCAGAATGAAATATTAAGTTTGGGCAAAAACAATTTTAACTGGATGGATAAAAGAAGTGTATCTATAACTGAAGCGCAGAAAATGGTTGACGACTGGATAAAAACCATTGGGGTAAGGTATTTCAGTGAACTTACCAACATGGCTATTTTAACCGAAGAAGTGGGTGAACTGGCCCGGCATTTTGCACGTCAGTTTGGCGACCAGTCTTATAGGGAGTCTCCTGCTCCTTCCCTTGAGGGGGAGGCCGGTAGGGGGCTTATTGCTGATGAAATGGCCGATGTGCTTTGGGTTTTGATTTGCCTTGCCAACCAAACGGGTGTCGATTTAAATAAGGCATTTCTGGAAAATATCGAAAAGAAAAACCTGCGCGATAAAGATCGCCACCGCAACAACGAAAAATTGATTTAAAAAATTAATTTTAGGGTTTAAATTTTATAAATGAAACTTCAATTCATAATCCTGGTTATGACAATTTTAGCAACTTCAGCCTGTTCTGAAAAAAAAACAGATCCGGCAAAATGGACAGATGAAGAGGTAAGCAATTTTTTTGAAAAAAAGGAGTGGCTTGGAGGCTGGAATGTTTTACCCGATGCCTCGGTAAATAAAAGGAACCTGGCAATTTATTACCATAAAAACCCGCGTCACTGGGATCAGGCTTTTCAATTTCTGAAAACCGCCAATTTAAATGAACTCCCTCCCGGTAAACAGGAACTTGAAGGCGAGCGCCTTTTTATTATGGTGGCAGAGTACTACGGAAAACAAAAACCGGATGCACGTTACGAAACACACAAAAAATACACCGACCTTCAATATGTTATTAGCGGAGAAGAGATTATGGGCCTTACTACGCTTGACAAAGTAAAGGTAACCGAACCCTATAACGAAGAAAAAGACATTACATTCTATGATTTTGAAGGTGGAGATTATTTGAAAGCCACACCCGACCGGTTTTTTCTGTTTTTCCCCGATGACGTTCACCGGCCTTCAATTACAACCGGCGATTCTGTTTTGATTAAAAAGATTGTGGTTAAAATTATGGTTGAGTAAAACCGGGGTGGTTTTAATTTTTTCTTGTAGTTATATACCCCATCAATTCAATAAGCGAGGTCCGTGCTTCGCAATCGTCGAATTCCATTAATCCGGCTATGGCTTTTTCCTTGAATTCATTCATTTTTTCTTTGGCATATTCAAGTCCGCCTTTTTCGGTTACCATTTGAATAAGTTCTTTAACAACCGCCGAGTTTTTGTTTTTACGTTTAACCAAACCCAATATCCGCTTTCTTTCCGATGCCTTTGCATTATTTAGAACATGCAGGAGAGGAAGTGTAATTTTCTTTTCCTTTATATCGTTTCCAGTAGGCTTCCCAATAAGTCCTTTGGCCTGGTAATCAAAAATGTCGTCTTTAATCTGAAAGGCAATCCCCACATCCTGACCGATACGGTACATTTTTTCAACCACTTCTTCATTGCCGGTTACCGAAGCCGCCCCTATTGCCATGCTGGTGGCTATCAGCGAAGCGGTTTTTTTGCGAATTATTTCGAAATACACATCGTCGGTGATGTCAAGTTTCCGGCTTTTTTTAATCTGCAGGATTTCACCTTCGGCCATATCCTGTACAGCACGTGATATCAAATGAAGAAAATTGTATTTCTTATTTTCGAGTTGAAGCTGTAACCCTTTAGCCAGAATATAGTCGCCCACCAAAACTGCCAGCTTATTTCGCCACAGTGCATTTACAGAAAAAGTACCACGGCGCTCGTATGACTCGTCTACAACATCATCGTGAACAAGGGACGCAATATGGAGCAATTCGACCGAACAGGCAGCCAATTGCGAGAAATCATTTGTTTCGCCATGCAATTTGGCCGAAAGAAAAACAAACATCGGACGTATTTGCTTCCCTTTGGTCCGGTATAAAAAATTAAGAATAGTCGCGAGCAGGGGCACATCGCTTTGTAATGATTTTTTAAAATAGGGTTCAAAATCCTTTAATTCCTGTTCTATTGGCGATTTAATTTTTTCTATTGTTATCATTTACCCGGGCGCCCCCTCCTTTAATTAAAAAACGAACATAGAATAATTTCGGCGAATAACGGAAAAATTAGTCTAAAAAAATCATAAAATAACCAACGTACTTCAAAATAAATTCAAATTAAATTCTACGGCTGTAAGTAATCTCTAATATTTATATATTTGTATTTATAAAATTTTATATTTATGTTTAAAATCAAGGAGTTAGATGCTGACAGGCTTGAGATGGCTGCAAAAATGCTTAGGGCTATGGCACACCCTGTACGTATTGCCATTCTAAATCACCTTGAAGGCGGGAAAAAATTAACAGTGACAGAAATACATGAATTATTGGGTATAGAGCAATCAACAACTTCGCATCATTTGGGAATTTTGAAAGACAAAGGAGTGCTTTGTGCCAAACGTGAAGGAAAGAATACCTTCTATTTTTTAAAGTACGAAATATTAAGTCAAATTGTTGATAGCCTTCATAGCTGCACCTGCGAATAGATTTTTGCTTACCCCTTCCTGAAAAATCCACCGTTAGTTTATACATTGCAAAACCTTAATATGTGCCGGACTGCAATTTTTGTCCTCATTTCACTGTTTTTTTGCGCACCCGTTTTTTCACAGAATGTTGGGCCGCAAAACGGCAAACTTATAATTGCAGGCGGGGGTAATGTCAATGATTTAATCAAAGAATTTGTTAAACAGGCTGGAGGTAAGGATGCCCGGATTGTAGTAATCCCTACGGCCGGGGAAACCGATATATTTACTGACGATTGGACTTTTAGCAAAATGCTGAAAGAATTGGGTGCAAAAACTGTAAGTGTGCTTCATACCCGCGATCCAAAAACCGCCGATACCAAAGAATTTTGTGCCCCTTTTTCTGAAGCAACAGGTGTTTGGTTTACGGGAGGACGCCAATGGAAACTGGTAGATGCTTACATGAATACAAGGGTAGTAAACGAGTGCTTTAAAGTACTTGAGCGGGGCGGAGCTATCGGCGGAACATCGGCTGGTGCAACAATTCAGGGATCGTACCTTGCACGGGGCGATACACAAAATAACACGATAATGATGGGCGATCACGAAACAGGTTTTGGTTTCCTGAAAAACGTGGCAATCGACCAGCATTTACTTGCCCGTAACCGACATTTCGACATGTTCGAAATTCTAAATGAAAAACCCGGTTTACTGGGAATTGGTTTAGATGAAAGCACGGCAATTTTAGTTGAAAAAGATACATTTGAAGTTATCGGAAAATCGTATGTTGCGATTTATGATGGAAAGTTCTGGCGCCGCGATGGAAATCCTGTAATCCCCGAAATGCAATCGTTTTACCTTTTGCGGCCGGGCGATAAATACGACCTGAAAAAAAGGGAAATCATAAAACAAAATAATAACGCCGAATAACAAACTACACCGGCAACTTCGCTGGTGTAGTTTGAATTCTATTTTGTAACAGACGATTGGTTATAACGTTTGTTTTGCCGATTCAACGTTTACTTCAAAAACGCGCGTCAAAAAGGAAAATTTATTTTTCATCATGTCGAACTCTTCCCCTGCTTCAATATAACGGGCAGTTCCTGTTACAACAAATCCTGTTCCCGGATAATCCTTGTATCCCGGCACTTCTCTGCATCCCAATGCCAGTTTTACCGTGCTGTTTACGTTCACATTTTTTTGCGTTTTCCGGAAACCGTATGCCGGAATTAAAATACGTTCGTCGTCGGTTACAACCAAAAATGAGTTCCAGGTATTTACAATGTGCGGATCAACTCCCCACGACATAATCGACACAACTCCTTCGTGTTTTAACACCTGGTGAAATTTTTCGGATAGTTTTGATTTTGCTTCCATAACTTTAACATTTAAATTCTACTCCTTTGAATTTTCTTTTCAATGGCAAAGTTAACCGTAAGAAATTCAGGGAAAGTTAAGCTGGTTTAAGAAATGGCGCGGGCTACTTCTTTTTTCTTAATTCACTTAAATATTCAGGCGTAAGCCCTAAATAGGAAGCAACCATGTATTGTGGAACACGTTGAATAAATTCGGGAAAAGAACTACTGAAGTGGTGGTAAAATTCTTCTTTCGACATGTCAAATTCGAGTTTGGAACGATGTTGTGCAGACGCAACAGCCTTTTGCATAATAATTCTGAAATACCGCTCCAGTTTTGGAACTTCCTGTAACAGATCTTCAAATTTTGTGCGATCGACGGCCAGTATTGTTGATTTTTCAATTGCCTGAATATAATATTCAGAAGCAGTGTTACCCATAAAACTAAAATAGTCAGCCATCCACCATCCTTCGAGGGCAAACTGTGTAATTTGTTCAGTTAATTTTTTATTGATAAAAAACATTCTCAGGCAACCCTTTTCTACAAAAAACAAAGAGTTGCACACCTGCCCTTCTTTTAACAGGAAATCCTTCCGGTTTAAACTGAAAATCCGGACATTTTTGTAAAGCGTAAGTATTTCGGTTTCATTTAATTCAATATATCTGCCAATATTTTCAGGAAGTCTTTGTTTTTCCATTTAACTTTTTTATAGTCAGAGCAATACAATTTGCAACTATTAACCCAGTGATTTAAATCCGGTTTTAGCGTTAATCAACTATTCGTTTTTTTTCCGGTTTCCAATTTGGTATGAACTTCTCTGCGCACCCGGCCGGCGAGTTTGGCTTCGTATTTTTTCATAAAAATTTCAACAGCAGTTTTATCTCTTTTCGAAAGTTCTCGCAAAGCCCACGAAAGCGCTTTAACAACCATATCGTTCCGGTCGCTTACCACCTGCTCACAAATCATCAGGGTGCGTTTTGTATCACCTTTGCCTCCTCTCGACCTGAGGTTCAGTGGGATTGTACAAACAACCGCCGCCCTTCTCCACCAATGGTTTTCAGATTTTAACCAGTTTAAAACATCTTTATTGGCAATCAGATTTTCGCGCCAGCACCAGCCAGCAATTAATACTGAAAAGGCATCGGTAATTGCCCAATTATCTATGTTTTTGCCCAGATCCTCCAAATCTTTCAGTTTCAAAAGCCTGAGAGCATTTTTGTTCATCCAAAGCAGTTCAAAGGCTATCCCGTTGCACTCGAAAATGCGTGTATCGACCAGTTCTTTCGCAAAAATCACCACCCTTTCAGGTTGCCACGTTTTTATTTCTTTCCACCAGTTTTTAATTAGTTCCCTTAGGTATGGCGATCGCACCCCTAAATACCTCATCGATGTTGGAAACATCGTAACAGAAGCTTCCTGTCGAAAGGGATCGGCTACCAACTCAAGTTCTTCGATAATATTTGAAACCATATTCGATGAATTAGTAATACCAAAGTTTGAAACATTCAAAATGAAAACCAGCTCTTTTTCGCTATTTTTACCCAAAAATACGAAATATGGAATTGGTATTTGCTACAAACAATAAACATAAATTAGAAGAGATTCAGGCAATTTTAAGCGGCAGTATAAAACTGTTAAGCTTAAAAGATATCGGGTGCATTGAAGATATACCCGAAGATCGGCCAACTCTTGAAGGAAATGCAAGTCAGAAGGCATTTTACGTTTACAACAATTACGGGTACAATTGTTTTGCCGATGACACAGGGCTTGAAATTGATGCATTAAATGGCGAGCCCGGCGTATTTTCGGCGCACTATGCCGGTGAAGAGAAAAATGCCGAAGCCAATATGAATAAGGTTCTAAACAAATTGACTAAAATAAAAAACCGCAAAGCACGTTTTAGGACTGTAATATCGCTGGTAATTGATGGCTCAGAAAAACAGTTTGAGGGAATTGTAGAAGGCACAATACTTAGCGGGAAACGGGGTGGTTCAGGTTTTGGCTACGACCCTGTTTTTCTGCCAACCGGGTATTCTGAAACTTTTGCCGAAATGAATTTAACGGCAAAAAATAAAATCAGCCACCGTGCCAGGGCAGTCGAAAAACTGGCGCTTTATTTAAAGAATATGGAATAAAATAAAACTGGTTTCATGTTAAAACAACTTCTTCTGATTTTTGCTTTACTACTCCTGCTTGAAAGCAGCGCCCAACGGAAACAGGGCAGTTGGCAGGATTATCTTTCATACACGGAAGCTTATAAAATTGCCATAGGGAAAAACAAAGCTTTTTGCGCTACCAAAGGTGCATTGTTTTACTACGATTTGCAGGACAATAGCGTAATGAAAGTATCCGGGATAATGAAACTTTCAGATTTTGGAATCAAAACAATCGCATACAACCAGGCAAACGAGGTTTTGGTAGTCGCCTATAACAATAGCAACATCGACCTGGTTTACAGCAACAGGGTTGTTAATCTTTCAGATATAAAACGGAAACAGCTTACTTCCGATAAAACCATTAACAACATCAGCTTTATTGGCAACGAAGCGTATTTGTCGTGTGGCTTTGGAATTGTTGTTATAAACCTGTCGAAAAAGGAGATTAAAGATACCTATTTCATTGGCGAAAACGGGAACATGCTTGGTGTTTTTGATGTTGAAACCGATGGTAAAAATTTATATGCAGCAACAAGTAAAGGAATCAGAAAAGCTGTGTTGGATGGTTCAAACCTGGCAAATTTTCAGACCTGGCAACAAATTAACAACATACCGTTTTATCCCGAAAAGTTTAATTTCCTGGCTTTTCATGCCGGAAGTATCATTGCCAACTATACAACCGGCGAATATGCGGGCGATAAAATGTACAGGCTTGAAGGAGATAAGTGGATAGAGTACCTGCCCGAAATAAGATATACCGGCGATTTGCAAACCAACGGCAACTCTCTGATAATTACTAGCCGCGAAGCAGTTTACGTGGTCGATAAAAACCATTCTGTCACAGGAACTATCAATTCATACCAGCTTCCCGATATTAACGTTGCGCCTGTTAATCCGCTTAGCGCATCTATCTCCGACAATGGAGTTATATTTATTGCCGATTCGAAAAGGGGAATGATCCGTATTTCGGGAACCAGGTTTGAATCTTTGTATCCTATCGGGCCCATTGGCAACAATATGTTTTCAATGGCTACAGTTGGCAATGATTTATGGATTGCAGCAGGCGGGCGCAGCGACTCGTGGAATAATTCATTTCAGCAACCACTCTTCCAGCGGTTTGGAAATGGCGTGTGGCAATACTTCAACCGGACCAGTTACCCTCAAATGACAGGCTTTTTTGATATAATTGGCATCGTTGCCAATCCGTCCGATCCCGGGCATTTTTACGCCGGAAGCTGGGGTGGGGGTATTTTGGAATTCAGGAACAACGAACTTTTGAACAGGTTTACCAATAAAAACAGCCCGTTACAAACAGCTATACCGGCTAAACCCGATGAACCGTATGTTCGGATTGGAGGAATGGATTTTGATTCGGAAGGAAATTTATGGATTACCAATTCCGAAGTTGCCCAAAACCTTCACAAGTTGGCGCCTAACGGCCAATGGCAATCGTTTACACTCCCCGAAGTTGCCAATTCCAGGAATATCGGGCAGGTTGTGGTAACCCAAAATGATGATAAATGGATCGTGGTTCCGCGAGGGCACGATGCTTATGTTGTCAATAAAACAGGTGAACGGAAAATACGGTTGCTTGTAACTTCGTATTTTAATAACGGGCAAAACGAGATTTTAAACCGCATGAACGATATTTATTCGATTGCAGAAGATCGCGAAGGCGCCATTTGGATTGGGACTTCAAAAGGAGTTGCAGTTTATAACAGCCCCTGGAGAATTTGGGAACCGGGTAATTTTTATGCCATTCAACCCAGCCTTGATTTAAATGATGGGCTTTATCACCCGTTACTCGAAAACGAAACGGTTACAGCCATTGCTGTCGATGGCGCCAACCGCAAATGGCTGGGAACGAAAAACTCGGGAGTGTACCTGGTTTCTGAAACGGGTTCCGAAGAGATTTTGCATTTTACAACCAACGACAGCCCTCTTTTTTCGGACAACATAACATCCATTGCGATAAACCAAAAAAGTGGCGAAGTTTTCTTCGGAACCGACCAGGGTTTAATTTCGTACATGGGAGGGGCAACCGAAGGAAAACCTGCGTACGACAGTGTTTATGTGTATCCCAACCCTGTGCGCGAAACTTATGATGGGCCGGTTACCATTACCAACCTGGTTGAAAACTCGGAAGTAAAAATTACGGATATTGCCGGAAACCTTGTGTTTAGGGCCCTATCGCTTGGCGGAAAGGCTTTATGGGATGGGAGGAATTTAAATGGTAACCGCGTAAAAACAGGTGTCTACCTTGTGTTTTGTAACGACGAGAATGGCGAACAAACACATATTACCAAATTGTTGTTTATACACTAAGAATGTTCAGCGTTTTGAGTTCGGAGTTTAAAGTTAATGGTAAAATTGCTGGTTGCTGGTTGAATCCCCAGAAGCTCGAAACCTGAAACTTGAACCCGGAACCCGGAACCCGGAACTCAAAACTACCGAAATGCTTGTATCTACCGAAGGAATAGTCTTACATTTTATAAAATACGGCGAAAGCAGTGTTATTGCCACTATTTACACCCACGATTATGGCAGGCACAGCTACATTGTAAATGCCGCACGTGGTAAAAAATCGCAAAATAAAGCCAGTTTACTGCAACCGCTTTTCCTTGTCGAGTTTGTGGCTTACCAGAAACAATCCCGCGATTTACACCGGATAAAAGAGCTCAAAAACAACCAGGTTTACCAGAATTTACCCTTCGATATTACAAAATCGGCCATAGCCATTTTTCTTGCCGAAGTACTATACAAATCAATTAACGAACAGGAAAGTTATCCCGAAATGTATGATTTTATTAAAAACTCGCTCCTTTGGTTCGATTTAATGGACAATAACCCAAACAATTTCCATAACTGGTTTTTATTCAGGCTGACTGAATATCTTGGTTTTTTACCCGATACTTCCCGTGTGGGGTTCGAAAGTTGGTTCGATATTAAAAAGGGCGCAATAGTCCATTTTCAGCCTTCGCACCCGCTTTACGCCAACAAAGAAGTAACCGGCTACCTGGTAAAACTGGCAAACCTGAAAATCCACGAACTCGGCGGGATTGAAATTCCCAGAAGAATACGCGATTCCATAACTTCGGTGTTAATCGATTACTACCAGTTGCATTTCGACAACCTGGGCGAAATAAAATCGTTAAATGTACTGCGCGAAGTTTTTAATTAGAAATTCTCCCTTTCTATTTTAATCCGCTTCTTTCGAGCAGCGCATCCACAGCGGGTTCCTGCCCGCGGAACCGTTTATATAAAATCATCGGGTGCTCTGTACCGCCTTTTTCGAGGATATTTTCGCGGAACGATTTAGCCACTCCTTTGTTAAACAACCCTTTTTCCTTAAAAACACTGAATGCATCGGCATCTAAAACCTCGGCCCATTTATAGCTGTAATAGCCCGCCGCATAACCGCCGGAAAAAAGATGGCTAAACTGGGCGCTCATACATACCCCGGGTATGATATCGAAAATACGGGTTTTTGCCCAGGCATTTTCTTCAAATTCTTTTACATCGCCATTAAAAGGATTTTCAAGCGTATGCCATTTCATATCGAGGTAACCAAAGCTCAATTGCCTGATTGACAAATACCCTGCAAGATAATTCTGCGAATCGATAATTTTTTTTACAAGTTCTTCAGGTATTTTTTCGCCGGTTTTATAATGACGGGCAAACTTGTCGAGAAACTCTTTTTCAACCGCCCAGTTTTCCATTATTTGCGAGGGCAGCTCAACAAAATCGCGGTAAACATTGGTCCCCGACAGGCTTGAATAAATTGAGTTTGCAAGCATGCCATGAAGCGCGTGACCAAATTCGTGCATAAATGTTTCAACTTCGGTAAAAGTCAGTAATGCGGGCAGGGTTTCGGTTGGGCGGGTAAAATTCATAACAATAGTAATATGCGGGCGCGAATCGGCACCGTTTTCTTTCCATTGCGCTTTAAAATTGTTCATCCAGGCCCCTCCCTGTTTTCCTTCGCGCGGATGGAAATCGGTGTAAAGTACCGACAGAAATTTACCATCAGCATCATAAACCTCGTAAGCAACAACTTCTTCGTTATAAACCTGAATATTTTTATTTGGTTTAAAAGTTATCCCAAAAAGTTCGGTTGCCAGGCCAAAAACCCCATCGATTACTTTGCTTAGTTCAAAATAGGGTTTTAGCATTTCGTCATCCAAATCGAACTTATCAACCTTTAGCTTTTCGCTGTAAAAAGACCAGTCCCAGGGCATTATTTCGCCTGTAAACCCTATCTTTTGGGCATAATCCTGAACCTCTTTCTTTTCCAGTTTTGCTTTGTTAAAAGACGCTTCGTACAAATCGTCCAGAAGTTTGTACACCCCTTCCTGGTTCATTGCCATCCGGCGTTCGAGCGCGTATTCCGCATAATTTTTATACCCAAGCAACTTTGCCATCTCCAGCCGTAAAGCAACAATTTTCTTTACGTTTTCACGGTTGTCAAACTCATTTCCATTAAATGCCTTCGAACTGAAAGCCAAATACATTTCTTTACGTAACCCGCGGTTTTCGGCATATTTCATAAAAGGCAGGTAGCTTGGCATATTCAGGTTAAACAGCCACCCTTCCCTGTTTTTCGATTTTGCAAGCCCGGCTGCGGCTTCAAGCGCACTTTCGGGTAGCCCGGCCAGTTTGTTTTTGTCGGCAATATGTAATTCGTAACTGTTGGTCTCTTTTAATACATTCTGGTTAAATGTTAACGACAGTTTTGATAAATCAGCGCTTATTTGCCTGAATTTTTCCTTTTGTCCGTCTGAAAGATTTGCACCCCGCCTGATAAAATTCGAATAAGTATTATCGAGAAGAGTTTGTTGTTCGGGGCTTAAGTTCAATTTATCCCTTTGTTCATATACCCGTTTTACTTTTGCAAAAAGGGCTGGGTTCAGGGTAATATCGTTTTGAAATTTAGTGAGTAATGGCGATACTTCCTGCGCAATTTGCTGGAGTTCGTCGTTTGTTTCAGAATTCAACAGGTTAAAAAACACTCCCGCAGTGCGGTTAAGTAAACGTCCGGTTTTTTCCAATTCGGTAATTGTGTTTTCAAAGGTTGGCGGAGAAATGTTTTTAATAATTTTTTCAACTTCAGCCTCTCCCTGTTTGATAGATTCATGAAATGCCGGAATAAAATGGCTGTTTTTTATTTTACTGAAGGGCGCTGTTTGACGAGGGGTATTAAAATCTCCCAACAGCGGGTTTTCCTGTGCTTTTACCATTATCGATACCATTAAAGCGGTTAAAACTACAATTAATTTGAGCTTCATTTTTTGTGATTTAAAATTGAAGGATTTGTAAACAAACCAATTCAGCAATTACAAAATTGAGCAGTTTGTTTTAAAGTTTGCTCTTTTATTTTTTCCCGGCTGACTTTTTTCGTTCGACCGACCAGCCAAATTTTCCGATTTTTTTGCCTAACCCAAAGTAATGCCCGTGGCTATAAACAAGCGGATTGGCCTTTGCAAAACTAAACGCCTGCTTATCGTTTAAAAATTCTTCGTCGACCGAAACCCCAACCACATCTGAAACAAACATATGATGTGTGCCAAGTTCAACAATATTTTTTACGCGGCATTCGATGTTTACCGGCGATTCCAAAATTATTGGCGCCTGAACAATTTTTGCGGGCGCCGGGGTAAGATCCATCATTTTCCACTTGTTGTATTTCCTTCCCGAATTACAGCCACACCAATCGGTAGCCCTTGCAAGTTTTTCGGTTGTAAGGTTAATTACATACTCCCCTGTTCGTTTAATAATTTCGTACGAATGCCGCCCCGGGCGTACCGAGATGTAACACATGGGTGGATCGCTGTTAATTGTGCCAGTCCAGGCAATGGTTATAATGTTGTATTCTTCGGGGTTTTGCCCACAGCTTACCAAAACAGCAGGCAACGGATAAATTATGGTCCCGGGTTTCCAGTAGGTTTTTGCCATAAATATTGTTTTTTTATTGATGTTGGATACTTAATGCCGGATGCTTGATAGGATATGGAAACTGTCGCTCTTTATCTTTCCCCCCAGGGGGAATAAGAAGGGGGCTTTTTAATCAACCGGGTCTTTCCAATCGCCGTTTTCGCGAAGAAGCTGCTCCAGTTCCTGCACCGCATCTTCGTATGGGATATGGCGTTTTACAGGTTGCAAACCTTTGTACAAATTCACTTTATTATTGCTTGTTCCTACAAAACCATAATCGGCATCGCCCATTTCGCCCGGACCGTTAACGACACATCCCATAATCCCGATTTTAAGATGGTCGAGATGTTTAAAATGTTGTTTTACCTTAAGTGTTGTTTCGTGCAAATCGAAAAGTGTGCGCCCGCAACCCGGGCACGAAACAAATTCGGTTTTCGAAACCCTCATCCTGCTGGCCTGTAAAATGCCAAAACTGAGGTCCTTCAGTTCTGTAAAAGTTATATTCTCGTTTGTATTCGACAGGCAAATCCCATCGCCATACCCATCGAGGAACAGTGCCCCCAAATCGGCTGACGATTTTATTTGTAAGTCTTCAATTTCACTTTCATTATACCTGCGATAAATAATAACCGGTACTTTCCAGATATGCGTTTCGAGCGCCATAAAAAATGCCCTGAGCTCAGCCATTGGATTTTTGTTGAAGCTTTCGAGAATTAGCACTGTTTTTCGCGTTTGCTTGAGTTTTGTAATGATTTCGGGGTGCATTTTCATAAACCGGTCGAACTCCATTTTATCGGTCCTGATGAACTTCATTCGTCCCCAGCGCGTACTTTCAAACAAATATTCCTCAAGAGAAATTATGGGGTATTTTTCGCCTTTAATATCGAGAATTACGTTACCCGAAAGAAAATAATCGGGTATCAGTTTCCCGCGGATTGGGATCATTTCGCTTAAACTCCTGTCGCCCAAATCGGCAACCACAACGGGCAGTTGCTTGTCGCCCATGTTTAAAACCGGCCGTGTTGAACGCCGCTCGTATTCGAACGGATTTGCCTGCGCCACCATTGGGGCTGTAATTGGCTGGTGGTTTTCGTAACTTTTGAAATGACCGGCAAGTTTAAGAGCCACCGGAATCTCCCTAACCGGGTTTTCGGTGAGCGAAACCCTGATTGTATCGCCAATACCATCGGCAAGCAACGCACCAATTCCCACCGCCGATTTTATCCTTCCGTCTTCTCCTTCGCCGGCCTCGGTAACACCCAAATGAAACGGGTATTTCATCTCTTCGAGCCGCATTTTAAAATTCAAAAGACGAACAGCATAAACCATTACGCGGGTATTGCTCGATTTTATTGATACCACAACATTGTTGAAGTCAACCTTTTTACAAATCCTCAGAAACTCGAGTACCGATTCTGCAATCCCAGTAGGTGTATCGCCAAAACGGCTCATAACCCTATCGGAAAGCGAACCATGATTGGCCCCGATTCGCAGGGCAGTATTGGTTTTCTTCAGGATTTCGAGAAAAGGTATGAACTGCTCTTCAATTTTAAGCAGTTCCTGTTTATATTCCTCATCGGAATATACTTTACTTTTGAACTGAGCCCGTTTATCGTAAAAATTTCCTGGGTTTATCCTTACTTTCGAAATACTTTGTGCTGCTATTTCTGCCAGTTTGGGATTGAAATGGATGTCGCCTATTAAAGGTGTGTTGTAACCCCGTTTTACCAACTCACTTTTAATATTTTTCAGGTTTTCGGCATCGCTTAAACCTTTTACGGTAACCCGCACATAATCGGCCCCCGCCTTAATAACCGAAACCAGTTGCTCTACCGTTGCTTCGGTATCTGTCGAATCAGTATCGGTCATGGTTTGTATCCTGATTGGGTTTTCGCCCCCTACCGGTACACTTCCAATATTTACTTCCCAGGTTTTCTGACGTTCGTAACGTGTTAAATCTTTTATATAATTGAAATGACGATCTTTCATTTTTTATTTTCATTAGCTGAAGTGCAAATTTAGTTTAATGCTTTCAAAATAAAAAGAATAGACTATTTTTGTTTTCGGCAACAAATGTATGAGCGTAGAAACGAGACACATAACTAAATTTTTCGGGAAACAAAAGGCCCTTGACGAGGTAAGTTTTTCGATAAAAAAAGGCGAATTAGTCGGTTTTTTAGGACCGAACGGCGCGGGAAAATCCACTATGATGAAAATTATCACCGGATTTATGCAATGCGACCAGGGAGAAGTAATTGTACAAGGCCGGAAAACGGGGTCGGAAAATCTTGAAATCAAAAAAAATATTGGTTACCTGCCCGAACACAATCCGCTTTACACCGATTTGTATGTAAAGGAGTTTCTGGAAATTACTGCCGGTTTCTACAAACTAAATAACAAAAAACACCGGGTTGCCGGAATGGTGGAATTAACCGGACTTGGCGACGAACAACATAAAAAAATCGGGGCCCTTTCAAAAGGATACAGGCAACGGGTAGGCCTGGCACAGGCCCTTTTGCACGATCCTCCGGTGTTGATTCTCGACGAACCCACCACAGGGCTCGATCCAAACCAACTTGATGAAATCAGGAGCCTGATACGCCAAATCAGCCGCGAGAAAACGGTTATGCTCTCTTCACATATCATGCAGGAAGTGGAGGCAGTTTGCAACCGCGTAATCATTATCAACAAAGGAAAAATTGTTGCCGATGGCGCGATAAGTGAGATAAAAACCGGTAAAATAAACCGAAACCAGGTTATTGTTGCCGAGTTTTCGGCACCGGTTGATCATGAAAAATTATTAAAGGTTGAAGGTGTAAAAAGTACGATATTGAAGGATAACCTTTGGGAAATTGAATCGAACACCGAAAAAGACATTCGCCCCGGTATTTTTCAGTTTGCAGTGGATAATAAAATTACACTTTTAACTTTAAACGAAAAACAGCAGAATTTGGAAAGTATTTTTCATCAATTAACACAAAATCTGTAAGATATTAAGTGGGCACTGCGATTTCCGAATCGCAGTTAATAATAATGCGAATCAGAATTCGCATCACCCGCCTCAAAATAATTCAAAAAACTCTTTTTTTATTCAAAATAGAAATAGTACATTTGCGGCACTACGTGGAAAGATTTGAGATTGATTGCAACCACATGAAAAAAACGCTAAAACAATCGCATTTTTCAATATCAATCGAGTATCCCACAGTTTTTAAAATTTAATGTTTAACATGCTGAAGTCATTCAGCAAAAAATTAGGGATTATGAGTTATTTATTTACAAGCGAGTCGGTTTCTGAAGGACACCCGGATAAAGTTGCCGACCAGATTTCAGATGCAATTCTGGACAAAATTCTTGCCTTCGATCCCAATTCGAAGGTAGCATGCGAAACCCTTGTAACCACCGGACAGGTTGTTCTTGCCGGCGAGGTTCATACCGAAACCTACATCGATGTTCAGGAAGTGGCACGCGAAGTAATCAACCGCATTGGCTACACCAAGGCCGAATATAGGTTCGATGGCGATTCGTGCGGGGTATTTTCCGCCATTCACGAACAAAGCCCCGACATTAACCGCGGCGTGGTCCGCGAAGACCCAATGAACCAGGGCGCCGGCGACCAGGGAATGATGTTTGGTTACGCCTGCCGCGAAACCGATAATTACATGCCACTTTCGCTCGAACTCTCGCACAAACTTCTGCTGGAGTTGGCCGTAATTCGTCGCGAAGGAAAAGTGATGACGTATCTCCGCCCCGATTCAAAATCGCAGGTTACCATTGAGTACAGCGAAGAAGGAGTTCCGGTGCGTATAGATACCATTGTGGTTTCGACCCAACATGACGATTTTGCCAAACCCGAAAACAATTCGGTTGAAGCACAGTTGAAAGCCGATGAAATAATGCTGGCAAAAATCAAGGACGACGTTATCAATATCCTTGTCCCACGGGTAATGGCAACCTTGCCCGACCGTGTTAAGGCGCTATTTAACAACGATATAATTTACCATGTAAATCCGACAGGAAAATTTGTAATCGGTGGGCCGCATGGCGATACCGGGTTAACCGGCCGGAAAATTATTGTTGATACGTATGGAGGAAAAGGTGCACACGGTGGTGGCGCTTTTTCGGGAAAAGATCCATCGAAAGTAGACCGTTCCGCAGCATATGCTTCGCGCCACATTGCAAAAAACCTTGTTGCAGCAGGTGTTTCAGACGAAGTGTTGGTGCAGGTTTCGTATGCTATAGGTGTAGCAAGGCCAATGAATATTTTTGTGAATACCTACGGAAAATCGAAAGTAAATATCCCCGACAGCAAAATTGCTGAAAAAGTGGGACAAATTTTTGATATGCGCCCAAAAGCAATTGAAGAGAGATTAAAACTCCGCAACCCGATTTATGAGGAAACAGCCGCTTACGGGCACATGGGCCGCGAACCGAAAAAAGTTGTAAAAACATTTGCCTCTCCCTACTTTGCAACCGTTGAAAAAGAAGTGGAACTTTTTACCTGGGAAAAACTTGATTGTGTTAGCCAGGTAAAAAATGCTTTTGGATTATAAAGCCGATTAAAGAAAAAGTTATACCAGAGGGCGGTACATTGCTGTATCGCCCTTTTTTATGCCCGTAAATTTGAAACTTATTTTAACCATCACCGAATAAATATATGTAAACAATATTCACCAAAAACAAAAAGCCATGGAAGAAAATTTAATTACAATAGTCACTCTTCCTTATTCGAAAGCTCAAATTTTAAAAATGAGGTTAGAGACTGAAAAAATTGATTGTATCCTGGAAGAAATCAATTTGATAGAAGGCGCTTCAGCATCAACGGTCAGGGTAAAAATTCTTGAAAAAAACATCGAAATAGCGTTGCCTGTTCTTGAAGATTTACTGGGCATAAAACCGTTTATTGAAGAGACAAAACAGGATAAAAAAGAGAACCATATATTGGTACCTGTCGATTTTTCAGTTCATTGCGAAAAAGCATGCAAAATGGCTGTAAACATTGCCGGTAAACTGCACTCGAAATTAATCCTTATGCACTGCTACATTAACCCGGTAATCCACTCGATACCTTTCAGCGATATTTATGCCTACGATTCCTCGCTGCTTGCTAAAATGGAGTATTCAGAAGAAAATGTCAATAAGGAGTTCCAGGCCTTTGTTACAAAAATGGCAAAAGAAATAGGCCAGGACAAGTGGAAATCGGTTACTCCGGAATACATTATTAAATCGGGTTACCCCGAGGACGACATTCTTGCTTTCGCTCAAAAATACCATTCACAACTGATTGTTATGGGAAGCGCCGGGAAAAATGCGCCTTACGGAACGCTCGGGAGTATTGCGGCCGATATTATGTATAATGCAACCCTGCCGGTTATGATTGTTCCTGAAGATACTCCTGAAGAAACCATCAACAATTTTACAAATGTGCTTTATGCAACCAATTTTGACGAAAAAGATTTTGCTTCGCTCGATAAGTTAATGCTGTTGCTAAAACCCTTTAACATCAAACTAAAATGCGTCCATGTTGGGCAGCCCCAAGGAGATGGTTGGGACATGGCACGGCTTGAAGGCTTGAAAGATGTCCTTCACGAAAAATACAAAGGCTTTGAATTTAATTGCCGCCTGATTGTTGGGCGGGATATACTTGAATCGCTTGAAAAACACATTCAGGAAGAAAAGGCCGATATCCTGTCGTTAACCACACATAAACGAAACGTGATTACGCGGTTGTTTAATCCGAGCCTGGCAAAACGAATGGTATTTCATACGCACACGCCATTGCTGGTATTTCATGGGTAAAAGATACAAAAACCCCATTTCGTTTCCTCTAAGGTGGAAAAAAAACTATGTCATTCACTTGTAATTCGGCATTTCCTTTTTTAAAAATGCGGAGGTTTGTATTATTGAACCTGAAATTGGGAGATAATTGAAATTGAACTGTTTTATTATTTTACTTCCGTCGAAAACGTTTTCAGCATTTGAATTTGCCACAGAATCGCGGGTTATCATTGAAGGCTTCCCGTTTAAAAGACTGGCGATTTTAGCTGCCCGCCATGCAATACCCAGAAAAAAGCCGGGGACAAAATATTTTGGGCGAGCTTTTCCCAGGGCATCGGCAATCTGAAAAAACACATTTTTGTAACTCAGGTTTTCGGAATTTAACAGGTAACGCTGGTTTTTTCCGGCTTCAAAATTGTCATTCTCCATCAAAAGAACCATTGCTTTTACTACGTCCTTAACATCGACAAAACCGGTAACCCCTTTTGTATAAAACTTCAACCCGTCCCAGACTGCTTTGAACAGTTTCGGGCTTCCTTTATCCCATACAGATGGCCCAATGATGATTGACGGATTAACAATAACAGCGTCCAATCCTTCCTCAATGCCGCGCCAGATTTCTGTTTCCGAAAAAAACTTGCTTTCAGAGTATCCCGAAATTTTTTTCGACGGGACCCAGTTAGTATCTTCAGTAACGTATTGCCCCCTTCCTAATCTGCCAAGGGCAGCAACCGAACTTACATGGCATAATTTTTTTATTCCTTGCTCAATGGCTGCATTTACAAGGGTTGCAGTTCCTTCAACATTATTTGCTATCATCATCTTTCGCTCTTTTGAGTCGAACGAAACGATTGCTGCACAATGATAAATTTCGGTAACACCATCCAGAATTTTTTCGAGCCCGAAATAATCGAGCAAATCGCAATCAACCCATTCAATCCGGTTAAAAAGAAGTTCGGGATCCGTTGTATAATACGAAAATGTTTTAATTACCTGCTGAATATTGCCGGATTCCCGTTTGATGGCTTTAACCTTTTTCCCTGCCAATGTGAGTTCGTACAGCAAATGTGAACCAACCAATCCTGTCCCGCCTGTTACAAAAATCATTATTAAAAATTTGAACCAAATATATCAATAATTACTGCCTTGTTTATGCAATTGCCGAAAATTGAAATAATTGCTACATTTAAACCATGGAGAAAAATGATGTGATATTTTTTGGCACAAAGGAAGAAAACAACAATCGTCGGCTCAGTGAAAACCTTTCCAGAACGCCGCATGAGCGCCTCTTGAATTTTTTAAACTTGTGTGAAGAAATGCAGTTTTTTTACAAAGAACAACCCCACCCAAATGATGCAAAAAACAACTTTGTTGTACAATGAACTTAATTGAAAGCTTTCCTGAAAGGGTAAAATTATTTATTAAAATTGCCAACAAACAGCATTTAAGGATGATTCTGGTTGGAGGCGGGGCAGTTAATTTTCATGGCTTCCAGAGGCATTCTGCAGATATCGATTTTTGGATTGATATTTCGGATGAGAATTTAAACAAGTTGCATTTGGTAATTAAAGAGTTAGGATATCATATTGAGGATTTACCGGAAAAAGTAAAAACCGGACAACAGAATATCTCGATAAAAATTAGCCCTGTTTTCGAACTGGAACTCATTACAAATTTTAATCCCGGGAAGACCTTTAATGAAGCTTTTAATGACAGTGTACTGGTTGAAAAAAGCGACTTATATTACAGGGTTTTAGATTATTACGATTTAATCAGCAGCAAAATTACCTCTGACCGGATTAAAGATAAATTGGACGTTGAAGAATTACAAAGAATTAATTTAAAAAAGAAGAAACGTTAACTGTTCCAGGGTAAAATTGCCTTTGCCCCAAATTCCTTTGCCGAAATTTTTTCTATTGCCACTTTAATAATTCCAACATTTTCAACCGCAGGTTTGCCAAATTTAAATTCACGGTTACTGTACTGCTTCATCAATAATCCAAGACAGCGGGTTTTTTCATCATAATCGTCAACAAACTCAACTTTGCCTTCAACCAATACCGATTTCGATTTAACACGGTAACTGCAGCCTACTTTTTCGTCCTGCCATTTTAGATCTTCGCCTAAAGTCCAGTTTATACAAACGTTCCGGTTTTTTTTAAGGGTTTCCCACATTCGCCCGGTTTGTGCCGAATGAAGGATTACCGAATTGCCTTCGAGGGCAAAATTCATTGGCAAAATATAAGGGATGTCGTTTTCAGACATGGCCAAAAAACAGGTTTTACATTCCCTGATTATATTGTCGATTTCTTCGCGGTTTTCAATAAAAAGCGTGCGCATAACTCAGACCTACATTAATTGTCTAATTCGTATTTAATAAATCACTTACCTGCCGAAACAATAAATTTACCTCTTCAAAATAGGCTTCAGCATTGTTTAAATCATCGTGAATAACCGAATACCGGCCTTCAACAGCAAAATCGCTTAATTCTGTTAAACATGCTGAATTTAATTGTAATGAAATGTTATTATCATAAGTTAAGTTAAGCAGCACTTCCAATCATGAACTTTGGGATAATAGATCTTATTAAAAGCCAGTAAAGCCTTTAAACATTTTTCGGCTGCCTGTTGTAAATGAAAAAAGATAACTTCAAGGTCAAGTACCGAATTTTCTTTTTGAAATTCAGCATATAAAACCGCTGCAGAGTTTAAATCAACAGCAGCTTTCTGAAGCAAAATTTCGTGATATTTTAAGAAGCTTCCCAAAGTACTTTTCCTTTATTGTCGATTTCATAAAAAACTGAACCAAATTCTTTTTTATAAAAATCGTATTCTTCTTTTGACGGCGTTAAGATATCCTTGGCAATTTTTATGTCTTTTAAAAGCTTCCTCACAAGCCTCTTTTTTTCGCTTTTTGTTGAATTTGCCGAGCTAATGATGCAAATATCAATATCGCTGTTTTCATCAGGACTCCCGTAAGCATAACTTCCAAACAAAACAATCTTTTCTGGCTTTATAGGTTTTAACCGGGCGATAAGTTCTGTTGTTAAACTCTCAATATCAAAACTATTACTCTTCATAAGTATTTATTGATTTAGTAAAGTTAGCCATTTTTATGCAAATTTAATTAACAGCCCGGTTGCCCAGTTTTTCCGACAAATCTTTTTCCACCCTTTTCAGGTTCATGTATTTCGACTGTTCGTCGATTACCCGGTCGAAATCATTCTCCCTGAAAGCCTTACTGATTTCGTCTTCGATTGCAGGCAGCATTAACCGTATTTTTTTTGCTTTGTATTCGTTAATTACTTTAGGCACAAGCAAATCCAGAATATCCTCTTCGCTTTCGGTAAACCCGCCGCCCCGTTTCCAGATATTGCTTTCAACAAATTTCTCGGAAAGCAGGTCGGTTGCAAGCGCACTAATCTGGCTGTTCATGTGGTAAACAAAATGCTTCCACGGATCAAATTCCTTTACTTCAAGGTTTGCATTTACCTCATCAAAAATTATCCTGAACAGCTCATTTTGCGAAACCAGATCGTCTTTTTCAAGCTCTTTAATCATAAATTCACCCACGCTTATTAACTCAGTTTCATTCGGGTTTTCCCCTTCAAGCTCAAAAAGCGGAAGCTTGCAGAATTTTAACAGAAACCGAAGAAATACCAACTCTTCCTCTAAAAAAGCTTCATTTTCAGCCTTCTTAGGGGCTACGGCCTGACGCGGTGCTTTTCGAACTTCCTCCCGCACACCGTTTTTTCTGAAATCATCGTTTTGCTTTCGTTTTTGTTTTTGTACCTCGTTGTATAAAATTTCTTCATTAACATCGAGCAGTTTACTGCATTCTTTTATATAAACCGAACGTGTAATTGTATCGGGGATAACAGAAACAGAGCTGATTACATCGGTTATCAGCCGGGCCTTTGCCACGGGATCGTTTTCGGTGCTTTTTAAAAGCAACTGGGTTTTAAACCTGATAAAATCGGTTTCGTTTTCAACGATATAATTTAAGTATCCCGAAGCCCCCATTTTTTTGGAAAATGAATCGGGGTCTTCGCCAGCAGGCAAAAGAAGTACCTTTACGTTCATTCCCTCTTCCAAAACCAGGTCGATACCGCGCAGGGAGGCTTTTATTCCGGCTTCGTCGCCATCGTATATAATTGTAATATTTGGGGTAAACCTTTTTATCAGCCTTATTTGGTCCGATGTTAGCGCCGTTCCCGAAGAGGCAACCACATTTTCAATCCCGGCCTGGTGCATCGAAAGTACATCTGTATAACCTTCAACCAGGTAGCACTTATCCGACTTCGAAATTTCGCGTTTAGCATGGAAAATACCGTAAACCACTTTGCTTTTATGGTAAATTTCCGACTCGGGCGAATTAAGGTATTTGGCCGAGTTTTTATCTTCCTTTAAAATACGGCCCCCAAAAGCGATTACCCTTCCGGCTAGATTGTGAATCGGGAACATTACCCGCCCGGCAAACCTGTCGCGAACCCAGTCGTCGCGTTTAATAGTCAGGCCCGTTTTTTCGAGGAAATCAATTTTATATCCCTCTTTTTGAGCGGCTTCGGTAAAAGGGGCCTTTCCGTCGGGGGCATATCCTACTTCAAATTTTTTCAGCGTGTCGTCCCTGAAACTTCTCTCCCTGAAATAGCTCAACCCAATGGCCCTTCCTTCGTTTTCTTCCCATAAAAACCGGGTAAAATATTTCTGTGCAAAACCCGAAACAATCATCAGGCTCTCACGTTCGTCGTTTAACTGTTTCTGCTCTTCGGTATCTTCATGCTCAACTACATCAATGTGGTATTTTTTTGCCAGCCATTTCAGCGCTTCGGGATATGTGAGGTTTTCATGTTCCATGATAAAATTCACCGAATTGCCCCCTTTGCCGCAACCAAAGCATTTAAAAATCCCCTTTGCCGGCGACACGGTAAACGACGGTGTTTTTTCGTTGTGGAACGGGCACAGGCCCAGCATATTCACCCCTCTCCGGCGCAAGGCGACAAAGTCTGAAACTACATCGGCAATCCCGGCAGAATCAATAATCCGTTCTATGGTAGCATGGTCGATCATTGGCACAAATGTAAGGTTTCCCGGGTAAGTTGAATTTTAGATGAAGGCACAAAACAATTTTAATTATAAATACTTTTTCAGAATATCTTCCTTCTGTTGTGGAATGGTAGAAAGTTTTTCTACAAGTTCTGAAATTTTGTTTTCAAGGCCAATCGCTTTCCTGGCAATCTCATTCTGAGTTTGCAAATCAGGCAAAGGAATTTTAATGCTTTGCATTTTTTGGGCATTGATGTTTGATTGATTGATTGACTTAGTAGCCATTGATTTTGCTTCCTGTTGGTAATAATCTGAATTCATCATCAGGTTTACAAACCAGGGATTGGCTTTCTTTTCATCCACGACTATGCGCACCAAATAAGAAGCAAAACAATAGTCGCCTTGCAAATCAAAGATTCCTGTTTTGCCAACCAACTCAAAACTGTTTGTACGATTGAAAAGAATATCGCCTTTATTGAGTTTGTATTTCTTAAATTCTTCTTCCGGAACATCAACACATTTCATTGAACCACCATCAAACATTTTGCTGCTGATAATTTCATTCATCCTGAAAATTTTATAGCCCTTTGAAATGGTATTCATTTTTTGCGAAATACCGTATTGGACATTCAGGCAAATTGTTTCAAGCGGATTAAAGCTGTGCTTCCCTTTGTAAATTCCGCTCACCAAGTTTTTTATTTCATTACGATATTCCTGTTTTGATTTCAGGAGTTTTGTTTCTTCTTGCTCAACAGAAGAAATTTCTTTTAGAAAGTTGTCCTGCTGTTTAATTGTTAAAAATGGGATTTTTATTTTCTCTAAATCTGCAATGTAAACGTGCGGTTGAATTGCTCCTCTTTTTAGTTTATAGATTTCATCTTGCATCAGTTTAAGCATCTGATAGATAGATTTAGTTTTAAACTTTTCATTATTTGATGACTTAATAACCGAACAGTCTGATGCAAAGATTTTATCGGCATGATACATAACAAATCCTGCTGTTCCAGATGCACTTACTGTAATTACATCACCATCAAAGTTGAATTTGTTGTGATAGTACGCTGGTGTCATTCCTCCTGCGATAACAGGGAATTTTCCATCCGTTACCTGTGCCTTTGTTATTGAAGTTCCTTTTGCAAACTCACAAATGTCTTTGAGGCGAATTAGTTTTTCTTCTTCTGTTTTCCAAAAAGCATTAAAATCAATTTTGTTCTGCCCTGAAATTAGAATTTGCAAATCGAAGTTGATGGTTTTGAAATCTAAGCAGTCAATCAAATTTTTGTAAGAGAGATTGTTCCCTAGTCCTCCTTCTACTTTTAGTTTGTTTCCTGAAAGAAGTTTATTGATATGAGTGTTTACTTTTTCTTCATTAAACTTATCAATCTCATCATAAAGCATTGTCACATGCTTCCCTTCATCTAAATACATTTTCAAACCTGCATCGCGCTTTCCTTTCTTCTTTTCGTAGCCCAAAAAATTTCTTTGTCCTTCTTTGTCGGTCCCTGTTTTTACAATCAGTGTTTGCTGGGTTTGTACCAGCAGGAAGTAATAAAACTTTTCGTACTCAACAGACAATACTTTATCATAAAAGAGCCTTTCAAGTTTTTCCTCTTTCTCGCCGGCTTTTAATTGTTTAAAAACGTTCGACTTTTTCAGATTAATTACATCGGTTAAACCGGCAAACCAGTTTTCATAATCTTTAAACCATTCCGTTTTTTTCAGGTTTTCATTTATGTTTCTTTCGGTCAGCGATTTGTAATCATCAAAATTCAATTCAAGGTTTTCAACATAATTCCGCCACATACTTTCAGTATCGGCAAAATCATCTTTACGTTCTTTATTGCGGAGAATAAAGTCTTCTGCCACATACCTAAAATCCTCTTTCCATCGGTCATCCCGTTTTTGCAGGAAAAGAATTACGGTTTGCGTTTCAGTGGCCAGAAAAGTTTCGCTGCCACATTCAACAATGGTTTTGATTTCAAAGTTTTGTAAAATCAGTTCCCTTGCTTTGGTGTAGATGGTTGAATTGCTATTGAGTATGGAACTTGGTAAAATTATTCCGGCAATCCCGTCTTTGTTTAAAAGCTGTGCTGTGCGTTCAATAAACAGCGCTTCAATTTCTGATGAAGTGTCGGTTAGGTATTCGTAAAGCGAATATTTGTGGCCAAGTTTCTGGATGTGTGGTTTGAACCCATGTACTGAATAAGGCGGGTTTGCAATAATGATGTCGTAACCGGCAGCCAGGCGATTTTCAGCACAATCAAAGCTGTCCAAGCCATCGCCAAAAATTATTGTGCCCTCTCCGTCGCCGTGCATAAAGCAGGCAACTTTTGAAGTCCGGGCAAGCCGGTAATCTTTTTCAATTCCGTAAATGAATTCTTGTGTCCATTCTGTGCCTTTCCGTAATTTTTTTAATTGATTATTAGTTGCAATATCATGCTTTAAAGGTAATTCATTTAATATATGCTGGATTTCTTCAATCACTTCGGTTAAAAAATGCCCGCTTCCGCACGCGTAATCCATTACATACGGGAGAAACTTTGCTTCCTTGCTTTTCAGTTTTTTCTCAATGATTTCTTTGATGGGCAAGCTCCACACAATAAACTTGGCAATGGGAATAGGTGTAAAGTACTGTCCTTCGTCTTGTTTATACCCGCTATCGAGCAGTAATTCAAAAAAGTTGCCTAAATATTGTTTCTGAAATTTTGCATCGCCGTTGTCGCTGTAACTGTAACGGAATTTTTTATATTGAAGCAAGGTGAGGATTTCGTTCAGCACTTTGGCGTTTTCCAAAAAGAGTTTTTCGTTGTGGACTTCTTTAAAAGCAAACTCGTTGTTGCTGTAGAACTTTAAGGCGCGTAGAATTTGTTTAATTTCAGCCTGCGCTTTTTGGCGCGGGAAACGGCTTACAATATCGTCAATGTCTTTTTCGGTGTAGTTTACAATTTCTTCCCTTAGAAATTCTTTCATCCCTTTGGCATAAAGGCTTTGTAACCGTTCCTGAATGCTTTCGGGCGTATCTTTTCCCTCAATTATCTGAAAATCGGTTATTTCGTTTTCGTCCTTTCGTTCGTCAACAATTTTGCACAGGATTAAACTCATTATCCGGTTAAAGGCGTTGCTTTTATCGGATATGTTATTGTGTCGTAATATTTCCAGAAACTGATAATAAAATTTCCTTCCTTCATCTTCCCCAAATCCTTTTAAATCTTTTCGTTTAATTGGAATATGTTCCGGATTATATGGCTGAACTTCGTCGTCGAAAATCCCGTTTGGGGCAAAGTAGCAATTGTAATTTTCTTTCCAAACCTCATATAGTTCATCCTTTGTTTTTGCCTCGCGATAGGTTTTTACCTTTTGCCCTTCTTCCAAAAGGCGCAGGGTCTCTTCACGGTCGCGGATATTGACAATTGAATTTTGGTAAACAACTTTATTATTTTCAACTTGTGAGGCGTACAGGCAAATAAACCGGGCATTGCGGTCGTTGGCCAAATAAGAAAAAAGCTGTGCCCCGTCGTTGAGCATTTTTTGTTTGTACTTTTCGTACTCCTTTCCCCATGTTTTACATTCAATAATAATTAATGCTTTCTTTTCCCTGTCGAAAACATTTATATCAGCCTTGCCGCCCGATGCGCCCAATCCAACCTGCCATCTTCTTTCAAGTGTCAAATGTTCGGGTTCATACCCTTTTTCAAGAAGCCGGTCAACACATTCAAGCACAACAAAATTTTCTTCGTGGCTGAAATTTGACGTAGTAGTATCACCCAAAACAATTCCGGTTTTATCGTAGTTAATTCTTTGGCTATTCATATCAACCGTTAGGGTTTTCTTACAAACCGGATATGTTTTGGAATAAACAACATCCAAGATATCCGGTTCGAATTTCAGGATCCGTAATAAGTTAGTTATATCCAAATAATTCATCTTCTACTCTGTTTTAGGTATTCAATTTTTGATTCGGCTTCTCTTAAAACCTCAAGCGCATTGTCTTCCTCACTAATTTCATAGGCAATTTTTTCGCTTAAATACTGAATTAGAAATTCATCCTTATTTAGTCCTAAAAGTTCAGCAATTTTAATTATTTGTTCCCGGGTTGGTTTTCGTTCGCCTCGTTCAATTTTACTGAGAATGGCAATATCAACATCAATAAATGCAGCAAGTTGCCTTAAAAGCAATCCCTTTTGCTCTCTTTTTCCCCTGATTATTTCCCCTGTAGTTTTCAATTTGAATAAATATTCTTGACAATATTTGTCAAATATCAAATATTTTTTCTATTCCCTTTTATTATTTCAATAAAAGTTTTCAACAAATCTTAGTTTACATCCAAGTTGACAAATTTTATGTTTTTGGTATATCTTTACACTTTAACTCAAAAAACAATAATGAAAAAACTGGTTGTACTCTCAGGTGCCGGCATGAGCCAGGAAAGCGGGTTGAAAACCTTTCGCGAAATGGATGGCCTTTGGGAAAATTACGATGTTGAAGATGTTGCCAGTATCGATGGGTGGTACCGAAACCCTGAACTTGTCCTGGATTTTTACAACCAGCGCCGGAAACAGCTTGCAACGGCCTCTCCCAACAAGGGGCATTTCGGGATAGCCGGTTTGGAAAAATGGTTTGATGTTACCGTGATAACCCAAAATGTCGATGATTTGCACGAAAGGGCAGGAAGCTCGAAGGTGTTGCACTTGCACGGTGAACTTCGAAAGGTGCGCAGTACTTTTGACGAAAACCTGGTGTACACACTCGATGGCTGGGAGCTGAACCTTGGCGACACCTGCGAAGAGGGGAGCCAGCTACGCCCTCATATAGTCTGGTTTGGCGAACCGGTCCCTGTTTTTTACGAGGCAATCCCAATTGTAGAGGATGCCGATATTATTGTGGTTATTGGCACATCGATGGTAGTTTATCCTGCCGCCGGATTAATAAATTATGCTAAACCGGGGATCCCTGTTTTTGTTATAGATCCAAACAGGCCTTCGGTAAGCTCGAAGAATGTTGTTTTTATCGAGAAAAAAGCAAGTGTCGGAATTGAAATATTAAAACAAAAACTTGAAAAACTGAAATAAATGGCCAAAAGAATTCTTATCGCTATTCTGTTTCTGATTATGGGTAACATCGGTCTTGCCCAGCGTTTCGATGGCGGCGCGCTTGCCGGATTTAATGCAACCCAGGTTGAGGGCGATATGTACAGGGGATATCACAAACCGGGAGCTGTTGCAGGTTTTTATGTTCAGACAGATATTGCCCCGGCTGTTTTTCTTGCCATGGAACTAAAGTATTCGCAAAAGGGCTCCCGTAAAAAAGTTACAACAAAAGATCCCGGCAAGTACATCATGCGCCTGAATTACATCGAATTGCCGGTTTTCATGGCCTTTCGGACCAACGACCGCGGCGCGGTTATCGGCGGTGTTTCGCCAGGTTTCCTGATAAGTGGCAAAGAATTTGACAACTACGGAGAATTTGCCGCCGAAGACCAGAATGCATTTAATACCATCGATATTCAGCCTTTTATTGGGTTCCAGTTCGATTTTCTTGATTATATAAAAACTGATTTACGTTTTGCTTTTTCGGTGCTGCCTGTCCGTGGAAAACCTTCAAATACCAATTATTACTGGCATAACAACCAGTTTAACAACGTAATAACCCTGGCCATGTATTATCAGCTTGGAGGGCGATAAAATCAATTCAAAATGAAAAGAAAAATTATTGTTGCTGTAACCGGGGCGAGCGGGGCCATTTATGCAAGTTTGCTTTTCGGGAAATTACGGGAGATAAAAGATGGCCTGGATGAAGTTGCGGTAATTTTTTCGACCAATGCACGCGACATTTGGAAATATGAACTAAAGGAAACTTTCGACCCTGTTTTTCCTTTCCACGTGTACGAAAAAAACGATTTTTATGCCCCTTTTGCATCGGGCTCGTCAGATTTCGACACACTAATTGTTTGTCCATGCTCTATGGGGATCCTGGGCCGAATTGCCCACGGAATATCCAACGACCTGATTACACGCGCCGCAGATGTAATGCTAAAGGAAAGGCGAAAACTTATTTTGGTCCCGCGCGAAACCCCTTTCAGTTTAATTCATATCGAAAATATGAAAACCATTACGCTGGCCGGGGGGATTATTTGCCCGGCAATACCCTCGTTTTACAGTAAACCTGAAACCCTGGGGCAAGCTTTAGATACCGTGGTTGAACGCATTTTAAACCTTGCCGGTTTAAAAATTGATACTTACCACTGGGGTGAAGGATCCATTTCTGAAGCTTGAACTTTAAGTGGATTCTGTCATTGTTTCAAAAAATGTAAAGTAATTCACTCAAAAAATGTAAATTGCTTCACTCAAAAAATGTAAAGCAAGTAAGGCATGGCTTATATTTTACCGATTTGAATTATCAATACTTCGTTAAAAAATTAAGCGGCAATAGTGCCATAATATATAAGTTCATTGACAAGATTTCGATTTTTAGCAGAGTATGCATTTACGCCGAACACGTCAATAAATCTTTCGAGCAGTAACCTG
>JBBINB010000006.1:0-87210 GCA_037444065.1 Draconibacterium sp.
CAGGTTACTGCTCGAAAGATTTATTGACGTGTTCGGCGTAAATGCATACTCTGCTAAAAATCGAAATCTTGTCAATGAACTTATATATTATGGCACTATTGCCGCTTAATTTTTTAACGAAGTATTGAATGTGATAACAAAATGAAAGAGCCAAATAGCAAAGATATAGCCCATAAGCCGGCAAAACCCTTTCTGAAATGGGCAGGCGGTAAAAGCCAGTTGCTCGATAAACTTCAGCAGTTTTATCCTTCGGAACTTAAAAACGGGACTATGACCAATTACTACGAACCGTTTATCGGTGGCGGCGCGGTTTTTTTCGATGTTGCACAACGGTACAAAATCAAATCGGCATTTTTAACCGATATAAATCCTGAACTCATTTTAACTTACCTCGTTATTCAGAACGATGTTTTCAAATTGATTGATAATCTCTATTCAATGGAGGCCAATTACCTAAAGCTCGATGAAAAATCAAGGCTGGAGCATTATTACAGGGTAAGAAATAGTTTTAACCAAAACATGCCAACAATAAATTTTGCAAAATATAACGATAACTGGATTTTGCGGGCAGCCCAGATTATCTTTTTGAATAAAACCTGCTTTAACGGACTCTTTCGTTTCAATCAAAAAGGCGAATTTAACGTACCGGTTGGCAGGTATGTAAATCCAAAAATTCTCGACTGCCAAAACCTGGTTAGCGTTTCCGAAATATTACAAATTGCAGAAATAAAAAATTCGAACTTCGAGATAATAGAAAAAGAAATAAAAAATAATTCGTTTGTTTATTTCGATCCGCCTTATCGGCCAATAAGCAAAACATCGGGGTTTACATCGTACAGCAGGTTTAAATTCGATGATGATGAACAACGGCAACTGGCAGGTTTGTTCCATCGGCTCAACGAAAAAGGAATTAAGCAAATGCTAAGCAACTCGGATCCAAAAAACAGTGATCCGGCAGACAATTTCTTTGATGAAATATACCGTGATTTCAATATTATCCGTGTGCCTGCACGACGAATGATCAATTCAAATGCCGGAAAAAGATCTGCTTTAAACGAAATTATCGTTACAAATTATTGAACACCAATCAGCTAATTGATGCTAAACAATATCTTCACCCTATATGAAAAAGTTACCGGGAAATATTACTTTTATAAAAAACCGTATTTGGTAAAACTTTTATTTGCGGGTGGCCCCGGGGGTTTAAATAAATAATGAAAAGCGGACTAATTACCATAAAAGATATTGCAAGGGAATTGAAGATTTCGCCTTCGACAGTTTCAAGAGCTCTTAAAAATCATCCCGACATTAGTGAGGAAACTAAAAAGGCTGTAAACGAACTTGCACGAAAATCAAATTATCAGCCCAACGCGGTTGCATTAAGCCTTAAACAGCGGCGCAGCAACACCATTGGCGTTATCATCCCCGAAATTGTACATTACTTTTTTTCTTCGGTTATTTCCGGAATCGAGGATGTGGCTTACGATGCCGGGTTTAATGTAATTATTTGCCAGTCGAACGAAAAATACAATCGCGAGGTTGTGAATACCAGGACCCTTTTGGCAAACCGTGTTGACGGGATCCTGGTTTCTATATCGAAAGAAACCTCCGATTTCGATCATTTTAATAAAATACGGGAAAACCAGGTGCCGCTTGTTTTTTACGACAGGGTAGTTCCCGGGTTTGATGCCGACCAGGTAATTGTTGACGATTTGGAAGCTGCTTACCTGGCAACAAAACATTTAATCGATGCAGGGCGCAAAAAAATTGTTCACTTTGCCGGGCCGCAAAACCTGCTTATAGGGCGTCACCGGAAGGAAGGCTATATTAAAGCGCTTCGGGAAGCAGGCCTTGAAGTTCGCGACGAATGGATTATTGAAGCCGATAATTTTGAAAAAGCCCGGATTGCAGTCCTTAATATCCTTGAAGATAAAATACAGATTGACGGTCTTTTTGCGGTAAACGATCTCACCGCAATTGGCGCTATGCAGACATTTCAAAAGAAGGGGATAAAAATACCCGGGCAAATTGGCATAGTTGGTTTCTCCGATGGCCGCTTATCCGGAATTACGGATCCCACGCTCACTTCGGTCGACCAGCATGGGTACGAAATGGGGACCATAGCTACCGAGATGCTGTTACATCGTATTTTTTCAGATGAAAGCAACCCAAAATACGAGACCAAAGTGCTAAATGCAAACTTAATTGTCAGGGAATCGTCGGTTTTATAAAAAAACCCGAAAAAAAATTATCGCTCTCCGCAAACGTTTGAAATAATACTTCTTACTAAAACAACTGGTTTATAAACCCTTGCTGTTGTTCTGATATTTTGATTTAATAAATTTTCTGCTATATATTTGTTCAGGCAAATCAACAAAAAACACTTCAGTTTATCCCGCAAATTTCTGAATGCTGAAATTACTTTTCGGTAGTTATACTTTTAAGATATAGTAGTTATGGCTAAAAAACCTGCGCTAAGTTTTTGGCAAATCTGGAACATGAGTTTCGGGTTTCTGGGTATTCAATTTGGGTTTGCACTTCAAAATGCAAATGTTTCACGAATATTTCAAACCCTGGGCGGCGATGTCGACCGTCTTGCGGTTTACTGGCTGGCCGCCCCGGTTACGGGATTAATTATACAGCCAATTATCGGGCATTACAGCGATAAAACCTGGGGACGGTTAGGCCGTCGCAGGCCGTATTTTTTAGTGGGGGCATTATTTGCATCAATAGCAATGTTGTTTATGCCTAACTCGCCCGCACTGTGGATAGCAGTCGGCACCCTTTGGATTATGGATGCCTCCATCAATGTTTCAATGGAACCTTTCAGGGCGTTTGTAGGCGACAACCTTCCTGCCGAACAACGGACCACCGGATTTGCGATGCAAAGTTTTTTTATCGGTTCGGGTGCAATTGTTGCTTCTTTTCTGCCTTATGCAATGACAAACTGGTTCGGTATTGAAAACACCGCAGCCGAAGGTATTATCCCTCCTTCTGTTAAATGGTCGTTTTACATTGGGGGTGTTGTGTTTTTTGGAGCCGTTTTGTGGACTATTTTCAGCTCGAAGGAATACTCGCCCGTAGAACTGAAATCGTTTGAAGAGGAAAGAATTAAAGCAAATGCCCCGAATGTTTTTAATTACAGGCCCGTGTCCCAACTAATGAAAGTACTTCTCAGGAATGGTACAATTTTCCTGTTGGCAGGAGTTGTTTTGCTTTATGTGGTTTATGCAGGGGAGCTCGAAAAAGAAATGTACATTTTAGGCGGCGGCCTTGCTCTTTATGGCATAATACTGTACATCACGTACCTGTTATCAAGATTAAACCTTACTAACAACGGGCTGGTAGAAATAATTACCGATATGGTTAACATGCCCAAAACCATGGGGCAACTGGCTGTTGTTCAGTTTTTCTCGTGGATTGCACTGTTTGCCATGTGGATTTACACCACTGCCGCTGTAACCGGGCATATTTACGGAACAACCGATACAACTTCGGCCCTGTACAACGAAGGGGCAAACTGGGTTGGTGTATTGTTTGGTATCTACAATGGTTTTGCGGCGCTTGTCGCGTTCGGGTTGCCAGTTTTAGCGAAATATACCAGCCGGAAAATCACTCATGCAGTTTCTCTTATAATTGGAGGTTTTGGATTAATCTCGTTCTACATTATTACCAATCCAAACCTGCTGCTTGTTTCTATGGTGGCTGTTGGCATTGCCTGGGCAAGCATATTATCGATGCCGTATGCCATTCTTACCAGCTCGTTACGTGCTGAGAAAATGGGGGTTTACATGGGTATTTTCAACTTCTTTATCGTAATTCCCCAGATTCTGGCTGCCAGTATTTTGGGATTTATGATGCGAAGTCTATTTAACGACGGTGCAATATGGGCTTTGGTTGCAGGCGGTATATCAATGATAATTGCAGCTGCAACGGTTTATTTTGTCGAGGATGTAGACAATCCGCGCAATTAATATGAAAATTATAAAATGAAGGATTACATAAAATATCACGATTGGCTGATTATTGAAGAAGGGTTTAACCCGGAAAATAATCGTATTTCAGAAAGCATTTTCAGCATTGGAAATGGGAAGATGGGGCAACGGGCCAATTTCGAAGAAAAATATTCGGGCGATTCGCTTATGGGATCCTACGTGGCTGGGGTTTACTACCCCGACAAAACCCGCGTTGGGTGGTGGAAAAACGGGTATCCTGAATATTTCGCCAAAATAATTAACTCGACAAACTGGATTGGAATTAATATCAATGTCGAAGGCGAAGAGCTGGATTTAGCCAGGGTTAAAGTTCATTATTTCAAACGGGTCCTCGACATGCAACACGGTTTGTTACAACGCAATTTTATCGCCGAATTTAATAATGGTTTCCAAGTAGAGGTCAACTCCAGCCGGTTTGTAAGTGTCCACAACACTGCAATTGGCGCAATCGGGTATTCGGTTAAAGCATTGAATTTTTCAGGCGAAATCAGGGTTAATCCTTACCTCGATGGCGATGTGTTTAACGAAGATTCAAACTATAACGAAAAATTCTGGATCGAAATTTCAAAAGAAATTATTAATAACGAAGGATTTGTTACGCTCGAAACCCTGAAAACCAAATTTCAGGTTTGTACTGCAATGAACTTCCGTTTGTATAAAAACACCAAACCCGAAAACTCCGGAATAATTACCTCAACCCGCGAAAAATACATCGGCGCCACCCAAAATATAAAAGTAAAAACCGGCGATGTAATTACAATTGAAAAATACGTTTCAAATATTTCAACCTTCGATTTTACGGCAAATCAACTTGTCGCACAAGCCAGGGAATTTGTTTCACACGCAGCAAACCTTGGATTCGACAGGTTATTCGAAAACCATAAAAACCTGTGGCTTAAAAAATGGGAAACCAGCGATATTAAAATTGAAGGCGATGTTGCAGCCCAGCAGGGAATAAGGTTTAATATTTTTCAGTTAAACCAAACCTACTCGGGCGAAGACGACAGGTTAAACATTGGCCCAAAAGGGTTTACAGGCGAAAAATATGGCGGCGTAACATATTGGGATACAGAAGCTTATTGTTTGCCGTTTTATTTGAGCACCGCTCCGGTCGAAATCTCAAGAAAATTGCTGCTATACAGGCACCGGCACCTGGCCAGGGCCATCGAAAATGCCGAAAAACTGGGTTTCAACAATGGCGCCGCTTTGTACCCAATGGTTACCATAAACGGCGAAGAATGCCACAACGAGTGGGAAATTACATTCGAGGAAATACACCGGAACGGGGCAATTGCCTACGCCATTTATAATTACATAAATTACACCGGCGACAAAGATTATCTTGCACCGTACGGTTTCGAAGTTTTGCTTGGCATCAGCAGGTTCTGGAGCCAGCGTATCAGTTGGTCCGGAAAAAAACAAAAATATGTAATGCTCGGTGTTACAGGCCCTAACGAGTACGAGAATAATGTAAACAATAATTTCCACACCAATTACATTGCTGTCTGGACATTAAAATTCACCCTCGAAACTATTGGGTTTTTGCAAAAGAATTTCCCGGTTTTATACAACGAAATGATTTCGAAATGGAGATTCAATGCCTTAAAGGAAACTAACCGGTGGAAAGACATTATCGGGAACATGTATTTCCCTTTCGACACTGAACGCAATATTTATTTACAGCAGGATGGATTTGACGATAAGGAATTAGTCCCCGTTTCTGAACTCTCGGAAAACGACAAGCCAATAAACCAGAAATGGTCGTGGGACAGAATTTTACGCTCGTGTTACATAAAACAGGCCGATACGTTACAAAGTATGTACTGGTTCGAAGATGATTTTTCGGCCGGAGAGTTGAAACTTCATTTCGATTTTTACGAGCCATTAACCGTGCACGAATCTTCGTTATCGCCTTGTATCCATACTATTGTAGCCGCAAAAATCGGTTACGAACAGAAATCGTACGAAATGTACCTGCGAACAGCCAGGCTCGATCTTGACGACTATAACAACGATACCGCAGACGGGCTCCACATTACAAGCATGGGAGGCGCCTGGATGGCTTTTGTAATGGGCTTTGGCGGGGTTCGTGTGAGGAATGACAAATTAATCCTTAACCCGTTTTTACCCAGCAATTGGAAATCGTATCAGTTCAGGATCGATTTCAGGGGAGCGCATTTAAGTTTCAAAAAAGAAAAAGAAAAATTAACAATAACCAATTTTTCAAATGTTACAGTTGATATCGAAGCCTGGGGAAATTCTTATACCCTGGAACAGAACAGTGTTAAAAAATTCAAAAAATAATACCATGAAGAAAAATCTTATTCTAATCATTGCATTCTTATTCTTTCAGAATGCATTTTCACAGAAGCTGGAGCGCGTTGAGCCCATGTTCTGGTGGGCCGGAATGAAATCGCCTGAGTTGCAGTTGATGGTCCATGGAGAGAATATCTCTGCAACAAATGTAACCATCAACTATCCCGGGGTTAATTTGGTTTCTGTCATCAAAGTAAAAAATCCAAATTATTTGTTTATCGATTTACAACTGGCAGAAAATGTGCTACCCGGCAAATTCAATATTGAGTTCAGTTCGGGAAATAAAACAGTAGCCGCCTATTCATTCGAATTAAAAGCCCGGGAAAAAGGCTCTTCTAACCGAAACGGATTTAACACTTCAGATGTAATCTACCTGGTAACCCCCGACCGGTTTGTAAACGGGAATCCGGGCAACGACTGGGTGGAAGGGATGAAAGAAAAGCCCAACCGAAGCGATAAAGATGGCCGCCATGGCGGGGATATATGCGGAATCATCAACTCCCTCGACTATTTGCAAAAAATGGGATTTACGGCAGTATGGCTCAACCCGGTGCTTGAAAATAACATGACCCAGGTTTCGTATCATGGCTATTCTACCACCGATTTTTATAAAGTCGATCCGCGCTTCGGTACAAACGAAGAGTACCGGCAATTAAATGACGAGTTGGATAAACGCGGAATGAAACTGATAATGGATATGATTTTTAACCATTGCGGCTCTGAACACTGGTGGATGGACGATATGCCCATGCCCGGCTGGATTAACCACTACCCCGGCTATAAAATTACGAGTCACCGCCGCACGGTAAACCAGGACCCGCATGCATCAGAAGCAGACAAAATTGCCATGACTGATGGCTGGTTTGTTCCCACCATGCCCGACCTTAACCAGCGCAATCAGTTTATGGCCAACTACCTGATCCAGAACAGCATCTGGTGGATTGAATATGCCGGGCTCGAAGGAATAAGGCAGGATACCTGGCCCTACCCCGATAAAAATATGATGGCCGACTGGACAAAAAGGTTACTTGAGGAATACCCGCACTTTAATATTGTTGGCGAAGAGTGGTCAATGAACCCTGCAATAGTATCGTACTGGCAAAAAGGGAAAATCAACTCCGATGGATACGAATGCTACCTTCCCAGCCTGATGGATTTTCCACTGCAAAGCGCTGTTAGTAACGGATTGAGAAATAAGGAATCATGGGACAGAGGTTTGATTGAAATTTACGAATCTCTGGCCAACGATTTTCTGTATGCCAATGCAGATAACCTTGTAATTTTCCCCGATAACCACGATATGTCGCGTTTTTTCGAACAGGTTGGGGCCGATATCAACCTGCATAAAATGGGGCTTGCTTTTTTCCTTACCATACGTGGAATACCGCAAATTTACTATGGAACGGAAATTTTAATGCGGCACGAAGGCGGCGAGCATGGAAACATCAGGGCCGATTTTCCGGGTGGATGGCATGGCGACAGGATTAATGCAATTTCAGGCGAAGGTTTAACCGCCGGACAACATGAAATGCAAAATTATATGGCGAAAATCCAGAACTGGCGAAAGAACAAAACAGTGATTCACACAGGTAAAATGATGCACTTTGTGCCCGAAGACGGAATTTACGCCTATTTCCGTTATAACGGCATGGAAACGGTTATGGTTGTATTGAATAAGAACGATGAGGAAAAAACACTTTCAACCGGGCGTTTTTCTGAAATAATAAGGAACTGCAAAACAGGAAAAGAAATTATTACCGGAAAGGAAATCGGCGACATATCTACAATAAAAATTGCACCTAAAAGCGCTATGATAATTGAACTTCACTAGCTCTTAAATAATTTTTCGGGAGCTATAACAGTTGCCCGAAACAACAGGGGTTAATCGAACAAACAATTGGAATAACCGGATTTTAAAAAAAAAATAAAAAATTTTTGTTTTTTTTTATTTGCGTTGAACCTTTTTTACAAATGCTTGTTTAATACAGTACTTCAAAGGGTAAATTTCAAAGTTTACCCACCATCTCAAAGATGGTTAGGTTTTTGGTTTAGTTTAGGTTGATTGAGAAAAGGCTGGTTGTTGAACCAGCCTTTATTTTTTTATCGTTTCGTTATTCCGTAGCAAATAATCTTCAAAATAATATCGACGCTGTTTTCGAGGTTGACATTCCCGTAACTTCCCGCCGAAAGGGGCATTTCGAGGCCTTTTATTGCTGTAGTAATCCCAATTGCGGCCAGGTTAAAATCATAAATTTCGAATTCGTTTTTGCGCACTCCTTCAATTAATATACGTTTTATCATTCGTATTTCGTCAAGTTCGTACTTACGCTTAATATCGTCAATAAAACTAACTGCTGTAATATCGTTTTCGATTGCGTGGTAAAAATTAGCCAAACCCCTGAAGGTAGTTAATTTTGTAAGAATATAATCGCGGAGTTTATCAATGGGGTCAGTATTCCGGTTGATGACAATTTCAAGCTCGTGGGCCAGAATTTCAACCTCTTTCATAATAACGGCCTGAAATAAATCTTCTTTGCTTTCGAAATAGTAATAAAGTGAGCTTTTACCTTTTCTTACGGCGTTTGCGATATCGTCGAGCGTGGTTTTTTTGAACCCGTATTTGCTGAAAATATCGCGGGCAATTTTTAAAATGTTTTCACGGTTAAGGTCTTTTTTGTTGCTAACATCAAATTTGGTTTGCATTTTTTTCTCTTTTATTCGGTCAAACAGTTAACAAATATAACCATTTATTTTACCCTCAAAATAAATTTAGAATTTTTTACTCAAACAGACGAGTTTAATTGCCGGTATTTATGTACACTTACAAACACCAGTATAACAGCTTGTTAAAAACATGAACAAATTAGTCAGTTTTTGTAGAAAGTTGAAAATCAAGTTGTTTTTTCTCGAGGTTGGTACGCCATATTTTTACCTTTACCTCATCGCCTAACTGGTAAGTTTTTTTCGAGTGCCTGCCAACGAGCGAATAATTTTTTTCATCGAACACGTAAAAATCATCATCAAGCTCGCGAATCGGGATCATCCCTTCGATTTTATTTTCGAGTTCTACAAATACTCCCCAATCGGTAACCCCTGAAATGACCCCCGGGTAAATTTTACCAATGTGGTCCTGCATAAATTCAACCTGCTTGTATTTAATAGAAGCCCTCTCGGCATTTGCTGCCCGGGTTTCCATATCGCTTGAATGTTTGCACAAATCCTCGTATTTAATTTCGTTTACCGACCTTCCCCCGGCAAGGTATTTTTCAAGCAGCCGGTGCACCATCATATCGGGGTAGCGCCTGATTGGCGAAGTAAAATGCGAGTAATATTCGAACGATAATCCGTAATGACCTATATTTCGTGTTGAATAAGCTGCTTTTGCCATGGTTCTGATGGCCAGCGTTTCAACAAGGTTTTGCTCTTTTTTACCCCTTACGTTGTTTAACAAATTGTTCAAAGACGATGATATGGCCCTGGAAGTAGTTAGCTGGATTCCGTAACCAAAACGCTGAATAAACGAATTGAAATTGGAAAGTTTGTCGGGATCGGGTTTATCGTGAATACGGTAAACAAATGTTTTCGGGGTTTTATGCTCTTTTGCCTTTCCAACAAATTCGGCTACCCTTTTATTTGCAAGCAGCATAAACTCTTCGATAAGTTTATTTGAATCCTTAGCCTCTTTAAAATAAACCAAAAGCGGTTTGCCTTTATCGTCGACTTCGAATTTTATTTCTATGCGCTCAAACGCGATTGAACCCTCTTTAAATCTTTGATCCCTGAGTTTGCCGGCAAACTCGTTCAGTTTCAGCATTTCAAATGAGTAATCTCCTTCGCCGGTTTCAATTATCTGCTGGGCTTCCTCGTAATTAAACCTACGGTCGGAATGGATTACAGTTTTCCCAAACCATTCTTTTACCAAATCTGCTTCAGGGGTTAACTCAAAAATTGCCGAAAAGCACAGCTTGTCTTCATTTGGCCTGAGCGAGCATACGCCGTTTGAAAGCCGTTCGGGGAGCATCGGTACAACCCGATCGACAAGGTAAACCGAAGTAGCCCTGCTTTGTGCCTCTTGCTCAATTATTGAATTGGGTGTAACATAATGTGTAACGTCGGCTATATGCACCCCCGCTTCCCAGTTTCCGTTTGCGAGCTTTTGCAGCGAAAGGGCATCATCGAAATCCTTTGCATCGTGCGGATCGATTGTAAATGTTGTAATTGCGCGCATGTCGCGGCGTTTCTTAATTTCCTCGCCGGATATTTCGAGTGGGATTTTCTCTGCAACATTGTCAACATTTGCGGGGAATTTATACGGAAGTTCAAACTCGGCAAGAATGGCGTGCATTTCGGTATCGTTATTTCCTGCATCGCCAAGTACATCTTTTATTTCGCCGATTGGGCTCCGTGCATTGGTTGTCCACTCAATAATTTCGGCAACAGCTTTCTGTCCGTTTTTAGCGCCTCCTAATTTTTCGAGCGGGATAAAAATATCGAATCCCACTTTCCCCGAGGGAATCAGGAAGGCAAAATTTCTTGAAATCTGAATAGTGCCAACAAATATCGATTTGGCTCTTTCAAGGATTTCAAGAATTTCACCCTCAAGGTCGTGTTTTTTACGCGAGGCAAACAATCGTACCCTTACTTTGTCGCCTGCCATGGCATGGTTCAGGTTACGGCTCGAAACCAGGATCGGCCTTTCCGCTTCATCGCTGTTTACATAGGCAAAACCCTGGGGTTGTAAATCCACAGTACCAACCACTGTTCCCGATTTTGCTTTAAGTTTGTACTTGCCACGAACAATCTGTTCAAGGTAACCATCGTCATGGAGCTCCTGCAATACTACGTTAACCAGCTTGCGTGTTTCAGCATCCTTAATACCCAGCCAGCCCGAAATTTGTTTATAATTAACTGTTTTGGCAGGGTCTTCGTATAAAATGGTTATGATTGAGTTCTTTAGTTTCTTTTTATTGAAGGTTTCGGCTTTAATTTTTTTAAAACCCCTTTTCCTTTTTTTCTTTTTCGACATTTTGGTTGTTTTTTGCAGGTTAAATTAACTTATTTAATCGGAACCGGAATTCTAATTTCCTGGTTTTTATTTTACGGTCCGCAATTTTTTCGGTTCATTTTATTTAGCAATCTATAACTTTCATTGTTTACAGGAATTTGTATGTTTGTACTCGATTTAAAAAAAATGATGTTTAAAGGGAAAATACCATTTTTAATTGTTGCCGTGTTGGCCTGGATAGTAATTATTTCGTCGTGTGCAAACCCCGGAATGCCTACTGGCGGTGCAAAAGATACAATCCCCCCTGAATTGATTAAAACCGACCCGGTTTACAAATCGCTGAATTTTAAAAACGACAATGTAAGGCTCACCTTCAATGAATATCTTACTACCGAAGCAATTTCTGAAGAATTAGTAATTTCCCCACCAATGCTAAAAAGACCCACCATTCGGACCAAATCTAAATCTCTGATAATCGATTTTAACGAGGATTTAAAAGACAGTACAACCTATTCTCTCGATTTTAAAAATTCCATCGCCGATAACAACGAGAAAAACGAATTCGAAAACTTTCGTTTTGCCTTCAGCACAGGTCCGGTTTTTGACTCATTGCGGGTTTCGGGGAGGTTAATGAACGCCTTTAACCTCGAACCCGTTGATAACGGATTGGTTTTATTGCAAAAAAACCTTCACGATTCGGCTGTGTTCAGGGTGCGGCCCGACTATATTGCCAAATCCAACAAAGAGGGAATATTTATGATAGACAATATTGCCCCTGGTAAATACCATCTTTTTTCGATTATCGATAAAAACTCGAATTTGCTTTATGACGAAGGCGCCGAAGAAATTGCTTACGAAGATTCGATAATTGTCCCCTCGGCTAAATTTGTGAAAGAAATCGATACAATTTATACCAAAACCGATACCGTAATTGTTTTGGGGAAAACGCTCTTTTCGCCAGAACCTGTTTTTTTGCGCCAGTTTACAGAAAAAATTTTTGAACAATACCTTAAAACCAATAAACGCGACACGCGGCATAAATGCACCTTTGTTTTTAACGAACCGGTGAAAGATTCTTTTCAGCTTAATTTGATTCATAACGATGCAACCAACTGGTACCAGATTGAACAAAACAAAAACATCGACTCCCTGATTGTCTGGATTTCGGACACCACTGTTGCCCGAACCGATACGTTGCTGATGGAGGTCTGCTATTTGCAGCTGGATTCTTTAAAACAAATTTATTTGCAAAAAGACACAGTTGAAATGACCTTTGTTGATAAGGAAGCCGAAAGTTCGTCCCGGAAGAAAAAAGCAAAAGAGGGCGAAGAGGAGGAACCCGTAACGGTTGTCCAGTTTAGCTGGCAACCCACAATGTCAAGTTCCACTATTGAGCTCAACGAAAATTTTGCCTTTATTGCGCCCGAACCTATTTTGTTGTTCGACAGTACAAAAATTTTACTTTACCTGTCGGAAGACACACTTAAAACCCCCCTGAAATTTAAATTTGAAAAAGACACACTTGAATACCGTAAATACAATATAAATTATAAATGGGTACCCGAAGAAAACTATGCACTTGAAATAGATTCGGCTGCCGCCCTTAATATTTTCGGAATTACAAGCCGAAGGTTGAAAATCAAATTTTCGGCCCGCCCGGAAGATTATTACGGGGTGGTTTCTTTAAAACTTACCAGTGTTGATATACCTGTTATTGTTCAACTGGTAAATAACAATCTGGAAGAACCCGTTGTGGCACAAAAAACAGTTGACAAAAACGAAACGGTTGTGTTTGACTATTTAAAACCCGATAAATACAAGGTAAAAGTAATTTTCGACAAAAACCGCAATGGAATTTGGGATACCGGCAGTTACCAGGATAAAATTCAACCCGAAAATGTGTTGTACATTAACGAAGTGGTTAAAGTTAAGTCGAACTGGGAAAACGAGTATAGTTGGGATTTGAAGCCCGATTTAACTTTTATAAAAAATGTCCGTGATTTTGAAGAAGAAGAAAGACTTCGGAAAGAGGCCGAGGAAAAAGCCCGCAAGGAAAAGGAACAGCGCGAAAATCCGCAGCAGCAGAATTTAATGCAGGGAAGCGGCATTGGCTCGGGAATTATGAGATAAAACAATTCATTTCCCGAAAATTTAAGCTATTTTTAAAAATAAATCAGAATTTTATGGCAAGCGTAAAAAACTTAAAAAAAGACATTGATGTGTTAACGTCGATGGTATTGAACGATATTTTTTATGTGTTGGAATACAATACAAAGGTAAACGAAGGAGAAATTCTGAAAATCGCAGGCGATGTGATTCAAAAACACCGCGAGTTGAGAATCCGTGCAAACCACCCCGATGGAAAGAAAAGTCCGAAACTGGTAAGAAAATATTACAGTTCGTTAATAGCCGATGCCCTTAAAGAAGCCGATGCCGCTCTTGAAAGGCTTTCTACCGAAATAAAAAAAGTGGTTTAAGTATTCGGTTATTAACGGTTGAATTTCCAAATCGCGTTAAACGGCAAGGGAATAACATCTGGTTTCGAAAATATTCTTACCGAAAGTTTATTGTAATATCCCTATAAATAACTACTTAGCAATTCATAACATTTCTATGGTTCAGTAGTGTCCAATTTAATAATTGTAACACAGGCTGCAGCTTCTGAAAGGAAATTAAGCTAAAAGTTGCGTAACATTCATAAAGATAGTAAATCCCCATTTTTGGCTAATTTGATGTATGCCATACAAATAATAGCTCTTTATTAGTTATGTTTGTGACAAAATATTGATTTTTGAAGTTTATCAGGAGAAATACAAAATTCATAATTATACTGGTTTTGCCGGTATATTTTTTAATTGTTCATAACTCGTTAATGAACAAACACACTCACTTTTATGCAAATGGAATGGTAGTGACCCATTCACATCCTTTCGATTCAGAAAACGGAAAATCAAATTCAAATCACGGGCACAACAAAAATGAAATATGTTTTTATTCAGCGTTACATTTCGACTATTATACTATTGTACCCGAATTACAAATCCATAATTCTTACTTTTCGCAAAGCAGTGAATATTTTATTTACAACAGCAATTGCAATTGTTTAAAATCTTCGCTTCATAATAAATTACGTGGGCCACCTGCTGTTCAAATTACTTAAACCCCTTGTTATAAAAAGGTTTTATTAATTTGAACGTTTTATTGATGAAGATTTTAGCCATTCTGTTACTACTGTTGGTATTTGATTTATCTGTTTTTGCCACCGGTGAAGACAAAAAACCAAAAACCGATGCCATGCTGTTTGGCGATGTGAAATCCGGAGGGTTAAACATTCCGTTTGCAACCATAAGCATAAAAGGAACAACAATTGGTACGGCTGCAGATGATACCGGTCATTTTAAAATGACAAATTTACCGGTTGGAAAACAAACAGTTGTCGTGTCGGCTGTCGGATATTCGACCCGCGAAATTGAAATAGAATTGGCTGAAAAAAACAGCACAACAATTTTTGTCGAATTAAAGCCCGATGTTATCGACCTTGAACAGGTTGTGGTTTCAGCCGACCGAAATGAAAAGAACAGGCGCGAAATACCTACCATCGTAAATTTGATTAACGCAAAACTTTTAGACCGAACACAAAATGTAACTCTAAGCGAAGGATTAAACTTTGCTCCGGGTTTACGAATGGAAAACAACTGCCAGAATTGTGGCTTTACCCAGGTGCGAATGAACGGCCTGGAAGGGCCCTATTCGCAAATTCTTGTTAATTCGAGGCCAGTGTTTAGTGGTTTGGCTGGGGTTTATGGTTTAGAGTTAATTCCTGCAAACATGATTGAAAGGGTTGAAGTGGTTCGCGGCGGCGGTTCGGCTATGTACGGAAGTAATGCAGTTGCCGGAACAATTAACCTTATAACAAAGGACCCTGTTTCTAATAGTTTTTCAGTTTCGGGCTCATTCTCAGTTTTGGGTGCCGGAATTCAAAATGCAAGCTCTATCGACAACAACCTCAATTTTAACGGTTCGTTTGTCAGCGATGATTATAAAAGCGGTATGGGCATATTTGGATTTACACGCAAAAGGGATGCTTTCGATTTCAATAACGACAGCTTTTCGGAGATTGCCGGTATTAATAATATAACTTTGGGGGCAAGGTTTTTCCAACGGGTTGGCGACCGGGGTAAATTAACTACCGATTATTTCAACATCAACGAGTCGAGAAGAGGTGGCAACAAATTCGATTTACCCCAACACGAAGCCGACATTGCCGAAAGCGTTGACCATAAAATAAACTCGGGCGCAATATCATACGATGTTTTGTTTCGTGAATCGGATAAATTGACTGTTTTTTTTGCTGCACAAGGTGTTAAACGAGGTTCTTACTATGGTGCCAACCAGGATTTATCGGCATACGGAAATACCGCCGACTTTACTTATTCGTCCGGAATTCAGTACAACAGGCAAATTAGCAGGTTTTTATTCAGCCCGGCAATGGTGATTTCGGGAATTGAATTTGCAGGAAGCAATCTGAATGATAAAAAACTGGGGTATTACGATGCCGGGGAAGATATTCATTATGGAAATACATTGGTTGCCGACCAGTCAATTAATACGCGGTCGGTATTTGCCCAATCGGAATGGAAATTGGAGAAAGCAGTATTAACCGCCGGAATTCGTTTTGACAAATACCTGGTTTTCGACAATTTAGAGGAAAACGGGGATGTTTCGGGGACTGTTTTTAGTCCGAGAATCAGCTTCCTGTACAATTTTACCGATCATTTGCAATTTCGGACAGGAATGGCACGCGGATTTCGCGCGCCTCAAATATTCGACGAGGATTTACACATCGAAACTTCGGGTTCGCGAAAGGTTATTCATGTTAACGATCCCGGACTAAAACAAGAAACTTCTAATAGTTTTAATGCCTCGTTTGACTATTCAAACCAAATGAATAAATGGCAGTTTCAAATACTTGCCGAAGGATTTTACACCTTCTTAAGCAACCCGTTTGCAAACGAATACGGTATTCCCGATGCTGACAAAACAGTTATTTACACGCGTATTAATGCCAGCGACGGGGCTGCAGTGCGCGGTATTAATCTTGAACTCAATGCATCCCCATCGGCTAAAATGCAGTTTCAATCGGGATTTACCTTTCAGAAAAGTACTTATGAAAAACCACAGGAATTTAACGAAACCCGTTTTTTCCGTTCTCCCGATAAATATGGATACATCAGTTTGAATTACAATCCAACCTTTTTATACAGTATCTCATTTACCGGAAATTACACTGGCTCAATGCTTGTTCCCTATTTTGGGCCGAAACTTGAAAATCCTGATAAAGGGGTACTCATAAATACAAACGCCTTTTTCGATGCGGGGATAAAATTAAGCTACCAGTTGAAACTCACAAATGCTGTAAAAACAGAGATCAACACAGGGATTAAAAACATATTCAACAGTTTTCAAAACGATTTCGATTCGGGCATTTCGCGCGATCCCGGATATATTTACGGGCCTGCTTCCCCAAGGGTAATTTATTTTGGTTTGAAATTCGGGAACTTACTTTAACCTTTGCGTTAATTTATACCCATTTTAAATTAGGTTGGCATATTAATTTTGAAATGAGCTTTTAATCGATTTATAATGCCAAAAATAACCGGTTGACCCGCCATTCCCCCAATTAAAAAATTGGAAGTAGTGGATCTTTCCTGTTTTCCGGATTGGACACCCCCGTTCAAGTTCCTTATACATCACAGGTAAGGGACAAACGATATGCAGATATGAGCTTCAATTCCTTCTCTTAACCGGCGGTAGGAGGGTATGATTTTAAAACCGGTTTAGGATATTCGGAATGCCCTCTCAATTTTCCAAAGGTTGTTGTAGGCTTCAATTACTTCCTGCCATGTCGGGCTGGTGTTTACCATCTTTCAAAAAACCCGTTTCACGAAACTCGCCGGACCGGCTAAATCCAATGCAGTCGAAAATCCTGCCAAAAACAAGTTCAGCCCCCGCCACACAAATATTGCCGATGGAATTCTTCTCCTTTGGTACAAACATGCCCTGAAAATACGCCGGGGCACCCATTTTTGCAAAATTTTCAAACATAAAATACCAGTAATTGAATGATATAAAAATTTGATATTTTTTTATCCGTAAAACAGGACAGGGTTATATTTGTCTGTTTCATTTTTTAATTTGGTAAAAGTTTTGGAAGGATAAAATAACCAACAGGCCCAATTTTATAAGCGCCGGGTTATATATTTGCAGCGGCATAAAAGATTGTTAATTTTGTATCGGCTTAAGTTTAATAACAAATTTCGGTTATGAGTTATCTGGAAAACATATCAGACCAAAAATCCAAAAACAGGCGAAACAATATTATTGTAATAGTTCTTTCAGTAATTCTTGTGGGAATGATTGTTTTGTATTTTTTGCAACGCCAGGAACATGGGAAACTGATGGGAGATATAATGGCAGAAAAAGATTCGATTCAAAACGAATTGACCCAGATTGTGACAGGTTATGATTTGCTGAAAACCGAAAACGACACCATTAACCAGCAACTGATTTACGCCCAGGCCAAAGTGCGCGACCTGCTTATTGAAGTGGAACAAACAAAAAAAGTGAGTTTCGAAAAAATAGCCGATTACCAGAAGCAGGTAACTACCCTGCGCGGGATTATGCGCGATTTTGTCGTCCAAATCGATTCGCTAAACAAAAGGAATGAGCAATTAATGGCTGAAAACACACAGGTTAAACAGCAGTTTAAACAGTCGGAAATTGAAAAGGAACAATTGAGCCTTGAAAAGGAAAATCTCCAGAAAAACCTTCAACGCGCCGCTCAGCTTGAAGCCCGCGAACTTTTTGCCGAAGGGCTGAACCCGCGGGACAAGGAAACAAAATTTGCCAATAGGGCCGAAAAAATACGTATCTATTTTGTTTTGGGTAAAAATGTGACTTCGAAACGGGGGCCAAAAAATATTTATATCCGCATTATGCGCCCCGACCAGTTGTTATTGACCAAATCGGCAAATGATTTATTCCAGTTCGAAGACCTGAAAATTCCTTACTCAGCAATGCGCGAAGTTAATTACGAAGGACAGGATCTTCCGGTAAATATTTACTGGGATAATGCAGGCGAAACCGAATTTATGGTTGGCACCTACACCATCGATTTATTTGCCGACGGGAACAATATCGGGACAACTACTATCGAGTTTAAGTAACGAATTCCAGCCTTTTCTTCCACCTTTCAAACTCCGCCTTTGCCTTCTCAACCCTAAACGGTTTTCCATGACCGGGGTAAATCTCTGTTATGCCCAGATCGAACAGTTTTTGCCAGGTTTTAATCAACCTTTTGGGATTGCTGGCAAAATGCGGGAAAATTGTACCATTCTTCATATTAATAAAAGTATCGCCAGCTATTAGTATGTCGCCCGGCAAAACCGCATGCGAACCTACGGTGTGCCCCGGGGTTGAAATAATTTTTCCACTAAAACCATATTCACCCAAATCAAATTCATCCTCATTTATTATATCGGCAATAAAAGGTTTTGGCGATGTATATTTTGGGAATAGCTTTCGCCCCATTTTGAAATAAAACCGGGGTACGTTCCCTGCCCGGTTGGTATGGCAGAAAACCCTTTTTTGAGGTTTCCGGATTCGTTTTTATGCGCCAGTACCTTAGCTTTGGTAAGTTTTACAAGGCCCCTGAGGTTACCGGTATGATCGTTGTGCGTATGGGTTAAAATAATTAAACCGGTTTGGGTTGGTCCTATCCCAGTTTGTATAAAAGTTTTCATCAACCTTTTTAAGTCCCATCGCGCGCCAGTATCCACGAGAATCGAAGTTGCCCCGTTTTTCAAAAATAACTGCATCAGAATATCCTGTTTTTACAGGTATTATTTTAACCGGTAACTTATTCATAACATGAATTCGGTATTAAAATTACTTTTAACTGCTTGGATTAACAAAGTTGATGTTATTTTTGACAACTAAAGTAGTTCCGCAATTTTTAATGTTTCCAAAAATTACAGCCTTTAACATGAGACATTTTTTTAAACTTGCACTAACCCTTATTTTTCTTTTTAACCTGATGGCTGCATTTGGACAGGATGACTTAAAAATGCCAGGCATGAAAGTTTATCTTTCTGATGATAAAAGTTCGTATGCAGGTATGCTGATGGTCAACCAAATATGGACGCGCTACGTCATGAATAATCCGGATAATAACGGGGTTGCGCAATATGGCGATTTTGATTTGGGGATAAGGCGCAGCCGCTTAATTTTATATACCTACCTCATGGACAGGGTGTTTATGTATACCCAGATTGGTTACGACGGACAAACCTACCTAACCAGGCAATCTCCGGCCATAACCTTATACAACGCCCAAACGGAGTTTATTTTCAGTAAAGATAAATTACATGTTGGCTTTGGCCTGAATACCTGGAACGGGATTTCGAGGTATGCCAACTGCAAGCTGCTCGAATTTCTTGTGGTCGATAATCCGGGGTTTGCATATCCCGTGGGTGGCACCTTCGACAAAGGCGGACGCCAACTTGGCATTTACGCAAAGGGAACTCTAAATAAACTGCATTACAGGGTTTCTGTGGTTAAGCCGTTTGAATACGGTATCGACTCAATTTCTTTCCCGGTTACCACCGAAAGAATAAACGAGAATTTTGCAGTAAAAGGGTATTTCGAATGGCAGTTTTTCGACAAGGAGAACACCCTTTTCCCGTATATGACCATGAATAACCTGGGAAGGGCAAAAATGCTGAACATCGGTGCGGGCTTTTATTATCATCCCGAAGCTATGCTTGTTGAAGCGGGCAAGGATTTATCAACCGTTGATCCTTTTCTGGCCGGTTGGCTCATTTCTGCCGGGGCCGATCATTTATTGCCCAATTTTGCCGGTTATTATCCGTCAAGGTTAAGCGACGTTTTGCTTACCGCTGTCGATGTGTTTCTCGACATGCCAACCAAAAACAACGGTTCGGTTACCTCGTACCTGGGCTATTACTATCATTTTTTTGGGCCCAATTATATCCGTTCGATGTCTCAAATGAATGTCTCAAAAATGTCGTCAAAACTTGCGCTCCCCCAGGGCTCAGGCAACGCTGAATGGGAAGTGGCCACCGGTCACCTTGTACGCGGCGAGTTGGGGTACATGCTCCCGGGAAAGGGATTGAAAAACCGCCTGCAACCTTACGGCGCTGTAACATTCAAAAAATTTGACGCACTCGATGAAGCCTCGCTTGAGTTCGATGCCGGCATCAACTGGCTGATGTATGGGCATAACCTGAAATGGACCCTTCAATATTCATCGCGCCCGGTATATACCCATATTGATGGAAAAGAATTGTGGACAAGTTCGAAGGGACAGGTTATCCTGCAAACGCAGGTATATTTCTGACCCGGGTGCGGCGATTTCCAAATCGCCGTATTAGGATAAAAAATCTTAGCGTTGGAAAACTCAAAGTCACCCAAAAAAATAAGTACCTTCACGCGTCAATTTTGAAAAAATTTGATTATGCCAAAAATTAGGGTTACAAAAAGGTTTCATTTCGAAATGGCGCATACACTCCTCGAATACGATGGGTTGTGCCGCAACATCCACGGGCATTCGTACAACCTCGAGGTTACATTAACAGGGGAGCCCCGCAATGAACCAAACCACCCAAAAGACGGGATGGTTATGGATTTTGGTGAAATAAAGGAACTCGTAAAAACCCGGATTGTAAACCGTTTCGACCATGCCCTTATGGTAAACAGGCTTGTTTCGTCCGAACGCATGGAACTGTTAAAAAAAACAACTGAAAGGGTGATTGTTGTCGATTTTCAGCCTACTTCAGAAAATATAGCCGTTTTTATTGCCGGAATCCTTCAACAACATTTGCCCCCGGATGTTACATTGTTTAGCATCAGGTTGTACGAAACAAATACATCGTTTGCCGAATGGTTTGCCGGGGATAACTAAAGCCCCCTTGGCTCACTCACGGGGAAGAGAAAAATGATTAACGAATGATGAATTAAGAATAACGATATACGATGTAACTGTTCTTTAATGGTAAATTTTAAATCGTTAAATAGTAAATAAACTGATAAACTAATAAAAACTTTCCCCTTTTGGGGGAATAAGAAGGGGGCTAATATTATGCCAGATAACAAACCGAAACTTTTTTTACTCGATGCATTCGCGTTAATCTACCGCAGTTATTTTGCCTTTATCCGTAACCCGCGGTTTAATTCGAAGGGAATAAATACCTCGGCAATGCTCGGCGTTACAAATACAATAGTCCAGGTTTTGGAAACCGAAAAGCCCGATTACATTGGTGTTGTATTCGATGTTCCGGCGCCTACTTTCAGGCACGGGATGTTTCCCGAATACAAGGCCAACCGCGACGAGATGCCAGAAGATTTGAGAAAATCAATACCTTATATCCGGAAAATTATTGAAGCCTTTAATATCCCGATAATCGAAAAACCCGGTTTCGAAGCCGATGACGTGATTGGAACACTGGCAAAGGAGGCCGAAAAACAGGGTTTTACTACCTATATGATGACCCCCGACAAAGATTATGCACAACTGGTAACCGATAATATTTTTATGTATAAACCCGGCAAGGGGGGCGACGATGCCGAAGTGTGGGGAATAAAGGAAGTGCAGGAAAATTTTGGGATTCAAACAACCGGACAGGTTATTGATATTCTTGGACTGATGGGCGACAGCGCCGATAACATTCCCGGATGCCCCGGTATCGGGCCAAAAACAGCTGAAAAACTGATTTCAGAATTTGGCAGTATCGACGGAATTTACCAAAACACAGATAAGTTAAAAGGAAAACAAAAGGAAAACCTGGTTGAGTTTGAACAACAGGTAAGGCTTTCAAAAAAACTGGCTACCATTATCCTCGACGTTCCAATTGAATTCAACACTAAAAACCTTACCCGCGACGAAATTAACAAGGAAGCTTTAATTGCACTTTTTGAAGATTTGGAATTTCGCACACTTATACAGCGGTTAAAACTCAGGGAAACACCGGCAAGGGCCGAAATGAGTTTCCAGGGGACACTTTTCGATATGGGGGCGCCCGAAACTGCCCCACCTGGCTCAAAAAAGGAAACTATTGAAACCGTACCTCACCAGTATTACCTTGTGGAAACAGAAATCCAGCGGGCAAGCCTGCGTGCCGAACTTTCGGTACAGGATGAGTTTTGTTTTGACACCGAGACCACGGGGCTCGACACCCAGTCGTCGGATATCGTTTGCATGTCGTTTGCTTTCAGAAACCACGAGGCTTATTGCGTAACCGTACCCAAAGAACGCGACGAAGCACAAAAAGTAATCGATGAGTTCCGCGATATTTTTGCCGATGAAAACATCACTAAAATAGGGCAAAACATAAAATTCGACATGTTGATGTTAAGCAATTACGGAATTGAGGTAAAAGGAAAACTATTCGACACCATGATTGCGCATTACCTGATTCAGCCCGATTTAAAACACAACCTCGATTACCTGTGCGACATTTACCTTAATTACATAAAAATACCGACCGGTGATTTAATTGGTAAAAAAGGGAAAAACCAGCTTACCATGCGGTTGGTTTCTCCCGAAAAACTTCGTGATTATTCCTGCGAAGACGCTGACCTCACCTTTCAGTTAAAACAAAAAATTGATCCCGATTTGGATAAATACGAGGTGCGCGAACTGTTTGAAACCATGGAAATGCCGCTGATACCCGTGCTTGATCACATTGAAAATGCCGGTGTGAGGATAAATTCAGAAGAACTGAAAGAGTATTCAAAGGTATTGCTCGGGCAAATTATCGAAACTGAAAAAGAAATTATCGAACTGGCAGGCGAACCATTCAATGTTTCATCACCACAGCAACTTGGCCCTATTTTATTCGAAAAACTGAACATCGATTCAAACGTAAAAAAAACAAAGACCAAACAGTATTCTACCGCCGAGGAAACACTTATCCAGTTGGTCGATAAACATCCAATCGTCCAGAAAATACTGGATTTTCGTGGATTGAAGAAACTGCTTTCGACCTATGTCGATGCCCTGCCCCTACTGGTAAATCAAAAAACAGGTAAAATTCACACATCATACAACCAGGCAATTGCAGCTACCGGGAGGTTAAGTTCGGTTAACCCAAACCTTCAGAATATACCGATACGTACCGAAAATGGCCGGCAAATCAGGAGGGCTTTTATCCCAACCGATGAAAAACACATCTTCCTTTCGGCCGACTATTCGCAAATCGAATTGCGGATTATGGCGGCATTGAGCAACGACAAAGAAATGCTGAAAGCCTTTAACGAACAAAAAGACATTCATGCCATTACTGCCTCAAAAATCTACCAGATTCCCGAAGAAAATGTGGATGCCGATATGCGCAGAAAGGCAAAAACCGCAAACTTCGGGATTATCTACGGCATTTCAACATTCGGCCTTTCGCAAAGGTTAACTATTCCGCGTGGAGAAGCGAAAGAACTGATAGACGGGTATTTTCAGAATTTCCCGAAAATAAAGGAGTTTATGGACAATCAGATTAAACTGGCAAGAAACCAGGGATTTGTTCAAACCATAAAAGGCCGCAAACGTTATTTAAAAGACATCAATTCGGCCAATTCGGTGGTTCGCGGAATGGCTGAACGGAATGCGATTAACGCTCCGATACAGGGTTCGGCTGCCGATATCATAAAAATTGCAATGATTAACATTTACAGGCAATTCAAAAAGAATAACCTTGAGTCGAAAATGGTTTTGCAGGTACACGATGAGTTAAATTTTGATGTGTTAAAAAGTGAGCTCGAACAGGTAAAACAAATTGTAAAAACCGAAATGGAAGGCGCTGTTGAACTTGGCGTGCAGTTAATTGTTGAAATGAATGCAGCCGATAACTGGCTCGACGCACATTAACTTATGATTTATAAAATAGAAACAGAAGAAGATTATCAACAAGGGCTGAAACGATTTTTGGAAATTTGCACTAGCCAGAAAGATGAAAACGAGGTAAAAGAATTGGAACTCTTAATGGTTTTAATGGAAAAATATGAACGCGAAAATTGTTCTTCCAATTAAATTTCTTTCCAAATTAATTTTATTGCCGAATTCTATTTTGACAATCCACTTGCATTTTTAACCAGCTTTATGCATTTTTTTTGATGCGAAAAATTGTAACTGAAATAAATCCAGAATTGTTTTATTATTCTGTACAAGCGCTGCCCCCATTCCGCGCCCGGTTACCCTTGGGTAAGGGCAACCAAGGCTGAGGGGTTATTTCCTTTTTGTATTTCTTAAATATCTGGTTGTTTTTAACCCGAACATAGGGGATAAAAAAATGTCAACCCCTGTAAAAATACAAATCAAAAAACAACATTCCATATTCATTTAATATCTTTGCGGGCTAAATGCCTTTGATGGGGAATATTGGTAAATATAATAATCCTGCAGCAGGAGGGACTGCCAACCGCGTGGAGAACGATACCAACCTTTTGCAAAATTCACCGGATACCTTATTTTACCAGGATTCTTCAGCCGTACCAATTGATTCTTCCTTATTAACGCCATCTGATTCTACGTTCCGGTTTTGGCTAATCAAGCCCGAAGAAAAATTATTTATTGGCGACGCCCGTGTTCAGCCCGATACAACTTATGCAGAGCATATTGTTTGGAAGGGCCTTAAAATGGTTGCCCACGAAAAAACTTATCCGGATAACGACTGGTTAACCATAATAATGTTACTGGCGCTTTTGCTCCTGGCAAGCGTCAGGATAGGATATTCAAAATATATCGGCGCCCTTTTTCATTCTCTGATAAATTATTCGACGGCATACCGCATGTTCCGCGAAAAAAATTATACCATCCTTCACGGGGCGTACCGGCTTGAAGCATTGTTTTACATTTTGTTTTCGATATTTATTTTCCAGATTATTTTGATGGAAGTTTCAAAACCTGAAATTTTTAACTGGTTAGTTTACGCCAAGACTTTTGGAACCGTAATTATCTATTTTTTGCTAAAAAAACTGGCATATCGTGGTTTTGGTTCCATCTTTATAAGCGCTTCCGATACGTCTGAATTCTTGTTTAACATGGATAATTTTAATCGCGGGGCCGGAATAATTCTTTTCCCGATTGTGGCAATAATTACATTCTATCCTTTCGAAAATGCTTTATTTCCGATAGTTGCAGGAGTTTTTATTTTTGGCGGCTTTTATGTGATGATGTTAAAAAGAGGTATCTCAATTTTATTAAAGAAACAGTTTCCAATATTTTATCTCTTTTTATACCTTTGTACCCTTGAAATTTTACCCTTGCTTTTAATTTATAAAATAGTAGCCGAATAATAATAAGAAGGGAAAAAGTTAAACTATAAAACTGAATAATTTGAAAATTAAGAGCATTATTGTTTCGCAGCCGGATCCGGACACAGCAAAATCACCATATTTTGAACTGGCTGAAAAGTATGGTTTGAAAATAGATTTTCGGCCTTTTATACAGGTTGAAGCTGTTTCGGCAAAAGAGTTTCGTAACAGCCGTATTTATATACTGGATCATTCCGCGGTAATTTTTACAAGCAGAACGGCAATCGACCATTTTTTCAGGATTAGCCAGGAAATGCGCTTGACCATACCCGATACCATGAAATATTTTTGTATTTCGGAAGCAACTGCCTTTTATTTGCAGAAATACATTGTTTACCGTAAGCGAAAAATATTTTATGCCAATGGTAAATTTTCGGATCTTACCAGCGTGATGAAAAAACACAGGGATGAAAAATTTCTTGTGCCCCTCTCCGACATCCACAAACAGGAAATCCCGGAGTTGCTCGATGCCGAAGGATATAATTATACCAAAGCAATACTGTACAAAACAGTTAGTTCTGATTTATCCGACCTTCGCGAAATTACATACGATATCCTTGTTTTTTTCAGCCCTTCGGGTATTAAATCACTGTTTCAAAACTTCCCGAATTTTGTTCAAAACGAAACAAAAATTGCATGTTTTGGGCCAACAACGGCCAAAGCTATCCGCGATGCCGGGTTGAGGCTCGATATTGAAGCGCCCACCGCCCAGGCCCCTTCAATGACCATGGCACTTGAGCAGTTTATTAAAAGGAATAATAAAGCGTAATAGAAAAATATATTTAATTTTGAAAGGCTGTCCGTCAACTGACGGATAGCCTTTTTTAATTTAAAAATGGATAATTCAATAAACAACATTGACAAACCAAATTTCAATTTCAGCAAGGGCGAACGTCTTTGCAGCAAAAAAACAATCGATAAACTTTTTCTTGAAGGAAAATCCATTTTTTCGTTCCCCGTGAAAATTGTCTGGCTCGAAACGGCGTTAACGGTAAATTACCCTGTTCAGGCTGCATTCTCTGTCAGCAAACGAAATTTCAGGCGGGCAGTTCAGCGAAACCTGATAAAACGTAGGATGCGCGAAGCGTACAGATTGAATAAAAATGTTTTTTACAATAGGCTGTGCGAAAAACAGGTCGCTGTTTTTTTCATTTTCACAGCAAAAACTATTTCTGAATACAGCCATATTGAAACTGCTATTAAAAAGGGAATGAACAAACTTTTGAACGAAATAACGGCAGCCAATCAGTAAAGACGCTTTGGCCCTTATTCCTTGTCCATAATTTCGGTTTGCATTCGTACCGAATCCTCGTGGATTAACTGAAAAAGTATTTTTACGAAGGTCTCGTTCAACTCCAGCTTCTTCCCGAAGTTGACCCGCTCTTCCATCAGTTTTGTCCAACGGTTTATTTGCAGGGCAGTTACGTTGTTTTCTTTTTTATACTGTCCTATTTGTTTAACTATTGCCACCCTTGCCGACATGATTTCGAGCAATTCCTTGTCAATCGAATCGATTCGGTTACGCAACAAATCCAGCCTGTTTTCGAAATCGGGGTTATTTGCCGTTTCATGTCTTATCACCAGCCGATCGAGCAGTTTTGCCAAATCTGCCGGGGTAAGTTGCTGGGCTGCATCGCTAAGCGCACACGAAGGATCGATGTGCGATTCGAGCATCAGCCCCTCCATCCCCATATCAAAAGCTTTTTGCGAAATCTCGTACAAATACTCGCGTTTTCCGGCGATATGGCTCGGATCGCATATTACCGGCAGGTTTGGCATAAGTTGCCTGAGCTCGATAACCGTTTGCCAGCTGGGGTAATTGCGGTATTTTGTTTCGCTAAAAGGGGTAAAACCACGGTGAATGGCAACAATGTTTTTTATACCGGCCCTGTAAATACGTTCGATGGCGCCAAGCCACAACTGGATATCGGGGTTAACCGGGTTTTTAACCATAATAACTGCATTGCTACCCTTTACCACATCGGCTATTTCCTGCACCACAAATGGGCTGGCAGTAGAACGGGCGCCTATCCAAATAACATCCAGGCCGGCTTTCAAAGCCTCTTCGGTATGCTGGGCGTTTGCCACCTCTGTACCAACAGGTAAACCGGTTTCCTGTTTTACCAATTGCAGCCATTTTAAACCAACCGAACCAACTCCCTCAAAAGAACCCGGCCTGGTCCTTGGTTTCCAAACCCCACCGCGGTAAACAAATACCCTTTTATCTTTTGCCAGCAACCTGGCAGTATCTAACGCCTGTTTTTCCGTTTCAAGGCTACAAGGCCCCGAAATCAAAAGCGGATTGTCAAGTTTTGGCAACCAGGTTTTGATTGGATTTATTTCAAGTTTTAAAGTCATTTTATTTTGTATAAAGTTTCACAATTTTTTCTTCGTTTTTTATCAGATGGGGATTTTCTCCTTCCAGAATACCCCTGATTTTATTTGCGTTTGAAATTAAATCATACAGTTTGTCGTCCTGTTTATGTTTTAAACAATCGCGGAACTTCTGAAGGTGTTTAATGTAAACATCGAGTGATTCTACAACATAATCGCGGTTTTGTTGAAAAATAGGATGCCACATTGTACCCGAGCTTTTGGCCAGGCGCACCGTAGAGTTAAACCCTCCGCTTGCCAAATCGAAAATTATATTCCTGTCTTCCTTTGATTGGACTGCGTTTGCCAGTGCGAAGGCGGCAGCATGCGGAAGATGCGAAACAAATGCAGTACTGTGGTCCTGTTCATCGGAGGTCATGTAGGCTATGTTCATCCCAAGGGTTTGAAACATTTTTTCGACAAGCGCCAGATGCTGTGGGCCTGACTCTGTATGGTCGCACAAAATGGTAATTTTATTTTTAAATAACCCCTCGAGGGCAGCCGTTGGCCCCGAATTCTCGGTCCCCGACATGGGGTGTGCAGGTACAAAGTTTTTTCGGCGCTCATGGTTTTTCACCATTTCAACAATCTCCCTTTTGGTGGAACTCATGTCGGTTACTGTTGTACCGCTCGTTATCTGGTCGAGTACCTGGGGCAGCACAATTACAACTTTATCGACGGGGATAGCAATGATTACCAAATCAGCATTTTTTACCGCCTGCCCAAGGGGTTCAATTCTGTCGACCAAACCAATTTTTATTGCCTGCCCGGCATTTTCATCGTTTGTGTCGACACCTGTCAGTTCGGTAGCAAATTTGTTATTTCGCAAGTCTTTTGCCAGCGACCCGCCAATTAAACCTAGTCCAATAATTGTTATTTTCATTTTTATTTTCATAAAAAAAGGCCCCGATTTTGTTTTCGAGACCTTTTGATAAAATATTTTCAGCTTTAACAATATCCTATTTTCTGATCCCGGTATCAGAACCATAGTAAAAATAAAAACAGAAATAGGAATTGTTAAAATTTGCTTTCATTGTGTTATATAATGACGACAAATATAAAGATATATTTTATAAATGTAACATTTAATCAAATTTAGGTTAGAATGTAAATTTCAGGGCGCCTGGTTTTTAATTATTTTGCCCGAAAACACCTGTTTCCCATTTTCCTTAACCACAACGAAATACATTCCGGGCCGAAGGGTACTTAAATCGGTTGATGTTTTGAGTTCGCCAGAAACATTCTTGTCTTGAATAGAAGTTACTTTTTGTCCGTAAGAATTCAGAAGTTCAATGGCAAGATCTTCAACATTGTTATTAACCTGTACATCAATATTTAAAACGTCGTTAAATGGGTTGGGATAAACATTAATGTTTCCGGGAGATAGTACTGTAGGATTAACTGAAACAGGGGTCTGAATCCGCAGGTTATCAATGCTCCACCCCCACCCGTGTGCAAAGGGATCGGAAAATAACCTGAACCTGATTAAAATTGTATCGCGCGCTTTAAAGTTACCGTTACCAAGAAGTTTAATTTCGCGTTTAATATACCATTCCGGAACACCGATGGTAAGAGACACCTGGTTCTTATCGACTTTTTTGTTATAATTCGTTTTCCAGGTTGAATTTGCCCCCGAGTCGTAACCATTAACCAACGGAAGCCATGTTTTTCCTTTGTCCTTGCTCCCTTCAACTATAACATAATCCCAGAAATTTTCATCGCCATATTTTGAAAATGTCTCGCCGGGCTCCACTAATACTATCTCGTCAAAACTCATTGTCCCGTTTTCTTTTAATATTATTGGGTACTTAAGAATGGTAACGAAATTGAAATTCGTGTTTTCCTTGTTTGGGCTTGGATACGGATGTTTGCTGTTCAACGAACCGTTTTGAAAGCCATTTACCGTATAAATATTGAAATCGTAAATGACAAAATCGGGAGTTGGATTGTTAAAATCGCTAACATAACCCCCGATTGGGTTGAATATTTTTTCTACCCTGAAGGAGTAACTACTTTCCGCAGGGCTTATGGATTTGTTTCGCGATTTCGACGAATCCATTGCAATAATTTTGTATTTAATAACATCCCCATCGTTCAACAAGCTGGCATTGGTATTGAAAAATCCCGAATACCTGTTGATTGAATCAGCGCTTAACCCAAATGGTTCCATAGGCACATTATTTACAGAATACTCTACATAAACACTATCTATCCCGAGATTATCATCGGCATTGGTTGAAATTTTTATGTTATTTCCGAACGAAACAAAATACTGAATCGGGGTATGTTCTATTATGGGCGCTGTAATATCGGGGCCAATGCTAACTGAATTGGTTTCTGCCGGTGCCTTTGAAGGAACAGTGAAAGTACGGTTCATTACATCGCGAACAGAGATGAAGTAGTTTATTGTACCTGGTGTAGTTACCGGGATCAATTCTACAGTGTACAAGCCGGTTTCATTGTTTTCGACCATAACCAATGTATCGAATTTCTGTTTAAATGAATCTGTAGAGTAGATAACCAGTACTGAATTTGTATCAAGGGCAAAATCGCTCTCAATCGAAAGACTGAAAACAATTGGTTTATTTTCTTCAATATCTTTTGGTTTATTAAACTCGAGCTTCATAAGTTTCCATCCAATATCTGCCAGTATTCCTTTTGTTATTGGCCCCGGATCATGCACTGCCTCTCCCTTTCCGATAGTATGTGTCATAAGGGTATTTTCGTTTGACGAAGGGTAAGTTGCATCGTTTAAATGGTAAATACTTGATCCGTCGTTATAGGTTGACGGAGCGTATAACCTGGGCAGACTACCTGTGTTAACCGTTTTTGCTGCCGGACTGTTAATATACAAACCGTTTGAAGTAAGCGCACTAAACAATTTTGAAGAAGGCATTTTAAAAACTGAAGTGTCGGTAAGCAATTTATTCTGATCGTTAACAACCATGTAATCGAAAGCCGAGGCATCCCCTGCATTGTCATTACCATATGCACCCATACTTCCGGCAACGTAGAAGAAACCAGTAAATCCTAGTCCATGACCGATTTCGTGCAAAACAACCGTAACAAAATCATATAACAATTCGGGGGTTTTACCATCGGTACCAAAATACCATTTTACATCTTTGTTGAAAGTAGCATTAATATCAGGTGATGCAGCCCCTGTGACCTGGGTTTTTGTAATTTTTTCGTAAACCGAAACCGGATAAAACCGATTTTTATGGGGTGCATTTTTAAAATTTGAATAATAATCGGTCGGCCCCGCACTCCCCAGAACATTGGTATCCATTGTTCTCCAGTTTGCCTGTATATAAATTGGAATATCCGATTCAATGATCGTTTCCCAAATTCCAACTGCATATTCAAAGGCTGCTTTTGCATCAGATGGAAACAGGCTGTACGAAACAATAATATCCGACTTTTTTGCCCCGCCCCCTTTCAGCAAAAACTCAGCCGGTGGCGGAATAAACGATTTTTCTACTTTATCTGAAGCGTAACAAACAACAGGAGAAATTCTGTATGAATTTATTTTCTTAATGTTTCCGGCATTGCAAAATCGATTATCGAAAATGCCCAATATTAACAGCGTTACGATTATTATTCTCACTTTTTTAGCTTACTACCTACTATTAGACAAATGTAATATGATTATTGTTTTTTAACAGTTAAAATAACGTGAGCCTGTAAAAAGTTAATTGTGCAAGTGAAGTTATTTTCGAATTCACTGCCAATAAAAAATGCTGAAATAAATTCAGCATTTTTAATAAACATTTCTGCACTCAAACAGATTTTGATCACCAACCATCATGCTGTTACAGCCGTATTCCTTTTCTTGAAGACCAGCTTGTAAAGTATTACAAGTGAAGTAACAAGCCCGATAACTGCGGCTGCAAAAGCGATAAACAATAATGTTTTCATAATTCAATTCTTTATTAAACGTTTTGTAATTTTTATATTATTCCCATCGGTTATGCTTGCCAGGTAAATACCTGGTTTGATGTCCGATAAATCGACTTTTAATTTCGGGTTATACCTTATGTCGTTCATAATTTTGCGATAGACAGTTTTGCCGGCTAAATCGGATATAACAATATCGACATTTGATGAAGCGCTTACATTTTCGCAATCAAACGTTACATTGTTCATAAACGGGTTAGGGTAAATATTCAAATTTCCGTTAGAAAGTACTTCCCTGTTAATTTCGGTACTAATCTGACCCGATTCAGGCAAATTAACACTCCACCCCATTTCAGATAAAACAAAAAGTGTATTTTCTCCCGGATTATGAATTGCTTCGCCTTTATAAGCAAAAGCGTTCATTAGTTCGTTGGGCGAACCTGTTTTAAAACTGGACTTTTCCAAATGGTAGATGCTCATCCCTTTTGCCCAGGTACCTGGAGCATATATTGATGCGCTTTTAGATGCGCTTTTTTCAAGGGTATAATTAAAAAATAACGAATTCGATGTAAGTTGTTTTGTTAATTCTTTTGAAGGGCAGGGAAAAATATTTTTATCTGCAACCCTTTGTAAATTTGAATTGAATACAAAATAATCATATACGCTGGGCAAGTTTGCCGAGTTGGCAAACTGTGCAACTCCGTTTTCGCTGGTAAAAAAGCCCGCTATTCCGAGTCCATGGCCAATCTCGTGTAAAACGGCAGTTACAAAATCGTATTTCGTTGAAGGGGTTCTCCCATCGGTTCCAAAATACCATGCCACCGACTTGTTAAACGAACAGATAATATCAGCATCGTTTGCATGGTTATATTCTTTACCGGTAATTTTCTCAGCCAGGGCAACCGGGTAATATATGTTTGCAGCGGGGGCACCTTTAAAATTACGATAGAAAAGCGCTGGTTTCCCCATTCCGAGCTGGTTTCCAGCAATGCTTTCCCAACTGGCCTGAATATTAATGGTTACAGGCGATGAAATGCTTTCTCCCCAAATCGATACAGCATATTCGAAAGCAGCTTTTGCCTCTTCAGGAAAGTTAATATAGCTAACTGAAATATTACCTGTTGCAGTTGCTGCCGATTTTAGGTTTTGTTGGTATTCAACAGGCGGCGTAAATATTTTATTAACCTGGCTATGTCCCACATTAATAAGGCTTTGAGCTTCTGCAGAATCTTCCGTAAAATTTTGTTGTGCCGATAAGGCAATACTATTCAACAAAAATAGAATAGAAATAAGCGTCCTTTTCATTTCGATTCAATTTGATGGTTTTGCGAATCTCGATTAAATGGGTTTGTAAATCTCGATTCTTTGGTTTGTAAATCACCGTAAATTTAACCGGCAACAAAGCTTTAACAATAGATTTTGGGACTGAAAGGGGGGGTTAATTTTGCTGATTCTTAGTAGGCATTTTATTTTTCTGCCAGGTACGCAATTCGGAGGCAGAATCAGCGGGTGTGCTACAAAATAACCCAATTCAGAAAAACAAATATATCCGGGGCAAATGTTTAATTTATCGATATTTTAATTCAAAGAGTTATATTTAAATATATTTTTACCGGTAATTTTTATTTATCAAAAGCTGTAAAACTTAATTCATATGAAATTTTTTACGACAAGCCTCACCGTATTAATTGTCCTGTTTATGTTAACGTCTTTTATTTCAGACAAGGGGCAGTACAACGAGCTTTACAGGCCGCAATTTCATTTCAGTCCCGCGAAAAACTGGCATAACGACCCAAACGGGCTGGTTTATTATGATGGCGAATACCATTTGTTTTATCAGTACAATCCAAAAGGGAACGAGTGGGGCTACATGCACTGGGGCCATGCAGTAAGCACCGATTTAATTCACTGGGAACATTTGCCAGTTGCCCTTTACCCCGACAATAATTCGGAAGACAAGGAATTTTGTACAGCCTTTTCGGGTTCGGCAATTGTTGATGAAAAGAATATTCTTGGCAAACAGACCGGCGAAGTAAAAACACTGGTTGCCTTTTATACCAGCAAAGATTGTGGCCAACGCCTGGCATTCAGCACCAATAAAGGGAGGACCTGGGAAAAATTTAGCGGAAACCCTATTATTCCTTTCGATGAAAATGATGATGCGCGCGATCCGAAAGTAATCTGGCACGATGAAACCCAAAAATGGGTAATGGTTTTATACCGGAAATCGGGGAAAGATGAAAAATCAAAGGGAATTTCGTTCTACACTTCCGAAAATCTGATCGAATGGGAATGGGAAAGCCATATTCCGGGGTTTTATGAATGCCCCGATCTTGTAAAACTTCAGGTAACAAACCGTCCCGACGAAATTAAATGGCTGCTTTTTGACGGCGATGGCAGTTATTTAATCGGCGCTTTCGATGGTAAAAATTTTACTCCTGAGTCGGCAAAAATGCCCGGCGATTTTGGCTCGAACTATTATGCAACCCAAACCTGGAGCAATATTCCAAAAGACGACGGACGGACCATCCAGATTGCCTGGATGAGGGGCGGAGAATTTCCAGGAATGCCGTTTAAAGGACAAATGAATTTCCCGTGCGAAATTTCGCTTACCCGGTTTAGTTTCGGGTATAAACTGGTCAGAAAACCAGTCAGGGAAATCGAACAGCTTCATGGGAAACATCAAAAACTGGAGAAGAAAGTACTTATTCCTGGAATAAACGAAAACAAACTGAAGGGTGTAAAAGGCGATTGTTTACATATTATTGGCGAGATTGACCTGAAAAATTCCGACAATTTTGGATTTATTATACGCAACAGCAAAAAGAATCCGGGCACCGAAATCTCATACAATGTAAAAAGGGGCACCCTTTCAGTATTAAATTCTACTGTTCCGGTTGTTCCGGTTGACAATAAAATTTCGATTGAAATGTTGATTGACCGCGCATCGATTGAAATTTTTGTCAATGGGGGACAAACGGTAATTTCAAATTGCTTTGCGCCAACCGAAGGCGCTGAAGGATATGTATTGTACACCAACGGAGGTGAACTGGGGGTTGATAAACTTGACATTTTTGAAATGAAATCGATTTGGGATAATAACTAATTCCATTTCAAAATTCATCCCTGCTGTTTACATAAGAAAATTAAAATCATCTCCGGCTGAAAGCTCAAGTGGGGTTGTTCCTTTTTTGAAAATACGACAGGTGCGGTTCCCGATTAGGGTAAGGTTCCTGTTTTCAAGTTTAAACATCGTCCCCTCACGCAGCCCGGCAACATAAGTTTCAGGGTTAATTTCCAGAAATTCCATAATTCGCTGTTCGCGTGTTTCACCCGCATGCCCTTCAGGATTTGCATCCATGTAATGCGGGTTTATCTGAAAATTAACCAGCCCTATGCAATTAAACCCTTTTGGATCGATAATGGGCATATCGTTCGTTGTACGCAGTGTGGGGCAGGCAACATTTGCCCCGGCGCTCCAGCCAATATAGGGCGTGCTGTTAAAAACCTTTTCCCTGATTGGGTTCATTAGCTTTTCATCGTGCATTTTTCGTACCAGTTGCCAGGTATTTCCTCCTCCCACCACAATGGCTTCCGCTTCGTGAATTGCCTTGATTTTGTTTGAAAAAGTATGTATGCCAACTACATGATGGCCTATTTCAGCAAAGCGTTCTTCTACTTTCTTGCAATATTCATCGTACCCAAATGTTACTGCCGCATACGGAATAAAAAGGGCTGTTACCGGTTTGCTGCCAAGGAAATTTTTGATTTCATTTTTGGGATAATCGAGATAAGGTTCGCCAGGCATGGTCGAGTTGCTGATCAATAGTAGTTTCATGGTTATTTTTTATTTCAAAGTAACACATTAAAGGAAATTTTAAAAATGATAATTGTCTGGATATTTATGAAATTTTCAACCGCCTGGGTTGAGGTGGGATTACCCTGCTGCACCATTCAGTCGGGTACTCCCACCGGAATTCAACTACAATCGTGGAGTCGAAACAGATATTAAAGCCGTTCCAAGGCAAATTTTCCCGTTTTTACTTATCCCTTCAACAAAAATATGATACCTGGCAAGGTCGTCGGCGGTAAAGAATTCAATTTTTACTTCGCCGTTTTTGACGAAAACTTCAGGGTCCCAAAACAAGGTTGGCCGTTTATCGGGGCGGGCGTCGTTAATATTTTCGCTGCCATATTTTGGCGAATAAAATACCCTTGGTTGTTGAAACCCCTTAACATTTGCCATAATGCGGCCATGTATAATGCGTTCCCAATTGTTTTCCCACTCGCCTTTTCCCATTTTTGTAAGTATGGCAATTACCCCGTCGGCTCCCCGCGAACCGTAAACCGACGAAGAATAACCGGTTTTTAAAATCTCAATTTTATCGATATCGCCCAGCGGAATTGATCTCATATCTTCCCAGGCAGTTGCAATTCCATCGACAACAAGCAGTGGGTTGTTTGCCGCTCCCCTGATTCGGACTTCCTCGCCGGTTACAACCACTCCGGCAACACGCCCGTTCAGATAATCGAGGATACTTGAATAACTGTCGATTTCTTCGCTGAGCACAGTTAACGAAACATCGGGTTCGCCATAAAGCCTGAAATGGCCGTCACCGGTAACTTTCTGTCCAATTGCCTGAATTTCGTCCAAAAGCACCCCCGATTTTATCCTGAATTCGGTTTCAGCAATTTGTCTGTAATAATTTTCGCGGTAAAATTTGAACGGGATATTTATTCCCGGGCAAATATTTTTTAAACTTTCGGCAGAAATATCGAGTTTCATCTCATCTGTTTCTTCCAGAAAAATATCGGTCCTCCTGTTCCCCGTTTTTGTTTCGGCATTTATCATTAATCTTGCCTTATCTTTTAAATAAAGTTTGTCAAAACCAAAACTCCCGTTCAAGTCTGTCTTTGCCTCTTCAAAAATGAAACTTCCGGAAAAAGGGCCGATAACAACTTTGCCGTCGTCAACCGGTTTTCCACCAAACATTTTTACCACGTTTCCCTTAATCGAAAGGCCGTAGTCGGCCCAGCCGGGCAATTCCAATCCGCGAAACTTTTCGAGTTCGTTCCAGTAATATCGTCTCCAGCCATTTACCATCATAACCAGGTCGAGTTTTTCATCGCCTGTAATTTCATTTTCGTCGATAAAATACGATGCGGGCGATTCAATCGATCCTTTCAATTCCGAATCGAGCAAAAGGTAACTCTGAATTGTCTGGTTGTTCCCGGTCGAACTAAAATAGCTTTCATTAACAACCGACACCGAAAGCGTTGATGTAATTGTATCGGTTTGCGGGAGTAACGAAGTAATATTAAGCTTTACCTTTTCGCGGGTTTTAAAATCCCCCTTGTTTATGTCAAGCTGAATTGCCTTATCGTCTTTGTTTTGCACAAAAATCATTCGTTCGGCCACAACATTGTTTTGCCCGTCGTAAACGGTAATTTTTGATATTCCAAGTGGAAACAGTCCTTTGAACAGTCGCTGGGCATGCTGAAAATCGTTCATTATTATCTGCGAGTAAAAAAGTTCGATTCCTTTATGCGTTGCTTTAAGCACATAACTCTGAGGGACATTTATTTTCAGGTTTCGCGATAAAGTAAACTGCAGGTAATTACCGTCGGGCTTATAGTTTAAACAAATTCCCTCCGGCTTTGCAGGTTCGAACTGGTAGTTAAAACCGGGATAATCGTCAACAAGCGCAAAATAACTTTTTCCTTCTTGCGGCATCATCATAAACTTACCCATTCCTTTGTAATTTGTCCTGAAATGAACAACTTCCTGCCCGGTTTCGTCGACCACTTTACCCTTTACCATAATTCCCTTTCCGTTTTCGTCGATGGCTTTAAAGGCTATGTGGTTGATGGCATTCAGAACAAAATTTCCGCCTTCCGGAAGGAAAGAAACGTCTATATTTAGTGGCTTTGCCCCTACCACTTCTTTAACAACTTCAATAGAATTTTTTGAACCTGAGATCACTATTTTTTTATGGAAATAACTTTCCTCCCCAAAATTCCGGAGGTATTTGGTAAAGGCCCTGATGGTGTAATTTCCATCGCCAATTTCGAATGGAAGCTGAATATCGCCGCGGGCAGTTCCGTCCCTCGATAAAATAATCCTGTCGATTACAACTGCCCCCGACTCCGAAATAAGCTGAATGTAAATATTTTTATACCCCGGTACCAGTTTGTTGTTAATACCGCTAACCAGGTACGATTTAAACCAGATATCGTCGCCCGGTGCGTACAATTCCCTGTCGATATGGAGATACACTTTTTCGTATAATATTGAATTGGACTTATTTACAGAATCTTTACCAATAGCAAAACTTAATTGTAACAGACCTGCTTGTAGTATAAATATGGAAAGTATAAAATGTTTCATGGTCCGGAATTTTTAAGACATTGAAAATGTACAAAAATTATTCCGATTGACAACATTGAGCTGGTTTTTAGGGTACCCAAGATCTGCCTGCTCTTTCACGTTTAAAGTGGCGATGCGCTGATTTTTACAGGCGCCTTAATTTTCACTGTCGAATTTACTTTGTAATTGGCTATCCCTTCAATATAAATTACAAAAACTTTATCCCTGTTTGCATCCAGGGCCCCAACCAAAACCGGCGACCACGAATCGTTTTTATATTCTATTACACCGTTTACCGAAGGCAATTCGCCGGTAAAACCTATAAGTTCATTCATGGGCGGTTGAACGGAGGGATTAATAAGTATGCCGTATTTCATTTTCAGGGCTACAATTTTATCCCCTTCAACTGTGCCTTTCAATGCAATTACGCTTCCTTTTTCGGCAATTATACTATTCAGGTTTTCAGCGTATTTCCTTAATTCTTCCACATCGTCGAGCGTAAAAGTACCCCCACCCATAAATCCATACATATCAGTTCCAATTTGGGCCGATTTTACCTGTATGGCCATTAATTTTTGGGAATTTACCGGAAACTCTGTCTCAATATTGGTTTTAAAGGTTATCTCAATGGTTTCCTTTAATTTATCGCACGAAGTAAAAAGCATTACAACAACTATAGCCAGTAAACAGACGTATTTTTTCATATCTATTAAATTAAAATAAAATAACCATTACCCTCTCCTGAAGGTAAATTTTTGTTTTAAAATTATAAAGTTTTTTTGTCCACTGTATTTCGGTGTGAATGTATTAATTTTGAACCAAACTTCAAGCTATGAACCGAATATTATTTGCGATCGTTATTTTTATAGCGATAACCACCTGCCAAAGCCCTGATCAGTTCGATTCAGAAACAATTAAAACAGCTCTCGAAAATGGAAAGCAAGCCAGCGAGGGTTTTTCGCGAAGCCTGAAATTTGTTGAAGGGTGGCTCACAAAAACCGATAGTGCCAGCGGACTGATCCCCACCAACCTTACAAAGCTGGCCGATGTTTGGGAACCACACAACTCGGCTGCTGATAATTATGCCTTTATGGTACTCACAGCCTACCTGCTCGACAAGGATTTGTACAACGGAAAAATGCTGGAAATGCTGAAAAGCGAAAAAAAACTTACCTCCCGTATAAAATCACTCCCCGATATTTACGCCTTCTCAAAAAGGGGGTTTTTATCGGATGAACTGAAAATGAGCCAGGTAATTTTTGGCGCTTCGGAATATATGAAGGACGGCCTTATCCCGTTAACCGAATACATCGGTTACTCGCCCTGGAACGACAGGATGATGGAAATGGTTGATGATTTGCATGAATTTATTCAAAATCCAGCCGATTTGGAATTACTGTTCAAAGACAGAAAAGCATCGGTTGAAGAGGTAAACGGCGAGATGTTGCAAACCCTTTCACGAATATACTGGATGACTGGCAATCCGAAATACCTCGATTGGGCCGCCAAAATCGGCGATTTTTATCTGCTTGGGGAACGCGATCTTTCTCAAATCGATTATTTGCGCATTCGTGACCACGGTTGCGAGATTATCGGGGGGTTAAGCGAATTGTATGTCACCCTTCATTTTGCAAATCGGGCTAAAAAAGAACAGTACCGTGAACCATTTTATAAAATACTCGGTCTTATTCTTAGTTCAGGAAGAAACGAAGACGGACTGTTTTATAATGCGATAAATCCGAGAACCGGCGAAATCATTGACAACAAGGTTGTTGATAACTGGGGCTATGTTTTTAATGCCTATTACACCGTTTACCTCGCCGATAGGAAAAATGAATATCGCGATGCTGTATTAAATGGATTTGAAAAATTAAATGAAAAATACAGAAATTATGCCTGGGAAGGCACAAGCCACGATGGTTATGCCGATGCCCTTGAAAGCGGATTAAACCTTTACAACCGCGAACCGTTGCCCCACCTGAAAAGCTGGATCGACAGCGAAATGAAGGTAATGTTTGCCATGCAGCAACCCGATGGTATTATTGGAGGCTGGCATGGCGACGGAAATTTTGCCCGGACGGCGATTATGCACAGCCTTTGGAAAACCAGCGGGGCAACAATTCAACCCTGGCGAGAGGATGTTATTCTTGGCGCCGAAAAAACGGGAACCCAAATCTGTTTTGCAGTCAGAGCTGATAAAGATTGGGAAGGAAAACTTTTTTTCGATCAAAAACGTCATAAAAACATCCTGCATTTGCCAATCGATTATCCAAGGATTAACCAATTCCCCGAGTGGTTTGCTGCGGACGAAGGAAAAGAGTATACAGTGATTTCTTCTCAGAAAAAACTCTCCGGAAAATATACGGGAAAGCAATTAACCGAAGGAATTCCGATTAATCTGAAAAGCCGTGAGACTTTAGTTTTTGCAATTGAAGAATAGCATAGACATCACCATTCGGATTGTTAATCGATCATTTCTTCAAATTAGCCTTTGTTCCTCACCTGTTATGACTGTATTCTCTGAATTATTTCTAAATTCAACAAACTAAATTTTGTATAACAATGAATCTAAACCAATTTTTTACAGCCGTTCTTTCAATTTTACTTTTCTTCTCATGTAAGGTACAGCATCCTAAAACCCTCGATTTGTCGGGCGAATGGCAGTTTCAGATCGATACTGCCGACTCAGGAACCGACGAAAAATGGTTCGATGCCGATTTGGCTGAGACAGTAAAACTCCCCGGTTCGATGGTTGAAAACAACAAGGGCTTTGATATTACCCTTGAAACAAAATGGACCGGAGGAGTTCGAAATCCACGCTGGTTCGAGGATCCGAATTACGCCCCCTTTCACGATTCGGCAAATATCAGGTTTCCTTACTGGCTGCAACCCCTGAAAAAATATACAGGCCCGGCCTGGTATCGAAAAAAAATCACTATTCCCGAAAACTGGAAAAACAAACCTGTTTTTTTAACGCTCGAACGTCCTCACTGGGAATCAACTGTCTGGGTAAACGGTCAGAAAGCCGGAATCCAGAACAGCCTTGCCACGCCCCATCGTTACAACATTTCTCCGTTTATTAAACCCGGCGAAAATACGGTTGCAATCTGTATTGATAACCGCACAAAAACCATCGATGTCGGGCACGATTCACACAGTATTTCAGACCATACCCAATCGAACTGGAACGGAATTGTTGGCGAAATTTCGCTGCAAACAAAAGGTAATGTTTATTTCGAAAACGTAGAAATTTTTCCCGATGTTGAAACTAAAACCGCCCAGGTAAAGGCCACTGTTATCAATACTTTTGCCGATGTTAAAACAATAAAAATTGAAGTTGAAGCTGTACTAAAAACTTCAGGAAAGGAAACAAAGGAAAAATCGTTTGAATTTACGGTTTCGCCGGGCGAAAATAGTTTAAACCTCAGTTATCCGCTTGGCAAGGATGCTTTGCTTTGGGACGAGTTTAATCCGAATGTATATGAATTAACGATGGATTTGGATTATAAGGAAGGAAACGACGGGACAACAGCAGATTTTGGCCTGCGCGAATTCAAAGCCGAGGGTACACGTTTTGCAATTAACGGACGTCCTGTTTTTTTACGGGGAACGCTTGAATGTTCCATTTTCCCGCTTACCGGTTACCCGCCAACAAAAAACGAGGGGTGGGTAAAAGTTTTCAAAGCGGTCAAGGATCATGGCCTGAACCATGTCCGTTTTCACTCCTGGTGTCCACCCTCTGCAGCATTCAGGGTAGCCGACAGTATGGGAGTATACCTGCATGTCGAATGTTCGTCGTGGGCAAACAGCACAACCATGCTTGGCAGCGGCCTGCCTATCGATCAGTACATTTGGGACGAAAGCAGGCGTATTGTGAAAGAATACGGAAACCATCCGTCGTTTGTACTACTGGCATACGGGAACGAACCCGGGGGGCCAAAATACCGCGGGTTTTTAACCGAATTTGTTTCGTACTGGAAAGGGAACGACAACCGCCGGATTTACACCGGTGCCGCTGGTTGGCCGGCATTGCAGGTAAACGATTTCCATAACCTGCCACAACCGCGCATACAAGGCTGGGGCGAAGAACTTGCAAGCATTATCAACTCTAAGCCTCCGTCAACAAATTACGATTGGCGCGACAGGTTGCCCGGCGATGGAATACCTGTGGTCAGTCACGAAATTGGCCAATGGTGTGTTTACCCAAACTTCAGGGAAATAGAAAAATATACAGGCGTTTTAAAACCCAGAAACTTCGAAATTTTTCGGGAAAGTTTAAAAGCCCGCAAAATGGAAAACCTTGCCGACAGTTTCCTCCTTGCTTCGGGCAAACTTCAGGCGTTGTGCTATAAGGCCGATATTGAAGCCGCCTTGCGAACTCCCGGTTTTGCAGGTTTCCAGCTTCTCGATTTGCACGATTTCCCCGGCCAGGGAACTGCGCTTGTAGGTGTCCTCGATCCGTTCTGGGAAGAAAAAGGTTATATTTCACCCCAAGAATACCGGAACTTCTGTAATACAACCGTTCCCCTGGCAAGGCTCGAAAAAATGATTTTTACTGAAGGCGAAACAATGACGGCAACAATTGAAGTTGCGCATTTTGGCGAGAAAGAAATGAGCGTTACTGCAGCACCTTGGAAGCTAATTGAAAATGAAAAAATACTGGCCTCCGGTAATTTTGTTTCAAATAAAATCCCCTTTGGAAACGGAATTCCTTTGGGTGAAATAAAATTTCAGTTTCAGACTGTAAACCGCCCACGAAAAGTTATTTTGGAAGTTTCGGTGGGTGAGTTTTCAAACTCATGGGATCTTTGGATTTTTCCCGACAATAAAATTGCTGAATCGAATGAGATACAAGTCGTAGAAAATTTCTCTCCTTCAACAATCAAATTTTTAAATGAAGGCGGAAAGGTTTTATTGAGCCTGGGCCGGGGAAAAGTTTCGGCTGACATGGGAGGAAAAGTGGGGGTCGGTTTTTCATCCATCTTTTGGAATACAGCCTGGACAGGGGGCCAGAAACCACATACGCTGGGCATTTTGTGCAATCCGGGGCATCCGGCGCTCGATTTGTTCCCGACTGAATATCACAGCAACTGGCAATGGCAGGATGCCATGAGCCATGCCGATGCAATACAACTTGATTCGTTTCAGGCTGAAATAAAACCGATTGTCAGGATAATTGACGACTGGGTGAGCAACCGTCAACTTGCATTAATCTTCGAGGCAAAAGTTGGAAATGGAAAATTAATGGTTTGCGGCGCCGATTTGGCAAACAACCTGGAATCCCGTCCTGAAGCAAGGCAATTAAAGGCAAGTCTGCTGAACTATATGGGAAGCGAAAAATTTAATCCACAGGTAAATTTGTCGGCAAACGAGGTTCAAAAGATATTGAGTACTAAACGCTGACAAGTCCGGCGGACGTTGCCAGGTTTAATTTCTACTGACCTGTCAGCGTGCGCAGCTCCTGAAAGTGTCAAAAAAAGACAGAATAAACCACAAATAATAAATACTTAAGAAAATGACAAAACAAATCATACCAACAATTTTCTTCTTCTCAATTCTTTTATCATTAACCAGCACTGCTGTAAAACCCACCGATTCAAAAGCTACCCCCGAAACAGTTCAACTGTATAAAAACCTGTATAAACTTCAGCAGGAGGGAGTTATGTTTGGGCACCAGGACGACCTGGCCTACGGAAAAGGATGGGTCTACGAAGAAGGCCGCTCGGATGTAAAGGATGTTTGCGGCGATTACCCCGCTGTATACGGTTGGGAGCTGGGCCATTTGGAACTGGGCGATCCTTACAGCCTCGACTCTGTTCATTTCGATAAAATCCAGGGCTGGATAAAGAAAGTTTACGTACGTGGCGGCGTTAATACCATTAGCTGGCACCTGCGGAATCCCTATACCGGGGGCACTTCCTGGGATGTATCTTCAAAAGAAGCAGTAAAATCAATCCTTCCCGGAGGTGATAAACACGAACTCTTTAAACTCTATCTCGACAGGCTTGCCGATTTTTTAAATGGATTAAAAACTGATGACGGAACTTCTGTTCCCATTCTTTTCAGGCCCTTTCACGAACACACAGGCAGTTGGTTCTGGTGGGGAAAAAACCTGTGTTCGGTCGAAGATTATAAATCGCTTTGGCGGTTCACCGTTTCGTACCTGCAAAACGAAAAAAATATCCATCACCTGATTTATACTTATTCGACCGACCGTTTCACGACCATCGATGATTATTTGGAACGGTATCCGGGAGACGATATTATCGATGTTTTGGGTTTCGATTTGTACGACCGCGGGCCCGATTACCCAGTTGTGTTAAAAACCTGCCTTGAAGCAGTTACAAAACTTGCCGGCGAAAAAAATAAAATTGCCACGGTGAGCGAATCGGGCGGCCCGATTGCAACCAACACCCTTTGGTGGAGCACAGTTCTGGAAACCATCAGGCCATATAAATTCTCCTATTTCCTTGTTTGGCGAAATCCCTGGCAACCGGCCGGGCACGGCGCTTTTGCCCCATATAAGGGAAGTCCTGATTCGGAAGATTTTGTGCGGTTTTACAACGACCCAAAAACATTGTTTCAGGATGAAATAACCAAAAAGAATTTATACAAATAGAAATCCATCCTGAAAAAATGAATTCTATGAAACTTGAGACTCTGTTTCTTCTCCTTCTTGCATTTACTACTTGTTTTGCCAATTCCGGAAAAGAAGGAGAAAAGAATAAAACACGCGATCCGCTAAAACAACCTTTTCGTTCTACCTCAATCTGGAACATGCCCATTGGCAGCGCTGCAGTTTATGTTCCGGCCAACCTGGAAAAAGCAACAGCGCAAGGAATGACTGTTGATGAAGATATTATTATTATGAAACCCGATGCGCCAATAATTGAAATTTATACAAACCACGCCGCATGGAACCGCGATAAGGACAGGTGTGTTATTGAGGGGCCCCTTTTATTCTCAGCACCGGTACCTGTTGATTTTATTGTAAGCCCGGCAACCTGGGACGGACTGACCCCAAACTCGGGGCTGGCAGTTTTATTGAAGGATGGAAGAACAATAAAACAAACACAGCCTTTTGCAAGGTGTGTAGCAGGGAAAAATGCCACTTCGAAATATCTTTTTGAAGATACTGACATTTATGGCGATGGATATTACGGAGCCCACGGAGGGTCGGGCCTGTCGGCAATTGGTGGGGCATTGCGTGTTGGAGAACTTGTTTCGGAAGATCAATCCATAAAACATGTTCTTAAAATTAATGTGTTTGGCAAAAAAAACCTGTATTTCGATGAAACGACAAGAGGCTTTCGCTGGCCGGCAAGGAGAGCAGATGCGTATGCGAAAAGCAACTATGGGACTAGCAGGACTAAACCCGTAAATAAAGAATGCCGTATGGGAGCTTTGCTTGCTCTCCCCGCTTCTGTAATTATCGACGATTTAAACCTTGAAACCACTCCGGCCAAAATACTGGCAAAAGCATTTCAGGATTATGGAGCCTACATTGTCGATGATACAGCCTGGGATGTATACGCCCTTGTAACTGAATGGGGGCCCGATGGAAGGGTTACCGATGAATTCGAGAAAAAATGGGGTTTTCCGTTGTCGGTAAAAGAGAAAGACACTCCCTGGGGGCGCGATATGGACAGGATTTTTCTTAACCTACATATTGTTGTAAACAATTCTCCCCAATCGATTGGCGGCGGCGGAACACCCCGGGTCCCAACTGCTCCGCCGTTGACCGGGGAGTAATTTCATTGAAAAAATCCGGGAATTAATTTCAAAACAGTCCCTATGAATTCCCTAAATAAAAAAGAGGCTGTAATTGCTTACAACCTCCTAAAATCAACTAATCGTGTTTCACTGTTTTCATGGCTACCTTCTCCAGACCTTGTTGTTTGTCATCCATCCGGCAATTTTTAATCCTTTTTCTGTTTCCTGAATATAATTTATTGTTTTCCAAACCTTTTCGTTGGTCATCCAGCTTTCAAGTTGCATTCCGGGTTCAATCTCTTCAATTATACTGATGTTGCGATTCCACGTTTTTTCGCTTGTCATCCATTTTTCGAGGCTCAAACCTGTTTCTGTTACCTGTTCTGTTTTATAATTTATTGCATGAGTTTTATTCCAAACCGCTTCGTTTATCATCCAGTTTTCCAACTGTAAAGTTGTTTCAGCAACATTTACTGATGCTTTTGTTTCCGTTCCTTCTGCTTTAACATTTCCTACTAATAATAAAAGTATTATAAATGTTCCTGCTGCTAATTTTTTCACTGTTGTTTTCATATTTTCTGTTTTTTAAAACTTCTCTTGTTAATTGTTTTCATCATAATAGACTCTTAACGGGTACAAAGGTTACTCTGATTTTGGTTAAAAAGTATTAGAACTTTGTTAATGAAACCTTAAGGTCGGTGAATGGCGATTACAATCGGCGAGATAAAATACTTCAAGGTATTTTAAAATTAATTTTCATCGGTAAATGGCGAAAAACGGGGTGTTTTCTGATTGCAATTCTTCCTGTTGGAACTTATTTTTTCTCAATTGAGCGCCCTCTTTTTAACAGTACACGTTTTTTATAGCACTTTCTCTTCTATTTTTGATAATTTTAGCGGCACTTATTTGACTAAAATGAATAAAAAACGAATATTTCTTTTTTTATCGGGTGGGTTTTTGGGACTGATTATTATTCTTGTTGCAACATGGTTCCTGCTTAACAATCAATACATCAGCAATATACCCGAAATAACCGGGACCAGTAGTTTTTCTGAACCACTTAAAAATCAAATTGCGGCTGCGGTTAAAAAGGCAAAACGAAATCCATCGGCATATAACCTGGGAGAACTGGGTATGGTTTACCACTCAAGCGCAAATTACACTCAGGCTGAACAATGTTATGCACTTGCAATAAAAAGAAGTGAAACCGATTGGGTTTGGAACTATTACAACGGTTACCTGAACATGGAAATGGGTGATTCAGAAGGCGCTATAGAAAATTTCAAACAGGTTATTCAGAAAAATCCTGAAATAAAACTTTCATGGTATTATATGGGTGGCGAATATAAGAACATGGGGAACGATCAAATGGCTGAATCTACCTACCTTGAAATTGCAAACGAAGTCAATACCAATCTCAAAACAAATTCGACTACCCGTCGCGATTATTTTCCATTAAGCGCTTATGCCGGGTTCGAAATGGCCAGAATTTATTTTAATACCGGGAGACAGGATTTGGCAAAATCTAAACTGGAAGAAATAATACGGAAAAATTATTTATTCGGGCCTGCTTACCGTCTGCTCGGGAGTGTTTACCATTCAAAAGGAGATAAAGAGTTGGGGGAAAAATATACAATCAGGGCAAACGATTTTATTGCATTTACACCCCCGGTAGATACTTTGATCGACAAACTCGTATTAATGTCGCGATCGGAATTGTTCCTTTTGAAAAGAATTGATGAAGCCATCAGGACCATTCATTCAGACTGGGCCCTTCAAATGGTCGAGCATGGACTGATCTATCTGCCCGATAACAATTATATGATTTCAAAAGCCATTTTCACGTATTTATGGAAACGGATGGATGAGAAAGCCATTGCCCTGGTTGACAAACATATTGGTTTATTCAACGATAATTTTGCCGAACTTAAAAGTACCGGAATGTTGTTCTTTAAAAAGGGGTTACACGCCCAGTCGGTAAAATACTGGACCAGGGCCTTGGAAATAAAACCCGGCGATATTGAGATTCTCGAAAACCTGGCTAAAAGCTTATGGGGCGTAAACCAAAAACAGAAATCACTTGATATTCTATATCAGCTCATTGAAAATAATCCGGATAAACCGGATATCGTTGCCGAATCAACCTATATCCTGCTTCAATTTGGCGATAAGGAAAAAGCATTGTCTACGTTAAAAAATCTCAAAAGCCGTTTCCCATCCAATCCAAAAGTTTTAAAGATAATGGCCGAAATTGCCGAAAATGAAGGAGATAACAACAAAGCCGTTTCATTGTATGAATCTTCATTTAAAGGCGATCCCGAAGATTTGCAGGTAATCCGTAACCTGGGCAATTTACTTAGGAAACAGGAAAAATGGAAACAATATATCGGCCATTTTCAAAAAGCATTAAAATTTCATCCCAACGATCCTGAACTTTTGGGCCGGCTGGGGACATTCCTTATCGAATGTCAGGATACCACCTTACGAAACTACCAGGAAGGGAAAGTATATTGCGAACGCGCATTTACTTATTACGATTGTCCTCCCCATATTTTAATACCATCAGGCAGTCATCTTGCCTATGCTTATGCCATGCTGGGCGATAAACAGCGTGCCATCGTTACCATAAGCCAGACCATCAACATTGCCCGTCGCCTGAATATATCAAAAGACGAACAGGTAAAACTGGAGAAATTATATCGTACTTTTCAAAGTATGTGAAATTAATTTTTATTGAAATTCCCTTTATTTATCCACAGCGTAATTCTTCCCATTTTATCGAAGGGCGGATAAGTGTGCATTCCGCCTGTAATTACATCGATAAGGCCATCGTTGTTAAAATCGCCGGGTTCGCAGGTTAACAGGTGGGTAGGGTTTTTTGTGATTTCGCGTTTTGTAAAATTCATATTGCCGTCGTTTTCGAGCCAGATAAAGCTGAACGCCCCGGGGCTGTCCCAGATGTTAAACGCGCTGACAGCAAATAAATCGAGGTCGCCATCGTTATCAATATCGGCAGCGCGTACATTGGTTGCGCCGGTAAAACTGCAAATCCGGTGAAACTCAAATTTCAGGCCCCCATTGTTTTCGAGCCACTGGACCCCGTGCCACGGGCGGCCCTGAGGTGGAACATAGTCGAAAGCGTCGCCATTGGTGTACAGAATATCCAAATCGCCATCCTTATCCAGATCGCTCAGCGAAATTCCACTTGAACCATAGTCCTGGTTGCTTGAACCATAAAGTAAATTGGGCTGAAACCGGCCTTTCCCGTCGTTGATAAAGCAATAAATTTCCTCCCATTCCTGGCTTACAAGCGAAATAATATCCAAATCCCCGTCAGAATCAATATCAACTATTTCAACATTGATTGGCCCTGAAAGATATTGAAGGATATGGCTTTCGAATTTCCAGTTTCCCTTGTTTTCGATCCACCGTGTTTCCCCATCGTCGTAACCAAACTGTGCCACTGCCAAATCCATGTCGCCGTCATTGTCGAGATCTCCTGCCCTGACATCAGAAACCCGCGCAATTCTTTCTGCTACCAGGCGTTTTGTGAAACTACAGTTTCCATCATTTTCAAGAATTACCACGGAGCCTATTTTATCGTTATTTGGGAAAAGCATCCCCAAAACGCCCACCATCAGATCCTTGTCGCCATCGTTGTCAAAGTCTATTGCCTGGACATGAGAAGGGGCAATTAAATCGCCGGCAAGGATAGTTTCAGTAAAAGTCCCTGCCGGAAACTGCCTGATCCACGACACAAAATTCCCCCGGTCGTCGCACAGTATTACATCCAGAAGACCGTCATTGTCAAGATCTTCAGCCTGGATATGTGCAATTAATGGCGGCTCGGTATATCCCATTCCAATAGATACGGGATCAAGAAAATCTATTTTCTCCCCGGTTAGGCCTTCTCCCGTAGTTTTCACTTTTTCAACCCCCGAATCAGATTTACCTGTAATCCGGCTGATGACTTCGCCCATTGACAATCCGGTGCGGTTTGCCTGATAATTAAGCAGCAACAGGGGAATTCCGATAACAATTACCAGTACTGCAACAACAGGGATAACTATTTTTAGCCCGCTTTTTTTGCTTTTTGATGGTTTATTTATTTTGGTCATTGAAAATCAGATTATATTATCGACAAAATTATATTTCATTTTTTAATTGGTGTAAAAAAACAGCATGGCAACCGCGATTCCAAATATAAACAAACCGGCCGGCAAAGTCAGCAAAATTAACCGGCTGGATTTTTCCCCGGATTTGAAGAATGATTTTTTCAGGTTCCTGAGGCTTAAATACGCACCTGTCAAAATCAGCACAGCCTGTAACCACGGAACTAACCGGGGCAATAACTGGTGCCAGGGAATGCTTGCGGTTCCGAAAAAATCCCAGCCCCATCCAAACGGATCGGAGAATGATTGCGCCACAAAGGTTACGTTAACAAAAAGCATTGGTACAACAAAAGCGATCCATAAAATTAACCCCAGCGGAAGCAATGCCCCGGCTGATGCCAGAAATACCTCCCATGTGCTGGTTTGAACTTTCGTAACTGCCTTTCCCGTCGATGCGAGCAGGTAAAGTATTCCCGGCACGATTACCAGAGAAAGCGTCCAAACAAACAAGGTGTAAATACCAAATAATTTCCAGTTACCCCTGTCAATAATATCTACATATTCGAGAACCACAGCCCAATGCCCCTGGTATAAGACACCGTAAACCAGCGCCAGGGTAAACACGCCAATAGTCAGCCAGGCTTCGCTCAGGTTTCGTGTCCCGAGTTCTGTCCCAAAAGGGCGGTAGTACAACGACACATTGTTATACAGGCAACTCCTGGTGCATTCGAGGCACAATCCGCAATCGGAATTTTCCTTCATTCCGCCCACATTAATCCCGTACGGGCAAGCCCAACCCTTATCGCTGCCTTTCTGGCAAAAATGGGTTTTGCATTGATCGCATATTTTCTGCGATTTATTTCTTAGCGCCAGGGTGCCCATCCGCGAAAAAGGGCCAACAAATCCGCTTACAGGGCAGAGATAGCGGCAAAAAGCGCGATGTTCAAATATCAATGCCAAAACTGTTGGAACAAGCAATAAAAAAACTACGGCAAACCCGGTTATTTTCGGAACAGCAACCAGCGCAGCCGAAAAAGTGGTCAGTAAAAGCAGCAGGATTAATTTTGGCCAGTTGTTCTGCAATATGTTGGGCCATTTCAGAAAAAGTCCTGAAAATTTGTTCCGGTATTCACCTTTTATCCCTTTTACCGGAGTTAATACCGAATTGCGCTGTATAAAGTCGCCAAAGAAAGGCAGGGGGCAAATAGTACACCAGAAACGTCCCAAAAGCGGGGTCATTATTGCCACCAGAAGGAACAGCCAGATGCCCCACATGAGAAGTACGCCCAGGTTACGGCCCGACATTTTTGTACCAAAGAAGGAGGTCAATATAACAAGGTAAACCAACGTCATAGCAACCATCACCAGGATTACCTGTGGCCACCTCGAAACAACAAGTTTTTTCAGCAAACCGTTACCCGGAAGCAAATCGCGATAGCTTTGCCTGTTTTCGTTATCCGGTATTTTTTGCGGAACGAAAAATCCATATATCCAAAGCAAAAAGATTCCGGTTAAACACCCTAAACTGAAAACAAGCAGCGTATTAGGCAAAATAATAAGCTTTCCCTGCTCAAATGCATGAAGGGGGCCGCACCACACATGGCACCTGTAATTGCTCCGGGCAACCAGGTAATTCAATATCCCATGGTGACGGGCAACAAAAACCACTTCGCGTTCAAGAACCGGCTTCTGGGTTGGATCGCTTACTTTGAAAACTTCAACCACATCGCGTGCAGGGCTCACTTTTGCATCAATATCAAACTCCTCCAGAAAAAAAGAGTGCCCCGTGTCGTCGGTTGAAAAAGTCAATCGCAGCGTATCGCCCCGGTTACACCTGATAACCGACGGTTCTTTCCCGTAACGAAAACTTCTTACATGGATATCTCTTGTAACAGGTTCAACAACATAAAACTGGCTTACTACTGCCGGAATCAATCCAAATCCTGAAACTACCAGGAAATTGACAATATGTTTTTTGGATATCATGAACCAGTTTCGTGTAGTGTTTTAAAACGATTCTCCAAAACTAATATAAAATCCCGACTGATTCTGTACGCCAACGGCGTAATCTAACCTTAAATTCGTGTTTTCGTTTTTATCGACAAGAAAACGTATCCCAATCCCCGCATTCGGCTTAAAACCATCATTTTTTATATTGCCCATGTTTGCATTCATCAGTGAGATTCCGCCGAATACTGCCATTCCAGCTCTCCAAAAAAGGCGATTCCTGAACTCAAGCTGCATGGTTGAAAAGTTTTTATCCCTGAACCTACCGAGGTAGTAGCCCCTGACATATTCGTCGCCGCCAATCATTGGATAGTCGTAAAAAGGAGGGTTCCCGAATACCGCAGAATGATAAAACCTGCCTGCAAGAACAGATTTTTTTGATTCGCCAAAACCAAAGTAGGTACGGTAATCAAGAGACGATTTCATGTAGAAACCCGGGCCAAAACTGAATGTATTGCCAAACTCAAAATAACTTCCCTGCACCGGCGACAGAATACTGTTTCGTGAATCTTTTAAAAAAATGGCCTTCAATCCATAACTGCTTTCATTTTTAAGCTCAGGATAAAATGTATTGTTATCCAGATATTTAAATTTACTGAACGAAGCGTGACTGATGCCTGCCCCAAGAAAAGTTTTGTTTTTTACTTTCCTGAACAAATCGATATCCACAACAGACCGGTTGCTTTGGAAGCCCGTCTCCCCTGAAAAGGGCGTATTAAAACCGATGCCGTAATACAAATCGGGGTATTTCGAAAAATGAAGTTTTCCCCTGGTAAACCATTCCTCGTTTTTAAGAAAATAATTCCAGTCTGACCCCAGTATAATTTGTTTGTTCCAGGTGTAATTAAATTCGATATTTAAATTTGACGACCTTGTGAGGGTGCCGGAAACAGTATTAAACGTAAAAAGTGTAACGGCGCCAAGATAGGTGCTGGTTTCGGGAGAATATCCAATTGCAGGTACAGGCAAAACCGTAACCTTCCTGCCCGGTTTGGTACCCTCTCCTGATACCTGGCTGAAGACGACAACTACACCGGCAATCAGCATAAACACTTTTTTTGGAATCCCGTCCAGCTTAAACGAACATGCCGATATGTAATTGAAATTGAGGTATTTCATTATTTTTCAGATGTGTTTTTTTCGCTGAATGAGATAAGGTAATCCACAAGTATTTCGGTTTCCTCATCCGAAAAATTGGTAAAGGGCATTTCCTTGTTATTGTATTCAAGCGCTTTTTCGAAGCGGGGTTCGCGAATTGCCTTAATTAAATACTCACGGTCGGCCAGAATTGTATGTTCCCCTCCTTGCCGTACTACTTTCACTTCCTTCATATAAATTCCGTTTAAGGGTGGCCCGTAAATAATTTTTCCCTCCAGCGAGTGACAAACAGCACAACCATACTTTGCAAATAATTTTGCCCCTTTTTTTTGAATCTCCCCCGGGCCCGGTTTTTTGCTTTTGCTGTCGCCACAGGCAAGTAACAAAACAATACAGAATAATATCAGGTAGTTTATCTTATTCATCTTCAGCAAAAAAAATCCAATTTTCAAAAATTAACCATAAAGTATGGTAACCATTACTTGTCACAAAATCACCCATGGCAGGCGGCTAAATAAGCGATATTTTTTATTTGAAAAATAATGCTTTATTTAATAAATCGATTTTAGCAGGCTCAACAAAACGAAACAGTTATGTTGAACCAGGCAAAGCTTGCTATTCATTTCCCAGATAAATTCAGCATCGACATAGTATTCAGAAAAAGAAATCTGCCCCGATTGCAGCAATTCCAGGCTGCCGGCCGTAACCTGTTCTTCACCCATTATTTGCTTCATTTGTTCATAACTGTTTTTCAGCGCCCGGGCATCAAAATACAATGCCGCCACCTTTGTTTTCAGCTCGCTTTCCTGTTGGGCATAGTTGGCCTTCGAGGTTTCGGTATTCAAACGGGCATATTGCACCGTGTTTTTGTTTTGCCACAACGGAATGCTAACACCCGCATGAAAACCCTTAAGTTTCTGGCCGGAAATGGATTCCGACCTGTATCCGGCTTCAAATGTTGGCAAACTGTTCATCCTTTGGTTGTTAATTTCGATTTCCGATTTTTGAATGCTTAGCTGAGCTATTAGCATATCAGGGTTTTGCTGAGCCAGATTTGCCAGAAACGAGTCGAGCGGCGGAAGTTCCCAATTTACAGGATATTCAAAAGTTATTCCGTCAACCGGTTTATCGCCGTTCAATTGCATTAGATATTTCTTTTGCACATCTATTTCAGACTGAATTTTTTGCCAGTCGGTTTGGATGCCGATGGTGTAAATCCGGGCTTTGTCGTAAACCGGTTTTGAAAATTCACCGCTTTCAAAACCTTTTTGCATGAGTGCGGCTAATTTTTCAGCATCATCTTTCCTGTTTTTCTGCAGGGCTTCTTTTTTATGAAGCCAAACCAAATTGAAATAAGCAGTTCGCGCCGTGTGCAGAATTTCTCTTTTCTCCCTGTCTGCCAATGCCTGTTTCTGTTGGAAACCAAGTCTTTGCAGGTCTGCTTTAGAGGTGTAATATCCCGGCAGTTTAAACGCCTGCGTTATTTCCAGTTCCTGCTGGTTGCCTGGAGCATTCGAATTTCCAAAAAGGTAATTGTAACCGACCTCCGGGTTATCGGGGTAAATGCCGGTTTTTGCCAGCGCTTCTTCTGCCTCAAGCCATTTTTGCAAGGCTTTTAACCGGGGGTTGTTCAGTTCTACGCTTTGCAAAAAACTGTCGAAAACCTGACCAAAACCTGTAATTGTAAATGCAAGAAACAGTGTGGTGAATTTTATCTTTTTCATTTTAATCCTTCTTTCTTTTTACCAAATAATATACCGCCGGAACAATAAATACATTCAGCAGGGTTGAACTGAAAAGTCCGCCCAAAATAACTACCGCCATCGGGCTTTGAATTTCATTTCCCGGCTTATCGCCTGCAAAGACAAGCGGTATAAGCGCAAGGGCCGCCGTTAACGCGGTCATCAGAATAGGGTTCAGCCGGTCGAGCGAACCCTGAATGATGGCTTTATGCAACGGAACACCTTCTTCCAGCAGCGATTGGTACTTCGAAACCAATAATATACCGTTTCGGGTTGCTATCCCAAACAGGGTAATAAACCCTATAATTGCCGGAACACTAAGCATACCCGATGTTCCCCAAATGCTGACCACGCCCCCTATCAAAGCCAAAGGCAGATTGAGAAGGATTACCGCTGAAACCGAAAGATTACGGAATTCCATGTACAATAGCAGGAAAATTACCAAAATAGCCAGCAACGAAGTGTAAAACAGCAAACCTGCCGCTTTTTCCTCGCTTTCGAACTGTCCTCCATATTCGATGTAATAATTTTCGGGTATTGCAATGGTTTCTTTTATCGTATTTTGAACATCAGTTACCACGCCCCGCATATCGCGCCCCGAAACATTGGCCGAAACCACCACTTTCCGCTGCACATTTTCACGGCTGATGGTGTTGGGGCCCGAAGCTGAAACTATGCCGGCCACTTCTTTCAGGGCCACTTTTTTCCCGTAGTGCGTATCAATCAAGGTATTACCAACTGCTTCCACCGACTCGCGGTAACGGTCGGCGTAGCGCAATACCAAATCAAAACTCATATTTCCTTCGTACACTTCCGAAACTTTTTCACCGGCAAAGGCTACATCAATAAATTCGGCAAATTCATTTACCGGAATGCCATATTGTTTTAGCATTTCGCGCTTTGGTTTTATCTGCAACTGCGGAATTTCAACCTGCTGTTCAACATTTACGTCAACCAGTCCTTCGATTCCTGAAATGTTGGTTTTAATCTGGTTACCCATCGCAAACATTTTTTGCAAATCGGTTCCGAACACTTTTATGGCAATGTTGGCACGCGTACCGGAAAGCATGTGGTCGATGCGGTGCGACAAAGGCTGGCCGATGGTAATATTGATGCCACGGACTGACCCCAGACGGCTTCTCAGTTCTTCCAGAAAATCTTCCTTCGAACGTCCGTTTAAAGTAAACGGAACATCCACTTCCGACGAGAAAACGCCCTGCGCATGTTCATCCAGTTCGGCACGCCCGGTGCGCCGGACAATGGTGTTAATTTCATTCATTTCAAGCATTTCCTTTTCGAGCAACTGGTTCAGCTTGTTGCTTTCGTCGAGCGAAATACCCGGCAAACTTACCGTGCTTAATGTAAGCATTCCCTCGTTAAATTCAGGAAGGAAAGTCCGGCCCAAACTAAAAAGTACTATCATCGAACCTGCAAAAAGGGCAACTGCGCCGCCAATCAATGTCTTTTTGAAATTCAGCGAGCTTTCCAAAGCTTTTCCATATTTGTTGTTGAGCCAGCGCACCCATCGCGTTCCTGTTTTGTGCCCGGTGAGTCGTTTGTCGTTGGTTAACAGGAAACTGCATAACACAGGGGTAAGCGTAATGGCAACTACCAGCGAGGCAAAAAGCGAAACGATGAACGAAATACCCAGTGGTTTTAACATCCGGCCTTCCATTCCCGACAAGAAAAATAACGGGATAAATGCTACTATTATAATCAGCGTAGCATTCAGTATGGATGCCCTGATTTCTTTTGAAGCATTAAAAATGACTGTTATTTTGTTTGTCTGCCCTGGTATTGGCAAACGTGCATTTTCTTTGAGCCGTTTCAGAACATTGTCAACATCGATTATGGCATCGTCGACCAACGAACCTATGGCAATGGCCATACCGCCCAGCGACATGGTGTTAATGGTCATGCCCAGTAAATTTAATGTGATAACCGAAACCAGCAGCGAAAGCGGGATAGCAATCAGAGAAATCAGCGTTGTCCGTACATTCAGCAGGAAAAGGAAAAGGATAATCGCCACAAATAAACCACCCTCAAGCAGCGCCCGGGCCACGTTATCAACGGCGCGTTCAATAAAATCGGACTGACGGAAAATATCGGCCCTGATTTTTATGTGGGCAGGTAAAGCTTCTTTTAACCCGGCAATGGCTTCGTCGAGTTTTTCGGTTAAAACCAGGGTGTTGGTGTTGGGCTGTTTTAGTACGTTCATCACTATGGCAGGTTTGCTGTTCAGATATCCGGCGCCAATTTTTGGGGCAGGGCCCATTTTAACAGTTGAAACATCGTTAACCGAAATGGGTTGCCCGTTTACGGTTTTAATCACCGAATTTCCGATATCCGACAAATTGTTGGTCCGGATTATGCCTCGAACCACATATTCATTCCCGAAATCGTTCAGGAAACCTCCGGTTGCATTTTGGTTCAGATTTTTGCAGGCCTTAAAAAGTTCGGAAAGACTTACCTTGTAATAATCCATTTTTTCGGGGTCGGCTTCAACAACATACTGCTTGTAATCGCCCCCCATAACTACCACCTGCGACACCCCTGCTATTGAAAGCAGCCGGTTGCGGATCTGCCAGTCGGCAATGGTCCGTAAATCCATTGCAGAAATAGAATCCGACGAAACAGTGATAGTCAGAATTTCGCCAATGATTGACGATTGAGGGGCCAGCGTTGGATTTCCTGCATTTTCAGGCAACCGTTCAGCAACCGTCGCCAGTTTTTCGCTTACAATCTGCCGCGCCTGAAAAATGTCGGTGTCCCATTCAAATTCCACCCAGACAATGGATATTCCGGTGGCCGACGATGAGCGTACCCTGCGCACATTGGTGGCCCCGTTAACCGAAGTTTCAATTGGAAATGTTACCAGCCGTTCCACTTCTTCGGTGGCCATACCGTGCGCTTCGGTTAAAACAACCACCGAAGGCGCTGTCAGGTCGGGAAAAACATCGACTTTCATTTGCGTGGCCACATAACTTCCCCCAACCAGAAGTATGAAAGCCGAAAACAAAACCAGAAGACGGTTTTTAAGTGATAAATCTATTATTTTATTCAACATGGCATCCGTTTTTAGTGGGTATGACCGTGAAGTGGCAAATCGCCGGCCAGCGAGGCAAGTTTTATCTGGTATGCGCCTTTGGTTACGATGCGTTCGCCTGCCGATAATCCTGAAATTATTTCGGTGTGAATGCCATCGTTATTGGCAATTTCAACCTGGCGTTTCTCAAACGATTCGCCGCCGGCCTGTACAAAAACAAAGTACTGCCCCTGTTCTTCGATAATTGAAGAGAGCGGAACAACCAGCGCATTTTCTTTCAATCCGGTTTTCAGGAATGCTTCGAGGTACATGCCGGGCATAAGTTTCCCGTTGTTTAAAGCTGAAAAACTTACCGGTATACGTGTAGTGTTCTCACCAACAAAAGCATTGTTTGAGCTAACTTTTCCGTTTAGCTCGGAAAGTGTCAACGATTCTTTACTGTCAGCGAAAGAAAAGTTGGCATCGAAAATCCCTCCGACTTTCTGAAAATCGGGTTGATTTACATATGCCTGGATAAGAAGCTGCTTTTGGTTGCTGACAATCAATACAACCGTTCCGTTGTTTACAAATTGCCCGTTTAATACGCGAATACTGCTGATAAAACCTTCAATGGGCGAGGTGATTTTCAAACCGTTTTGTGAAATCTGGTTTGCGAGCTGATAATATCGCAGGGAGTCCTGTTTATATTGAGCTTCAAATTGCAGAAAATCCTTTTGCGAAACCAACTGTTTTTCGGCCAGTAAACTGGTGCGGATGAAATCGGTTTTACTTTTTTCGAAAGCTATTTTGCTTTCTGTCAGTTTTATGTTTATGTTGTTTTCGACACCCGAACCGGTGACAAAGGCCAGTAAATCGCCTCTTCGCACCGCCTGTCCAACCATTGCAAAAAGATTGATTTGCCCTTCGGCCTGGGCATTCACCACAACCGAAGATTGTGGCTGTCCGCTCACCCTGGCCGATGTTCGTATCACCGAATAGAAAGGTTGCAGAATTACTTCCTGTGTTGAAAATCCGGTTTTCCAGGCTTGTTCTTTCAGAAAGGTAATTTCATCGCCGCCGGATTCTTCAACGCTGGCGTGGGCCGCTTCACCGGCATTGGGAAAAACCCTGATTTGCGGAACTTCAAAAGCCACATTTCCCGTTGTGCTTTCCAGCTCGAAAAGCAATTTGTAAGTACCCGCTTCTTTGGGTTGCAGTGCAGGACGAAAAATCCCGGGTGACGACGGCGCATCAACTCTGTGGCGGATTCCTTTTTCGCCCTTTATAAGACTTACTGTCAGCTTTCCTTCGGAAACCGGTTTGTACGTGCTTAGCAGTGTAACATGAGCAGCAAAAGCGCTGACTTGTCCGACGGCCAAAGCCGGGAATTCAACAAAAAGCTCATAGCCGCTGGAAAAAAGCGTATAACTTAATGCTCCCGGTGCATGGCCGTGTGTTTCTTCGCCAGTGTGCCCGCCTGCTGTGCCGTGTGTGTGTCCCCCCTGATTGGTATTGTTGCATGCACCGAAGAGGACACTTATTAGGATGAATGAGAAATTTATTATTGTCTTCATATTTCTGGTTTTTAAAATATTCCACCCCGGTTAAAACCGAAGGTGGAATAGAATTTTTAATGTTCATGTCCATGTTTGTGGTCATGGTCATGGCCGTGTTTTTCTGGTGCCGAAGTATTTGTACTGTCCGTTACAACAAATTCTTCCTGTTGGGCATGAACGTGGCTTGTATCGCCTTCATGTGAATGCACATGCGTTTCAGCGCCATGCACATGGCCTTCGTCGCTCTTCTTTTCAGTCTTCGGGCGACAGGATGAAGCCATAAATACCAAATAAACAGCTAACACCAATAAATACATGAATCGCTTCATAAGAATTGAGATTTATGTTCACCAAAGGTAAACGGGTTAAAAAACAGATGTGAAATTTCTTCTAAAATTCAGGCAATAGCAGGGGGCGCCCGCAAGCCTGTGGCCCCGGGTTCATGCGAAGATTTTATAAAAAAGGGAATCTCTGTAAACCGAACAAAATCGAGTTCCGGGGTCGGGGGCAGATTCAGGTTATTTAATGTAAACAGAACTGCAATAAACCTGAGATTCGGATTACACACCCTCTTAAATTCCGCTCTGAGATAATCCTGTTCTTTGCCGGCTAAATTGTGATGATGCAAGGGAAAGTTATGATGGTGAGATTCAGAATTCCGGGTTATTTCAACGTGATGATTTTCAGATTCGCCGTGATGGAAATGGTCAGTATCGTGAAGATGGCCATGTTCTTTTGTCTGGTCAAGCTGAAACGAAACAACATAAACCGGCATGTCGTGATGATGGTGCGGAATCAGGTCATGACTAAGCGCAACCATGTACGACAAAAAAAGTAATATGGAATATATTTTCAGTCTCACAATTGCAAAAATAGAAATTAAATATTTCCGGCGTTATAATAAACCACAAAACTCCATTCCTTATCCGCGATGAGCCAAACTTTGAATTTACCCCCTTTTCAAACCCTTTTACTTTTTTACTTTCACCGGCAAAAAATCTGCAAGGTTGTTGGCTGCTTTAAATTTTCGATACGCCTGAAAATATGGGGTGTTTGGGCAGGTTTGTTTCGGCGCCCATTTCAAAGTCCCTGTCCGGAACGGGATTTAACGATTGCGGATGAAACCGGAATCCAAAAACTCCGGCAAGTTGGTTAAAATTCGTTAACTCACAATTCGGGCCATCGTTTGCCATTATCAGCAGAATTCCGCCTCCGGCTACCCATTTTCGAAGATATTCAATTTCAGCGGCCTCGATATAATTCGGGGTTGGATTCTCTTTTATCGTATCCGGGTCGACAATGATATAAACATCAATTCCTTTCATTGATTCGGCATTTGGCTTCGATTCGATCGTTTTTAAAACCGCGCCATGTTTTATAAAAACATCGCCTAGTTGCGAAAATCCGCTCATATTGGAGTCGTTCCAGGTATAATGAAATATTTTGCCTGTTTTGGAATGTGTTTCGCGGTTGTACCAGTTATCAAGCCCTACAGTTTTTTGCGAAAAACAAACCGTTGCAAAAGAAAGGAAAGACAGGGTAAGAATTAATACTTGTTTCATTGCATCTGTTTTAAATGATTTATGTTACAAATTAAATGTAAAAACTCACTCTTTTACGCACATTAGCGGCGTCCCGGTGTTTTTTCGTACTTTAAAAATTTACTAGCCCATGGGATAAAAAATTCAATGTTCGGGGCATCTGTATGCCCTCCATCGTGCTGCCGCCAGGCAAGTTCACCGTCCAGCAACCCGGTTTTTACCGGGGGCATTTCTTCGGTCAGATAATCGTTTGAAACACCGAGGTCTTTTGCACCTAATAGTTTAAATACCGCTCCGGCAGCAACTGTTGCCATGTAGCTCCCTTTCTGGTCGAGCCATTTTGCATCACCCTTTTCAGGAATTCCATAACTTATAAAAGTGAGCCGTGGGGCGCAAAGTGCAATCAGTTGGTGCGAATCGACAGGAATATCGCACCCGGTTTTCCGTCCGAATGTTGCTTTTTCTGCGCCGTATTTCATAAAGTTCCCGGCCATCCAGTAATACTCCCCCCCTGTGAGGCTTTCAACAGCTTCACCAAAAACACGCCGGTGCAGGGTTGCGCCTCCTTTGCCCGATGAGCCAATCAATCCAACGGCAAAACGCGGTTCAAAGGCAAGAGTTACCAGCGCAGCCTTGCCATAGCGCGAAACCCCTTCTATACCCACCTTTTTTGCATCAACAAGCGTATCGGTTTCGAGATAGTCGAGACCACGCGCGGCGCCCCATGCCCATGCCCTGAGCGCTCCCCAGTCGTCGGGCTTGCGTGGCTGGCCCTTGTTTACCAACCCAATAATGCCCCGTGTAATCCCCGCCCCGTTGTCGGCCTGTATGCTGTTTGGGTCGATGGTTGCATACCCCCAGCCTGCTGCAAGCAACTGCTCGGTTGACGTGGGCTCCTGCCCCCTGCGTTGCATCATCGCGGCAAACGGACTCTCGTATTTAAATGGTTCATAGGCCGGGTATTTCTCAAACACCGCTTTTAATTCAGGATTTTCCTTTATCAGCACCTGTTTAAATGTTTTGTTAATCATTCCCATATCTTCCTGCGAGGGTTGTGCAGGCGACGGAAAAGCGGGTCGACCAAACATCATCAGTACCGGTACAGGCCCCTGTACATTCCCTGGCAAAACAACCATCATATCTATTTTTACATCAATAAGCGGATATTCGCTGTTATCGACCTGCCCGACCAGTTTTTTTGCCACAACAGGCGTCCTTCCAACAAATTCGTAATCGGTTATTTCGACTGTCCAGGTTACTTTCGGAATATTTTTTGGCAGCCGCCCGTAAACTTCCCTTTCAATATCCTCCATAATTTCCGGACGTCGCTCATTCCACCATTGTTCGGCGGCAGATACTTTTTTCCCCTTGTTTGTTAAAAGAATATCGGGCAATTGCGGGCACGGATTAGCCAAAGCTTCATCGTAATTTGCCGCGTTTGGGGCCGATTCATTGCCACTCGGTCCAGGTCTCAACGAGGATATTCCAAGCTGTTTCATCATGTTTTCATGATCCTGCTGGGCTGTAAAAGTTACAGTAGGAGGGTACTTGCTGACGTCAATTTTCTTCTCCTGCCCATTCAGCCCAAAGAAAAGGCCAAAAGCAAATAAGAATACCAATAAATTTTTCATAAGTATTTGGTTTTAAGTTATTTCGTTTCAAATGGCGATGCCGGTAATCCCTCTTTGTTGTAAAGGTTGGCATCTCGTGGGTTATCGCTCCAACCATACCTAACTTTTAACGGATTTTCAATTTTATCATTCCACACCTCAACCCTGTTTCCAACGATTTTGGCCTTTGCCCAAACAAATTTTCCATCGCCGCCGGCAATTTCGAAACGCCTCAAATCTTCGCCATCATTGGTTGTCAGCCCACTTCCTGTTTCGGAAAAAGTCAGAATTATTTTGTTCCCCTGTTTTTCGTGCGATTGATAAATCGGGCCTGAATAAACAATATCTTCTTTATAGGCAACTTTCATGGCTCCAAGCGCCAGCCTTTCACCGACATCTTTTTTGTTTAGCGGGTGAATGTCGTTCCATTCGCCCAAATCAATGGCAACAGCCATGGCAGTGTTTGGAACGGATAACGCCTGAAGCTGTGCATTTCTCAGTTCGGCCCACTGGCTTCCGGTCGGCAGGTAATCAACTTCCATAAAATTGGCAAGCTGGACATAAAGGAAAGGGAGGTTGGCATCGTTCCATTTGTTCCGCCAGTCGTAAATTAGAGCCGGCAGAAGTTTTTTGTAAGGCTCAGGCTTTCCGGCGTTTGATTCACCCTGGTACCAAATAATCCCTTTAACCTTCAAATCGATAAGTGGGGCAACCATTGCATTGTACAGGGCAGTTGGCTGGTTCTGCGCCGAAAACCCGGGGCCGCCTTCATTCTTTTGAGGTTCATAAGCTTCGCCCACTTTATACTGCCACGTACCTTTCAAAACGATCTCCTGTTTATTTGCTGCGAGAAAATAGGGTTTGTCGGGCACAAATCCTCCCTTCCCATTTGAATTTGTGACCCTGATGACGATGGTATTTTTCCCGGGTTGCAGGATTCCGGCCTTAATATCATATCTCCTTGGAGGGTATTGGTAGGTAATGTTGCCAACCCTTTCGCCGTTTACATACACCACGTCGGCATCAACAATCCTTCCCATAAACAATTTAGCTGGCACACCTGTCATGGTTGATGGGACATCGATCTCCCGCCGGTACCAAACCACACCGTCGAGGTTTCTCACACCCTGGTCTTCCCAGTAACCCGGTATGTTAATGTTATTCCATCCCTTTGGAACATACGTTTTTTCGAACCATTTCGGGTTTTCAAGCATCCCCTGGTCGTTTTCATTCCTGGGATTGAAAGATCTGGAATTCCTTAAAGAATTTATGTAGGCTGTATCTTTGTTTTTTTCGATGGTTCTCAATTCTTCCGGGAAATTCATAAATCCTTCTTCACTTAACCAGGCTTCTATGGGCGTACCGCCAACACTGGCATTGATAAGCCCAATCGGTATTTTATATTTTGAATAGAGCGATTTGGCAAAAAAATACGACACCGCCCCAAAAGTCAATACGTCGGTTGGATTGGCTTCTTTCCAGTTACCGGGAGGCAAATCGTTTTGCGCGCCATTAAGGTTTGTCGCGGTTGGAATGAAAAAATTCCGTATTTCAGGGTAATTGGCCGAAGCAATTTCATCGGGATACTTTTCCCTGACCCTTTCCATGGGCAAAACCATGTTCGACTGGCCTGAACAAATCCACACATCACCAAAAAGTATGTTTGAAACCTTGATTTCGTTTTGCCCCCTGAAAATCATTTCAAAAGGGCCGCCGGCTTTCTGGGGAGGTAATTCAATTGCCCAGTTCCCGATTTTGTCAGCAGTGGAATTGTAATTTTTCCCGTTAAAAATCAATTTTACTTTTTCCCCGGGAGAAGCCCATCCTTTTATTTTTAGCCGGGTATCCCGTTGTAATACCATTCCGTCGCTAAAAACAACAGGAAGTTTGATTGCTGCTTCAGAAAACAGGGCTGTCGCAACTAGCAAGCAAAACAGAGGTAAAAATTTTGTCATTGGAATTGTAATGATTTAAATTTCTAAATTAAGATAATTCTGCAAGTTATCATTCTTTAGACTTTTGTTCGCCAATAAAATCGCATCTGACCCTTTTTACAAATTAAATTCAATTTCGTTTAGTTAAAGCTTAACTGTTGCAAGGTATTATTCAATAAGTGTATATTTATACTTTATTAAAATGTAAAAGCAGTTGTTAAGAAATAAATGTAGTGTAAATAGAGAATATCCTAAATTGCAGAGAACTAAAACATAAAATCTATGAGATCAATTTTTTACCTTTTTCTGTTTGTTTTTATTCTGGGGTGCGCCAATGTAACCCAAACACCTGAAAATCCATTTTTAAAAGGCAACAACATTCCGGTTGATTATGCAAATGTAACTTACAATCACATTGAAGAGTATGCCAATTTCACGCTTAACAGCACGTTGTCAACCTTAAAGGAAATAAAACAAAACAGTGCCCCTTCTTTTGAAAATTTATTCGGAAAATTCGATGATATTGCAAACAATATGTATAAAGCGGCGAATAATTGTTTTATGCTGTATTGGGTATCGCCCGATTCACTTTCAAGGGTGAAGGGGCTTGCCGGATATCAAATGCTGGACTCCTTATCAACCACAATTAACTCTGACCGGGAACTTTTTGAAAAAATGATGAGCTTTAAATCGTCAGAAAATTATAACCAACTGGCTGATTTTAAAAAACGGTTGGTTGATGATTTAATCTTCAAATTCGAACAATCGGGAGTTAATTTGAAAGATGAAAAGCTTTCTGTTTTCAAAAAACTGACCAAAGAAATTAACCTGCTTAGTTCAGAATACTCAAATAATATGAATGCTGCCAATGAAATTTTAATACTCGATGACCAGGGTATAGCCGGTCTCCCTGAAAATTTCAAAAACACGTATAAAAAAGGCGAAAATAAATACGAGGTCCCGGTGATTAACGCCACTGCTGAACCTGTATTGAGCAACGCCACAAACGAAGGAACAAGAAAAGAGTTTTATTTTAAGTACAGAAATATTGCTTCCGATAAGAATCTTATAATTCTTGACAGCCTCGTACATAAACGATATGAGCTGGCAAGAATTATGGGTTTCGAATCGTATGCCGGGTATAACCTGTTTTCTAAAATGGCAAAAAATCCTGAAACTGTATGGGCTTTTATTAATGATTTGGTTGAGAAATCGAAGGAGAAAGCAAAATCTGATATTGAATTGTTGAAATCAATGAAGAACAGGGAAACCGGAAGTAAAACTTCTTCGATAAAACCGTGGGACATAAAATTTTATAATAATCAAATACTAAAAACTCAGTACCAGGTAGACCATGAAAAAATAAGAGAGTATTTACCTTTGGATTCATGTTTAAACGGTATATTTTCCTTATACGAAAAATTGTTTGGGTTCGAATTCAGAAAAGCAGATAATCCGTCGGTTTGGCATAAAGATGTTGTATTGATTGAAGTATTTGAAGAAAACAATTTGAAAGGGAGAATTTACCTTGACTTATTTCCCCGGCCAAACAAAGAATCGTGGTTTTATGGTGTCCCGCTGAGCACGGGTAAGGCCACAAAAGATGTTTACGAAATTCCGGTCAATATGCTCCTTGGTAATTTTACCCCTCCAACCAAATCTTTGCCGTCATTGCTTAGTTTTAACGAATTAAGCACATTGTTCCATGAATTCGGACATATTGTCGATGGAATTTCCTATCAGGGAGAGTTTTCATTACAGGCTGAAACAAAACCGGATTTTGTTGAGTCAATGTCCCAGATTTTTGAAAACTGGATTTGGGATTATGAAATACTTGGTTCGTTTGCAAAGCATTTTGAAACAGGCGAGGTACTTCCCAAAGAAATGTTTGATAAAATGCTGAATGCAAAAAATGTTTCGTCGGGTTTATTCGCTGCTTCCTCTCTTGAGCGCTGCATCTACGACATGAATTTATACGATAGGTACAACCCCGCGACAGGTATTAATACCGATGGATTATGGCAAAAAATAGATGACGAACTGGGGCTTATACCAATGCTTTACGTCGAAGGGACTCATCCGCAGGCCAGTTGGATTCATATAAACACTCATCCGGTATATTATTACGGATATTTATGGGCTGAAGTTTATGCACAGGACATGTTCACAGAGTTTGAAAAAAATGGACTGACTGACAGGAAAACCGGGTTAAGGTTCCGCCAATTGATTCTTTCAAACGGAACACAAAGAGATATAAAAGAAGCTGTTGAAGAATTTTTAGGAAGGCCTTCAAACAATGAAGCCTATATTAAAAGTCTCGGACTGAATTAAATATCGGCCTTAAAACCCATTCAGGATTTTAAAGTTGTAAGTTAATTTTAAAACTTTACCGTTCATGAGAAACTGTAAACCTGTATTGGCAGAATTTCATATTTTAACCAGACCTGGATTTTTATACGATTTAACATGAGACAATTTTTAGTTATTATTTCTTTTTTCCTGTATTTGAATTCTTTCGGGCAGCATTATTCACAAAGCTGGAAGGATTTGAATTATGCCGGTGATTCAATGAATTTTCACACGCTCGATATCTATTTGCCCAATATCGAAAATCCGGTTTACCCGGCAGTTATAGCGGTTTACGGAAGCGCCTGGTTTTCCAGCAACCTGAAAGGAAGTGTCATGGGAAACCTTGCAAAACCTTTGCTTGATGCTGGTTATGCAGTTATTGCCCCAAACCGCCGATCGAGCAGGGATGCAAGGTTTCCTGCCCAGGTTAACGACATTAAAGCGGTTGTGAGGTTTGTGAAAGCCAATGCCGGAAAGTACCGTCTCGATTCATCGTTTGTTGCCATTACCGGTTTTCTGCTGATGGTTGGCTTTCTCAACGAAATAAAAAACAAACAGTTCTAAAAATAACAATCGAAAAACTTAACCAATGAAAACTACTGTCATGGCATTTACAATTTTTATTGCATTTTTCAATTTAGCCCAATCACAATCCTTGATACAACCTCCTTCACCCGGATATGATACTTTTCAGGAAAACATAAAACACGGTAATGTGGATACCCTGTCGTATCAGTCGCAAACCGTTGGCACAGAACGTAAGACACTGATATACACACCTCCCGGTTATACAAACGAAAAAAAATACCCTGTGCTTTATCTTTTACACGGGATCGGGGGCGATGAGTTCGAATGGATTAAAGGCGGGCATCCTGAAATAATTCTTGATAATTTGTATGCTGAAAACAATACCGAACCTATGATAGTTGTAATGCCTAATGGACGGGCGATGAAGGACGACCGTGCAACAGGAAAGCTCTTTGACAGGGAAAAAGTAGAGGCATTTACGACATTTGAAAAGGATCTGCTCAACGACCTTGTTCCATTTATCGAAAAAAATTATTCTGTAAAAAATGATCGTGAACACAGGGCTATTGCGGGTTTATCGATGGGTGGCGGGCAGGCGCTGAATTTTGGCCTTGGAAACCTTGATAAATTTGCGTGGGTGGGCGGATTTTCATCGGCGCCCAATACCAAAGCACCCGAAGTACTGGTACCCAGGCCCGAAGAAACCAAAATGAAATTAAAATTACTTTGGATTTCATGCGGCGACAAGGACGGTTTGATTCGATTCAGCCAGCGAATGCATGATTATCTCGAGAAAAATAATGTACCACATATTTACCAGGTTGAACCGGGTGGAGGTCACGATTTTGAAGTATGGAAAAGCGGGTTGCATGGTATTGCACAACTTTTGTTCAAATAACATGATTAAAACTTCATACAAAGAACAATACGAATTAAGAGTTGGATTTTTGAAACTACTTATTTACAGGAGTCTGGATGGTAACTTTTCCAAAATTTAGAACTTTGGAAAAGTTAACCCAACTATTAGCGGGCAGCTTAAAAAAAATGACATTGTAGATATGAAAAAACTAATTGAAAGACCAAACATTGCAGAAAATTATATATCGACATCGATAAATAAACAATTTGGCGAACTCTTAAATTTGTTAGAACAAAGAGAATTGCCGGATGAAATCGTTAAATTGATCAATCAAGAAATCAAAAAAATAAATTCGATTTCCAATGCCGACAAAAATTTTATGAAGACGATTAAAAAGACAGAAAATAGCATTACAAAATTGGTTGAGAAAAGACTTAAAATCGTTCCGAAAAAATATTACACAAAACAATGGTTAATATTAGGAATGATTATATATGGTCCACCTATGGGATTGTTTTTGGGTTTGATTCTTGGGAATATAGGATTTTTAGGAATTGGTTTTCCTCTAGGTATGGCAATTGGACTGGTTATAGGTTCAAATATGGATAAAAAGGCTTTAAATGAAGGACGACAGTTGGACATTGAAATTAAATAAATAATTACATTAAAATTATAATAATTCATTATACTATGATAACCGGAAGAATGCTCGTTTTTGTCATAATTCCAATATTGAGCTTACTCCGAAAAGTCAAAAACCCCTAAATCCCCTAAAGGGAACTTTAAAAAGTTCATTAATTTTCAGCGAGTTCCCCTTTAGGGGTCAGGGGTAGAACAAATAATATTCAAAATAAAAAACTACTAAATCATCATCATTATGAAAAAAGTATTATTTATACTGCTTCTCACCGGTGTTTACAAACTGGCCTTCCCACAGTTCAGGGCACCACAGGTTGAGCCGCTTCCCGAAGGTTTTAAACCGGCATCGACCAATACTTTTATCTCATTGTATCCGGGAGTAAATCCTGAAACCCGCCGTGCAATTTTCAGGGTTGAAGCCCCGCAAGCCGATTCGGTTCAGTTACAGTTGGGCGGAACCCATAACATGAAAAAAGATGAAAAAGGCGTTTGGTGGATAACCACAGAACCGCTTGTAGTCGGCTTTCATTATTATGCCATCCGGATTAACGGTGCAACCGTGATGGACCGTAACAGCGAAGCTTTCTTTGGAAGCAACTGGGAAAACTCGGGAATTGAAATCCCGGAGGGCCCGGAAGGGGATTATTACCGTTTTAATAAAAATATTCCCCACGGACAGATCCGTTCTATTGATTACTGGTCGGATATTAACGGCATGGAACGCCACATCAATGTTTATGTTCCGGCAGAATACGAGGCTAACCCAAATAAAAAATACCCGGTTCTTTACCTTGTTCACGGATGGGGTGAAGACGAAAACGGCTGGTCAGTTCAGGGTCACATGGCCAACATTATGGATGGGTTGATTGCCTCCGGTAAAGCAGTCCCGATGATTGTTGTAATGCCCAGCGGCGACATCAGTACCAATTCCGATGTTCGCGAAGCATCCTCCGATATTTCGGATATTTTTTCAAAAAACCTGGTCCCTTTTATCGACAAAACTTTCCGGACATTAACCGGCAAGCAATACCGTGCTATGGCAGGACTGTCGAGAGGGGGTTTTCAAACCTGTCTGACGGTATCGCGTAATATGGACATGTTTGGCTGGATGGGCACGTTCAGCGGCCTGTTTATGCGTGGCAACGATGGAATTGAAACAGTTTTTAACGGGATGTTTAAAAACGCAGCAGCTTTCAACAATCAGATGCAATTATTTTTTGTAAGCACAGGAACTGAAGAGCGAAATCCAAAGGAGCTGGTGGAATCCCTGAAAAAACATGGAATCAGCAACATCGTTTTCCACGAATCGCAGGGAACTGCTCACGAATGGCTTACCTGGCGGAGGGCATTAAATGAGTTTGCCCCACTTCTATTTAAATAAATCTTAAAATTATCGAATGAACTTAAATATCCGATTACTCCTGCTTTCCGTGGTCCTTTTAATTTCCTTTTATGCTGTTTCGCAGGATCCGGTTTTCCACATCTATCTCTGTTTTGGCCAGTCGGATATGGAAGGCGCCTCAAAAGCCGGACTTCAGGATTCGACTGTTAATCCCCGTTTCCAGGCAATGGCAGCGTTTGATTGTGAAAACCTTCTCCGGACGAAAGGCAACTGGTACCCGGCAATTCCGCCCTTATGCCGCTGCCGGTTATCGTGGATCCGGAAAAAGGTGCGCCACAAAAATGCTGCAACTTATGGGTATTAATAACGTTAATTCAAAATAACTTTAAATAAACAAAATTCAGGATGGAAAAAAAACATTTCTCAACCACTTCTCAAATTCTCAAAACAATAATTTTAACAGCTCTTTTACCTTTGTTGTACATTTCTTCCGGATTCAGCCAGGGAACTAATGCGCCTGTCTTTTCAGGTTTTGTTTACCAGGGCGACGATCAGGTTTATAAAAACAATCCTTTGCAAACCGGAGAGTTTTACAATCCCATTTTGCAGGGATGTTTTCCCGACCCTGCAATTACCAAAAAGGGCGACGATTACTATCTGGTGTGTTCGTCGTTTGCCATGTTCCCGGGTGTTCCTATCTTTCATTCAAAAGACCTGGTTAACTGGACCCCGCTGGGAGGTGTGCTCGAAAATCCCTCCACTTTCGATGTCAGCAACTGTGGCATCAGCGCGGGAGTCTATGCCCCTGGGATTACGTACAACCCTTATAACGACACGTTTTATATGATTACCACGGCATTTACGGGTGGATTAAACAACATCATCGTAAAAACAAAAGATCCGCAGAAAGGCTGGGGCGACCCGATAAAACTTGCCTTTAACGGTATCGATCCTTCTATTTTTTTCGATGACGACGGGAAAGCCTACGTTGTCCATAACGATGCACCCGACCGTGGCAGGGAGTTGTACAACGGCCACCGGGTTATCAAAATTTGGGAATATGATTTGGCTGCCGACAAAGTTATCGAAGGTACAGATAAAATAATCGTTGACGGGGGAGTAGACATTACCAAAAAACCAATCTGGATTGAGGCGCCGCACATTTACAAGAAAAACGAAAAGTATTATCTAATGTGTGCCGAAGGTGGAACAGGCGGATGGCACAGCGAAGTAATCTTTAAAAGCGACAGCCCGACTGGGCCATATATTCCCGCACCCGGAAACCCGATTTTAACTCAGCGTTATTTCCCGCGCGAAAGGGAAAACAAAGTGGATTGGGCCGGGCATGCCGATATCATAGAAGGTCCGGACGGCAACTGGTACGGGGTGTTCCTGGCCATTCGCCCAAACGAAAAACAACGTGTTAATACCGGACGCGAAACGTTTATCCTGCCCGTTGACTGGTCGGGCGAATGGCCCGTCTTTGTTAATGGGCTGGTTCCCATACAGCCTAAATTAAAATTGCCCGAAGGTGTAAAAAACAAAACCGGCGAAAATGGATACCTGCCCAACGGCAACTTTACTTTTAACGACGATTTTTCAGCCGAAAAACTCAACCATAACTGGATTGGGTTAAGAGGGCCGCGCGAAACTTTTATTTCGAAAAGCAATGATGGGTTGAAAATCACTCCATTCGCAACAACTATTAAGGAAGTTAAACCAACTTCCACCCTCTTCTACCGGCAGATGCACAAAAGTTTTTTCTATTCGGTTACCATCAATTACAAACCGGCATCGGAAAAAGATTTGGCCGGAATTGTGGCCTTGCAAAGCGAACGGTTCAATTATGTTTTTGGCATTACAAAAAAAGTGGACGGGTATTACATTTTGCTCGAAAGAACAGCAGGGAAAATCAGGAGCCGCGAAACCGAATCAAAAATTCTTGCCAGCTCAAAAATCGACATCAGCAGACCTCTGAAGCTAATGGTTTCGGCTAAGGGCGACGATTACGAATTCAGCTACTCCAGCAATGGTACCGACTTCGTAAATGTTGGCGGAATTGTGCCGGGCGACATTCTTTCGACCGATGTTGCAGGAGGATTTACCGGATGTTTGCTCGGATTGTACGCCACTTGTGCAAACGATGCTGTGCCTGAATAATTGGCGGCTATTTATTTGGTTTTGAAATCAGGCAAAAAAATGAAAATGAAAAAATTTACCGGGCCCTTTAGGTTCATAGTGATTTTAATAGTTGCTGTATTCAATGGATTTACCGCTTATTCCCAATCTAAAAATGCACACAATCCCGTCGTTTTTGCCGATATCCCCGACCTGTCGATGATTCGCGTTGACGATACCTACTACATGAGCAGCACCACCATGCACATGAGCCCGGGTGTTCCAATCATGAAATCAAAAGACCTGGTAAACTGGAAACTGGTAAACTATGCATACGATACGCTTGCCAATGTTGAAGCGTTGAACCTTGAAAATGGTAAGAGCACGTACGGAAGGGGTTCATGGGCCAGTTGCATACGTTATCATAAAGGAAATTTCTATGTTTCAACTTTCGCGCAAACCACCAATAAAACCTATATTTTCAAAACGAAAGACATTGAAAAGGGCCGCTGGGAAAGAATTACATTTTCTCCGGCTTACCACGACCATACCATTTTTTTTGACGATGATGGAAAAACCTACATGATTTGGGGTGTGCGAAAACTCCGGATTATAGAATTGAAGGATGACCTTTCGGGTGTTGTTGAAGGCACAGAACGGATCCTTATCGAAGATGTTTGCCTGCCTTCCGGCACAAATGGCGGATTGGGTGAAGGTTCACAGCTTTTTAAAGTGAACGGAAAATATTACCTTTTCAATATTACCTGGCCCCGTGGCGGAATGCGCACAGTTGTTATCCACCGTGCCGACAACATCAACGGCCCATGGGAAGGGAAACTTGTTTTGCAGGATTTAGGGGTTGCCCAGGGTGGATTGATTGATACTCCTGATGGGAAATGGTATTCGTACCTGTTTCGCGATTACGGTTCGGTTGGGCGCATTCCATATCTTGTTCCGGTAAAATGGGAAGATGGCTGGCCGGTTTTGGGAATCGACGGGAAAGTTCCGGAAAAACTGGAAGGACTGCCTGCCAATCGTAACATGATTCCGGGAATCGTTAATTCCGATGAGTTCAACAGGAAAAAGGGCGATCCTGCCTTGCCCTTGGTATGGCAATGGAACCACAACCCCGACAATTCGTTGTGGTCGGTTAATGAACGGAAAGGCTTTCTTCGGCTAAAAACAGGCCGTGTCGATTCAGTGTTTTTAAAATCGCGAAATACGCTAACCCAGCGCACTTTCGGACCGGAATGCACCGCATCGGTAAAACTGGATGTTTCGAACCTGAAAAATGGCGATTTTACAGGTTTGTGCGCTTTCCAGCGTAAATTCGGCCAGGTGGGCGTTAAAATGTCCGGCGGGAAAAAATATATTTTTATGACCAGCAATAAAACCGACACCCCAACCGAAATGGAGAGCATCCCCATGGCCCAGGATGAAGTATTTCTCCGCATCGACTGCAACTTCAGCGAAAAAATTGATGTTGCCCGGTTTTATTACAGTCTGGACGGAAAAACCTGGAACTCTATTGGAAGCGAACTGAAAATGGAATACACACTGATGGAGCATTTTATGGGATATCGTTACGGCTTGTTCTGTTATGCCACTGAAACAACCGGTGGCTTTGCCGATTTCGATTGGTTCAGGATTGCCCCGAAATAATGATGCCACTGTACTTTGGGGAAGTTCCAATAGTTTTCCGGCTTCTTACAAAAGGCGTAAAGCATCAGCAATTCTCAGCCTGGTCGTCCGAAAAATAAATTTGTTATTACAACCGACCTTTTGAAAACCCGGCCCACAAATTATCTCCATGCCGTTTTGCCAGCCGCAAAAGATTTTTCAGTTTTTCAAAGGTTGAAAATACGGGCGGTTAAAGGAAAAATGGTACAGCTATTTTTTCGATTTAGCCAATTTCCATTTCAGAAATAAAAAACCTTTCAAGTATGATTAAAAAAAACATGACATTTGTCATCATAACAACAAACTTATTTTAATTTTGCACAAAAACTATAAAACTATAACCAAAAGTTAGCATTATGTTACAATTTATTAAAAACAACGACGCTCTTGGGAGCGTCAACCGTGGAGTTCCTTGTGAATCGGGGCTATGTACTTTGTGCGAATCGGATTGCAAAGGCAAATGCGATACATGGCTGTCGTGCCTTGAGGGCAGAAAAATGTTGTATCCGCGCCGTTTTGGCCACATTACCTCGGGCGCCAGCCATTTAACTTCCATTGGCATTGGTTACCATGCGCTTCGAATCCAGGGTTATGCTTATGGCGCAAAGGGAGTTCCATCTCATCTGAGTACCGATCCCGATGATTGTGTATTTACCAATGTAAATATAGAATCTCAGTTTGGCCGCGAAATAAAAACCAAATGCAGGATCCCAATTATGACAGGCGCACTCGGATCGACTTTTATTGCCGCAAAATACTGGCCTTCGTTTGCTGTAGGCGCTGCATTGGCCGGAATACCAATTGTAGTAGGAGAAAATGTTGTAGGGGTTGATCGGGAGTCGGAACTTAAAAACGGCCGCATTTTAAGCGCCCCTGAACTGGAACGGCGAATAAAATATTTTATGCGATATTACGATGGTTACGGAGCGATTATTATTCAGATGAATGTAGAGGATACGCGCAATGGCGTGGCCGAGTTCCTGATTGACAAATATGGCAACGATGTGATAATTGAACTGAAATGGGGACAGGGAGCAAAAGACATAGGAGGTGAAATTCAGGTTTCAAGCCTCGACTACGCGCAATTTCTGAAAGACCGTGGCTACATTGTTGATCCTGATCCATTTGATCCGGTTGTGATTAAAGGTTATGAAAACCGCGCCGTAACCTCTTTTGCCCGGCACAGCCGTCTGGGATCGACCAACCGTCAGACCACAGACCAGGTCAGGGATGAATTTATGGAGAGTGTTTCGTATCTCCGGAAACTTGGATTTAAGCGTATTACCCTCAAAACCGGAGCTTACGGAATGGAAAACCTGGCCATGGCCATCCGCTATTCTGCCGATGCCAACCTCGACCTTCTGACCATCGACGGAGCAGGCGGCGGTACGGGAATGAGTCCGTGGAATATGATGCAACACTGGGGGATACCAACCTTACCTTTGCACGCAAAAGCTTACGAGTACTGCAAAATTCTGGAAAACCGGGGAATTAAAGCTCCCGATATTTCCTTTGCAGGAGGATTCGCCCGCGAAGACCATTTATTTAAAGCTTTGTCAATGGGCGCACCGTTTACAAAACTTGTATGTCTTGGTCGCGCACCGATGATTGCAGGCTTTTTGGGAAGTAACATTGAAGCAACCTTCAAACCCAACAGGAAAGCCGAATTAAACGGCCATTGGGAAAAATTGCCCGCTACGGTGACCGAGTATGGAATTTATCCTGAAGAGATTTTTTCGATGTGGGAAAGCGTGAGCAATAAAGTGGGGGCCGACGAAATGAAAAATATCCCCTACGGGGCAGTGGCCATGATGGGTTATGCCGATAAACTTTCTGCCGGCCTCCAGCAATTTATGGCAGGGGCACGAAAATTTAACCTGGCAGAACTCAGCCGTAACGACCTGATATCGGCCAACCGTGAAACAGAAGAAGTAACCGGTATTCCTTTTATGACGGAGGCGCTTGACCAGGAAGCTAAAGCAATTTTGACGGAATAGATTTTTTATACGCGTAAAGGGGATTGTACTAAAAAGAGAAATGAATGTTTTCGATTGAAAGCAAAATGAAAGTTTCATTTAATTTCTTTTTGGCAATCCCTTTTTCCTTTACGTTTCAAAAAAACTCCCGGTAACATCAGGCCAGTTCAATGAGGGTAATTTCGGGCAAAACACCCAAACGCCCCCGGTACCCGGTAAAACCAAATCCGCGGTTAACATACAGGTACTGGTTTTTCTCGTGGTACAAGCCAGCCCAGTGGTTATACACATTTTGAACCGGGCTCCATTTAAACCCCTATCGGTGCAATTTGCTTTTGGTTTCGCTCCGGCAGAACATGTTCATTCTCAAGTAACCCCCACCCCATTTCTTTATAATTTTGTTTGAGTTTTTCCAGGTTTTGAATTTTCCAGCTTTGTGATGGCCAACGGACATAGCCGCCATAATCGTGGTTTCCCGGAACGGAATATACGCCCAGCGGAGCTTTTAACCGTTTAAATACCTGAATATAAGGTTCGGGTTCATCGGCACGGCCGTTCACTATATCGCCGGTAAACAAAATCGGGCCGGGGTTTTCGGCCAGAACCGCCTCAATACCCTCCGAAACAGCTTCGGTATTGTCAAAACTTCCTGAATGAATATCCGGGATCTGGATAATTAATAAAATATCGGCCAGCAACATAATTGCAGCTATCAGGGGCTTACCGATAAACACACCTGTAAACCGCTATTTGTTGTATGCGCAGCCGATAGCACCGCAACAAACGAATAATACTCAATGGAAACCCTTCATTTTAACAGCCCTTTGCTACAGATGGTTGACAATATCAGGGTAAAGGTCAAAACCGGAAAAATTTATATATCCAAACATGCGCTTTATAGCCAGCGTTCGATTTTTTTTTTAAAATCTTTCCCAAAATTTAACCTTAGTTACTTTGGTCCTGATTTAGGTAAAGAAAACGAAAAAGTTGAGCCTGCTCCCTGCGTACTTTCTACCCAAATTTTCCCATTGTTTTTTGTAATAAATTCCTTGCAGAGGATTAATCCCAACCCGGTCCCTTTTTCATTATGAGTACCCGGGGTAGAATGATTTTCGGTAATATCGAATATTTTACCAATTCTTTCCGGTGAAATCCCGACCCCTTCGTCGCTTATTCGTACTGTGATGAAATCAGGCTTGCTGTCATCGCCCGAAATAACAATTTTCCCATTGGTGCCTGTAAATTTTAACGCATTTGATAATAGGTTTCTAATGATGGTATTTATCATTTCTTTATCTGCATATCCCTTCAAACCAATTGAAACTGCGTTTTTGATAACAATTGATTTCTGTTCAGCTATACCATTTAACAGTTGGATATTTTCTTTCACGAGAGGCCCTATTTCAAAAAATTCCGGATTAAATTCCAACTTGCCTGATTGTGCTTGTGCCCAAACCATAAGATTGCTTAATAGGCCCATTGCTTTATCGGACGACTGCAAAATCAGATTGGCAAATTTCTCAGTCTCCGTATAATTCTTTTCATTTATATTTTCAACCAGGTAATTACTAAGGCCAACAATGGAATTAAACGGACTTCTTAAGTCATGCGCAATAATCGAAAAGAATTTATCTTTCGTTGCATTAATCTCTGTAAGTTCTGAATTTTTAATTTTTATTTTATCATAGGCTGATGTTAACCTTTTATTGAAGAGAATTACACCGGTAAATCCAATGAAGAAAATAAGAAAATGAATTATAACCATTGAGAAAATTTGTTTTTTAGTCAAAGCTAAATACAAACCCGCAGGAAAGCTGACACTGATTCCACCCCGGATTTCGCCAAGTTTGTATCCCTGAACAGCATGGCATGTTAAACAACTTTGTTGGGTAATAAGGGGCGCCATGTACCTAAATTGCCTGCCTGTATTTTGTTTGGTCAATTCCAGCATTTCTTTTGTGCCTTTTTCAAACGATTTTAATGCCTGTGTTTCCCATTCATCGGCTTTGTTGGCCGGGCGTATGGGGTTTAAACTTGTAATATGAAATTGAATATTATAGTCTTTTTTGTTTATCTCAGAAATTTGGCGGGTCATGTAGGAGGGATTAATTTTTGTAAGTTTCATCCCTTCGGTTGTTACAACATCTCTTAGCGAATCAACCAAAAATTCGTTGGGCGGATTTTCATGGGTCGTTTGTACATAAACGCCATTATGGTTTGAGTTCCATAACCATGTAACTACAATTTGTTCAAAGAAAGATTTTGACTTATTGAGGATAATCTTTTTGTTATTTAATTTAATCAAATAAATATTCCAAATTAATGATGAACAAATTATCAGAAACCAAACAACCAAAAGGCTAACAACGCTTTTTTTATTCATAATTATTTTCTGTCGATTAATTAACAGGTTAGGGTTTATTATTTCCCGAAATACTTTAGTATCAATGTATGTAATTTGTTTTTGATGATTGGTTTGGAAATGTAATCATTACAGCCGGCATCGATAGCTTTTTCCGGGTCGCCGGAAAGTGCATAAGCAGTTTGTGCTATAATAATAACTTCCTTGTTAAATTTTCTAATTTCTCTTGTGGCATCATGTCCATTTAATTCGGGCATTTGAATATCCATAAGGATTAAATCAATGCCGTCATTTCCCCTGCAAAGCTCAACAGACTTACTCCCTGTTTCTGCAAATAATATCTCTTTGCTAAAGTCTTTAACCAGAACTGAAAGATAGCTTCTTGATGCTGCATCGTCTTCGGCAATCAGTATTTTCAATTTTTTTGTTTTGGTCGTTGCATTTTTGTCATCAACTGAAACTGCATGATTTTGGGTTAGTTTTTCTTCTGTCTTGCTCTTTACAGGTAACGTAAAATAAAATGTTGAGCCTTTGCCTTCTTCACTTTCCACCCATATTTTGCCTCCATGCATTTCAACATACGATTTTGCAATTGCCAAACCTAAACCCGAACCCTGGAATACTCTTGTATCCGCTATATCTGCCTGTTCGAACCTGTTGAAAATAGCGTCAAGGCGATTTGACGGAATGCCAATACCGGTATCTTTAATGTAAAATTCAATAAACTGTTCTTTTAATTGGCAGCCGATAGAAATGGTCCCGCCCGGCGTAAATTTAATGGCATTTTTAATAAGGTTTGAAAGTATGGAATCCAGTTTATTCAGGTCGGTAAAAAGGTTTTTCTTTTCATCAGGAAGTAATTTTTCAATAATAATTATCAGCCCTTTACTATTTGCTTCAGGAGTAAAGAATTGAATTAAATCTTCAATTCGTTTATTAAAATCTGTGACTTCATACCTGAGTTCCATCAATCCGGCTTCTATTTTCGAGATTTCAACAATATCATCAACAGTATTTAACATACGCTTCCCGCTTTTATGAACGATATGAATAAAGCTTTCCCTTTCTTTGCTACTTAAATCAGGATTTAGCAGGAGGCCGGTAAACCCGAGAATACCATTCATGGGCGTTCTTATTTCGTGGCTCATATTGGCAAGAAAGGCCGATTTTAACCTGTCGCTTTCTTCTGCTTTTTCTTTGGCTAATGTTAATTCCTGGATCATCCTTCTTTTTTCAGTTATATCTTCTTTAACGGCAACATAGTTGATGATTTCCTGTTTTTCGTTGAGTATAGGCGAAATGGATGCAGATTCCCAGAACAATTCACCGTTTTTCTTTTTATTTAGAAACTCGCCAAACCAAACTTTACCTGAAGCAATAGTGGACCAAAGATTTTGATATTCGTTTTTTGAGGTTTCGCCGGATTTAAATATTCGCGGATTTTTGCCAATTAATTCAACCAATTGATATCCTGTAATTTCAGTTACTTTCGGATTAACGTATTCTATTTTACCATCGATGCCGGTAATCATGATTGAAACCGGGCTTTGTTCAACGGAGTGCGATAATTTAAGGACTTTTTCTTCAGCCAGTTTTCGTTCCGTAATATCAACAACATACCCCCTCGTTTTTATGAGTTCGCCCGAACCATTAAAAATACCAATCGCGTTTAAAATTGCATGTATTGCATTTCCGTTTAGGGCAACAAATTCTGTCTCATAATTTTCAACTCTGCCTTTTTCATTAATCTCGCGGATTAACTTTGCCCAGTCTTTAGTGTCCTTATATAACCGGGTAATGTCAAATTTTTGGGATTGCGATTTGTTTTCAAAGCCAAATAAATCCAGAAAGGGTTTATTACAGCTAAAGATTTCACCTTCAGTTGAAACCAGGTAATCGGCCGAAATATCGTTTTCGAAATACTCCTGCAGTTCACTCCTGGCCTTAACCAACATCTCCATGGCATACCGTGCTTCGGTAACATCTCTTTGAATTCCAAAATGCCCGGTAATTCTATTTTGGGAATCGTATAAACAGGTATAATCACCTTCAATAATCATATCGGTCCCATCAAACTTTTTTTCGTGTGTATCTGTATGTAAACGGCCATTGTCAAAAAAATCCTTAAAAACCTGCCTGCCATATTGAATATTATGGGCAAACAAATCATTAGGGGTCAGGCTAATAAATTGTTCTCTTTTGGCTCCATACTGGTTTAGAATTGCCTGGTTTGCTTTAGTAATCCGTTGGTGTTCAAAAACATAATCGAGCGTTTTTTCTTTATCTGTTTTCTCATTCCATTCCACTGGCTCATCCAGCATCATAAAAAAGAACCCATCGAGCGATTGTGAGAAAAATAGTTCAAGCCGTTCTTCGCTTTCCTTAATTTTTTCTTCGGTCCTTTTTCGTTCGGTAATGTCCACTGAAACACAGGAAACCCCTGTAGTATTTCCCTTCCCGTCTTTTATTAACTCTACAAAAAGCTCGTATATAAAAGGTTTTTTTTCAATGGTGGTTTGTACTTCTCCCTTGTAAGGCACGCCGGTTTTTAGGACTCTTGTTTTAATTTCGGTCAAACGGTTTGCTTCTTCAGCAGAAAGTAGCTCGGCATCGGTTTTACCCAAAACCGATTCGCCGGAAAATCCCGGATTTTGATTGTACACCCATGTATATCGCAAATTTATATCCTGATTGAAGAGAATTACAGATGAATCTTTCAAACCTAAATGGAATAGTCTAATTGTACGGTTTAATTTATTATTGATTTGGGTGAGTTCTTCATTTCGCTTTTTTAGTTCGTTTTTACTCATTTCAGAATCTTGAATGAGTTGCAAAGCTATGGCATCAGTTTCTATTTGATTTGAATATGTAAACACTTTTGCAAGAAGTCCTTTAAACTTTTTGCCAAACCACAAGCTTGTCGGTTTTTTATTTTTCTTTTTCATTCCGTACTAAAAAAACAGCCTTTTTTAAAGTGAAGTGAAGTTTATTTGCAAGAACACAAATTTTAAAAACAGCTTTTGTTGGATGTAATGTAATATGAAATCTTTTCAGATATACGGATTTAAAGGTACTATTATTTTGGGATTATGTGTTGGTATTTTGATTAATTATTTAAATAAAAAATTTCAGGCCAAAGAGCAAAGTATCAAAAATTAATTTAAAAAAATAAATTAACGTTTCTTATCCTTAATGTTTTTGAAAATATAATATAGTTTAAGATTTATGTTTAGTTTTACCCTGCAATGCCACAACATTCTGGAGTCGATTATTTAAATGAAATACAATAGAACTCACCTACTTTATCTTTTGATTGTTTTTAGCCTGTTAACGGGTTGCCGCGATTTGACGGACCAGGAGATATATAAGAGGCCCGGTTGGCTTCCGGGTAAATTATACACTACGGTAACAGTTCAGGGAAACCTTGCGATGTTTGCCGAATGCCTCAGGCTTGCAGGGCTTGACAAGATTCTGGATGTATCGGGCAGTTGGAGCGTCTTTGCGCCTACCGACGAGGCAATGAAAAAGTTCCTCGCAGAAAAAGGCTATTCAAAAATCTCGGATATCCCTCCCGGTGAACTTGAAAAAATCGCGGAATTCCATGTAATTCAAAATCCCTGGTCGCTTGAACAATTGAAAATTCTTGGCGCATACGGCTGGAGGACCGGTAATGATTTAAAATCGACATCGTATGCCTATAAACGCGAGACGATGTTGAAAAATCCGATGGAAAAATACTGGATAAAAAGAAGTAATAAAAAGGAAATGGTTGTAATGGATTCAACCATTTCAGAAGCCTATAAAATGGTATTTGTCCAATCGAGAAAATATGTGCCGATTTTTTACGACGAGTATTTTACGGTAAACAACATCCCTACGGCCGATTATACCTACTATTTTAACCGGGTATTTGAAAAGGGTAACGTTTATTACGCCGGCGCAAAAATATTAAAGTCAGATATTTTAGCTGAAAATGGTTTTGTACATGTTATCGACAAAGTAGTTGAACCCATGCTGAATGCAAAGGAAATGCTGTTAAAGGAAAGGCCCGGCGAATCGTATAAATTATTCCTCGAACTGGTCTATTGGTATTATCCAAGTTTTGAACCAAACATTTCTGCAACATATAGCCAATCAGCTGTGCGGACCGGAGGGTATATTGACACGATCTGGGATTTGAATTTCTCAAGTCTCGCATTTAACCTTCAGGACGAACGTATAATAGATATTAATCAAACCCTGGTGAGGCACAACGGATTGTTTGCCCCAACCGACGAACCCTTCAGAAAATTTATAGATGGGTTATTAACCTCCAAATCGGGTTACCCGCACTGGTACGATTACAAAGCGCTTCCGGCAGATGTTGCTGCAATGATTGTCACCCCTCATTTAAAATCAACACCTTTTTATCCATCATCAAACATTTTTCAGGATGTTTTCAGAAAAGACGGCAGGTTCAGGCAAAACGAGCAAAGCATAATAAGAAAAGAATTTGGAAGTAACTGTACTTTTATAGGATTAAACTCGTATACCCCCGACAGGGCATTTACGAGTGTTACGGGGCCGGTATTCTGCCGCCCGTCGTATTCCATATTCAGGCGCGCTTTGCAATTTACAGGGGCGCTTAATACAATTGCAAACCATAAAGGCCCGTTGTACTTTTTCCCTATCCCGGACTATTCGCTTCAGGCCGACTCGTCATTATTGCTTAATTGGATCAATCAGGATAGAAATTTGTACAATTTCATGGTCTATAACAGGTCTAATTATCAAATGGAGAACATTAACAGCAGCACACTGAATAACTGGTTGTTAAACCAGGTCGGAACTTCTGTTTCCAGGCAAGGTGATATAGAAATTATTCGAACACTGAGGGGAAATAACCTCACCTGGGACCATTCGAAAAATACAATCAGGGGAACTTACCCCAGTACTGTGGGGTACAAAGGAAAAGAAACGGCAATTTGTTACCCTGTTCAGCTTGAAGAACCTGTTGAGAATGGCAAGACTCTTACCGTAAGCTATTGGTTCAATTTTACAAATTGAAACCGGTTAACACTTTTGTATTTGCAAATTGAAAAACATACACTCGGTTTACGGCAATGGGCTGAAGTACAGCATATTGCTTATTTCGTGGATTGGGCCTGTTACGGTTACATTGTTGCATTTCTCCCATACCGGACGAATGTAATCGATTTTTGTAGTATCGCCCGATGCTGAAATTGTAATTCCATAGGTGTCAACACCGGGATTTATTTGTATTTCGAGCCCGACATTGATTGTTAATTGATTGCCGGCCAGGGTAGCGTATTTACTACTGCCCCATTTAAAATCGTTCAGATAATATTCCCCTCCTACAAAATGATAGGATGTGTACAGGTTAAAAGCATTGTTTTTATTCGTTAGCGCCAGGCCCGGCGTAGACAGGAGTTTAACCAGGGCGTCTATGTTTTTTATCCCTTTTCGGTGATAAATACTGTCGTGCTCGGCAAGTATGGTGTATTTACCCCACCATAACCTGCTTTTTATACCCGACAACTTAATTGCCTGTGCCAGAATAGAATATCCCTGTTGTTGCAAAATCCAGTCGTACCCGGAGATAGTTGTTTTCTGAAGAACACCTGAAATAACATGAACAAACCCGTTGCTCATTTTCAGGTTCGATTTTACTATAGAGGCTGATTTGTTAACCCTGATTATCTGTTTATCGCCATCAGTATAAAACCCGGTTACCAACCTGTCGCCGGTCAGCGTGGTATCGTTTAATGCACCGTCGGGAAACTGATTGGAATGCACTTTACCGCTAACGGTATGATAACGGGTAAGTTTCCTGATAAAGCTTGTATCTTTTACCAACGCTTCAAAATTTTCATAATTCGGGTTACTTTCAATGAAACGGCCGATGGCCTCATTAGTAGGTAAAAACAGCGTATAATCGTCGCCGTTAGGATTATAGGCGTAAAGCGTACTAAGTAATTTGCCTTCGGTAAGTAACCTGTAGAATTTAGAATATTCATTTTTGTTTTTGTCGAGAAACTGGCTAATGGTTAAATTATCCGAATCGACCCAATTTGATTCATCCGGATCTTTTAAACACGAAGTAATTAAAACCAAAAATAACACTAACACAGCCCCTAACCGGGTCGAATGCCTTTTTCGAAAACCATTTTTATTATTCATCCAATTTTTTATCAACCTGAACATGTGTTAGCCAATTCTCTAAGTTTTCAATGCCTGCTATCTGTTGGGCGGGCTAACGAAAATACAACTTTTTGTTCAACCTGCTTTACAACTCTTAAAATTAAGTCTTAATCAATATCTTACTTTTCAATTATTTTGCAAGCAACATCATTTGAAAACCTGCAAGTCCATTATGCTGTTGTGATTTTTGCAATTTCATTCATTATTCCGGGCGACAAATTTTGTTTTATTTTGCCGGTTTGTTTAAATGTGAAAAGATTGTCAGGTTAAAAGCTGCTTTTCCCAAATCATTAACTTTCCTTTTTATTCAACAATAAACCAGAGATTTACTGCAATTTTTCTTTTCCGAAAAGAACAGGCAAATGCCTTATTTCGCTCAATAAAACGTCTGGTTCACTAACATTTGCCTGTGCCCTGAAAAAACCATGAAATTTTAGAAATTATGAATATCTTGTACACTGATTAATCGGACTGTTTTTTTAGCTTAATCTGAAATTTAAAAACTACAATTCTTATCACAACAATGCTGATTATCCTGTTACTTGCAAGCATATTATTTATTGTTATTTCGAGCGCCAGGTTCAAACTTCACCCTTTTATCGCTCTGCTTTTAGCGGCCATTTTTTTCGGGTTATTCTCAGGAATGCCCCTTCCCGAGATTATTAAATCGGTAAATGGTGGTTTTGGGAATACCATCGGGTACATTGGAATTGTCATTGTTGCAGGTTGCATTATCGGAACCTTTCTTGAGGAATCGGGCGGGGCCTACATTATGGCAAAGGCGATACTGAAACTTGTTGGCCAGAAAAATGTTCCCGGGGCCATGTCTATTCTTGGATATATTGTTTCAATACCGGTTTTTGCCGATTCGGGATTTGTGATTTTGTCGCCGTTAAACAAAGCACTCGCAGCAAAGGCTAAAATTTCGCTGGCCGGCCCTGCAATTGCGCTTAGCCTGGGGCTTACCATTACCCATTGCCTTGTCCCCCCTACGCCGGGGCCAATTGCCGCAGCAGGAATTCTGGAAGCCGATATCGGCCTGGTTATCGTTGTTGGGCTTGTTGTCAGCCTGTTTACCCTTGTTGTGGCCTGGATGTTCGCATCAAAATTTGCTTCAAGGGTATTTATCGATCCAAACCCCGACCAAAGCGAAGAAGAGATTATCGAAAAAGTGAAGCAGGCGCCTTCGGCCATAAATGCCTTTATACCAATTGTAATCCCCCTTTTGCTGATTGTTTTAAAATCGGTTTCCGATTTTCCGGCAAACCCATTTGGGACAGGTTTTTTAAAAACACTTTCCGGATTTATCGGCGAACCCGTAATTGCACTGATAATAGGCGTATTTTTAGCTTTTCGGCTTCCTAAAAAATTTGATCTGAACATGCTTTCAACAACAGGTTGGTTGGGAAAAGCCTTACTTTCGGCAGCAGTAATTATTCTGATTACAGGGGCTGGTGGTTCCTTTGGGATGGTACTGCGTAATTCGGGGATTGCCGACATTTTGGGAAGTACCCTTTCGGAGATAAACCTGAATATCTGGTTGCCGTTTATTATTGCCGCCTCGCTTAAAAGCGCCCAGGGTTCGTCAACTGTTGCGGTAATTACTACCGCGTCAATAATGTCTCCCCTTATGCAGGCGCTTGGATTTGATTCGCCCCTTGAAAAAGCCCTGGTTATTTCGGCAATCGGGGCCGGATCAATGGTCGTCTCCCAGGTAAACGACAGTTTTTTCTGGGTGGTAACCCAAATGTCGAACATGAACATAAAAACCGGGTATAAGCTGCATACGCTTGGGACTTTAGTCAGCGGCTTTACCGCAATGACTGTTGTATGGATTATTTATGTTTTGTTTTGTTAAAAATACATCGGCTCCAACTAATTGTCTTCATTCCCGGAATAAAAAAAATTTAAAATCATCGCAGCAATACGTTGAGTAATCTGGTTTCCAAGGATATTTTTAGTGCCTTGTTTGCTTACTTCTTATCGCAAGGCTAGAAGGAATGTGCAGTAAGGAATTCAACTTTTTTTCTTGTTTACCAGAGTTTATATTGAATAAAAAAATGTGTTTAATTTTACAAATGCTGCATACCAAATTAGTTGATTTTAGTGACCTCCCATTTTAAGAAAACCCAGTGAAAACTTATTTGATATATTCTCTATTTTTTTTGTCGAAAAATATGCCTTTTTATTGTTTATCAAAACATTAATCAGTAAATTTAATAGATAACAAAACATAATTATGCTTTGAATGATAATAATAATTTGATAATGTATGAATCTCTGAATTGGGATGAAAACCTGTTAAAATGGAGAGCTGTAGAGGAAAAGTTATTTATAATCAAAGGATTATCAAACAATAATTAAATTGCAAAATGTTAAATACAATTAAGAAAATATCATTTATTACCCTTGGAATAATCTTATTTTATCAGTGCAAAATAAATAAGGAAGATGAAATCCCTATAGGAAACGTTTTTATCCCT
>JBBINB010000007.1:0-80670 GCA_037444065.1 Draconibacterium sp.
CTTGAAGGGTTGCCCCCCAGCAGAGCCCTTCTCCGCTTCTCCCGGCAGAATGAAGATATAAAAGAAAGAACAAAAAAGTAAAATGAGTTATTAACATCAAGGTTGTCAGTTTACACTTTTCTGTCACCTATATTTATGAAAGGACAGAAAAGAAATATGAAACAAAAAATAAGAAATGAAAAACCAGCCTGCTTTATTCATCCGGTGACTTTGAGTCATCGGATGAATGGTACTTTCCCGCGGGTTTCGCAGATAAATTTTTTTTCAAGCCCATTTTGTTTTTTGCGATACCAATAGGCCGCCTCTTTGATGTCGTTCTTTGCCGCAGGAAGAATAACAACCCTGTACATTATAATTCATTTTGAATTTCATCCATGGTACTGTCAAAATCGAGCGCTATATCGGGATTTTGTTTTTAATCAGCTAACCGTTCCTTTACAAGATTTTGATGCCACTGTGGTATATTTTCAACTTGTTCGATTCCCTTAAATTTCCTTTTTATTTTGTTCCATTCCTTGATTGGAATAAACACACCGGTTGTTTGGCCTTCACTGTCTGAGATATATTGCAGGTTCATTCTATATTTGATTAAATAGTTATGGTAACAAAGATATTGATTCTCAGAAAAAAAGTAAAAAGAAAATCGAAAGGTACTGGTTTTTTCTACTCCAACTCTTCCACCGGATCCCAGAACTTTTCACGAAAATTTACTATCTGGTCGCCTTGAAATTCTATCCCTTCGTTTTCGAGTAATTCCTTCATCACATTAGGCGCACCAAAATGGTGTTTGCCGGTAAGGAGGCCGTTACGGTTAACCACCCGGTGCGCGGGAACAAATTCGCGGTGGCTGTGCGAGGCGTTCATTGCCCAGCCTACCATACGCGCTGCACCCGGCGAACCAAGGTAAGCCGCAATGGCGCCATAAGACGTCACTCTTCCCGGCGGGATGAGTTTTACTACTTCGTAAACCTGGCTGAAAAAATCGGACATTTACTTTAAATTCCAAAATTCAGGTTGCAAATAACAAATAAATCAGAAAATACCGATTCCAAATTCCAGAATTGTTTGAAAAATTTGTTTTTGAAAATTGACATTTATTTGGTTTTTGTTTTTTCAGATTTGAAATTTTCTTCAATGGATATCCTTTGCACTTCGCCCGAAACTCCGGTACTCGTCTTTTTCAATCTCTATTCCGGGTTCGGCAAACTCGTTTTCGTTTAGCCTGAATGCAATGTATTTTATGGTTATCCCGCGGCTAAGCCACTGTTTCTCGTAAAAGGTTTTAATTTGAAGGGTCTCGGTCAGGATATCCGATTCGTACAAATTATCAGTTTCGGCAAGAATTTCGAACCGGTTAAAATGCACAAGTGCGCTGGTATAGGTAAACTGAAAATTGCTGTCGGTTTTCAGGTGCACGATGCCGTCGTTTTGTAGAAACTGCCTGTACAGGTTCAGAAACGAAGTGGAAGTCAGCCGCTTGCGGGTTTTTTTCATTTGTGGATCTGGAAAGGTAAGCCATATTTCGGCTATTTCGCCTTTGCCAAAAAACCGGTTGATAATTTCGATGTTGGTACGCAGGAAAGCCACGTTTTTCAATCCTTTTTCAAGCGCTTTTTTAGCCCCGGAATACATTCTTGCCCCTTTTATATCGACCCCGATATAGTTAAACGCAGGATTTTTTTTGGCCAGTTCTACCGTGTATTCGCCTTTGCCACAGCCCAGTTCGAGGATCACCGGGTTTGGGTTTTTAAAAAAGTCGTCCGCCCATTTCCCTTTCAGGAAAAAACTTTCGCTTTGCAATATTTTATATGGCGCCTGGATAACGTTTTCAAAACGATCCATTTCGTCGAACTTGGCCAGTTTATTTTTTCCCACTTCCTTTTTTCAATTTATGAACACTGATTAATTAAAATTGTCGGGTTTTATTACCTGATTCTCCCCGCCAGTTGGCGGGGGAGTTCGAGGGGGTTGTTTTTACTTTTTCTCCAAACGGTACCCGATGTCGGTAATTCCGTCGAGGACCCTGTCGCGCATCCCCTGTTCAATCTGAATTGTGTAACTGCCCGATAAGGGGAAATATACATTATGCCTGAACAGCGCCTCATTTGTTTTCACCCCGCCAAAACCATGGCCCAGCCATTTTCCACTTTCATCGGCAAGCGTAACTTCGAGGGTATCAGCAACGGCAGTTGAATCGCCTGGCTGGAAAATTTTTACAAAAAGCCAGAGGTTGCTGTATTTATAACTGATATCGTTACGTACGTTGATATATAAATCGTGGTATTGAAGCGTATCTGTAACCGGGAACTGAAATATGGCTGTTGAGTCGCGGTGCCATTTTGAATTCCGGATTGGCTGGTATTTGCTGTTAACTTCGTCTATATTACATGAGATGACTGTAATCAAAATAACCAACCCGGTCAGAAATTGATAACCCAATTTATTCATCTCACATTCGGTTTTCTGTTTTGGTTACGATGAAAGTTACGTTTCTTTTTCCTGCTGCTTTTATTAGGTTTATCGAAACGCGTCAATGCTTCCTGCCCGACTACATTATGGAACGTATCCTGTTCTTTACCTGAAACTGCCTTGTGGTCGGAAGGCAGGAGCCTGTCTGCTTTTTTGCCCCTTTTGTTCAGTTTCTGGATTTCGGCAACACGGTCGACAGGCACATTTACCTGCACGGAAGGAGTGTCGCCCTGTTTCATATACAAATAGCACGCGTTAAAAATATCGGCTTTAAGGAAAACATAGGTTCCCGATTCGGTTTCGAGCGGAAAATGGGTTGGGGGGAAATTTTTCTGTGCATCGATATAGGAAGCCAGTTCGAAATTGAGGCAGCATTTCAGTTTTCCGCATTGCCCTGCTAATTTTTGAGGGTTTAGCGAAATTTCCTGGTAACGTGCAGCGTTTGTTGAAACCGAAACAAAATTATGCATCCAGGTGGAGCAGCAGATTTCCCTGCCGCAAGGGCCAATTCCTCCAATCCGTCCGGCTTCCTGGCGCGCCCCGATTTGTTTCATTTCAATCCTGATCCTGAAATTTTCGGCCAGTACTTTAATTAATTGCCTGAAATCGACACGGTCGTCGGCAATGTAGTAGAATATGGCTTTGGTGCGGTCGCCCTGGTATTCCACATCGCCTATTTTCATGTTTAGCTTTAAATCGGCTGTTATTTGCCGCGAGCGGATCATGGTTTCGTGTTCGAGCGAAATGGCTTCCTTCCATTTGTCGATGTCGGTTGGTTTGGCAACCCTGTAAATTTTTCTGAATTCGCCATTGTAAATGGTGGGTTTGTGCTTTTTCATTTGCTCCTCCACCAAAGGGCCCATCAGCGAAACAATACCAATGTCATGTCCGGGGCTGCTTTCAACTGCGACCAAATCGCCCACCTTCAGGTTAAGGTTATTTACATTTTCGTAATAATCTTTTCGTGTATTTTTAAAGCGGATTTCAACAATATTATTTAACTCAACAGGGAGTTTTATATCGCCTAACCAATCGGTTACATGAAGTTTTGCGCAACAGCCTGTTTTAGTTTTACAATAGCCCCTTTCAATGGTATCAATATCTTGTTCCTGCATAATCTACATTTTGAAAAACTGTATTTTGCTTCTGCATAATATCGGCAAAATATTACATCAAACCGCAAAAGTAATTAATAATACCAATTAGTTGAAAAGCTGAGTGTTTTTTAGAGTAAGCCGAAGGAAAATGGAACACAAACCGTAACCGGGATATTGCGCCCGGTTCCTTGCTTTATGCTTCCTGCTTCCAGCCTTTTCAGAGCAATGACGCCGGGGCGCAGAGAAAATCTTTGTAATCTGTGCTTTCTGCCTCCAACTTCGTGCTTCCTTATTCCGTCACCCGTCACCTGTCACCGGTCTTTACGCTCCCAACTTCGTGCTTCCGTCACCGGTCACCGGTCACCGGTATCCCAACTTCGTGCTACGTGCTTCGTGCTTCCAACTTCCATCCTTATTCGGGCAAAATTTTCATTACAAACCGGGCAGCTTTTTCAACCTCAGGTTTGGTGAATGGGTCCGGATGGTATCGGTTATTGACATACATTTCGGTTTGGTTTAAATAAAAACCGCTTGCCGGAATTCCGCTGGTCCCGGTAGCAACAACTGTTTTCGATGCATCCCAGTTACCTATATCAAAAATATGCCTGTGCGAAGCGCCGTGGTTTACATTGTATAAATTGTTGAACGAATACGAATAAGGGCAAACCGTGTGAAAACTTCCCGGTAATTCAAACGGCCCTTTATTCAGGCAGAACAACTGATCGAGAATTTTAACCTTCCCGAGCGGATGCCCAAGGGTAAAGGTGTGCAATTTTCCCCATTGCCAATTCTCCGGTTTATCGCCAAACTGAGTGGTCAACTCGGCAATTGTTTCTTTAAACGAGTTGAATACAATGGTTTCAAAAGTTTCGGTTTCGGGAGTAGATAAATCATCTACCCACTCAGAGCCTGAATCATTTAAAACATTCGCAATCAGGTTTTCAATTAATATTCTTTGGCCCATTATATCTGTAAAAAGTTCCCCTGGTAAGTCATCCTTAATCAAATTGGCCCCCACTCTCCTGTACATAATTTCAAAAACTGCTGCTTCGGCACTTTCGCTGTTCATTTCGTAATTCCAGTTTTCGAGCGCTTTAACAATATCTTTTTCCTTGTCTGTTAACGATTGAGCTGATTTAAGCGCTTCGACAAAAACAGGGGTAACCCGTTCAGCTTTTTTCGATTTAACATCGCGAAGCATTGTTTCAATATCTTCGGCGCCAAGCAATTGTTTTTCCTCCAGCATTTCCCTGATTCTGTCGATCCTGTCGGGCATCGAAAACCAGTGGCTGATGTAATACCGATAATTGTCGGGCGCAGTTTTATTGTTTGCCGAAGAAACATAACCACGTTCAGGGTTAAATTCATAGGGCAGTTCTTCGAATGGGACCATGCCGGTCCAGTCGTATTTGCTGCTGTCGCCGGGGTAAATCTGTATCCCGTTTCCGGCCCTTACCGGAATACCTGCACTGCATTGCAGCCCAATATTTCCGGTCATATCGGCATAGTTGATATTCTGGCTAACTGAGGTAAATGTGCTGACTGCATCCCTGAATCCTTCCCAGTTTTTTACGCGGTTCAACATAAATATTGTGCGTATTTCGTTGCTCATTTCGTTGCCTGCCCAACGTATTGACAGGGGTACGCCAGGGCCCGGCTTCATGTCGTTAACAATCGGCCCGCGATGTGTAAATCTCAGTTTCTTTTCTATGTTTTCCCCCTCCTTAGTTCTTATAGTTTCCACCTTAATCAGCAAGTCCCGCCATTCGCCGTCGAGTAAATATTTGGTCGAATCGTCATTTAGTTTTTCTGCGTAAAAATCGAGATTGTCAACAGCAACATTTGTCATCCCCCAGGCAATGGAATCGTTGTGCCCCACAATAACAAAGGGTTGGCCTGGAAGGACAAGCCCTGTAACATTAAGTTGGCCCTGTGCAGATTGGTGCATTTGATACCAGATTCCGGGCGCCAAAAACGAAAGGTGCATATCGTTGGCGAGGATGGGTTTTCCGGTTTTGCTTTTTGTACCCGAAACCGCCCAGTTGTTGCTTCCATAAAAAATCTGTGCGCCCAGTTGTTCCAGGTTATTGCTTGCCGACAAAATTGTTTCACCGGTTTTAATTTCAATTGAATCGGAACCAGAAAAAATCGCGGTTTTATGGTTGTTCGCCGATGGTATTAATTGCTCAATTTGCCGGGCTGAAATTTTATCCTTCAGTTGGTTTAACAAAAGTTCGGTACCCCATCCCGAAGTCAGGTCCCAGGCCATATAACCAATCAGATTAACAGAATGCACCGGTTTCCAGGGTTCGGGTTTGTAGCCTAAAATTTTGAACTCGGGTGGCAGCGGATTATTCCCGATATATTCATTTACCCCCTCGGAAAATGCTTGAAGCGCCCCGATAATTGATGGCGAAGTTATTTCAATAATCCTCTCCGATTTTTCCCCGATCCTGAGTGCGCGCATCAGTAAATCGGTATTGGCCAAATCCTTGCCCATTACTTCGGAAAGCCTTCCCTGGGTGACACGCCTTAACAAATCCATTTGCCAGAGCCGATCCTGGGCCATAACAAAGCCAACAGCCCTGTACAAATCAGTTTCATTTTCGGCATAAATATGCGGGATACCAAGCGAATCGCGAAAGACACTGACTTCAGCCGACATCCCTTTGATTTGGACATTTTTCGAATAATCGGGAATTGCACCGCGGCTAATCTTTCTTACCAGTAGAGAACCTGCAATAAGCAGGAGAATGGCCAATATGAGAATTCCGGCCATGACACGTTTTATGGTTTTCATAAGTAGCAGTTTGAATAAAAAATTGAAAATAAGCGGAAATTTAAAGAATCAAATTCAATAATTGATATATTTATCGCAGTAAAAACTAATCTTATCAAATTATGAAACGACTTTTTGTCATTTTGTTTTTAGCAGTTTATGCATTTGCCGGTTTTGCGCAGGAAGCAGATAAAATAACCGGGATCTGGTGGAACGAAGAAAAAACATCGAAAATTAAAGTTGAAAAAGTAAACGGGAAGTACATTGGTACCATCGTTTACATGATCCCGGAAAAATATGTTAACGGGAAACCGCCGGTTGACGATAAAAATCCTGATGTAAAGCTGCAAAGCCGCCCGGTTGTTGGGCTTCAAATTCTTGAAGGGCTGGCATTCGAATCGGGGGCAAAAGAGTGGAAAAACGGCAAAATCTACGATCCTAAATCCGGAAAAACTTACGATTGCTACGCCTGGCTTGAAGGAAACGATTTGCTTAAACTCAAAGGTTTTGTGATGGGAATGCGTTGGCTCGGCAGAAGTTCGGAGTGGTTCCGCACAACTTTATAGGATTTCCGGAAAAACAAACTTGGGCCAACTCCGAAAAGTATGAAATTCAATGATTTTCATCTGTTTGACCCCTGGCCCCGAAGGGGAACATCTGAAAATCATTGAATTAGAATCTCCCCCGTTAGGGGCCGGGGGGGGTGGATTGACTTTTCGGAGCAGGCTCAAAATTAATTATCCCGAAACCTGGACATCAAACCCAGCTTGCTTAACCTGTCCGGCAATGGAATTTAGCTGCCTGAGCGAAATTTTTTCAAGCGTATCGATGGGTGTGTCGCGGGCTATGGTGTAAATCATTACCTGCGATGGATTGATTTTTTGCAAAAGCTTTATCCATGCTGTAATTTCCGCTTCGGTAGTGTTATCAACGGTTTGGCCTTTATAACTTCCCCTAACAAAAAGGGTCTGAATAATTACTTTTCCCCGGAAAGCGGTTAACTGTTCAATTGTTTTGGAGAGGTTGAAACCTTTGTTGGGGCAATCGAGCAGCTCAACGGTTTTTTCGAATGCCGAATCGAGTTTCTGGATATTGTCTTCGATTTTGAGCAGGGCCTGGAATACTTTGGGTTTAAAAATCATCGTAGCATTCGACAACACGGCAATCCGTGCTTTTGGGGCAAAACGGTTGCGGAGTTCAACCGTATCGTCAATGATTCCTGAAAAAGCTGGGTGGAGCGTTGGTTCTCCGTTCCCCGCAAAGGTAATTACATCGGGCAACTGGTTTTGGGCATTCATTTCTTCCAGCTTTTCCTCAAGTTTTTTTCTCACCTCGTTTTGTGTGGGCAACACGGCTTTTTCGCTTATTTTACCCGGGTTCCGGCCACACTCGCAGTAAATACAATCGAACGAGCAAACTTTCAGGTTGGTTGGCAACAGGTTAACACCAAGCGAAATCCCTAACCTGCGGCTTTTTACGGGACCAAAAATTATTTTATCGAAAAGAAACGTTGCCATATTCTGTTATTTTCCAAGTGAACTCAGACCAAACGTTTCACTTTGCTTTTTTCAGTTATCCCCATCGTTTTAAAATCAATCCCTGTTATCAGGTTAACACCCGGGTTTTTCCCAACCTCAAACGTTCCAAACAGGTCGTCTATCTGCAACGCTTTTGCCCCGTTTATGCAAGCCCATGTAAAAAGTTCATTTAAACCCAAATCACAAAAATTTTGTTGAAGGGTCACCAGTTCCGCTAAAACCGAAAGTTCGTGGTTTGATGCCAGGCTGTCGGTCCCAATGCAGATATCCAGGTTTTCCTGGCGGAACAAATGCACCGGTGGAAGCTTGTTTTCGATATACAGATTTGAATTGGGGCACAGCACAAAAAAAGTATTTTCGGGGGAACGGGCCTTTTTCAGCTCTTCCAAATCTTCTTTGGTAGTAAATGTATTGTGCACCAAAAGTAAGTTATTTTCGACGGGTAAAAATTCAAGAATGGAAAGCAACGGGCTTTTTTGAGGTGGCGCCCAATGCGAAGTATCGATCCCGAGGTTGTTTGCAATATGGTTATGTATTTCACCGGTACCGGTTTCAAAAAATTCGCGTTCACCCCTGCTCTCCTGGTTGTGAATGGAAAATATGCTTTTTTCGCTTAACGCGTTTTCCTTTATTTGTAAAAACAAGGGTTTGGATACAGAATATGCTGAATGCGGGACTATTGAGTTTGCCAACCCGGCTAACCTGAATGCAACCTGAACATACTGTGCATAATCGAAAGCACGTTCTGCCCGCGAAGGGTGAAATCCAAACGATTCGATAAAGGTATGATAAAATATCATGCTCTTTTTTTTGTATTCGACTGTGAGTGCCGAGTTCGAAATATCTCCCACAGCAACAATGCCGTTAGCCCACATTTTGCGGTCAGCCACCATGATTGCCTTTCCCGGATTTCCGGATTCCTGGTTTCGCAATTCATTAATTTTGCCGATAAAGCCGCCAATACCGGTTTTTTCTTCAATTTTTCCTTTCAGGCGCGATAGTTCGAGATGGCAATGGGCATTTACAAAACCCGGAACAAGGATTCCGCTGTAATATTCAACTCCTGCCTGCTCGGTAAATTTTTCGCTGCCCGCACTGATATCGGCTATCGTTCCATCAGCAGTACAGGTTAAAATACCATTTTTAACAGGAGGACGATTGAGTGGATAAATATATGTAGCCGCAATTTTTCTCACGGCTGCTACTTTAAATCTTCTAATTCGAGAATTTCGTTTTTCCGGCCCGAAAAACTTTGTTCCATTTCGCTTAGTTTGGTCATCACTTCGCGATACATTTTTTCAAAGTTTTTGGGATTGCTGGCGTAATAAATAAACGATTTTTCGAAAATCGAGTCGGCAACCTGGTATTTATTCAGAATTGAATAATAGAAGTTTTCAGAAGAACTGTTTCTGACAATAGAATCGTACCGCATATTATTGAAAGTGGCTTCAGCAAGATGAATATCAACCAGCATATTTATCATCTGCTTTTCCCTGATCAGGCTTTCGGGTTTCTCATACACCTCCTTATCGCACGACACAAATGCTATAACCGACATTATAAATATAAAAACCGTTTTTTTCATTGTAAAATCAGTGGGCCAAATTATAAATTGTTGGGACTTCAATCAAAATAAAAGCGTTAAAAAATCTGTTTCCGATAAAAAACAGCCGGTTCAGTTAAAAATATTTTTAAAAACTTCTTCAACCCGGCCTGCTTTAATAATTTCAATTTTAAACTTATTACTTGTTAAACTTTTATTGTGGGCCGGGATGTAAATGCGTTTAAACCCCAGCTTTTCGGCTTCGGCAATACGTTGCCCGACCCGGTTTACTGCCCTTATTTCGCCAGTGAGGCCAACTTCGCCGGCAAAACAATATTTGTGGTTTATTGCCACATCGATATTTGATGAAAGTATCGAACAAATAACCGCCAAATCGGTTGCCGGATCGCTGATTTTTAAACCCCCGGCAATATTCAGAAAAACGTCTTTCTGAATGAGTTTAAACCCTGCCCTTTTTTCGAGTACTGCCAAAAGCATGTTTAACCTTCGCAAATCGAATCCAGTGCTTGAACGTTGTGGCGTACCATAGGCGGCTGAACTTACAAGCGCCTGTATTTCAATCAGAAAAGGCCTAATCCCTTCGATTGTTGTTGCAATTGCCGTCCCGCTTACATGATCGCTCACCTTCGAAATAAGTTGTTCTGAAGGATTAAGTATTTCGTGCAGGCCATCGCTTTCCATTTCGAAAATTCCAAGTTCGTTGGTTGAGCCAAACCTGTTTTTGTTCGAGCGTAAAATGCGGTACATGTAGTTGGTGTCGCCTTCGAACTGCAATACCACATCGACCATATGTTCGAGCACCTTTGGGCCGGCAAGGCTGCCTTCCTTTGTAATGTGCCCGATTAAAATAACCGCTACGCCTGTTTTTTTTGCATACTTCAGGATGGCCGAAGTACACTCCCTGACCTGCGAAACCGAACCCGGCGACGATTCAATTGTTTCGGTGGAAATGGTTTGAATGGAATCGATAATAAGCAAATCGGGCTTAATTTGTCCGGTGTGCGCCAGTAAGTTTTCAAGCGAGGTTTCGCTTAGAAACAGGCAACTGTTGTTGGAAATTTTCAGGCGCCCGGCCCGGAGTTTTATCTGCTGCAAACTTTCTTCGCCCGAGGTGTATAAAATTTTCAGGTTTTTTAAAACCAGCGCAAGCTGAAGCGCCAAAGTGGATTTGCCAATTCCGGGATCGCCGCCAAGCATGATTAGCGACCCGGGGACTATCCCCCCGCCCAGGACCCGGTTAAACTCTTCAATCGGGATTGAAATCCGCTTATTACTGACATTTTCAATTTTTTCGAGGGTAAGGGGCTGGCTTCCGGAAGTACTTCCAGAAAGTTTTCCGGTATTTTGTTTTGAATGGACTATTTCTTCGACATAGGTATTCCATTCGTTGCAGGAGGGGCACTTGCCAATCCATTTCGCCGACTGGGCGCCGCAGTTCTGACAGGTGTAAATACTTTTACTTTGAGCCATTAACCAAGGGTTTTTATCTTTTCTATAATATCGCTTGTTGAAATTCCGGGAACCAAACCTAGGGTAATAACCTGCCCTCCGTTAGCAAGCACTGTGTCGTGACCGGCAATTTCGTGAATTTTATACTGGCTGCCTTTAACCAGGATATCGGGGATAATCTGAGAAACCAACTCAGCCGGGGTTTCGTCGTTAAAAATTATTACCGCATCGACAAAACCAAAGGCGGCAAGAATTTTAGCGCGTGATTCCTCATTTAAAACCGGGCGGTTTTTACCTTTCAGCATTTCAACCGATTTATCGGAGTTCAGGCCCACTACTAAACGGGTCCCCATTTCGGCCGATTTTACAAGCGAGTCGACATGCCCGTGATGCACAATATCGAAACAACCGTTTGTAAAAACAATGGTCTCTTTATTCTTTTTCCATTCTTTCAGGGTATTTTCAAACGATTTGAAACCGGCGAATATTTTTGATCCGATATTGAACTTCATCCTAAATTCTGGTAAATCAGGGCATAAAAATAGAAAATACTTGCTTCTAAAAAAAACTGATTATTGTCTTAATTTAATGACTTTCCATCCATTAAACCACACTTTAACCGGCAAAACCTTTTCCGGTTTTTACAACCTTCGAACGTTCGGTGTAAAAATCGTGTTCAAAGAAAAGTGTTTAATCTTCAAACCTGGAACCCGGGAGCTGTAACCTTCTTCCCGTTAAAGTAAGTTAAACAAATACTATTGCGGCGCTTTTTTTGTTTTTATCTTTACAACGCATAATAAAGTATCCATGAACAAACCACGCATTCTCTGGACCGACGACGAAATAGATTTACTCCGGGCCCATATTATATTTCTAAGGGAAAAAGGATATGAAGTAGAAACGGCAAACAATGGGCTGGACGCTGTTGAAAAGGTAAAAGACAACTATTACGACATTATTTTTCTGGACGAAAATATGCCTGGCCTTACAGGACTTGAAACACTTACCCAAATAAAATCCATTTCGGCAAATGTTCCCGTGGTAATGATTACCAAAAGCGAAGAAGAAAATATCATGGACGAGGCAATCGGTTCAAAAATTGCCGATTATCTGATAAAACCAGTTAACCCGAAACAAATTCTGCTTTCGTTAAAAAAGAACATCGACCAAAAACGCCTGGTAACGCAACAAACCACATCGGCTTACCAGATGCAGTTTAGCAAAATCGGGATGCAAATCAACGACAGGTTGAATTATCCGGAATGGATTGATATCTATAAAAAACTGGTCCACTGGGAGATAGAGCTCGGCGAATCGGATGACTCGGCTATGGACGAGATTCTTAAAATGCAAAAGGAGGATGGGAACAAAGCTTTCTTCAGGTTTATCAGAGACAATTACCTGAACTGGTTCCAGCAGGAAATTGGCGAGCGCCCCCTTTTATCGCCCGACATTTTCAAGCATAAAATATTTCCGTTGCTCGACAGCGGCAAAAAAGTTTTTATGCTTGTTATCGACAATTTGCGCTTCGACCAGTGGCGCACAATTAACACGGTTTTCGACAATTATTTCCGTACCGAGTCGGAAGATTTGTATTACAGCATCCTGCCCACGGCAACCATGTATGCGCGCAATGCAATTTTCTCGGGATTAATGCCTTCTGAAATTTTAAAACTCTACCCCGATTTATGGGACGATGATGATAACGAAGGGCTTAAGAACCGTTTTGAAGAACAATTGCTCAAGAAGCAAATGGCCCGGCACGGCCGCAAAGAAAAGCTTTTTTTTGATAAGGTTTCGGGTGTGAGGCTGGAGCGTCGTGTTCCGGATAGCCTGAGTTATATCCTTGAAAGCGACCTTTCGGTAATGGTGTTTAATTTTGTCGATATGATTTCGCATGCCCGCACCGAAATGGACATGATTAAGGAACTGGCAAGTGATGAAAAAGCATACCGTTCGCTCACCTTAAGCTGGTTTAACAACTCGTCGCTGCTTGCGCTTTTAAAAGGGCTTGCCGAAAACGATATCAGGGTTGTGGTAACTACCGACCATGGTTCAATCCGGGTAAACAACGCCATAAAAGTAATTGGCGACCGCGAAACAAACACCAACCTGCGTTACAAACTGGGTAGAAACCTCAACTACAAATCGAAGCAGATTTTTGAGATCCGCGATCCGCGAAAAGCATATCTTCCCTCGCGAAACGTTAGTACCAGCTATATTTTTGCCAACTCCGACGATTTTCTGGCTTACCCGAATAATTATAATTATTATGCCAATTATTACAAGGATACTTTTCAACATGGCGGGATTTCGATGGAAGAAATGATAATCCCTTTTGTAATACTTGCACCCAAAAGGTAATTCAAAACAATTTATTTCACAACCCGTTCCCTGTCTTCCGGCAGCTGGCTTTTGGTTTCTGGCTTCTGGCTTCATGCTTTCAATTCGGTCTTCGGTCTCCTTTCACCGGTCATTTGTCACCCGTTTTTTTCTCGCAAAGCCGCAAAGCCGCAAAGAAACTACTCCCCGCTTCCAACTCCGCGCTTCCAACTTCGCGCTTCCAACTCCGTGCTTCCAACTTCCTCCTCCCTACCTTTTTATCAGCCGAACGATACGCAGCGCGGTGTCGAGAAAAATTATCCGGGGATTTCCATTCCACGAAATATGGGTAATGCTTAATTCAAACTCATTAAAAAAAGCCACAACATTACGTTCGTTTATAAACGGAGCAAATTGTTTTCCCCATTCCTTTTCAGTTTTACTGAGGTAAACCAGGCTGTTCCGTTTCAGGTTCATCACAAAATATTCGCGGATTAACCTGAGTGCAAATGCAAAAAAAGCCTTTTGTTTGTCGCGGCCGATTTTAGCCATTTCGTCGGCCCACCTGACCTGTTGCAGAACTTCGCGTTTATAGGCGTAACGCATCATCTCCTGGAACTTTTGAAAATAGAACTGGTCTTCTTCGCCCGGGCTGATGTATTCTTTTGCTTTTATAAAATTTCCATTGGCCAGGTGAACGGCATCCTGAACGAGTTCCCTGTCGATACCGTCCATTGCAAGCAAGGCATTCGCTACCGCTTCCCTGTCGAGCAACGGGAAATTAATTAGTTGTGTTCGTGAACGAATTGTGCTGATTACCGCTTCCTCGTCTTCGGTAATTAAAATGAAAAGAGTTTTGTTTGGCGGCTCCTCAATAAGTTTAAGCAGTTTATTCGAACATGCCACATGCATTTTTTCGGGCAGCCAGATTATCATGACTTTAAATTCCGATTCGAACGATTTAAGGTTCAGTTTTTTGTAAATCGAATCGCTTTCGCGCTCGTAAATCAACCCTTGTGCGTTGTCGGCTTCGATAAACGACAACCAGCTGCCCAGGTTAAAATAGGGGTTTGCAAGAACCATTTCGCGCCACTCGGCAATAAAATCATCGCAAACCGGATTTTTAGTTTTTGGCGAGTTGAAAATAGGAAAAACAAAATGCAAATCGGGGTGTGCCAGTTTTTTATACTTGTGACATGAAGGGCAGATACCGCAGGAATCGGTTTCAGAACGATTTTTACATGAAATGTACTGGGCATAGGCAATTGCCAATGCCAGTTTGCCGGTACCCTCGGGCCCCGAAAAAAGCTGGGCATGGCTAATCCTTTCATCACGAACCGATTGAATTAACCTTTTTTTTACCCCTTCCTGACCGATTACATCTTTAAAAAACATGGCTCAAAAATAGTTTTTTAAAATCCGAAATCACAAGTTCCAAATAACAAAAGTTAAATAAAACTCAAATATCAAAATCCAAAGTACTAAATTAAAGGTCTTAACTTTTGAATTTTTCTGAATTTAAGTTTGATGCTTATTTGTCTTTTGGGATTTGATTTTTGATGCTTTTCAAGTTTACCCAAACATTAAATTCTGTTCCCTCAAATTTAACTCAGGGTTGCGACAGATTTAATTTTTTATCTTTGGTTGATTTTCTGAAAAACTAAAAAAAATATATCATGCAAACAATCAGCACATACAACTTTAAAGGTAAAAAGGCATTAATCCGAGTTGATTTTAATGTCCCCTTAAACGAAAAATTTGAGATTACCGACGACACGCGCATGACAGCCGCTGTACCTACCATCAAAAAAATTATGGAAGAAGGTGGTTCGCCAATTATAATGTCGCATTTTGGAAGGCCGAAGGAAGGGCCAACCGATAAATATTCGATGCGCCATTTGGTTGGTCATTTGAGTGAATTACTTGGAGTTGAGGTTAAACTGGCACCCGACTGTGTTGGGCCCGGGGTAAAAGCAATGGCGCAGGCCCTGAAACCGGGTGAGGTGTTGATGCTCGAAAACCTGCGTTTTCACAAAGGAGAGGAAAAGGGAGATGAGGAATTTGCCAAGCTGCTGGCCGAAAATGGCGACTGCTGGGTAAACGATGCTTTTGGTACCGCTCACCGCGCACACGCATCAACAGCCGTTATGGCAAAATTTTTCCCGAACGATAAAATGTTTGGTTACCTGATTGAGAGCGAAGTTGAAAGCCTCGACAAAGTGGTAAAAAACCCAAAACGCCCGCTTACTGCCATTATGGGGGGGGCCAAAGTTTCCACAAAAATTACCATTATCGAAAATCTGTTGGGTAAAGTCGACACCCTGATTTTGGGAGGCGGTATGACTTACACTTTTGTTAAAGCAAACGGGGGTAAAGTTGGAGGCTCAATTTGCGAAGACGATTTCCTGGAAACTGCCAGAAACATTGAAAAACTGGCAAAAGAGAAAGGTGTAAAACTGATAATTGCATCGGATGTAGTTGCTGCCGATGCGTTTAGCGAAAGTGCAAATACACAGGTTGTAAATGCTGGTGAAATCCCGGATGGATGGGAAGGACTGGACGCGGGGCCAAAAAGTATAGCACAAATGAAAGAGGTAATTGAAAACTCCGGAACAATCCTATGGAACGGCCCGGTTGGGGTTTTCGAAATGGAAAAGTTTGCAGTGGGCACAAAAGAAGTTGGTAATGCTATTGTAGCCGCAACCAAAAAAGGCGCTTTTTCGCTTGTTGGAGGTGGCGACTCGGTTGCAGCCGTAAACCAGTTTGGTTTTGCCGAAGGTGTTTCTTATATCTCAACTGCAGGTGGCGCTTTGCTTGAGTACCTCGAAGGAAGGGTACTTCCGGGAGTTGCTGCTGTTAGGGGAGAATAGGAGACCCCCTCTGAATAAACCCTGAAAGGGGAGGCTTCAAAAAGATAAAAATGAAAAGTTCATAAAACAGGGGTTTTACTTCGATAAAAAGGATGGCATCTTTCCAAAAAGATGCCATCCTTCGTTACCGGGGTTTTGATTTAGCTTTCAGAAAAGATGCTATCCTTGGTTTTCGGGATTTCATGAAAAAATAGTCTTAAAAAAAAGATGGCATCTATTTAAAAGGATGCCATCTTTTTTTCCGTGGAATTGCCCGGGTTTTATATTTCGTACAAATCGATTATTTTTAGGGAAAAAAGCAAAATGAAAGCAAACCATGTCGACGAGAAGTTTTCTCAATTTAATTGTGCCCAGACGGTTTTTAGCCTGTTTGCACCTGAACTGGGCATCGACGAAAAAACAGCCCTCAAAATTGCCAGCGGTTTTGGCAGTGGAATGGCATGTGCCGAAACCTGCGGCGCAGTTACCGCCGCATACATGGTAATCGGGTTGAAACACGGGCATGCTGAATCCGATCCCGGAAAAAAGGCGCAAACAAAATTGCAGGTCCAGAAATTCAACGAAAAATTTAAACAAAGTTTTGGTAGTTTAAAATGCAGCGAATTAACGGGTTTTGATATTTCAACACCCGAAGGGTCGTTGGCGGCAAATGAAGCTAATGTGTTCGGAACCAAATGCCCCGATTTTATTAAAATAGCCTGCAACCTGCTCGAAGACGAGTTCTGAGGCCTGTTTTGTTTGGTTTAAATTAATAATTATATTAAATTTTGCCCTGTAATTTTAAACTGAAAAATATGAAATGTAACGTTGGACCGGTCGACAGGTTAATACGAATTATACTCGGATTGATTATAGCAATCCTTGGAATTGTTTTCGACAATTGGTGGGGACTTGTAGGAGTTGTTTTAATAGGTACAGGTATTTTCAGGATTTGTTTTTTGTACCTGCCTTTTAATATATCAACTGCAAAAGAGGAAAAGTAATTTCTACGGAATACAATGGATCGGCGGGAATTTCCTGCCGTTTTGTTTAAAATCAGACGGGTTGGTTAAGTTTACGCATTCTCCTGAAGCATTTTTCCCAAAAAGGTAATCTATAATAGATTTTACCAACCAGCCATTTTTTAGGCTTTTGAGCTTCAATTTTAAAAAACACAAATAATCTAATGAAGTATTAATCAACATATAAATGAGAACAAAAATCGCTATTAATTTATTGGCTATAATAAGTCTGGTATTTTTGAATTGTACGCAAACAGCAACTGATTTAATGATCCAAAAAGAATTAAATAATAACTGGACTTTAAGCCAGCCGGGTAAAAACGAGTGGTTACCTGCGAAAGTTCCGGGTACTGTCCACACCGATTTGCTCGATAACGGTAAAATCGAAGATCTATTTTACAGGCTAAATGAACGCGATTTGCAGTGGATCGATAAGTTTGACCGGGAGAATAAAACCACCTTCAGCATTAGTAAAGAAATTTTACAGAAAGATGTGGTTGGGCTCGATTTTAAAGGACTCGACACTTATGCCGCAGTTTCGGTAAACGGCGCAAAAGCGCTGTCGGACGTTAACATGTTCCGCGAGTGGAAGGCGGATGTGAACGGCTTTTTAAGGGAAGGAGAAAATGAAATGTACATATTATTAAAAGCCTGGGACAAGGCAAAAATCGAAAAACTGCATATTATCCAGAATACCGTAACTAAAAAAAAAGCGGCTTTTACTGCGGCATTCGAAATAAACTGTGTTACCTCAGGTAAGGCAAATCTTTCCGTTTTTAACGGTGATACTGCTCTCGTTTCAAATTTAGTCGATTTAAAAGAGGGGATTGAAAAATACAGTGTCGATTTCGAAATAAAAAACCCAAAACCCTGGTGGACAAACGGTTTTGGCGAGCCTCACTTGTACCATCTCACAGGCAAACTGAATGTCGGGGGCGGTGTTGCATAAGAAAATACAAGGGTTGGGATTCGTACGCTTGAGCTGGTTCGCGAAAAAGATTCTGCCGGGACCTCGTTATACTTCAAATTAAACGGGCGCCCGGTTTTTATGAAAGGCGCCAATTACTTTCCCAACGATGTTTTTTCTGCCACGGGTGTCGCCCGAAAACTTCAAAATCCTGGCCGCGTGGAAAGGCTGGGGCCGGGAAAGGGCCGAACGTGCAAAAAGCAATGAAAATGCCGATAAAATATGGCAGGCCTATGTCGATATTTTTCATAAAGCGCTGCCCGAAGTTGTTGCCCAATACGACCAGCAGCGGAGTTACTGGAGTTCGGGCCCCTTGACGGTGCATTTTAAAGTTAGCTGTAATAAAACGCACAAAGCGAAGAAGTAAAAATTAATCGGGGTTGACAAAAACGTCAGGAATATTTAACTGCAACGGGCAGAAAGGGTTGAAATCAGATCTGAAACCTGAAAATCAACTTGTTTGGTATCAGTAGGTTTGGTATTTCGAATACGTTACAATTAACTTAATTCCCGTTTTGCTCGAGGCTCCTTTTAGTACTGCCCGGTTGGCCTCGTTGTTTTTATTGGCCGGAGTAAGATAAAAGCCGTAATTTTTGGCATTTCCGAGAATAATCTCCTGTAAGTGTTGCGTTATATTGAAACGATAGGTATAATCCTTTTTTAAAATACCGCCGTAAAACGTAGGATTAAATACATAATCCTGTGGAAGGAACTCTTTTCCCAACGAATCGACAACTGTAAAAAGCAATTGGTTTGGCGGTGGATATTTATGAACCTGCGAGGCAACCGAGTCTATCTGAAAGATAAGTTCGGCCTTATTTATTGCAACATTAACCGAATCTCTCCAAGAAGAAAGTCCATCGATAATTATCCTTGATTTTAAGCCTCCCATGGCCTGCACATAAATCAACGAATCGTTGCCGGTTTTCTTGTTCAGGTTGTTAAAAAACCGGGTAGAAGAGTAATCGTGTTTAATTTGGTTTACCCTTGCGCTGTAACTCGAAATTATGTATGGCATTACCAGCGACGAGTCGCCACCGGCTACTTTTTTAATCGAATCGTTGCTGTAAAATAAAACCAGCGCCGAGCCAGTAAAGCTTCCTTGCTGAACTGCTTCGAGCGACAAAATTGCCCCTCTTTTCCCGGTTAATTTCTCGGTTTCAATATACAATCCCTTGAAATACTCAAGAAATACATCGTTATTTACCATCTGCAGCGAATCGGCTTTTATCAGCTTTTGGCCCAGAGAAATATCAATCGGTATATTTATCAGTTGGTAGAATGTGTCTTTGGTTATCGAATCCAGCCTAATCCTGGGCTTATAGGTGTATTTACCGATTAAATCGCCCGACATCGATCTTAAATCGGTATTCTGCCTGTAAACACGGTCAACATCAAGGGGTGATTCAAGTTCGTATACATTGAATTTTTGCGGAGTCACTGTGTCGCCGTAAATAATCCGGTAATACAGATATAGTTTTACAGAATCGGCCTTAGGATTTTTTCCGAAATCGGGGAAATCATAGAGCCTGAATTGGGTTGCAAAACCAATTGTAGTATTTCCAAACAGCGAATCGTTAAAACTTCCTAAAAGGCTGTTCCTGGCTTCATCGGTCCTGATTGAATCTTCTGAGAATGTGTACGATTTAATATTGCCCAGCACTGTGCTTTTTACCGAAATTAAATCGCCCGCAGGAAGAACTTCAACACCGATATTACTGTACTCCTGGCAAGATGTTATTGCAATTATCAAAAAAATTAATGCTGAAACAAATTGACTTATAAATTTATAATTGCTTTTCACTGGCTTCCTGATTAATTAATGAATATAATACGTTTAACCTGTTTTTCTGAAAAATTACACAAACGTATTAAAAAAAACAGATTGGTTACCCATTTGAAAGGTTTCAATTTTTGATCTTTTAAACTAATATTTGATTTTTTAACAACCCGGTATTAACACACTTTATCATAAAACTCGTTGTATGCATCAATATAGGTATCCTGTGGTTGATAATTAAGGAAAAGTTTACCTGTAGACTGGATGTATTTCTCAACTTCGCTGTTAATCTTTACAGTGCCTTTAATAATCCCGTCCGAAAAATTAATCCCAAGCTTACTTATATTCGCGAACGTTGGGTTTTCAATAACTTTTACATTCTCCTTTTCTATTCCTTCCAACAGAAGTTTTTCGCTGAATTTGGAATTTAATGTATTCTTAAAATCGTCGTTGTATACCGAATACACCACTTTCGAATTTCTGTAAAGCGGATTATTATAATAATATTTCTTAATGTAAAGCGGGACCAACGAGGTTAACCAGCCGTGACAGTGAATTATATCGGGGGCCCAGCGCAATTTTATTACGGTTTCAAGAACACCGCGGGCAAAAAAAACAGCGCGTTCGTCGTTATCTGTAAATTCATTTCCCTTTTCATCGGTCAAAACGCATTTCCGGTGAAAATAGTCTTCGTTGTCAATAAAATAAACCTGCATCCTTGCGGCCTGGATCGATGCAACTTTTATTATCAGCGGGTGGTCTGAGTCATTAATCACAAGGTTCATCCCCGAAAGGCGGATAACCTCATGCAGTTGGTTGCGTCTTTCGTTTACACATCCGTAACGGGGCATAAAAGTTCTGATTTCTCTTCCTTTTTCCTGCGTCCCCTGCGGCAAATAACGCGAAATTTCAGACATTTCAGTTTCAGGTAAATAAGGAAATATTTCTTGTGAAATATAAAGGATCTTTTTCTTTTCCATTCTCTGATGAATGCATTTTATAACAGGCTGCAAAGGTAATAAAAATATCCTGAATATTCAATCTAAGCGAGTTAAGCAAGTTAAATCACAATTATCATAAAAGTGAAACTGAATGTTTTGCCGATTAATTTTATTTACTTTGCACCGAAAAAATTAAGGGTATGTTTCTGGTTGAAACAAAAAAGGAGTTGCACGAAAAGTTAAAATTACTGAATACAAACGGAACAACAGGATTTGTGCCAACCATGGGGGCTTTGCATGCCGGTCATATTTCGCTGGTCGAAAAAGCTGTTTCGGAGAACAAGGTTGTTGTAGTGAGTATTTTTGTTAACCCTGCCCAATTTAACGATAAAAACGATCTTGAAAAGTACCCGAGGAAACTGACGGACGATTTAAAACTATTGGAACCAACAGGCTGCCAGATTGTTTTTGCACCCACGGTCGGCGAAATTTACCCCGAACCCGACAACCGGAAATTTAATTTTGGTTTGTTGGAAACAACGATGGAAGGAAAACACAGGCCGGGTCATTTTAACGGTGTTGCTCAAGTGGTTAGTAAACTTTTCGACATTGTAAAACCCGATAAAGCTTATTTTGGGTTGAAGGATTTTCAACAACTTGCCATAATTAAGAATATGGTTGTGCAACTGGAACAACCGGTCGAAATTGTAGCCTGCCCGATTGTCAGGGAGAAAAGTGGACTTGCCATGAGCTCAAGAAATGAATTGTTGACAACTGAAGAAAGAGAGAATGCAGCGGCGATTTCTCAAACACTGTTTGAAGCAGTAAAACTTACCACCAAAAATACCGTATCAGAACTTGCCGGATGGATTCGGGAGGCCATCAACAAAAACCCATACCTAACTGTTGAATATGTTGAAATTGTTGACGATATCCAGCTTCAGCCCGTAAACAACTGGAATATAAAAGGTGAAACAGTGTGTTGCGTTGCTGTTTTCTGCGGAAAAGTAAGATTAATTGACAATATTGTTTTTAACTGAAAAATGCAAGATCATGCAAATTGAAGTTTGTAAATCGAAAATACACAAGGTTACCGTTACGGAAGCCAACCTGCAATATGTTGGAAGCATTACCATCGACGAAGATTTGATGGATGCCGCCAACCTGATTGAAAACGAAAAAGTACAGGTGGTTAATATTAATAACGGGGAACGGCTTGAAACTTACGTAATTAAAGGAGAAAGGGGAACAGGAACGATTTGCCTGAACGGCCCTGCAGCCCGTAAAGTTGCGGTTGGCGATATTGTGATTATTATTTCGTATGCAACAATGGATTTTGAGGAAGCAAAAACATTTAAACCCTGGCTCGTCTTCCCCGATACCGAAACCAACACCGTAGTTTAAATCATTTGTTATTTTAATCCTTCCAGGCTTATCCAGCCCCATTCCGGAACTTCAAGTGTCAATTTGTTTTTTTCCAATCGGTACGTTTTAACCTTTGGCAACATTAGAACTAACTTGTTCGAAAATTCACTGTCGCAGCAGATTTTAGTGCACCCGGCGGGCGACAGCGATATTTGGTTGTTGGTATACAGCGTAAAATCGCCAATGCAATTATTTACATTAAGTTTCAAGTGGTACGAGCCATCTTTTTTTATTTCAATTACGGGATTAAACTCATCCTTTTTAAAATAACCAACCGATTCAACAGACATTAAATCAGTCACTGTCCATTTCCCGTAAATGTCGCTTTCCTCAACCGTTTCATCTTTTTCACACGAAAATATTACGAGTGTTAAAACAGAGAAGATTAATATTTTTAGCAGCTTCATATTATCTATTTTTTGTTTGATGAATATGATATTGAATTGGTTGCTTATTAAGCCAGATAATTTCACTCTTTCCTGTTGAAAAAAAGTTTTTAAAACGGCAATTTATTTAACTACTTTAAGTTTTGAAAATTGGACAAAAATAATTCCCTGATTTAGCTAAATTAGGCAACTAAACTTCCCTTAAACTTCCCTAATTTTGACCAGTACAATTGTAAGTTTATGCATAAAAAAATTATTATCAACCTTCAGCCACTTGATAAATCGGTTCAGGTGAATGCTGGGACCCCGTTAAGTGATGTTTTACACGAATTTGGAGTTGAATTTCCGTGCGGTGGAAAAGGGACCTGTGGAAGTTGCAAGGTAAAACTTTTAGAAGGAGAGTTACAGGTTGACAATATTCAGAAACAGAAACTGGAAAAACTAAAACTGCCTGAAAACTGGCGCCTTGCCTGTTATTGCAAAGCTGAATCGGATATTACTCTGGAAATTTCACAATTCGATAATATCATTCTTGCCGACAGCACAACCTTTGAGTTCAATCCGCAGCCCGGGTATGGCATTGCGGTCGATTTGGGAACTACAACCCTTGTTATACAGTTGGTTAACCTCGAAAACGGGCATATTCTCGATTCGGTTTCAGATATAAATCCGCAAGTTCGTTATGGTGGCGATATTATTTCGAGAATCCAGAGTTGCCTTGACGGGAAATCTGAAGAATTACGGGACCTTATTCGGGAAAAAATCGGAAAAATGATTCAAAAAATGCTCCAAAACCACCCTGTTGAAGTGGTAAAGGCAGTAATAGTGGGCAACACAGTAATGCACCATATTTTTTCAGGGTTGCCGGTTAATCCGCTTTCCTTTTATCCTTTTCATTCGCCCAACCTGGTCAGCCAGATTTTTTCAGCAAAAGGGTTAAACTGGAATTTGCCTGAATCGGCAACAGTTGAATTTTACCCGTCAATCGGCAGTTTTGTGGGAAGCGATATTCTTGCCGGCATTGCGGCTACTAAAATGGCTGAAAACGAAAACTATTCGATATTAATTGATTTGGGCACCAATGGCGAAATTGTGGTTGGCAACCGCGACAAGATAATTTGTGCGTCAACTGCTGCCGGACCGGCTTTCGAAGGGGCAAAAATCAGCCAGGGCATGCGTGCAACAACAGGCGCAATTTCATCGGTAATGGCCTCCACTGACCCCTCCAAGGGAGGGGAATCTAATCATAAAGAAATAATAACAAATAAAGCACAATTTAACTGCCATGTTATTGGTAATGTGAAAGCCAAAGGTATTTGCGGTAGCGGGCTGATAGACGTGATGGCAATCCTTCTTAATAATGGGCAAATTGGTATGTTTGGCGAAATCAGCAATGGAAACGATTCGATTGCCCTGACTAAAAATGTTTCGATAAGCCAGCAGGACATCCGCGAGTTTCAACTGGCAAAAGCGGCTGTTGCAGCCGGAATTCAGATTTTACTCAACCAGTTAAAAATTACTTTCGATAAAGTTGACAAGGTTTTTATCGCCGGCGGATTCGGAAATTTCCTGAATATTCAGAATGTAATCAGAACGGGTTTAATCGAATGTGAAGAGGAAAAAATTGTAAAACTTGGCAATACAGCGCTTATCGGGGCAAAAATGTTCTTGTTCGAGGATAAAGATTACACCCGGGAGATACTGGCAAAAACCATGCACATAAACCTTGAAGCCCACTCAAATTTTCAGGATATTTATATTGAAAAGATGTTGCTTATTTAAATTTCCCAAAAAGTTAACTACAAATTTAACATCGGAAAATGCATCAATAAAATCACTCGTATTTTTTACTCCTTCCTTTCGGGGAGGTGGGGTGAGGCTTCTATCCCCTTTGTCGATAACAACCCGCAGGCTGCATAAATATCCTGTCCGCGGGAGGCGCGGATGGTTGTTAAAATACCTTTCTGGTTAAGTTTTTCCTTAAAATTCAGGATGGTTTCTTCATCGGGGCTTTTCAACGGGGTGCCCGGCACCGGGTGAAACCGTATCAGGTTAATCCGGCATTTTAAACCGTCGAGTACCCTTGCCAGTTCTTTAATATGGGCCTTGCTGTCATTCAATCCCCCGAAAAGGATATACTCAAACGAAACCCGGCGTTGGCGGCCAAAATCCCATCCCTTTATCTCGTTAACAACATCCTCAACCGGGTAAGCAACTTCAACGGGCATCAGTTTTTGACGCTCTTCGTGAAACGGAGTATGTAAACTAACCGCAAGGTGGGCATCACTTTTTTCAAGAAAAGTAAGCATCCCCGGGATAATGCCGATTGTTGAAACTGTAATCCGTCTCGGGCTCATGGCGTATCCCCATTCCGAAGTCAGTATTTCTATGCTTTTTAGTACTTCTCCGAGGTTGTCGAAAGGCTCGCCCATTCCCATATATACAATATTGGTGACTTCGTTAGCTTCGTCGATGCTCCTTATTTGATTTACTATTTCGCCGGCAGTAAGCTGGCCCTGGAAACCCTGTTTGGCGGTAAAACAAAACAGGCAACCCATTTTGCAGCCAACCTGCGAACTAACACAAACCGTTCTCCGGTCACTTTCGGGGATCATTGCGGTTTCGATGAATTTGTTCTGAACGGTCGGGAACAGGTATTTCCTGGTTCCATCAATGCTTTGCTGTACTTTGGTGTAAGGTGTCAGTCCAAACTCATATTTTTCGCCGAGGAGTTCACGTGCTTTCAATGAAAGATTGGTCATCCCGTCAATCGACGAGATCGGGTTTTTATATAGCCAGTCGGTTATTTGTTTAGCCGTGAATTTAGGCAAACCCAGTTCAGCAACAAGGGTTTGGATTTCTGCCAATGTTTTTCCGAAAAGACGCTCTTTCATTGTAATACTTTTGTGCAAAGATAATTAGAAAATCCATGGTACACAGATTCCCAGTTTCCGTGAGCGCGGCTTTCCAAGGGCGTGATTTTAAATTACAGAAATACAATTCAATGTCGTTTAGTTAGTAAAAACAGACTTCCCTGCCTGTCGGCAGACAGGGACTTCGCTCAGTCTGACTGTCACCCTGAGCGGAGTCGAAGGGTGTTGGCCTTTCAGATTTTTTCATCTTAGTTCTTAACTAAACGACATTAAAATACAATTTATTAAAATAAGGATCTTCGGTTTTTGAAAACCGAAGTCCTGTAATGGAAATCCTGGTACAATCACGCAAGGGTTTCCAAAAATCCTGGCACTTTCCGGTGTTTGGTAGCCTGCTCAAAAGCGTATGCTATTTTTATCAGTTTGGGTTCGCTCCAGGCTTTCCCAAAGAAGGAAATCCCGACAGGTAGCCCATGGACAAACCCCATGGGGACAGTAATATTCGGATAACCCGAGATAGCAGCCGGAGATGAGCTTCCCCCGCTGAAATGGTCGCCGTTTACCCAATCGATTGTCCAGGCAGGCCCGTTGGTTTGGGCAATCACTGCATCGAGGTTGTGTTCCTGCATTATGGCGTCAATTCCTTCTATACCGGCAAATTTTTTCGATTCTTTCAGTGCAGTAAGATATTCCCCAGTGGACAAATCTCCCTTTCCCTGTGCCTTTTCAAAAATTTCCTGGCAGAACCAGGGCATTTCGCGGCTGGCATTTTCCTTGTTAAAATCAATTATTTCTGCCATAGTTCTAACTGGAGCGCCAGGATGTTCAGCCAGGTATTTATTCAACCCGGCCTTAAATTCGTACAACAAAACCTGGTACGACGGTTCGCCCCATTTTCTCCTGTTTTCGAATTTTACCTCTTCAATTATTTCTGATCCCCTTGCTTTCATATCTTCCACCGCCTTTTTGAAGATTGTATCTACTTTGGCATTGAACCCAATCATTTCAGAAGCAATCCCGATGCGCATACCTGCCAGCCCGTTTACGTCGAGAAATTGTGTGTAATCCGTAAATATTTCGCCCTTTTCGATATGTGTTTCGGCATCGTCCATGTCGAATCCGGCAAGGGCTCCGAGCAAAATTGCAGCATCTTTTACATTTCGTGCCATTGGCCCGGCAGTATCCTGGCTGTGAGCAATCGGGATAATTCCCTTTCGGCTCCACATACCAAGTGTCGGTTTTATTCCTACAATTCCGTTTACCCCTGAAGGACAAACAATAGAACCATTGGTTTCGGTGCCGATACCAATTGCACAAAGGTTGGCCGAAACGGCGGCCCCGGTCCCTGAACTTGAGCCGCAGGGGCTCCTGTCGAGGCAAAACGGGTTGCGTACCTGTCCCCCGCGCCCGCTCCATCCACTCGATGAGTTTTCTGAACGAAAATTCGCCCACTCGCTTAGGTTGGTTTTGCCCAACACTACTGCTCCCGAACCACGAAGTTTTTTGATTATGAAAGCATCATTTTCCGCAAAATTCCCTTCAAGCGCGAGTGATCCGGCAGTTGTTTGCATTTTGTCGCCGGTGTCGATGTTATCTTTTATCAGTACTGGGATTCCATGCATTGCCCCCCGGACTTTTCCCGATTTTCTTTCTTCGTCCATTTGCCTTGCAATAGCTATTGCATCGGGATTCAACTCGATGACCGACTTAAGCGCCGGGTCAACGATTTTTATCCTTTCAAGGTATTTTTCGCAAATCTGAACTGAACTCAATTCGCCCGACTCCATTTTGGTTTGAAGCCCGTCAATGGTAATTTCATTTAAATCGAAAACAGAATAGTCGGGGATTTGAATTTCCGTTGGTTTTGATGTACAGGCAGCAACTCCTGTAAGTGCAAGGGCTGAAGTGCTAAGGGCTGTGGTTTTAAAAAAGGTCCGGCGTTTCATAGTTAGAATGTTTTATCTCAGGCTAAAATTATAACGGTTTTTCTTTACTTCACTTTTCCCGGGTTCTTTTTTACAAAATCGCCCCAGTTTTTATACTCTGTCGATTTTTGCGGCTTGTCGAGCTGAATAAAATGGCAGATGGCAACCGCAACGGCGTCGGTGGCGTCGAGGCTTTTTTCGATGTCGTTCAAATGATAAACTTTCTGCAAAAAATAGGCGACCTGTTCTTTTGAGGCGCGCCCCATTCCGGTTATAGACTGTTTAACAAGCAAAGGGGCATATTCGAAAATCGGGATTCCGTGAAACAAAGCTGCCGCCATTATTACCCCCTGGCCACGCCCCAGTTTTAACATCGACTGCACATTTTTTCCGTAAAACGGGGCTTCGAGCGCCATTACATCGGGCCGGTACTCTTTTACAAGGTGCAACGCCCTTTCGTGCAAATACTTTAAACGTTCGTAATGGTCTGATAATTTGCCGGGAGTAATGGTACCCATATTTAAGATTACAGGTTGCTTGCCCCGGATTTCAACCAGCCCGTACCCGGCTACCGTTGTCCCAGGGTCGATTCCCAATATCCTGAGCGGTTTTTGAATCATAGTTTATTCTTTTTCCAGGCGGATTATTTTAATACCCAATTACCAAAATCCAAAATTCAAATAATTTTCAAATACCAAAAAAACAAAAATTCAAACTAAGAAGCATGTTTCTTTTTTGAAATTTGGATCATTGGTTTTTATTTGATTTATGATGCTTGAATTTTGGCAATTCCTTAATAGTTATTTTTATGCTTTTCTCTTATCCAGTTGCTGCAATAACACTCCTGCAACAATAAAAATCAAACCAATAAAAGTAGTTACGAAAATGGGTTCTTTCAAAACAAAGCGTATAAAAACCAGCGAAAGGAAGGGGGCGAAAAAAACAAGGTTCCCGATTTTGGCATTGCTCGTGGTGTAATTCATTGCCTTTAACCAGAGTACATAAGTAAGGCCGATTTCAAAAACGCCCGAAAAAACAACGGCTGCAAAGCTGGTTCCCAAATGAATTTTAAAATCGGAAAAAAGAAAAACAACCGGAATAAGAAAAATAAACCCGGCGGCAAAATTCAGGAACAGCTTAATGATTTCATCGCGCCTGTCGCGCACATTAAAAATCCAGTAAAGCGACCACAATATCGAACTGCCTGTTGCAAGCGCAACACCCAAAACATTTGTATTTTTAAAACCGTCCATTCCGCCCTGTGACGATATAAAAAACACCCCGGTAAAACTGATAAACAGCGCCCCGATGCTGATCCAGCTTATTTTTTGCCCGAGCAGTGGGACGGAAAGAAGCGCCAGTGTGATTGGCCAGATCATATTTAAAGGCTGTGCTACCTGCGCCGGGAGCAATGAGTAAGCTTTGAATAAAACAAGGTAATAAAGCAGTGGGTTAAACAATCCCATTAACAGCGAATAGGTCCATTGGCGTTGGGTTTGCTTCGAAATTAAATGGAGTTTTTTTTGAATCAGCAATACAAAAAACAGTAACAGCACAGTTACTCCCGAAACATAAAAAATGAGCTGGATAAAATCGTATTCGCGAAGGGCAATTTTAAATGCTGTTGCAACAGTCGACCAAAAGAATACTGCAAGGCCTGCAAAAAGGTATGCCTTTTTATTCGAACTCATTTTCTTTGGGTGGGTTCATAAACAGTTCTTCCTCTGTAGGTAATGTTATTTTATCGGGGTAAATTTGCCTCAGTTCGCGGTATTTTTCCCGTGCTTCCCCGGTAAACACACTTCCCGGGTACCGCGTAAGTATCTCTTTGTACGATTCTTTTGCCTTTTCTTTTTGGTTGAGGTTGTAATTGTAAAGTCCGGCAAGCATAAACCGGGCATCGTCGCCTAACAGGTCGTACGCAAAATCGGTCACAATTTTTTCGAGATGTAGCGCTGCAAGCGAATAGTTTTTATTCTCGATTTCAATTTTGGCTTTTCTGAACAGAATTTCATCGACAAGCGAATTGTATGGGTACATTTGGGCCAGTCCATCCAGAACACTCATGGCCTCCTGGTTTTTATTCTGAAAGTAAAGCAAATCGGCCCTGGCAAACATGGTCAGCGGGATTGCGGTAGTATCCAGATTCAGGTTATTTCCGATTAGCAGCGAAAGTTCCATGGCATCGTTGGCAATAAGTTTCGATGTGCTGGCTTTCAAAACATCGAGCTGTGCCTTAGCCCAGCTAAAATTTCCAAGATAATAGGCCAGTTTTGCTTTTTTCAGCTTTACTTCGTCGCCAAGGGAATTCGATTTGTTTTCATCAATCACCTGCGAATACAAAAGTGTGGCTTCCCATGGATCGTCGTCGTATATATAAATATCTGCCATTTCGGTTTTCAGTGCGCCCCATTCTTCGGGCTTTAAACGCGGAATTTCAAGTGCACGGTTTAACAATTCAATTGCATCACTGCTTTTACCCAAATAAAATGCAAGCAAATGTGCATGTTCCTGCACCAGGTTTAAGGTTGCCGAACTGAATCCCAGCGCTTCCAAACCTTCCTTTAGCTGAACAGATACTTTTTCCCCTTCTTCCTTGTTTTCAGGCGATTCGCTGATAAATTTCAGATACGATGTGTGAATTTTCAATGCCAGTAACTGTGGATAAAACGGGTTGTCCCTTCCTTTTCCCAACAAATATTCAAAAGCTTTCAAGGCATCGTCGAACATTTTATTGTTTAAGGCCACATTCCCCAACTGGATTATCTGTGCATCCTCCTGCCCGGTCCTCCGGTCAAGTGCTACGGATTGGCGCAGGGCGTTTGAAAATTTATTTTCCTGAAGGAAGAACCAGATCAGTAAACGGTTGTACCCGATAATTTCGGGATTGGCCTGGATTCGTTTTAATACCTGTTCCCTGAAACCTGTAAGCATTTCATCATTAAAATCGAGTCGTATCGCTGATGCCAGGCTGCTTTGGACCTGTGGCAGCATATTTTCGTTTTTGCCAAGCAAATCGAGGTATTTTTCCAGCATATTTTCGAAATCGCGCAAATACGAATATACACGCGCAAGATCATAATCGAACTGCCCCGCGCCAAGTATCTTTTCACCCTTCAGGTAGGTAATTTTGGCATATTCGAACTCCTGCCATCCTAAAAAAGTATTGGCCAGTAATAAAAATTCGTTTTTGTTTGGGGAAAGAGATTCGATTGCTTTTTCATAAATCCTGATTCCCTCACCGGTAAGTTTTTTAGCTTTTAAAACATAACCCAAATGCACATAAAACTCAGGCCTGGCAGGTCGCTGTTTTCTGATTTCGTTTTCAATTTGCCTGACTGCTTCATCGAAACGGGTAAGTTGAACAAGACATTCAACATATAATTTGAAATAAGTGGAGTTTTTGGTCAAATCGTATACGCCAAGCAACATGGGGGCGGCCTTTTCATATTCGCGTGCGTTGTAATATTGAATAGCCAGGTTCGATTGCGGTTGAACCAGGTTAAGGTTATCCTGGCCCCAAACACTGGTGGCAGAAACAAAAAAAACTATGGCGAAAAGTAAATACTTCATTTGTAGTTTTCAATATCGAACAAAAATAACACTCTGAACTTAAGAATGGTTTATTTGATGATTATAAATCATCAAAGTGCGGTAAAAAACAGGCGATTACTTTGCAATAATACTGCCAGCCAGGCCCTTCTCAAAAATCAACCCCTGCCAATGGATTCCTTTCAAGCTGCCAGATGATGGATAAGCAATCTTTTTCCATATGTACTCACTTCATGCTTCGCGCTTTTGTCACTGGTCCCCGGTCATCGGTCCCCGGTCTTCGCGCTCCAAACTTCGTGCTTCGCGCTTCCAACTTCCCACTTCTTCTCAAAAAACCTTACATTTGCAAAAATATTTATTTAGATATGGCACACGAGTTGAAGGACAGGCAGCGGCTGCCACAGTGGATGAAGATGAAAATGCCAAAAGGCGAAAGCTATTCGAAAGTAAAAAACCTGGTAAACAAACACGGGCTGCATACCATATGCACCAGCGGAAACTGCCCTAATATAGGCGAATGCTGGAACCGCGGAACAGCTACTTTTATGATTCTTGGCGATATTTGCACCCGGCGTTGTAAATTTTGCGCGGTTAAAAGCGGAAAACCGCTGGCCCCGGATTTTCTTGAACCTGAAAAAGTAGCAAAATCAGTCCAGTTAATGGGAGTGAAACATTGTGTAATTACCTCGGTTGACAGGGATGACCTGGACGACCAGGGCGCCGAAATATGGGCGCGCACAATTACCGAGGTAAAACGGGTTAATCCTGGTACAAAAATCGAAGTATTAATTCCCGATTTCAGGGGTAAAACAGAACTCATCCAAATAGTGATTGATGCCAAACCCGAAGTAATTTCGCATAATCTTGAAACGGTTGAACGGCTGACCCCGTTTATCAGGTTTGCCTCGAAATACAGGCGCAGCCTCGAAGTGGTTAAATATGTTGCTGAAAATTATACAGTAGCAAAATCGGGAATTATGCTGGGCCTTGGCGAAACCCACGGGGAGGTGCTGCAAACCATGGACGACCTTCTTGAAGCTGGATGTAAAGTAATGACTATTGGCCAGTACCTGGCGCCCACACCCAAACACATGCCTGTTGTTGAATACATTCCGCCCGAGCGCTTTGCCGAATACAAAACAACAGGCCTGGCTAAGGGCTTTAAATTTGTTGAAAGTTCACCGCTGGTGCGCAGTTCGTACAGGGCCGAGGAGCATGTGAATGCATAAGTAAGTTTATAGTTTCGGGATTAAAGTTTAGGAAAATGGCAAATTTCAATTTTATCGATTTAAGGCTTAAAGACTACAAGGAATGCTGGGACCTGCAGGAAGAGTTACTGGGCGAAGTGGTCAGCGATAAACGGGCCCTTGGTAAACCTTCATCAAAAAACCATTTTTTACTTGTCGAACATCCTCATGTTTACACACTCGGGAAAAGCGGAGATGAAAAAAATTTACTGGCTGCGGGCGATTTCCTGAAAAAAATTGAAGCTTCGTATTACAAAATCAACCGTGGAGGTGATATTACCTATCACGGTCCGGGTCAGCTTGTGGGTTACCCCATAATTGACCTTGAATACTTCAAAATTGGGGTGCGTGAATACATTGAAAAAATGGAAAATGCGATAATAGCCACTATTGCAGAATACGGGCTGAACGGAGGTTTAAAAGAGGGGGCAACCGGGGTGTGGCTCAATGCCGGCCATAAAGTAAGGGCGCGTAAAATCTGTGCCATCGGGGTCAGGGTGAGCAGGTTTGTTACCATGCACGGCTTTGCCTTGAATGTGAATACCGAAATGCGGTATTTTAATTATATCAATCCCTGCGGGTTTGCCTCGTTTGGGGTCACTTCGCTTCAACGCGAGCTGGGAAAGGAAATACCAATGGAACAGGTTAAAAACCTGGTGAAAGAAAAATTTAACCGGATTTACTAAAAAATCCGTTAGGGATTATCAAAAAGGAAAAGGGCAACATCCTGAAAAATTCTTATCAAATTATTTACCCAAAACTCATGCTGTTTAAAAAATAAACCCAATTTTAAGGTTTTTAATTTCTGCAAGCTTAATGCGGTTAAAATACCTTATTTATCTGTTTATTTTATGGGTACCAGCCATTGATGTTTATGGCGAAGATCCCAAATGCCACCGCTCAACCGAGGGGAAAGAATTCTGGTTTGGCTTTATGGAAGGCAGAAATATAAACAACAATGTCCATTATCTTGAAATAACAGTAACTGCAAGAAAAACAACCAATTTCAAAATTTACATCGGTAAATCCACAACTCCGCTTTCTGTAGCCAATTCGGTTAATGCCAACGGGTCTGTCCAAATTCGAATTTCACTTGCCGAGGCCGAAGCAACGGGTTCAGAATCTATCCAGGAAAAAGGGATCCACCTTGTTGCCGATGATCCGGTTAACCTGTATGCCCTAAACTGGGACAGGAATTCGGCTGATGTTGCAGTAATTTACCCATTAGAGTCCCTTGGTAACGAATACTTTACCATGTGTTATGAACCAAATGTGCACAACAATGTAAACCACGGGAGAAACAGCGAGTTTTTGGTTGTTGCCTCCGAGGACAGTACTGTTGTAGAGATAACACCTTCGGTGATTACCGATAAGGGCAAACCAGCCAAAATTCCGTTTACGGTCAAATTAAACAAGGGCGAAGTTTACCAGGTTCAATCGCTTAACCGGAGTAATTTGACGGGGCAGGGTGACCTTACCGGAAGTTATATCAAATCGAACAAACCAGTGGCAGTATTTTCGGGAAATTACAGCACAACTGTTCCTGTTGAGTCGGGTATGGGAGGATACGATCACCTGTTTGAGCAAATGTCCCCACTTCAGGCCTGGGGTCGCGAATACTATGCAGTCCCGCTTTATACGCGTCTTGCCGACCGCTATCGCCTTATGGCTTCAGAAGACAATACCGCAATTCGGATTGGCAATAATCCACAGGTATTTTTGGACCGGGGGGAGTACTTCGAATTTACCCTCCCAAACAGTAGCCCTTCCCGGATTATTGCCAGCAATCCCGTAATAGTAGCCCAGTTCAGCCAGTCAAACAATACCGACAGAAATTATACAGGGGGGAATGGCGATCCTTTTATGATAATGCTCAGCCCTGTAAGCCAGGCAAAAAATAACGTAACATTTGTTGCCTATAACTCTAATCAAATCAGGGACTATTATGTAAACATTGTCGCCCTTTCATCCGAAATATACAATATCGAGCTTGATGGGGCATTGGTGGGCCATACTTTTAAACCTTTTACCGGAACAGGTTATTCATACGCGCAGCTCAGGATAAGCTCCGGAACGCATACCCTTAAAAACCTCAACCCCGACAGGGGGTTTCTTGCTTATGTGTACGGTTACGGAGGTAATGAATCGTATGGTTACGGTGTTGGTTTCAATCTCGATTTGGTCCTCGACCTTGGGCAAACTATCGATTTCGAAGGTGATACGCTACCAATTTGTCACGGCCAGTCGGTTGTTCTTGATGCAGGCCCGTATTTCGATAATTACCTTTGGAACACCGGCGATACAACCCAAAAAATAACGGTTACAAAAGAAGGCCTGTACCGGGCAACCGGTTCTACAACCGATGGCTGTTTAAAAAGCGACACTCTTTATGTTCTGGTCAGTAATCCTGAAAAGCCCAACATTGGTATCGATAAACAGGGTTGCTACCCTTACTCTGTAAAGACCAATGCAGGCAGCGGTTACACCCGTTATGAATGGAGTACAGGTGAAACGTCGCAAATTATTGAACCCGATAAAAACGGTCAGTATTCGGTTCGTGTGTTCGATAAATACGGATGTTACAAAAGCGATACAATGAACCTGACAGTTTTCGCCGTACCCGAAATTTCAATGGATGGCGAACAACTGGTTTGTGGTTTAAAAACCCGAAATCTTAAATTGAATTTTAAAGGGGCTGATCAGAACATGCTTGCAAACGGAAAAATGGAGTGGGGCACTGATAAACCCGGCAAACTTACATTCAACAACAAAAGCAATACTTCGACCGATATTTCGGTTACCGGCTGGGGCGATTATAAAGTGATGTGCAAATTTACAACCCCGGATGGGTGTACTTCTGAAAGCAGTTTTTCGCTTCGTTTTGCCCAAATACCCACATCAAAAATCGAGTTTGCCGATGAAGGCCCAAACGATAAATGCAAGGGTTACAGCCGCGAAATAATTTATAAAGGGAATGCTTCACGCGATGCAGCTTATTACTGGAATTATAATGGTTGCCTGGCCGATTCGGTCGATTGGAACCTCCGGAGGATTTCGCTCGGGGTTTTCAACTCAAACCCGTTTGTTTCGTTGTTTGTCGAAGAAAACGGTTGTTGGAGCGCCGATACTGCAAAACTTGCCATTGGGGCTAATCCCGATTTTGTGATGAACACAGTAAAAAGCCGCGGGTGCGATTCGGCAACAATTTACTTTTCCGGCGAATTAAAAGTCAGGGATTCACTAAGGTTTGAGTGGGATTTTGGTGATAATTCAACCGTCAGCAACCTGCAAAAACCCCGGCATTTCTACGCCGATACCGGGAAATTCAACGTCAATCTAAATATCACAAACGTGCTAAACGGTTGTAAAGTTGGTTTTACCATTCCTGAAATGGTTAAAATATTTCCAACACCCGCTGCGAAAATAGAGTTCGATCCCGATTTGTGCCACGATAAAACGCTGAATGCAATCTACTCACTGAACATAGACTCTTCTTATTGCTCATGGAGTTTCGACGGGGCGCATAAAACAGGGGAAGGTAACGATACAATCACTGTTTATCTCGACAAACAGGTGGCAACAATTCGCCTCCAGGTCGATGAGTATGGTTGTAAAAGCAGTTGGGTTGAAAAAACAGCCAAACGAAAACCCATTTTCGATTTTAAACCCGGTTTAACCGAGGGATGTCAGCCATTGCAGGTATTATTAAAGGCATCAACTTCTGACGAAAGTATCCTGTTTAAATGGATTACTGATTCGCTGTTAACCAATGGCGACAATCATATATTTACGCTTCCCGGTGACAGAAACTACAATTTTACACTTGCTGCAGAATCCTTGTTAACCGGGTGTCCGGATACCATCATAAAAAACAACCTGGTTTTAGTGCACCCAAAGCCAAAAGCGCTGTTCGACGTTGATTATCCGGTAGCCATTATCGAACATGCTGATCTCCAGTTTACCAACCTGACACAAAATGTTGAGGGTTTTCATTGGGATTTTGACGATAATTCGCCAGTTTCGATTTTAGAAAACCCAAAACATACCTTTACCGATTTAGGCAAATACCATGTGGAATTAATTGTTGAAACAGAATTTGGCTGCCTCGATACAGCAACCCTGCAAATAGAAATACTGCCATTTACGGTATTCACTCCTAATGCATTCAGGCCCGAAAGCGAAATTCCCGAAAACCGTGAATTTATGCCTGTTGGTGTTGGCATCGACCCTGAGCGATTTGAATTTAAGGTTTTTAACCGTTGGGGGGAGCTGGTTTTTGAATCGAGAAATCCCGGATATAAATGGGACGGAACCACGAAAAACAGCAATCCGGCCCCAATGGGAAACTATATATGGAAAGCAGATTTTGACGACATCCAGGGATTTCACCATTCGATGAACGGACAGGTGTTATTGATTCGATAAACTAAAGGTACAAATAACCATTAACGGGGGGAATAAAAACCGGGATAAAAAACCACAAACCGCATACCCATTTACCCGGGGAATTAAAAAACACAGGGACAAAATCCTGCATGTATCTTGCTTTTTAACTGGAATAGTTCCTATAACTTTTTTTATCTTTGAATTGCTGAAACAGACCGAATCCTCTGTTGAAACTTTAAATAATAAAATTTTTAACCTATTAAATAAACTGATATGACGTCAAACAGAAGAAATTTCCTGAAACAATCACTTATTGGTTCTGGAATAATTGCATCAGGATTAGCCGGAAATGCATCGGTAATTCAGAATATTTCTGAATCCGAAAAAGGTGGCAAAAAACTGGCACAAAATTTTAACATGTGCGGTTATGCAGCCCCGAAGCTGGAAAAAGTGCGAATTGGATTTATCGGGTTGGGGAACCGGGGCCCGGATGCTGTTGACCGGATGTCGCACATTGAAGGGGTTGAAATTACTGCACTCTGCGACCAGTACGAAGACAGGGTTGAAAAAGTACAGAAAAAACTCGAGAAAGCGGGTATTCCCAGGGCAAAGGCATATTCCGGAAACAAGGAAGCCTGGAAAGCAGTGTGTGAAAACCCGGATATCGACGCGGTTTATATCGCCACCCCCTGGGCATTGCACACACCTATGGCTGTTAATGCCATGGAAAAAGGGAAACACGCATTTGTGGAGGTGCCTGCTGCAAAAACCATCGACGAGTGCTGGCAACTTGTCGAAACTTCAGAAAAAACGAGAAAACACTGCATGATGCTTGAAAATACCTGTTACGATTTTTTTGAACTGATGACATTAAATATGGCGCGCCAGGGATTTTTTGGTGAACTGGTTCATGCCGAAGGGGCATACATCCATACCCTGCTCGAATCCAATTTCGATAAAAACGGTTACGCTGAAATGTGGCGGTTGAAAGAGAATTTCCGCAATGGAAACCTTTACCCGACACACGGACTTGGGCCCGTTTGCCAGGCAATGAACATCAACCGCGGCGATCAGCTTGAATACCTGACAGCAATGTCATCGAACGATTTTCTGATGGCCGATATGGCAAACAAACTGAGCAAAGAAGACAGTTTTTATAACGAGTTTGCAGGCCGTAATTACCGTGGAAACATGAATACAACAACCATACGCACGTTTAAAGGCCGCACCATTATGCTCCAGCACGATGTTTCGAGCCCGCGCGTTTACACCCGAATCCACCTTATTAGCGGCACCAAAGGAATGGCAATGAAATACCCGGAGCCCGGTCGGGTTGCAACTTCTCACGAGTGGTTTGATGAAACCCGGATGAAAAACCTTGAGGATCAGTATACTCCTCAAATTGTAAAACATATTGGCGAGATGGCCAAAAAAGTTGGCGGTCATGGGGGAATGGATTTTATGATGGACTGGCGGACCATCGATTGTTTGCGAAATGGATTGCCACTCGACCAGGATGTATACGACGCTGCTTTATGGAGTTCAATTGCACCACTCAGTGAAAAATCGGTTGCCAAACGTTCCAACTCTGTCGATGTCCCCGATTTTACAAAGGGGGCATGGAAATCAAACAAACCCATTGAACTTACCTTGAAAGGCGGCGGTACAACGGGTATAAAGTAATAACAAATTAAATACGCGATTTTAATGGTTTATTAAACGCAACCCTTGAATCTATAATTCCGTCTTAAATTTTGTACTTTAAATGCTAATTTATGAAACGGTTAATTTTACTTTTCTTTTTAATATTCAGCCTAACTGCCGGAGCACAGGATTTTTTCACCACCGGCTCATGTAAAGCAGGTTTTACATTTAAGGTAAATCCGAATATTTTCACCTTAGTCCCGGCGACAGCAATCGATTTTTCCGACACATCTGAAGGTAAGGTAATTGCGTGGTTCTGGGATTTTGGCGATAACCACACAAGTACAGAGCGAAATCCGATGTTTATTTTTAATCATCCGATCGGTGGCCCCAATGTGAAGATCAATCCGTACCGTACAGTCAGGCTTACCATCCTCACATCCGATAACTGCAAAAGTACTGTCTCACATACTATTAATATAATGGATGTTAAAGGTGGCGGAAATAAAAATTGCACGGCAAAATTCAAATATTACGAAATGTCGCGCGATTCAGCCGCAGGAATTGCTGTTATTCAGTTCAATAATTACTCCGAAGGAAAAGAGCTTTCGTATTTCTGGCAATTTGGTAATGGCTTAACAAGCACAGAGAAGAGCCCGGCCGTAAAATTTAAAACCCAACAGCCGGAATACAAAGTTTGCCTCACTGTAACCGGAGCCGATAGTTGCAGCAATACTTTCTGCGATGCAGTTTATCTTTCCGTACCTGTGGTTTTGCCGCAGGGCTGTGAAGTTACATTTGGATATTTCAACGAAGATGCTGCTCCTGGCACGCAAAAGGAAATCAGGATAAATTTTTTCTCCAAATCGTATCCCGAAGCTAAAGAGTGGTATTGGAGCTTTGGCGACGGAAAAACTAGCAACCTGGCAAACCCGGCACACACCTATACACAGCCACCGGTTGATTCGGTTTTAGGCGATCCAAATCCTTTCAGGGAAGTTTGTCTGACAGTGGTAACTGCAAATGGATGTAAAGCAAGTTTTTGCGAAAAAGTTAACATTTACGGAGTAACCACCCAGCCCAATCAACCTAAATGCGAGGCAATATTTAAATATTACGAAATGTCGCGCGATTCAGCTGGCGGTGTGGCTAAAATGCATTTCGACAATTATTCCGAAGGGAAGGATCTTTCGTATTTCTGGAATTTTGGCAATGGTGCAACCAGTACCGAAAAAGAACCCAGGGTTGAATTCAAGACAGCCCAGAAAGAATATAAAGTTTGCCTGACAATAACCAGCTCCGACAGTTGCTCAAGTACTATCTGCCAGCCGGTTTATACCCAGTATCCGGTTATTTACCCTGAATGCAAAGTCAATTTCGATTATCGTAAAAAAGATATCTTAATGTCCCCTCTTCCATCGGTAGTTTTCGATTTTACGTATAAATCGTATCCCGAGGCGACCGAGTGGTACTGGGATTTCGGCGACGGCACAACCAGTAACGATCCAATGCCATCGCATGTGTACACAATGCCGGTAATAAGCGATTGGTCGAAAGTTATGATCAATCCATTCCGAACAGTTTGTCTTACTATAAAAACAGCCGACGAATGCAAAGTGTCGGTTTGTAAAACAATACAGGTATTCGATTTTAACCAGCAGCCCGATAGCGGAAAATGCAAAGTCTACTTTAAATACTATCAGCCCGGCGATGTCGTTTCCATTCCTGAAGTGGTTCCGGTCAGACTGGTTGATGTATCTGAAGGAAATATCCTTTCGCGCCTGTGGAGGTTCGGGGATGGCGCTACCAGTACCGAAAAGGAACCGCTTGTTTCATTCAGCATATTCAAACGCGAACACAAAGTTTGTCTTACAGTTACTTTTGCCGACAGTTGTACAAATACTTATTGCGGTGCAGTTTATATAAACAATGGTGCAACCGAACCTGCCGTTGATCCGGTTTGTCCGTATTATATCAAGGTCGATGGTGGTTTCCCGGTGCAAATGTCGTCGTGTGCAGGATGGGCTTCGGCTAAAGTTTACCTGAACGGTTCAGAGGTTATACCTAAGTTTATAAGCTGGTCGACCGGCGACACAGTGCCTAAAGTCGAAAAGCTTTGTCCTACAATTACATACACTGTAAAAGCCCTGATGGACAATAACTGCGTTGTATCCACAAATTTTGTACTTGGCGCCGATGGCTCAATTACCCCGGTATCGCCTGTGTACTGGAGGTTAAGTGGAGAAAGGGAAAAAGTCTATATCAAACCCGATGTTGACCCGGGCCTTAAAGTTGAATGGCGACTTTGCGACGGGACCGTGGTGAAAGCCGACAGTATACCGCTCGATGCAATAAACTGTGGCGGTAATCTGTCGAATATGATTGTTACCGATTCGATGGGCAACGTGGTTTACACCGAAACAATTGCTCTTAAAGCTACCTTTACGGGAATTGATAACATTAATATTGAATCTGATATTAAATTATGGCCAAACCCGGTTAATGGTCTGCTAAATATAAAATACTCCGGAAAATTTCAGTCTCAGATTAATGTCGAAGTATTTGATATTATGGGAGGAAAGGTAAAATCTGAGAATTTTTATAACGTTTCTGATGGACAGGAAGTAAGAATCAATACCGAAACATTGATAAGGGGAATTTATATATGCCGGGTTTCGTCGGCTGGAAAAGTTCTTAAGGCTCAGAAGTTTAGCCGCAGATAAGTTCGATTTTTTTTGATCTGATCTTAAAGGGGTGGTTGAGTTTTTTATCAGCCACCCTTTTTCAATTTATTAGTGTTGGGTTTTATACCACCTTTTAGTATTTTCCGAGTAAATTTTGTCAACAACTTCTTTTGGCAATCTCAACCCTTTGAACTCACCATCAATCAAATTACTTGTCATTCGGTTTTCGGTTACGAGGTACTCCCAGTCGGTTAGCCAGGTTTTATGAATCCGGTTGTAAAATGACTCTTTATCCTGTCCCCGGTCGATTATATCGGTCCCGTATAGCAGCCTGTCCTGGTATTTAATAAAAAAATCGCGGACTTTTTCACGGTTATCGCGTGTTTGGTAAAACAGTTGCCCCATTCGTGCCGCCATGTCAACCGCGGCATTCGGGAAACGATCCAGAAAACTGGCCAATTCATCGACACTCCATTCAAGGCTGGCAAGATGGCAACCAATAAAAATGAGGTCCGGATTTTTTTCAAGCATCCTGTCGCGTGCAGCCATTTGTTCTTCGTACGAAGGAAATCCGGGATGAAGGTACATGTGATAGTTTGGGTTGTTGGCAAAATAGTTGCTGTCGTTTTTAGTCGTCATTTCTGATAACGGAAGCCAGCAGTTTTTGGGTTCTCCCAAATGACCAACGAGTGGTATCCCTTTTTCGGCAAGGTGTTTAAATACCGGATCGAATTTAGGATTGTCGATCATTACCAAATTACTGTCTTTGTCGCGGAATTCCATCCCTATATTTTTCCACACTTTAACAGCAATCGCCCCATCGGAAATACATTGATCAATCCACGAAATGGTATTTTCAACCCAGGCCTGATCATCCCAGCCATCGAGGCAGAAAGTAGTTGTATAATCAAAATCTTCGGGATTGGCTTTTTTTATTTCGGTTAACCAGTTATGGGCTTCAGAAACCCGCTCGCAGCCACCTGAATAGGTATTAATGGCAAGTAATGTAAAATTATCGGTATTGGCCAGTTCAACCGAAACATTTTTACCCGAATAAATATGGTAATGGGCATCGGTTTTTTCAACTTTCTGAAAATCATCGATTGAATAATAATTGCTGCTGCACGAAATTATCAGAAGCGCCAGGAATGGTAAAATCAGGTTTTTGGTATTCATTTGATTAGTTTCTTAATTAAAATTTGAAGGTAGTAAAATTTGAGTATTATTCAATGTATATTAATTTTGAAGAAAATAAATTAAACCGGATGATCGATATATTACGTACCCGCCGAAGTGTCAGAAAATATACTGAACAGCCTGTTGTAGCTGAAAAACTTGATATACTGAAAGAAGCAGTTTTACGTGCCCCTTCCTCAAAAGGGATAAATCCGTGGCAGTTTATTTTTATCGACGATAAGGAAACTCTCAAAAAATTAAAACTGAGCAAGCCAACTGGAGCCGGTCCATTGGATTCTGCTCCAATGGCAGTTGTTTTTTGTGCCGATGAAACATTAAACGACGCCTGGGTTGAGGATTGTTCAATTGCCGCCATAATTTTGCAGTTAACTGCCCATTCAGTTGGGTTGGGAAGTTGCTGGATACATTTTCATTACCGTAAACATTCTGAAACCGTAACTTCTGAGGAATATGTACGCGAACTGCTCGGTATTCCTCATAATTTCAGGGTTTTATGCGCGGTAACAATCGGATATCCTGCCATCGAAATAAAATCCAGGGCTTTTAACGAGCTTCAGTTTGAAAAAATCAGGAAGAACCGATTTTAGAAAAACTCGTCGGTTTCCTTGGCTTTTTTCCTGATCTCAGTATCGTCGCAATTTAAATCGATATTGAAATAAAGAGGTTTTTTAAATGTCATATCTTCTGTAATTCCAAGAGTAGAATCTGCCAGAACTTTTTTAAAGAACCAACCCCAGACGGGTAATGCCAGGTTAGCGCCCTGCCCCGACGAAAGCGTGCGGAAATGGATGCTTCGCAAATCGGCCCCGGTCCAGACTCCCCCTGTTAATGCCGGTGTTGTTCCAATAAACCAGCCATCCGAATGGTTTTGCGTTGTACCGGTTTTTCCGGCAATTGGCATTTTAAACTTTCCGTATTCGCGCGGACCGCGGAGCCTTGCGCCGGTACCTTCGTCAATAACAGCCTGTAACAGGTTCAGCATCAGATATGCCGTTTGTTCATCAATGGCCTCGTGCCTTTCGGGATGAAATGAGGCAATTACATTCCCGTAACGATCTTCGATACGGGTAACAAAATAAGGTTTTACAAAAACTCCCAGGTTATTATAGGTATTAAAAGCGCCCACCATTTCATACAGCGTAACATCCGAGGTCCCCAGGAACATTGAATTTACAGGATCTATGGGGCTATATACCCCCAGTCTTTTCATCACTTCAACCACCGCTTCCGGGCTGAATTGTTTTAATACCCAGGCTGAAATCCGGTTTTTGGAGTTGGCCAGACCCCATTTCAGGGTAACCATTTTTCCTTCCATTTCATCATCTGCCTCCGAATCCTTGGGTTCGTAAATCGATCCGTCGGGCTGCTGGAATTGCTGGTTTACAAAAGGAACTTTGGTGCAGGGTGTCTGGCCGTTTTGCATGGCAAGGGTATAAAGAAATGGTTTTACTGTTGAACCAACCTGTCGTTTGCCAACTTTTACCATATCGTACATAAAATACTGGTAATTCGGGCCTCCTACATAAGCTTTCACCTTACCCGACTCGGGTTCCATCGCCATAAACGAAGAACGGAAAAAACGCAGATACCACTTAATTGAATCCAAAGGCGACATCAGCGTATCAATTTCCCCTTTCCACGAAAAGATTGTCATCTCTATTTGTTGGTTAAAATTTGCCTTTATTTCTTCAAAATTCATTCCGCTTGCACTTAGTACCCGGTATCTTTCGCTTTGCCTGATGGAACGGTTGAGCAGGTCGTCTACTTCAGTGCTGCTCATATTATTGGCAAATGGCGGGTTGCGCAAATCTTTGATACTGCCATCGAACATGGGTTGAATATCATACCGCAAATGTTGTTCTACTGCTTCAACTGCATACTGTTGCATTCTCGAATCGAGGGTTGTATATATCTTTAATCCATCGGTATATAAATTATAATGCTCGCCGTTGGGTTTAGTATTTTTATTGCACCACCCGTAAAGCGGGTTTGTTTCCCACTCGTTTAAATCTTCGGTATAGTTTTGTTGTTGCCAGGAGGCATAGTTTTTTGGGTCGGGTTTGTTTGCTGTGAGTGTCAACCGCAGGTATTCTCTTAAATAAGGCGCCGGCCCCGTTTTAAAATCAACTTTGCTGTATTTTAAATCGAGTGGTAAAACTTTTATTGAATCGTATTGTGCCCTTGTGATGAAGCCATACTTTTCCATCTGTCTGAGAACAACATTCCGGCGGGTAAGAACCATTTCGGGGCGTTTGATTGGGTTGTAAAGCGAAGAGTTTTTCGCCATGCCAATCAGCATGGCCGCCTGGTGCAGTTGCAACGAGTCGGGCGGTATGCTGAAATACACCTGGGCTGCCGATTTTATCCCGACAGCGTTGTTCAGGTAATCGTATTTGTTTAAATACATTAAAATAATTTCTTCCTTGGTATAGCTGCGCTCAAGTTTTACAGCTATTATCCACTCCTTAAACTTACGCAGTACCAACTGGAATTTATTTAACCGATCATCGCGCGGGAAAAGCATTTTTGCCAGTTGCTGGCTTATAGTACTTCCCCCTCCCTTGCTCGAATCAAACGTAATTATTCCTTTCATTACCCTTGCCAATCCCCGCAAATCGATTCCAGAATGACTGTAAAACCTGATATCTTCTGCAGAAATCAAAGCATCAATCAAATGAGGGGGAATATTTTTATAATCAACATACGAGCGGTTTTCGCGGATAAAATATTTGTCAAGGATTTTATCATCAGCCGAAAGCATTTCCGATGCAAGGATATTTCTGGGGTTCTCCAATTCTTCAAAACTTGGCATAAAACCTAAAAAACCTTTTGACAGAAGAATGAAAAAAACAACAGAAAGGAAAAGCGCCATCGAAACTATTCCCCAAAACCAAACGATATATTTTTTAAAATTAATTTCTGTGTTAAGCATGAAATCTTTGATGTTTTATACGATGGCAAAGATACACGATTCTATCGACGCAACAACAAAATATATGCTATGGATAAAAGGAATATTTTAAAATCGAAAAAATAAAATCATCATTTTCAGTTAAATAGAAATAAAAATTTGTGTTATAAATTTTGAACTTAGCATTTGAATTGCTTTAATTTGCAAAAATTTTGAAAAAAAACATGTACGAAAACCTGGTTATTGTTGAATCGCCGGCCAAGGCAAAGACCATAGAAAAGTTTCTTGGCAAGGAGTTTACGGTTGCCTCGAGTATGGGGCATATAAGGGATTTGGAGAAAAAAGATTTTGGAATTGACATTAAAAATAAGTTTCAGCCCAAATACATTATTTCAGCCGATAAAAAGAAAATCGTCACCGACCTGAAAAAACTTTCGAAAGATGCAAAAATAGTCTGGCTCGCTTCCGACGAAGACCGCGAAGGAGAAGCCATTGCATGGCATTTAAAAGAAGTTTTAAAGTTAAAACCCGAAAATACCAGGCGGATTGTTTTCCACGAAATTACCAAAGATGCCATATTAAATGCAGTAAAAAATCCACGCGAAATCGATCTAAACCTCGTGAATGCTCAGCAGGCCCGGCGTGTTTTAGACCGAATTGTAGGTTTCGAAGTATCGCCGGTACTATGGAAAAAAGTAAAGCCTTCGCTTTCGGCCGGGCGGGTACAGTCGGTAGCTGTTCGCCTGATTGTTGAAAGGGAACGCGAAATTATCGGTTTCGAAAGCGAAGCCTATTATAAGGTAGTGGGATATTTCAGGGTACCCGATAAAGATGGCAACCTAACCGATTTAAAAGCTGAGCTCCCGAAAAGATACAGCACCCGCGATGAAGCTTACGCTTTTCTTGAAAAATGCAAAACGGCCGAATTTGTTATAGAGGATGTTGTTAAAAAACCCGGAAAAAGAACCCCTTCAAAACCATTTACTACTTCAACCCTTCAGCAGGAAGCAAGCCGGAAACTCGGATTTTCGGTATCACAAACCATGTCGGTTGCCCAGCGGCTTTACGAAAACGGAAAAATAACTTACATGCGTACCGATTCGGTTAACATTTCCGGTTTGGCGATTAACACGGCAAAACAAAAAATCGAGGAATTGCACGGATCGGAATACGTAAAAATCAGATCATATAAAAACAATACAAAGGGAGCTCAGGAAGCCCACGAGGCAATAAGGCCAACCTACATGGCTAACGAATCCATTTCGGGAACAAACCAGGAACAACGTTTGTACGACCTGATTTGGAAAAGGACCATTGCCTCGCAAATGGCCGATGCTATCCTCGAAAAAACAACAGTTTCAATTGGCATTTCAAACAGTAAGGAAAAATTTATTGCCGCAGGCGAAGTTTTAATTTTCGATGGGTTCCTGAAGGTTTACATGGAATCGACTGATGATGACAGTAATAATAACGTGGGCAGCGATGTTATTATTCCCCCTTTAAAAGCAAAAGACAAACTGCAAATGTCGTCGGTTGTTGCTACACAACGGTTCACCCAGCGTCCTCCAAGGTATACCGAGGCTTCGCTTGTAAAAGGGCTTGAAGATCTGGGAATTGGAAGGCCATCAACCTATGCCCCTACCATCTCGACCATTCAAAACCGTAATTATGTTGTGAAGGAAGACAGGGGCGGTTTTGAACGTACTTTTAATGTAATGTCGCTCGAAAAAGGGATAATCTCGGAAAAAACCAATTCTGAATTAATAGGAGTGGAAAAATCAAAACTTTTCCCAACCGATATTGGAATGGTTGTTACCGATTATCTTGTCGATAATTTCGACGAAATAATGGATTACAATTTTACGGCAAGTGTCGAGGCTGAATTCGATGATATTGCAGAAGGTAAAAAGATATGGAACGAAATGATCGATAAATTCTACAAACCATTTCACCAGAAAGTTGAAGATGCAATCCAGAACTCAGAACGATCGAAAGGCGAACGATTGCTTGGAATCGATCCAAAAACAGGGAAACAGGTTTCGGTAAAAATCGGAAGGTTTGGCCCCATTGCCCAGTTAGGCGAAGGTTCTGCCGATGGCGAGGGCGAAAAACCACAATTCTCGAGTTTACGCCCCGGGCAACATATCGAAAATATTACGCTCGAAGAGGCCCTCGAACTGTTTAAACTCCCGCGCGACCTTGGCGAATACGAACATAAAAAAATTACAGTTTCAATCGGCCGGTTTGGCCCATATATAAGGCACGATAATAAATTTGTTTCGCTTGGTAAAACAGATGATCCCTACGAAGTCGGTCTTCAACGTGCAATCGAACTGATAAAAGCAAAGCGCGAGAAAGACTCAAAATCGGTGCTCAGGGAGTTTGATGAAGATCCTGGACTACGCATATTGAATGGCAGGTGGGGCGCATACATCTCGTATAAAAAGAACAACTACAAAATTCCCAAAAAAAAGGAGGCCGGTAAACTCACTTTCGAAGATTGTAAAAAAATTATTGCCGAATCGCCGGAACCCAAATCAAAGCGCTCAGGAAAAAAATAGTAATAAAGGCAAATGAATTCAACATTTGCCTTTATTTTGTGACAAAATTTTTTTGAAATGGATGTACGATACTATTTTGATCCGGTTGATTTTTCCGCTTATTATAATTCGGGACATTTAAACTGGAGGTATTCTATAGGTTCTGAAATAGAGAAAAACACAAATACAATTTCTTCAGGGGAGTTTAAGAAAGTAAAAATTGTAATTGTTGGCGTACCGTTCGATAGCCGTAATGAAAATACACATTCTGCTGAAACCCCTGATAAAATAAGGGCAGAGCTATATCGGCTTGCAAAATTCACAAGCCCGGCAGGGATCGCCGATCTCGGCAATTTAAAACCAGCCAGCAGTACAAAAGGCAGTTATAAAGCCATACGCGACATAGTTGATTATTTTAACGAATTAAAAATAGTTACAGTTGTTATTGGTGGAAGCCAGGATTTAAGTGTTGGGATATGCGAGGCGTTTCAGGGCAATCGCTTTTTTTCGTTTTCAACTGTCGATGCCTTTTTAGATATAAAAACCCGGAAAGGGCCTTTTAATAGCAGTAATTTCCTTACTCGTATTTTTACCAGCCAACCCGATATTTTTCAGTTTAATTTAATCGGATATCAAAGCTATTATATGGGCGCCGGTTATTTTAGCAAAACCTGTGGGATTGGAAGTCATATACGTCTTGGGAATTTACGGAGCGATATATCTGTTGCCGAACCGGTTTTACGAAATACCGATTTCCTTTCATTCGACTTCATTGCTGTTAAACATTCCGATGCACCCGGAACAACAAGCGCCTTACCCAATGGTTTGAGAAGCGAAGAAGCGTGCCAGCTCTCAAAATATGCCGGGTTGAGCAACAGGCTAAAAGTTATCGGTTTGTTTGATTTAGTAACTGAAAACGACAAAAACAACATGACGGTAAAACTTGCCGCTCAAATGGTTTGGTATTTTCTCGAAGGGGTTTTATACAGGGATAACCTGGTACCAGGTCCGGGGCCGAACATGACAACATTTAAAGTTGAAGTCGATGGGGTCGACAAACCTCTTGTATTTATTAAAGATGCAGCTTCGAATCGTTGGTGGGTTCAGATTGAAAAAGCAGAAAAAGATACACTGTGTTTTGCATGTTCCGAATCCGATTATATTCTTGCTTCGAAAAATGAAATCCCGGAGCTTTGGCTTAAATATTTCCAAAAAATCGGCGATGTATTAAAATAATACATACAAGCCAACGTTCTTAGCATACTATGCTAATTGAAGTTTGTTACAAACCACTTTTTTTTATTTCTTTAGCAAGAATTGAAAAGACTATTTAAGCTGCATCCCAAAAGGAATATGAAAAAAATATTTTCTTTTTTATATTTAGTAATTATCGTTAAATTAGCAGCCTTTAGTCAGCAGGATCCGCAGTTTACCAACAACATGTTTTACAAGTTGGGGGTAAACCCGGGATATGCAGGCACCGGGGGTAAAATTAACGGTATTATTTTAAACCGTTACCAGTGGGTAGGATTTGAAGGGGCACCAAAAACGTTGGTATTTAGCGTAGATGCAGCCGTTAACGCCTTTGGTTCTCCGGGCGGTGTTGGATTAAATATTGTTAGCGACGAGTTAGGATTTGAGAAAAATACACAAATAAACGCCAATTATGCATACAGTAAAACCCTGGGATTTGGAAAGCTTGGGATTGGTCTGTTAATAGGATTGTACAATAAAGATATAAGCGGGGAGTGGGAAGTGCCGGAGGATAATTTTGGAATTTATACTCAACCAAATTCAGACCCGGCAATTCCACAGAACCATGTTAGTCAAATGGCGCTGGATGCAGGGGTTGGTTTATATTTGTCGTCAAATCAATATTTCGTTGGGGCTTCGGTTACTCATATCAACCAGGCATCAATAATATTTAGCGATTTGGCAACTACATATCTGGCCAGGCACTACTATTTAATGGGTGGATACAATATTAAGCTGTCTGATCCGTTATTTGAGGTGCGGCCTTCGTTCTTGTTTAAAACCGATTTAGCCGGATGGCAGTTGGATTTAAACACAAATGTTGTTTATAACGAACGATTTTGGGGAGGGATCAGCTATCGTGTGCAGGACGCTGTTGCACTACTAATGGGACTGGAAATGGAAAATGGTTTACGTCTTGGCTATTCTTTCGATTTGGTTACTTCGTCGATAGCAAGATCCGGATTTAGTTCGCATGAAATATTTGTTAGTTATTCGCTGGATTTGGAAAGAAACCGAAACCAGAAATATAAGAGTATAAGATTTTTATAAAATACAAATGAAAAAACTTATTTTAATAGCTTTTGTACTTTGGAATGTATTCATTTTTACAGGTTGCAGTAAATCGGGGAATGGTGAGTTGATTGGGGTGCAGAACAGGCCAAAATGGAGGGAATCACAACCTTACGGGATGGTTTTTGTCCGAAAGGGAAGTTTTAACATTGGGCCAAGCGATCAGGATGCAAGCTCGGCGGGTGTGCCAACTAAAACAGTTTCGCAAGAAGCATTCTGGATTGACGACACCGAAATAACCAACAACGAATACCGACAGTTTGTAAACTGGGTTAAAGATTCAATAGCCAGAAAAATGTTGGGCGATCAATTTCCTGAATTTCTTACAACCGAAGACAGGGACGGCAATCCAATCGATCCGCCAACGCTCAACTGGAGAGAAAAAATTGACTGGAAAGATCCCGATATGCAAATGGCAATGCAGGATTTATACATCCCCGAAAATGAAAGATTTTTTGGTAAAAAAGAGGTCGATCCCCGTAAACTGGTTTATGAATACTGGTGGATTGATTTGCAACAAGCAGCAAAACGGAGCAACAGTTATAATTTTAAAACACAACAATACGAGGGAAATGTTTATAATGCCGAAGGCGAATTGGTCCCTATATCCAACCGTTCTTCGTTTATCCTTCAGGATCAGGTTCAGGTGTACCCCGATACCCTTACCTGGATACGCGATTTCACCTATTCGTACAACGAGCCCTTGGCCACACGATATTTCTGGCACCCGGGTTTCGATGATTACCCTGTCGTGGGAGTTACCTGGAAACAGGCGCTCGCTTTTTGCAACTGGAGAACAAAAATCCAAAACGACTACTTGGCAGCAAAAAGGGAAGCTTCCCTCCAGGCATACCGGCTTCCTACCGAGGCAGAATGGGAATACGCTGCGCGGGGGGGTAAAAGTTTTTCAATGTATCCTTGGGGAGGATATTATACCCGCGATGATAAAGGCGTTTTTCTTTCCAACTTTAAGCCTTTGCGCGGAAATTACGTTGAAGACGGAGGTATTGCTACCATGAAAGTTGGAAGCTATGACCCAAATGAATTTGGAATTTACGATATGTCGGGAAACGTTGCGGAATGGACGGAAACAGCCTATGATGAAGCTGGGTACAACTATTTTGGCGATTTGAACCCTACCTTTACCTATAACGCAAGGGCCGATGAACCCCCGGTAATGAAACGCAAGGTTATACGCGGAGGATCATGGAAAGACATTGCATCATTTATCCAGGTTTCTACACGAAACTATGAATACCAGGATACAACAAAATCTTATATTGGTTTTCGCTGCGTTCGCTCTACTTTTGGACAGGAGTTTAAATAGTACTTGTTAAATCTAATTAGGAAAAGACAGATGAATATAGGAGAATTAATTAAATCAAAACGTTGGAAAATATTCATGGGGTATGTTTACGGATGGGGCGCTTCCCTTGTAATGATTGGGGCATTATTTAAACTTGAACATCTCAAATACTCAGGGGTTTTGCTTGCCATTGGTTTAATAACCGAGGCATTCATCTTCTTTTTATCTGCTTTTGAACCGCCACTTGAAATGCCCGACTGGAGCAAAGTGTATCCCGAGTTGAATGAGGATTTCGAACTCGAAAGTTTTGAGCAACTGGGAAAGAAAAATAAAGCAGGGTTTAACGAACTTTTCGGAACCAATGAACTTACGCCGGATCTTCTGGATAAAGTGGGGAAGGGATTGGCAAATTTAAGCAATACGGCAAAAGGAATCAGCGACATATCTTCAGCCACCCTTGCAACCGATTTGTATGTCCAAAACCTGAGTTCTGCATCTGTATCGATGAGCAATTTTGCAGAAGTAAACAATAAGGCAAATGTTACGATTAACAAATCTGTCGATACCTTGCTTGAATCTTATTCATCAACTGCGCAGAAAATTTCGGAAACAGGAATCGGCGCCATCGATAACATGCAAAAAAGTGGGGAAAAATTCTCCCAAATTTTATCTGAAACAAGTAAGAAGTTAGCAGAATCATACAGTTCTGCTGGTAGTTCGGTTTCTTCGGAAATCGAAAATATTAAAGAAAATTCCAAACAGTATTCCGCTAATCTTCAAAAGCTGAATGGAAACCTGAGCGCTTTAAACTCAAGTTTCGAATCGCAGTTAAAAGGTTCCGAAGAACAGTTTAAGGCAAGCCAGGACTTTAGCAAAGATATTTCGGCAATGAACAGTATTCTGGCTTCATCGGTCGAAGAACTTAAAAAATATAAAGAAAACGCTGAGCAACTGAATAAACACCTCGAGTCATTGAATACTATTTATGGTAATATGCTGGGTGCAATGAGTTATAAAAAATAATAATCGTAGAACAGCATTATGGGTTCAAAAAATTGCCCGGAAACCCCGAGGCAAAAAATGATAAATATGATGTACATCGTGCTAACTGCAATGTTGGCACTTAACGTTGCTGCCGAAGTCCTTGAAGCATTCAAAATTGTCGATTCAAGCCTGATACACACTTTGAATGCTGTTGAAATGAAGAACAGGCAGGTTTATACATCCTTTGACCAGGCGTATATTGAAAATCCGGCAAAAGTGGAGGCCTGGAAGCAAAAGGCTGATGAGGTTAAAGTGAAAACAAAAGAACTGACGGATTATATTACAAATTTAAAGGAGGAACTTGTAATTTATTCAGGTAGCAAGACAGTTGGGGTTGGCAAAGATTTTCCTTATGATCCATCAAGGTACAACCTGATTACCGAAAAAGGGGATACGCTTCAGATCGAGAAAGAAGACGATCTCAACGGGACTTCAGAATTTATGATTAAACAAAAAAAGGCCTCCGAGCTGAAAGAAAAAATTGAAGCCTATAAAACAAGGATGGTAAATTCATTAAACGAGGAAGATGTTGAATTAAGGAATGCTATAATAAGCGCCCTCGATACCCCCGATCCCGGGGCAAGTGGTAAATTCGGCGTCTCGGGTGACAAAAAAACCTGGGAATCGTTGCATTTTGAAAATACACCCTTGGCGGCAATTCTCACGGTTCTCTCTAAAATTCAGATCGATGTAAAAAACTCGGAAGCCAATGTAATTAATTACCTGTATTCTCAGATCGATGCTGGATCATTTAAATTTAACAAGCTTGGGGCCCGGGTAATTGCCAATTCGAATATTGTTTTCCAGGGCGAACAGTACGAGGCAGAGGTTTTTCTTGCCGCTGAAGACACCACAGAACAGCCAGAGATTTTTATTAACGGAAGGCCTGTCGAAGTTAAAGACGGGAAAGCGGTTTATAAGGTAAGCACCAACGAGGCGGGAGTTTTTAAATGGAGTGGTTTGATAAAATATAAAACCCCCGACGGTATTTTTAAAGAATATAAATTCGAGCAACCCTATCAGGTTACCAAACCTGGTATCACGATGTCGGCAACCAGGATGAATGTTTTTTACCGGGGGCTTGATAATCCCTTCGATATTGCAGGTGGAATTCCAAAAGAAAACCTGGAAGTTGAAATGACTAACGGGAAGGTTGTAAAATCGGGAGATTTATGGATGATACGCCCAACCGAACTCGACGAACAGGCAAGCCGGACAAAAGTAAGTGTCTACGCTATGATTGGGGGCACCCGTAAATTAATTGGTTCTTCCAACTGGCGCGTTAAAAGGGTCCCCGATCCGGTGGCACAGGTTGCCGGCTTGACGGGAGGTGATATAAAAATGGAAAGGCTGCAAATTGAAGATGGAGTTATGGCCGTCCTGGAAGATTTTGACTTCGACTTTAAATACAAAGTAAGCGGATTTGAAGTTCAAACAACTTCGGGAGGATACACCGACATAAAAAAATCGAATTCAAACCGGTTTACACCCGAGCAAAAAGAAATGTTGAGAAGAGTACAACTCGAAAGTATTGTTTATATAGGAAGTATTAAAGCAATTGGCGACGACGGCAGCACCCGCGACCTCCCACCAATTTCATTCAAAGTAAAATAGTTATGAAAAAATTAGTTGCATATTTCGGAGTAATTGTATTCTTGCTGATTTTGGCAGGAAAACAATCTGGTGCACAGATTGTAAACGGGGCGTTTAAACGCACTGATATAGTTCAGAAAAAACCAATGCCATTACCTTCGGTGCGCGAAGCTGACGTTTTCTGGTCGAAAAAAATATGGCGGATTATCGATTTGCGGGAAAAAATGAATTTGCCGCTTTATTTTCCGACCATGGAGATGGATGGCCGGATGAACCTGATCTCGTTGCTGCTTAACGGTATCGAAAATGGTCAGATAACACCCTATGATGCCAGTTTGGACGATGACTTTAAAGTTCCCATGTCGTTCGATCAGGTGAAAGCATCTTTCGGGGCAGAAGCCAGGAAAGAGGAAAAGATAAATTTCGACACGGGCGAGCGTGAAATAGTTACTATACAGGGAGAAATCAGGCCTGCTGATATTAAGCAATACATGGTTAAGGAAGAATGGTATTTCGATAAACAAAATTCAACGCTAAATGTGCGAATTGTAGGAATATGCCCAATTCGTGAATTTGTCAGGGAAGGTGATACATCGGGACAGGTACAGAGGCAAAAATTATTTTGGATTTACTATCCCGAAGCCAGACGTTTATTGTCGACAAATCTTGTGTTAAATCCTTATAATTCAGCTCAACAGGTATCGTTTGATGATTTGTTTATTAAACGGACCTTTAACAGTTACGTGGTAATCGAGGAAAACATATACAACAACCGCGACATTAGCGCCTATTTAACAGGAAAGGAAGCCATGCTCGAATCGAAACGGATCGAAGACAAAATTTTTAATTTTGAGCAGGATCTCTGGGAATATTAAGCATTTTAAAAAATGGATACAACCTTATGTTTTCATAAGGTTTTTTTTTAGGCAGAACCGGCACCTTATCAGTCAATACAAAGCAATACAATCGCTCAGATGAAAAAAGCAATCATATATTTTGGGGTCGTCCTTGGATTGCTTTTTAATTCATGTCAGAGGGCCAACAATTATATGCCCGGCAGGGATAACAACAAGGAACACTGGTTTGAGCCCAGCCCTTATGGAATGGCTTATATCCAGCGGGGTTCTTTTATTATGGGCCCTTCCGACGATGAGATTAACGAATCCACCCGAAATAAAACAGTTTCGGTTGAAGCATTTTGGATGGACGATACTGAAATTACAAATAATGAATACAGACAATTTGTTTTTTGGGTACGCGATTCAATAGCCCGTAAAATGTTGGGTGAAACTTATACCGATTATGTGATTTCGGAAGATGAAAATCAGGTACCCCTGGAAAAACCAATAATCAACTGGCGGGAAAAAATAAACTGGAAAGATCCGGATATTCTGGCTTCATTAGAGGATATTTTTGTGCCTGAACATGAGCGTATGTCTTTTCACAAGGAGATTGATTCGCGAAAATTAATTTATGAATACTACTGGGTCGATTACAAACAAGCTGCAAACAGGGGCAATAGGTACAATTTTGAAACAAAAAAGTACGAAGGCGCAGTCTCTGATAGTAATGGAGAACTAAAACCGATCGAAAACCGGAGCTCTTTTCTGATGCGCGAATCGGTACCCGTTTATCCCGATACGCTTTGCTGGATTCGCGATTTTACGTATTCATATAACGAACCCCTTACCCTGAAATATTTCTCGCATTATGCTTTCGACGACTACCCTGTTGTAGGCGTTAGCTGGAAACAGGCAAATGCATTTTGTAACTGGCGGACAAACCTGAAAGTTTTGTCAAATAAACGATTAAAGGAAATACCTGCTCACGAGTTCAGGCTCCCCACCGAATCGGAATGGGAAATGGCTGCAAGGGGAGGTTTAAAAAACAGCATGTACCCCTGGGGCAGTTATTACGCACGGAACGATATGGGGTGTTTTGTTGCCAACTTTAAACCGCTAAGGGGAAATTATGTTGCCGACAGCCCATCGACAACAACAACAATGGTTACGGGGGCTTTCGACCCAAATCCTTTTGGTTTGTATGATATGGCGGGGAACGTTGCAGAATGGACCAGCACCGCTTTTTTTGAAGCTGGATATGAGACAGTGGATGACATAAATCCGGAATTGCAATACAATGCCAAAACCGATGATCCGCCGGTTTTAAAAAGAAAAGTAATACGCGGTGGTTCGTGGAAAGACATGGATTATTTTATCCGGACCGGTACGCGCAGTTTTGAATACCAGGACACCACAAAATCGTATGTTGGTTTTCGTTGTGTCCGCTCATCGTTCAGAAACGATCTGAGAAACCGTTAGTCATTTTATGAAATAAAAAAGAGCGGTTGCCCGCTCTTTATTCAATATAAATGTCATAATTTACTTTGCCGGCTGTTTAAAAATCGCCTCATCAAATTTTTCGTTAAACTTTATTTCTTCCATTAAAATAACTGCACTTCCCATAGGCGATTTTGTTTCAATTTTCATGGGCATAGTTATTCCGTCGATAGTTTTGTTTTCGCTCATAACTTGCTCCACATCAACGGTTTGACCCTGGGCGCTGACTTTGGCTTTTACCTTCGAAATGTAGTAGGTTGCAGCGTCAATAAAATAATCTTTGGTGTTGCCGTCTTTGGTTGCAAGTTTAATTCTGTATGCATCTTTTCCATCAATATTTACTTTTCCGGCTAATTCAGCAGAACTCCCTTTCTTGTCGTAATAATATAATTCACCCTCCAAATTTGCCTGTTCCATGGCCTGTTGGAGCTGCTGGCCCGATAGTTCCTGCGGTTCGGCGCTCATCCAGGGTGCAATCATCCACCCTTTTTGCCCATCGAACGCCTGGATCATTTGCTGTCCTTGCATACTTATGGTAACCAGAAACATATTTGGTTTTTTAATTTTCATTTCCATGGGCATTTCCATACCCATTTGGCTTACTTTGGCTTTTACACTAATCGACTGTACATTAACCAGTTTATCCTGGCCAACAGCTTTAAAATGATTGTTGAGTACTTCATTTAGCGATTGAGCCTGAACAAGATTTACGCATGCAATAAAAATAATTGCAAATACTGAAATAACTGTTTTTTTCATTGGGTTGAATTTTATTTTTTACTTTGTAATATGTATTGATTTAAAGCTGAAAGTTACGGCTTTAACAGGGTTTAAAAATAAATTTCAGCTAAAATATTTTCGTACCCGATACCCTTCTTAATAAGAAGATCTCGAACCTCAACAACCATTAACGCTTGTCCGCAAATATAATACTTTACATAAGGTAAGGCTTCAAAATTGGTCATATAATCTGTTACCCGCCCGGGAACTGTGTTGCACGATGATTCGCGTGAACAGCAGCGAACATAATTCTCTGCAAGCGCTTCTTCCAGTTCGTCTTCAAAATAAAACTGGTTTAGAAAGCGTACACCATGGATGAGTTTTTTGTTTCCGGCAAGCCCCGATTTTAACATGCTGTAAAAAGGGGCAATTCCGGTTCCGGTGGCAATCCACCAGGCAGGCGGTTTTGTACCCACGAAACTTCCATAAGGTTTCGAAACCAGGATTTGTTCTCCCGGAACTATCGAAGCCAGTTTTGGGGTTAAAAAACCGTCGTCTTTAATATTAAATAGTATGTCGATTTCGTCCTGTTTGTTACCACTGCAAATGCTGTAAATGCGGGGGGCATGGTCAAAGTCAATCCCTATTTTCAGTACCTGGCCAGGTAAAAAATCAAAATCGCGTACAAACGAAAGTTTATGAACGCCGGGGGAAATCTCCAGGTTGTTTGTAATGTTATACAAACGCAATGAGGTTTCGTTATTTTTTGACGATTTCTTTTGCATGTTCTTGTTTTAAAACTTCACAGTATCATTCGGGGTGAATGAAACGTATTAAATGTTCTGAAACCGGAAAGTAATTACGAGGTTGTCGACACTGCTGACTTTCAAATTTTTAACTTCGTAGAACAATTTCAGGTCTGCCATACGTGCAACTTCATCCGAATTCCCTGTAATCTCCAGGGCAGTTATTTGATGTGCTTTTAATGTTATTTTTTCGGGTGCGTCAAAACCAACTCCGGGTTGCACAAGCTCTAACTCAAAATTAATCTCCGATTTGTTTTCTATAAAAACCAACCTGCTTTCTTTATTAGTAAGCTTTAGTGGCGTTTTACCAATTTCCAGCGAGGCAAAAAACAGATGGTTAAGCAAACTGGATTCACCTATAATAGTATTATCAAAATAAACTGCAGTCCGCTTGTTGAATAAAGCCTCCTTAATTCCTCCCTGGGTGCGGCTTTTTGCAAAAACAAGGGTCATTGGCCTGTGTCCGTTGTAGTATTTCGAAGGGCCGTGCTCGTCTGAATTTCCAAAAATAGTAAGTTTTTTTTCATTGGCCCAGGCCAAAGCTTCAGGGCAAAATTTCTCATTAAACACCTCAATGCCATGTAACATATTGTTACGTTGCAGGTTAGTGTGTTCTTTCCACCAGACCACAGAGTCGGGTTGTTGATGTTCCCAGCAAGGGTGGTTCCATATTATGAAAGCGCCCTGGTCGCGCGCCTCCCTCAGGGCATCGGTAACATTTTCGCGATCGAGCAGGTTGGCGTTTTTAATAAACAGGGTATTTAAGTGTCCAGGGGGCATATTTCGCGTTATTTCGGCTCCTTTAACCAAAATTATTTTTAACTGTTTTGCCAGGGGTTCTGCAATTTCAAACGAACGGTTGAAGTCGGATTGAACGTCTTTTGAATGAGGGCGGTATTCAATATGATCGGTAATTGATATTGCATCAAGCCCTTCTTCCCAAGCTTCCTGCACGCGAACGGTTGGCCACACTGTCCCGTCGGAAAAAACAGTGTGCATATGAAAGTCGCATTTTAATGTTTCATAACCCTTAATGTTGGGAATGTCAATTATTTTTCGCGATTGTGAACTTCCGGTTTCAAAAATGAAAATAAGCCCAAGTAAAAAAAGAAGTCTTTGGTGTTGCATAATAAACTAATTGTAATTGTTTTTAAATTCATATAAATATCTGCTTATTAATTGAATTTATAATGAAGAGTGGGATAAGATTTATTCGCAATTTACCAACAATGGCTTAAACAATTGGCACCTTTTTAAATAAATTAAAAAGAAACTTTTTTATTATTTATTTTATTCCGAACTTCGCAAAAGGTTTTTGTATGGAAAAATTATTTAAAAATACCGGTAATCAAAGTTTGGCAGTTGAATCGAAAAAAATAAGCCAGAAAAAGCAGATAATAAAGGCTATTTATTTTAATGGTCCGCTTTCGAATGCCGATATTTCGAAACGGATTAATTTAAGTACGCCCAAAATTAACAGTCTTCTTATAGAACTTATTGATGACGGACTGGTTGAAGAATTAGGAAGAGGCGATTCAAGCGGGGGAAGACGACCTAATATTTATGGTTTGGTGAAAGACGGGTTTTACGTAGTTGGGATAACTATAAACATTGCACGCACAATAATCTCTATTTTTAACAGTAATAACGAAGTTGTTAGCGGGCCCCATAATTTTCCGATAAAAATGCAGTCGGATATTACCATTTTTAACCGTGTCAACGAAATGCTCGAAAAAGTGGTAGCCGATAGCAATATCCCTTACATTAAAATAATAGTTGCCGGTATCGAACTTCCAGGGTTAATAAATTTGAAGCAAGGCATAAATAAAACTTACTTCCCCGATGTAAACAATTTGTTTGCTGAACTTCGGAAAATTTTTGGAATACCGGTATTTTTTAACCACGATGCAAAAGTCAGGGCATTTGCCGAACAACATTTTGGCCTGGCCAGGGACCGGAAAAATGTGTTAATGCTCCATGCCGACTGGGGTTTGGGTTTGGGTATAATTGTAAATGGAAGGTTATATTCGGGTAAATCGGGCTATTCGGGCGAATTTGGGCACCTGCCAATTGTCGATAATGGAGTTTTATGTACCTGCGGAAAACAAGGCTGTCTTGAAACAATGGTGTCGGCTGTTGCTGTGTCGCGAATGGCAAGAGAGGGCATTATTAGCGGAAAAGTTTCTCTTATAAAAGAATTGGTAAAAAACGATTTGGATAAAATTGACATTTCGGTTGTTATTCAGGCGGCGTATTCAGGCGACCAGTTTGCTGTTTCGCTTTTTTCTGAAGTAGGGCGCTGGCTTGGAAGGGGCATTGCATACCTGATTCAGATTTTTAATCCGGAACTGATTATTATTGGCGGGCGGGTTGCAGAGGCCAGCCAGTTTATTCTGGCGCCCATCCAGCAAGCCATACACACCTACAGTAACCACGATATCAGTAACAATTCGGAAATTGTATTTTCCGAACTTGGTTCAAAGGCAGGAACAATGGGGGTTGCAGCTTATGCTTTAGAGAAATTATCGATGTTAAAATAACAGGTATGACAATGAATTTCACAAAAGTTGAACAGGCATTTTTCGAAGAGGCAAAAATTAAATCAATCTCAACAAAAATCCCTTTTATTACAGTTGAGAGTTTTCCACAGCTCGGGCTTCTTTCGGCATTGAGTTTTATTGAGTGGGTTATCGAAAATCCAGCCGGGGCAGTAAGTTTACCCGGTGGGAAAACCGCCCAGTATTTTATTCATTATACCCATTTGATTCTCGATAATTGGGATAACCCGAAAGGAAGGGAATTGCGAGCGAAGTACAATTTAAGTGGTCGGTTAAAACCCTGTCTGGATAAACTTCAGTTTGTTCAAATGGGCGATTTTTATCCAATCAGTTCAGAACAGCACAACAGCCTTTATAATTTTGTAAAAGTAAACTATATTGAAGGTTTCGGATTAGACCGCAACAACTCGCTGCTTATAAGGTCGGAAGATATTAAACTCGGCCATGATAAACCATCTCAGGAAGTTTTCCCCGATTACTCCATCGATTTAACTTTACGTTATCGCGAAGCGAAAACCGTGCTTGAAAAAATTCAACAGGAATCAATCTTTAAAATCGATAACTGGTGCACCAACTACGAGAATAAAATACGGGAGAAGGGGGGTATCGGGTTCTTTCTTAGCGGAATAGGCCCCGATGGGCATATAGCTTTCAATACAAAAGGCGCCGATCATTTCTCGTCGACCAGGCTTACCAAAACCAATTTCGAAACGCAGGCTGTTTTGGCAACCGACCTTGGGGGTATTGAAGTTTCGAGAAAAAGACTGGTTATCACTGTCGGCCTCGGATCAATTGGGTTTAATCCAAGCGCCAAAACAATAATTTATGCAGCAGGGGAAGCAATTGCCGACACGATTAAAACAGCCCTCGAAAGCGGACCAACCGTTATGGCGCCGGCAACGTCGTTGCAGAAACTCGAAAACAGCAGGTTTTATTTAACCGAAGGGGCGGCAGTAAAACTCGACGACAGCATCGAAAACTTCTATAAAAGCGGGGTTTGGACACACCGGAAAACTGAAAGGGCAGTAATGGAGTTGTGTAAAAAAATAAACAAGTTCGGGCCAAAACTTGAACTTGAAGACTTAAGGGCAGACAAATATTGCAGGCTTATACCAAACCTGAATGAAAATACTGTAAAGTCGGTAATTGACTCTGTTATGGAAAAACTCCTCAGGGGCATGAAGAAAGAGGTAAACCAGGTTTACTACCATACGGGGCCCCACCACGACGATATAATGCTGGGCATTATGCCGGCAACCAACCGCCAGTCGCGCGATGCAAGCAACGAATTGCATTTTTCGGTTTTAACTTCAGGGTTTACTGCAGTAACTAACCAGTTTTTGTACGATTTAATTGTCGATACAAAAGATTTAATCTTTCAGAATAAAATTGAAATGATAAACTACCCCGATTTTTTCAAGGAGGGGTACAGGTACAAGTGGGATAAAGATGTGTATCATTATCTCGATAACATTGCCTCGCAAAAAGACGGCGAAAAACGACGCGGCGTTTGTCACAGGGCGGTTAGAGCTTTGGTTTCTATATGGAACATTAAATCGAAGGAAGGTTTAAGGGATGTTATTTATGAAATCATTTCGAATTTGAACCAGAGTTACGCGGGCAGTAAAAACCCGCCTAAAATACAGAAACTCAAAGGTATGATACGCGAATTCGAGGAAGAACTTGTTTGGGCGCATTACGGCATTCTGATTAAAAACGTACACCATTTGCGGTTGAGTTTCTATCAGAAAAACACTTCGCCTGGACAGACCGATTTTGAAGGCGATATATTACCTATTCTTGATGATTTCAGAAAATACAAACCAACAGTAATAAGCCTGGCAATGGATCCGCAGGGTAGCGGGCCCGACACGCATTACAAAGTGCTGCAGGCTATTGCAAAAGCCGTTGAGGCATGGAGCAGGGAAGAGGATTTAAGTAAACTCAGAATTATTGGATATCGCAACGTGTGGTTTAAATACGAACCGTGGGATGTGGAAGTTATCGTTCCGGTATCGCTGAACTCACTGGCAACACTCGAAAAATCGTTCTCGGAATGTTATGTAACACAGGTAAATGCATCGTTTCCAAGTTATCAGCTCGATGGTAAATTCAGCCAATTAACACAACAGGTTTGGTACGACCAACACAAGCAAATTCAGTTTTTATTAGGAAAGGATTTTTTCTACCAAAACGAATCGGCGCTGTTAAGGGCAACTCACGGCATGGTGTATCACCGCGATTTAAATGTTGAACAGTTCCTGGAGGAAGCATTCAAATTGGAAAAATCGGTGGTGGGGATAGTTTAAACTTTAAAATAAACTTTAAAAATTATATTAATGAAAATTATTATTCACAAAACTTACGACGAAATAAGCAACTGGACAGCTGATTATATTTCAAAAAAAATCAACGATTCCGGGGCAACAGAAAAAAAACCTTTTGTTCTGGGTTTGCCAACAGGTTCGTCTCCGCTTGGCACATATAAAAAGTTAATCGAATTGAATAAAAATGGAAAAGTATCGTTCAAAAATGTAGTAACATTTAACATGGACGAATATGCAGGGATTCCGGAAAACCATCCCGAGAGCTACCACAGTTTCATGTATGCCAATTTCTTTAACCATATTGATATTGATAAAAAGAACATTCATCTTTTAAATGGGAATGCGCCCGATCTCATAAAGGAATGTAACGATTATGAAGAAAAAATCAGGTCGTACAACGGAATCGATTTTTTTTTGGGCGGAATGGGTGCCGACGGCCACCTGGCATTTAATGTTCCCGGATCGCCGTTTAACTCACGCACCCGGCTTGTTGCACTGAATTACGACACACTGGTTGCAAATTCGAGATTTTTTGGCAACGATATTCATAAGGTACCAAAACAGGCATTAACAGTGGGTGTTCAAACGGTGCTCGATTCAAAAGAAGTGGTAATAATAATAAATGGGTATAAAAAAGCCAGGGCGCTTCAGAAAGTGGTGGAGGAAGGAATGAACCATATGTGGACCCTATCGGCATTGCAAAACCACCCCAATGGAATTATTGTTTGCGACGAAGAAGCCACCATGGAGCTAAAAGTAGGCACAGTAAAATATTTCAGGGACACATTATAGATAATTCAACCCTCTTCAACTTCTTTTTTCATTTGGGCGTACAGTTTATTTGCAAAAATAAAGTCATTCAGTTTTTGGTTGTTACTGTTTAAAATTTCCTTATTGGTGCCAGTCCATTCTTTTTCTCCCTTGCTTATAAAAAGAATGGACTCGCCAATTTCAATAACCGAATTCATGTCGTGGGTATTGATGATGGTAGTCATTTCAAATTCCCTTGTTATGTTCCTGAGTAGTTCATCGATTACTGTCGAAGTTTCGGGGTCGAGGCCTGAATTGGGTTCATCGCAAAAAAGGTAACGCGGATTAAGGGCAATTGCACGGGCAATTGCAACCCGTTTTTTCATACCGCCGCTTATTTCGCTCGGTGAAAGGTTAAATGCGTTTTTAGCAATATTCACATGGTCGAGGCAAAATGCAACCCTGTCGCGTTTTTGCTTCGCATTCATTTTTGTAAACATATCAAGCGGGAAACGCACATTTTCTTCAACAGAAATACTGTCGAAAAGCGCCCCGCCCTGGAATACCATTCCAATATCCTGGCGCATTTTCTTACGGACCTTTTCGTTGGTCGAAGTAAAATTCCGGTCGTTATACCAGATTTCACCCTTGTCTGCTTCGAACAGGCCCAGGATACATTTCAACAAAACAGTTTTTCCCGAGCCGCTTCGGCCAATAATCAAATTCGTCTTACCTTTTTCGAACGTTATGGATATATTTTTCAGTACCTCGTTACCATCGAACGATTTGTATAAATTTTTAATTTCAATCATGTCAGTAATAAACGGGTTAAAACTAAATCGAAAAAAAGGATAAGGATATTTGTGTTTACCACAGCCTTTGTACTTGCTTTTCCAACGTCGAGCGCCCCACCTTGCACGTAATATCCGAAATAAGCGGGTACCGAAGCAACAAGGAACCCGAATACAAGCGATTTAATAATCGAAAAAGTGACATAATACGGCACAAATAACGTTTTAATACCATCGATATATTCGGGCAAAGTTATGGTGCCTGTTAAGGGCCCGGTAACCAGGCCGCCTAAAATCCCGAAAAAAACACTGATTATATAAAGCATAGGAAAAATAAAAACCACAGCAATAATTTTTGGTAAAATCAGGTAGCTTGCCGAGTTAATTCCCATTATCTCGAGCGAATCAATCTGTTCGGTTACGCGCATACTGCCAATTTCGGAAGTAATATTTGAGCCTATTTTTCCGGCCATTATCAGGGCAATCATTGTCGAAGAAAATTCGAGCAATAACGTGTCGCGCGTTGCAAGTCCTATTAAATACGACGGGTACAACGGATTCATCAGCGCATAGGCAAACTGTATGGTCATAATCCCACCTATAAAAATCGAAATTATAATAACTATTCCAACCGAGTTTACCCCAAGGTTTTCGATTTCATAAAACAACTGCCTGATATACATCTTATGCTTTTCGGGCCTTGCTAAAACCAACTTTAGCATTTCGAAATAACGCCCAATATGAAAAAAGAATCCCATGGTGTTCCTATCTTTAAATTGCACAAATAATAAGGTTAAATTTACAACTTAAATAACCCTAAACAAACAGATTCTTTCCCCGAATATTCATACTTTCAAAAATATGGCATAAATCGGTTTGATTTGTATAATTTTAATACTTTTGAAAGAACACAAACGTAATCCTAATGAACAATAACTTCTGTATTATTATGGCTGGCGGAACAGGAAGCCGTTTCTGGCCCCTTAGCCGCATGGTTAAACCAAAACAGTTTTTAGATATACTGGGCACTGGCCGGACTTTTCTTCAGCAAACCTACGACCGTTTTTCAAAAATAATTCCAACCGGGAATTTTGTTGTAGTTACCAATACAAAATACCATAGCCTTGTACGCGAACAGCTTCCGCAATTAAACGACGATCAAATTTTACTTGAGCCTTTACGCCGGAATACAGGGCCTTGTATTGCCTGGGCAACCTTCAAAATAAAAACAATAAACCCCGATGCCCAGTTAATAGTGGCTCCTTCTGACCATGTTATTTTAAAGGAAGATGAATTTATTCATCAGATAAAAAACGGGCTCGATTTTGTAAAAAATAACAAAGCTTTACTGACATTGGGCATTAAACCCTGCAGGCCCGAAACAGCTTATGGATACATTCAGGTTCATAAGAAAGTTGACTTTAAGGAGCTGGACAACCTGTATAAAGTAAAAATATTTGCAGAAAAACCCGACCTGCAAATGGCAAAACTTTTTGTCGAAAGTGGCGAGTTCTTTTGGAATTCAGGAATTTTTATCTGGTCAATGCCGGCAATTATGGAAGCTTATGACATGCACCTGAAAAACGTTTCGCTGCTTTTCGAAAGTGGGACGAAATTGTACAATACAAACGATGAAGTTCATTTTATAAATAAAATATACTCCGAAATGCCTTCTATTTCTGTTGACTATGGAATTATGGAAAAGGCGCAGAATGTTTATGTTTTGACCGCCGATTTTGGCTGGAGCGACCTTGGAAACTGGGGCACCCTATACGAAAACCGTACAAAAGACGATTCGGGAAATGTAATAAGTGGCGACAACGTGTTAATTTACGATACCAAAAACTGCATTGTAAATATCTCGGGCGAAAAAATAGCCGTTTTGCAGGGATTGGACGGGTACATCGTTGCTGAATCGAACGACACTTTAATGATTTGCCGGAAAGAGGACGAACAGCAAATCAAAAAATTTGTTACCGATGTTAGGATTAAAAAAGGCGACTCGCTGGTTTAATCTTTTGTATTTATCAGTTATACGGATCAATCGTTACATTTGTAACCCACTCTTTATTCAATATCCTTACGCCTGCTCCAGGATACATTTTTTTCCGTTTTACCGCCCTAAAACCGTCATTCGCCTACCTAAAAATCGCGATTATCTAACTTTTTATTTCATTCCGCAACATTTTCCGGAACTTTGGCTCATTGTTAATTAAAAAACAATTTTAACACAGGAAACGTTTCTGGTTGAAAATGTTTCCTTTTATTTGCATCAAAATTTTTTATCGAAAAGAAAATGGTTGTCGAAATCAATTTAAATGATCCCAAATTATGTGCAATTCTCGATGGAACAATTGACCTGTTCTATCAGTTCGGGATAAAAAACCTGAATATGGACGACATTAGCCGGAAGTTAAAGGTTTCGAAGAAAACACTTTACCGGTATGCCAAAAGCAAGGAAGACCTGATTGAAAAACTTTTTTATTACGACGACAAAAAATGGGAAAACCGAATTATGGAAATCAATTCCCGCGATATTAATGCAATCGATGTTTTAATTCAGGTGAGCATTGTTGTCTCGGAACAGATTGGAAAATTCGATCCAAAAATAAAGTTCGAAATGAAAAAATACTACGAATCGGTTTTTCACTCTTTCATGCAAAAAAAGCAGAGCTATATTTTCGATCATTTAAGCGCAAATATTGAAAAGGGAATCGCCCAGGGACTTTACCGCGACGACCTCAATATCGAACTGGTTGCCGGTTTATACGTGCGGAACCTGGTCGATATGCACAATAAAGATTTCTGTTTTGTTGAAAATATAACGTTTGAAGAGATTTTTAAAACCATGTTCGAAAATCATATCAGGGCAATTTCCACACCCGAAGGGATAGCATATTTCGAAAGAAGAAAATCAGAAATGATACAGTTTAATAATACAAATAACAATTAAAAAACAGAATAAACATGCTCAGAATGCAAATAAAACCCTTATTCCTTTTGATTGTATTCCTTGGGGAAATAGTTGGTTTGTCGGCCCAGGAAACAATTCAACTTTCGTTAAACGATGCGTTAAAAATGGCACAGGAACGTAATGCCAACGTATTGAACTCTCAACTCGATTTACAAATCGCGCAGAAGAAAATCTGGGAAACCACAGCAAGCGGGCTTCCCCATATCGAAGCCAAATCGGCATACACTTTTTATCCAAAAGTACCAAGTTTGCCCGCTACTTTTTTCGATCCAAACGCAGCTCCGGGCGATGAGATTGAACTGGGCGTAAAGCAAAATGTAATAACCGATATTACCCTGTCTCAGTTAATTTTTAGCGGGGCTTATTTTGTAGGGTTGCAGGCGTCAAAAGTTTATTACAATTTGTCAAAACAAAACGATGAAAAGACCAGGCTCGATGTTATTGAAACCGTGATAAATACCTATCGCATGATCCAACTTGCCGGGGAGAGCCGCAAAATTCTGGGGAAAAACCTCGAAAATATCGATAAAACTTTGTTTGAAATTTCGGAAATGTACAAGCAGGGATTTCTCGAAAAAACCGATGTCGATCAACTCGAAGTAACGGCAAATACAGTCCGGAACGCTATTAACCAAATCGATAGTAATCTGGATATGGCTTACAGGTTACTAAAAATACAGATTGGCATGGATGAAGCCACAAATATTAAAATTGTTGATGAAGTGGAATCGGAGGATGCTTTAACCAGCTCGGGTTTACAACTTATTGGGGAACAGTTTGTACTGGAACGTAACATCGATTACCGTATGGTCCAAACCTCGGAAGACGTAGCCAAACTGGAACTGAAACTTGCCAAAACAAGTTTTCTGCCAACGGTAAGCGGGTTTTACAACCGTACCGAAAAGTTAAAGTCGCCCCTGTTCGATTTTGCCCCCAAAGATGTGCTTGGGTTAAACCTGTCGTTGCCTATATTCAGCACAGGCCAGCGTTTATCGGTTGTTTCACAAAAACAGATGTCGCTCGAAAAAGCGCAGAATACAAAAGCTTTTGTTTCAAATAACCTGTTGCTACAGGCTACTCAGCACCAGAACGATGTGAAGCTGAAACTCGAAAAATACCAGAATCAGAAAAAGAACAACGAATTATCGAATGATATTTACCTGCGGACACTTGAAAAATACAGGCAAGGAATGGCTTCAAGCATGGATTTAATGAACAGCCAGAATCAATACCTTACAAACCTTACCAATTATTATCAGAGTATTTATGATTTGCAAATTTCAAAATCGAAACTTGAAAAGTTGTTCAATATCAACCAGGTAACTGAATAATGATTGAATAATCAAAAAAAATAAAAACAGGGATAATAAAATAAAAAAACAAATACAATGAAAAAATTAATTTACTACTCGGTGGCTGTTGCATTATTGGTTTCATGCAGTATGAAATCTGATAAAAATGCGGAGCTTGAAAAGTTGAAAGCGCAGCGCGACCAGCTAAATATTCAGATTGAACAACTCGAAGCAGAGATTGGCCCATCGGCCGAAACCGCCGGAATTAAGGGTGTGCCGGTGGCGGTAATCGATGCAGAAACGTGTGTATTTAACCATTTTGTAAGGGTACAGGGGGTTGTCGATGGCGATCAGAACATAGCTGTAAGCCCTCAAATGGCTGGCATTGTTACAGCCGTGTATGTACAGGAAGGCACAAAAGTTAAAAAGGGCCAGGTTTTGGCAGAGCTCGATTCGCAGGTTTTGAAACAATCTGTGGAGGAGGTAAAAACACAGCTCGATTTGGCCGCCAATATTTTCGAAAAGCAAAATGCCCTTTGGGAAAAGAAAATTGGTAGCGAAGTACAGTATCTCCAGGCAAAAAGTAACAAAGAGTCGCTCGAAAAAAGATTAAGTACCATGAACGAGCAGTTAAAAATGGCGCAGGTGGTTTCGCCTATTTCAGGCACAGTCGAAAGCATTCCGTTGCGGGTTGGCCAAATGGCTTCTCCCGGTATGCCAACTTCTACAATCAGGGTGATAAATATGAGTGTGGCTAAAATCTCTGCCGAAGTTTCAGAAAACTATGCAACCCGGGTTAAAGATGGCGACAATGTCACTATCAGCTTTCCGGATCTTGGAAAAGAAATTGAAACAAAACTGAGTTTTACCAGCCGTTTTATCGATCCAACCAACCGTACATTTAAGGTCGAAAGCAAAATATCGTCGCGCGAAGTGGAACTACGGGCCAACATGATTGCCTATGTAAAAATTAAAGATTACACCAACGAAAATGCTTATTGTGTGCCTGTAAATTATGTTCAAAGTAACCAGGATGGAAAATTTGTATTTATTGCAAAACAGAATAACAACGAATGGATTGCTGAAAGAAGAATGATTAAAACCGGGATGGATTATGATGGAATAGTCGAGGTTTTAGAGGGGCTTGCATCGGGTGAGAAAATTATTACTGCAGGGTTTCAAAACCTGAACCAGGGACAAAAAATAACATTCTAATTTTCATTTAAAACAATGAATCATGTTAAAGGAAAGTAAGATTAAAGAATTTTTTGCAACAAGCTGGGCCATCGATAACCGGACAAGTATTTATGTACTTGCCATCCTGATTTCGATTCTCGGGTTGATGAATTATTACTTTATCCCCAAGGAACAGTTTCCGCAAGTGATAATTCCTTATATTGTTGTAAGCACAGCATATCCGGGTACTTCGCCCGAAGATATCGAGAACCTGGTTACCCGGCCCATCGAAAAACAGTTGAAATCGATTTCTGATGTAAAAGCCATTACAAGCAATTCGTTGCCCGACTTCTCGTCGATTATTGTCGAGTTCGATCCTGATCTGTCAATCGAAACAGCTAAACAACGCGTACGCGACGCAGTAGATAAATCGAAAGGCGATCTGCCCAACGATTTGCCTTCGCAACCCGACATCATGGACATCGATATTTCCGAAATTCCTGTTATGTACCTTAACATTTCAGGAAATTACGATATGGACAGGTTGAAACAATACGCAGAAATTGCTCAGGATAAAATCGAAGGTTTAAAGGAAATTACAAGGGTTGACATTGTTGGGGCGCTCAACCGCGAAATCCAGATAAACGCCGATATTTTTAAAATGCAGGTTGCCAAGGTTACTTTCAGCGATATCGAAAGGGCGGTAGCCATGGAAAACATGACCATTTCGGGCGGTACTTTAACCAATAATGGCATCCGCAACACGGTGAGGATTAAAGGACAGTTTTCCGGTATTGAAACCATAAAAAACTTAATAATACAATCGTCAAGCGGCGCCCATGTTAAGCTTGGAGACATTGCCCAGGTTGTCGATAATTTTGAGGAGCAGGAAAGTTTTGCCCGCCTTGACGGCAAAAACGTTATTACCCTGAATGTTATTAAAAAAAGTGGCGCCAATTTACTCGATGCATCAGACCAGATAAAGAAAATTGTTGACGAAGAACTGATTGGCAACGAATATCCAAAAGATATGCAGGTAACAGTTACCGGCGATCAGAGCCGCTTTACACGGAATACGCTGGAAGAACTGAACAACACAATTATAATCGGGTTTATCCTGGTTACCATCGTGTTAATGTTTTTCATGGGATTTACAAACGCGTTTTTTGTAGGGCTCGCCGTGCCGCTTTCGATGTTTGTTGCTTACCTGGTTTTACCGGGCCTCGGATTTACTATGAACATGATTGTAATGTTCGCCTTTATTTTTGCCCTCGGAATTGTGGTCGACGATGCTATTGTGGTAATCGAAAATACGCACAGGCTCCACCGTTTTTATCCCGATATTAATGTAGCTGCAAAAATGGCTGCCGGGGAAGTTTTCCTGCCCATTTTATCGGGAACATTAACAACCCTGGCGCCTTTCTTTCCGCTGGCTTTCTGGCCCGGAATTGTTGGCCAGTTTATGCATTACCTGCCTGTAACCCTTATAATTACCCTTTTCGCATCGTTATTTGTTGCCTATGTTTTTAACCCGGTTTTTGCTGTTTCGTTTATGAAACACGAATACGACGAAGAATATCAAAAAAAGGGCGGTTGGAGAAAAATAAAAATTTCAGTTGTGGTGATGCTGATTTTGGCCGGGCTGTTTTACCTGTCGAAATCATACGGAATTGCAAACTTCCTGGTTTTTGCCGTAATAATGGTTTTGCTTTTCCATTTTGTAATTAAAAGGATGATTTCGGCTTTCCAGAATAAAATCTGGCCCTGGATAATGAACCAATACGAAATTCAGTTGAGATTTGTATTAAAGGGGGCAAGGCCAATCTGGATTCTTATTGCAATGACCGGACTTTTTTTTCTTACCCTTTATCTTACAGCGCTGGTAAAACCTACGGTATTGTTTTTCCCGAACAACGATCCGAACAACATTTATGTGTATATAAAAATGCCCGGCGGTACGCACCAAATGGTTACCGACAGCATTACCCGTATTGCTGAAAAAAGGGTTTACAAAGCAATCGGGGAAAACAACCCCGATGTTGAATCCATAATTTCGAATGTTACTATTGGCGCCGAAGAGGAAGGTTTTGCAGCTACCGGAAACCCTTTTAACAAGGGGAAAGTGTCGGTTAATTTTGTCGAACATAAATACCGTACTACCGGAATTTCAACAACACAATATCTCGAAATGATCCGCAGGGAAGTGGCCGATATTCCGGGCGCCGAAATTACTGTCGATAAAAACCAGAACGGGCCGCCTACCGGAAAACCCATCAACATTGAGGTTACCAGCGAAAACCTGGATAACCTGATTGCCGATGCTTTTGCTTTTCGCGATTATCTCGATTCGCTGAATATTCCGGGTGTGGAAGAGTTAAAAACCGATTTCGAAATTAATTCGCCCGAAATAATGATCCGGATCGATCGCGACCGCGCACAACGGCTGGGTTTATCCACAGGGCAAATAGGGCTTGAAATCCGTACTGCGCTTTACGGGAAGGAAATCTCAAAATTTAAGCAAGCCGAAGATGAATTCCCGATTATGCTGCGTTACGACAGGAATGTGCGCGAAAATATAAATGCGCTTATCAATCTCGAAATTACCTATCGCGATATGAATACAGGCATGTTGCGCAGCATTCCACTGTCGACGGTTGCAAAAATCGACTACACAACTTCGTATGCCGGTATCAAACGCCTTGATCAAAAACGGATTATTACCGTTTATTCAAACGTTTTATCGGGTTACTCAGCGAACGATATTGTTCCCCTCATTAAACGTGAAGCACAGAAATTTAAAGTGAACCGCGGAACATCGATCCAACTGACCGGCGAACAGGAAGACCAGCAGGAAACCATCGAATTCCTTATGAAAGCGATGATTATTGCAATTGGGGTAATATTCTTTATCCTGATTACCCAATTCAGCTCGGTGAGTAAATCGCTGATAATTTTAAGCGAAGTAATTTTCAGTATCATTGGGGTATTGCTGGGGGTAATCATTTTCAAAATGGACCTGGTTATTATGATGACCGGTCTCGGAGTTGTTGCTTTGGGTGGAATTGTGGTAAGAAACGGGATTTTGATAGTTGAGTTTATCGATGTTAAAAAGAAAGAGGGCGTACCTACCCGGCGTGCGATAATCGAAGGCGGACGGACCCGTATAACCCCGGTTATACTTACTGCAACGGCAACTATTCTCGGTTTGGTTCCGCTGGCAGTCGGTATGAATATTAATTTCGAAACCATGTTTACCGAACTAAATCCGCAACTTTACTTTGGCGGCGATAATGTTGCTTTCTGGGGCCCGCTGTCGTGGTCTATTATTTTTGGTTTGAGCTTTGCTACCTTTTTAACAATGATGATGGTTCCGGCTTTATATCAACTTGATTATGTTATCCGGCTTAAAATAGCAAAACGTAAAAATTTAAAGCGAATTAAAAAGCTGAATAAAAAGTAATTACAACAGTTTTAAATGATAATGGCAGGAAAATGAAATTCCTGCCGTTTTTGTTTCTTTTACTTTGAAATCTCCCGGTTTATAACGGAAGGTTTTTCAACTTCCGGCGAGAAAATCTAATTCAGTTTTTTAAGCATTATTTCAGCAAAGATCAAATCTTCGGGAAAGGTAATTTTAATGTTCCCGCGGTTACCTTCAACCAAATGAATGGTTTCTCCAAAACTTTCCAAAACAGTGGCATCGTCGGTAAATCCCTCAGGTTTGGCTTTTTGATATGCCGCTTTTATTAAATGTGCCTGAAAAGTTTGTGGGGTTTGCACCAAAAAGTAGCTGGAACGATCAACTGCGATGCTTTCAATCCCATCGGCCATCCTTATCGATTCGGAAACAGGAACTACAGGTAGCGCGTTTCCCTTTTTTATTGCTGTTTCCAGGCAATTTTGGATTGTTTGTCCCGAAACAAGGGGCCTTACACCATCGTGGATAAATACAATCCCATTATTTGAAATCAAATCGAGGCCGTTTTTTACCGAATTAAAACGGTTCTCTCCCCCGTGGGCAATCTGGTGCTCAATTTCAAACCGGTGCTTTTCGCATAGCTGTTTCCATATAATTACCTGGTCCTCCGGAAGCGCCAGAACAAATTCCAGTTCGCTATCGAAATTGTAAAACCTGTCAAAAGTATGCATTAAAACCGGCCGGCCAGCAATTTCAATAAATTGTTTAGGTATATTTTTGTCCATTCTGACACCCCTTCCGCCCGCAACAATCAATACAAACTTCTTCATTATGCCTTTGTTAATTTTGTATATTACGCAGGGTAAAAATACTTTAAAAAACAGTTAACAATGGATAAAATTCTTGAATTTCTGACCGGGTTGGCCGCAAATAATAACAGGGAGTGGTTTAATGACAACAAAAGCAGGTACGACGAGAGCCGTAAGAAAATACTTTTTTTAACTGAAGTAATTATTAATGAAGTACGAAAGTTTGATCACGAAATACCTGCCATAACGCCCAATGACTGTGTTTTCAGGATTTTCAGGGATGTGCGTTTTTCGAATGATAAACGCCCGTACAAAACCAATTTCGGGGCATTTATTGCAAGGGGTGGCAGAAAAAGCACGGGTGCCGGATATTATTTTCATATCGATCCGGAAGAAAGTTTTGCCGGGGGCGGTGTTTACATGCCGGCTCCCGGAACGTTAAAGCTCATTCGCGAATCTATTGCCGAAAATGGTGGGGAGTTTTTGGAAATCATCAATAATGAAGGGTTTAAAAAATTATATCCCTCAATGTGGGACGACAAATTAAAAACGGTGCCAAAAGGATTTCCAAAGGATCATGAGTACGTCGACCTGCTGAAATACAAGTCATTTGCGTTTACTTCAAAAATTGAAAAATCAGACTTGCTCGCAGATAATTATATAGAAAAAATTGTGAATTCGTTCAGGCTGCTGTACCCTGCCAACCGGTTCCTTAACAAGGCATTACAAAACAACAACTAAAAAATCTAAAAAAGAGGGTTACTTTTTAATTTTTGAAGGAATCTTAATATATAAGACCCATATTTTTTAATCTTCCCAATTCAAAAATACTCCCCGGTCGTCCTGACCGGGGTTTTTTGTCAGGAATTTACCAGGCGCATAATTCTGTCAATGTTATCATCTACCTGTTCGATGCTTTCCATGCCAATTGTCATACAATCAACATTCCCGCTGTTAATAACATATTCGAGCGATTTCTGACGTTGTTCTTCATTGGTAAGGCTTCCGCAACCAAATATTTTCATCCCGATTACCCCTTTCCCGTTTTCCCTGGTTTTCTTTAAAACAGCCATAACATCGTTGGGGGCGCCATCCATTTTTGCACCCTCGTAATTGATACGTGCAAGCAAAACATCGGCCCACGGGTTTTCTGCTGCAATTTCCATTGCGCCAAAATGGTGGCACGATAATCCTACTTTTTTAATTATCCCTTTTTGTTTGGCTTCGCTGTAGTCGTCCATATAACGCCTGTATTGGTCGGGCCACTCGTTGTTAACCATGCAATGCAGAAGCAAAATATCGATATAATCGGTATTAAGTTCTTTCCTGAAGCGATCGATGCTTTTCTGAAACGGTTCGGTTTTATACCAGCCTTCGTGGTCGTACACCATAATTTTTGTAAGGAGGGTCACATTCTCACGGCCAACTTTTTTCATGGCTTTTCCAACCAGCTCGTGAGTCCCGTACATGTCGGCCGTTTCAAAAAACCTTACTCCCCTGTCGAAGGCGTGTTGTGCCATTCGAATAAATTTCTCTTCACCCATTTTCTTTTGGCTCGAAGTTTTTCTCCAACCGTACGAACCCGTGCCTAATGCAAGCCTGGGCACAACCATCCCTGTTTTTCCAAGTTCAACTGCATCAATCATGGCAGTTGGAGCAGGGCCAAAACTTAAATTTACAAGCCCCGAAACCGCGGCAATGCTGCCGGCTATACCAAATGCACTCCTTTGGATAAATCTCCTGCGATTAATATTTTCCATTCAGGTATTAATTTTTCGGGGTTAATATAACAATTTATGAACAATCTATATACTTCGGCAACAATATGTTCACAAGAATATATATTTTTGGCGGCTTAAATCAAATTTTAAAGAACTATGAAAAAAATTCTTCTGATTCTAGCCACAGTTGGCGTTGCAACAGGTATTAATGCCCAAAACATACAAACCCATTACGATTTGGGAAAAGACCGGAAGTATCTGACAACCACTGTTGAAATGTTTAAAACAGATAAATTGGGCAACACTTTTTTCTTTATCGATTTCGACTATGGTGTTGGAGACGTCGAAGGAGTGAGTTTATCTTATTTTGAAATTGCCCGCTGTATGAAATTAGGAAAATCACCTTTTAGCTGGCACGGTGAATATAATGGCGGATTTGGACAATGGAAAGATGGAAATGCCGGAGGCGCTTACACAATCAATAATGCATGGTTAACAGGATTAGATTATTCGTGGAATGCTGCTGATTTTTCAAGGGGGTTCTCGTTAAAAGCCCTCTATAAAAACATAGCCAATACAATGAATGACAAGCCAAATAACTTTCAGTTGACAGGAGTATGGTATGTGAATTTTGCAAAAGGCAAAATGTCGTTTACCGGTTTTGCTGATTTTTGGAAGGAGAAGACTCTTTTTGGCGATTTTGTATTTTTGGCTGAACCACAGCTTTGGTTCAATGCCTGTACACATTTCTCATTCGGAGGAGAAGTTGAGTTAAGCAATAATTTCGGAGGTATGGAAGGGTTACATGTTATGCCAACCATTGGCGCAAAATGGACTTTTTAAAACAACCCTTTAAAATCAGTTAATTATGTTGGAAAAGTATTTTAATTTAAAAGAAAACAATACAACTGTAAAAACAGAATTGCTGGCCGGGCTAACCACATTTATGACCATGGCCTATATTCTGGCAGTGAACCCCGACATTTTAAGCGCAACCGGAATGGACAAAGGCGCTGTTTTTACTGCAACGGCATTATCGGCCCTTATTGCAACACTTGTTATGGCGCTTTACGCTAAACTACCGTTTGCGCTTGCCCCGGGAATGGGGCTAAATGCCTTTTTTGCTTTTACGGTGGTTTTAGGGATGGGGCATAGCTGGCAATTCGCACTTACGGCAGTATTTCTCGAAGGATTGATTTTTATCCTTCTTACGGGGTTCAACATCCGCGAAATGATCGTGAACTCAATACCAATGAACATGAAACATGCTATTTCGGTAGGGATCGGGTTGTTTATCGCTTTTATCGGGTTAAAAAATGCCGGTATTATTGAAAGCAGTCCTGCAACTTTTGTAACTCTTGGCGACGTTACAAACCTTACTGAAAATGCAGGTGCAGCAGTAGCCCTGATTGCTTTGGTAATTACTGGTGTTTTACTCGCGCTCAAAGTAAAAGGAGCCCTTTTGTATGGCATTTTAACCGGGACTGTAATCGGGATACCACTTGGAATTACTCATTTGCCTTCCAGCTTTGATCTTACCCCGCCCTCGTTAAGCCCTGTTTTTATGAAATTCGAATGGACACAGATTCTTTCAATGGATATGCTTGTTGTGGTTTTTACTTTCCTGTTTGTCGATATGTTCGATACAGTAGGCACACTTATCGGAGTTTCATCAAAAGCAAACATGCTCGACAGGGAGGGACGTGTACCCCGGGTTAAGGAGGCATTAATGGCCGATGCTATAGGCACAACTGTTGGCGCAGCCCTGGGAACATCAACAGTAACAACTTATGTAGAGAGCGCTGCCGGCGTCGGCGATGGCGGGCGCACCGGGTTAACATCGCTTACTGTTGCCGGATTGATGTTTCTGGCCTTGTTCCTTTCACCCGTATTCCTCATGATTCCGGGTGCAGCTACAGCCTCTGCGCTGATTTTGGTTGGCGCAATGATGATGACACCCGTAAAAAATATCAGCTTCGATGATTTTACTGAGTCTATTCCTGCATTTCTTACCATAGTTATGATGCCCTTGACCTTTTCTATATCGGAAGGAATTTTGTTTGGTGTTATTTCGTTCGTATTATTAAAATTATTAACAGGCAAGATAAAAGATCTTACAATTGTTACCATAATCCTGGCTGTATTGTTTATGTTGAAATTTTTGATGTAACCAATCTGATAAAGATAAAGAAAAATAAAAGGCACAATTTGAGTGCCTTTTTCTGTTTTTATTATTTTTGCACCGGAAACGGATGTTTAAACCGGTGGTTCTTTTAATTTTGGGGACATTAACTCAGTTGGTTTAGTCCGTCAGCCGACGGATGACAGGGTTGAAGCCAATAGTTCTGATTTTATTTAAAGGGACATTAACTCAGTTGGTTTAGAGTGTTACCTTGACAGGGTAGAAGTCACTGGTTCGAATCCAGTATGTCCCACAAGTTTTTATCCTCCAATCAGGTTTGTTTACTAATACGAAATCAGGACAACCCCATTCTTTACATCGCCGTTGCCCAATTGCAAAACATATACATAATTGCCTACTTTTAATTTCGGTTCTCCATTAACCATTTGTCTGCCAATGTCGGTCCTGCTGAGCGCCGAAGTTCCCCACCACCAGGCATTATACGGGTCTCCCCAAACCTGGTAATTTCCATAATTTTCCTTTTGCCACAACAAATTGCCGTTTCGGTTAAAAATCATCAGTTTTGCATTCGGGTAAGGTTCGATACAGGTAATACGGAAGTAATCGAGAATCCCATCGCCATTTGGGGAGAACCCTTCAGGGATAAACAATATACATTCCTGTGGCCCAGGTTCTTCACCGCTGCAATTTACATTGAATTTCACTTTAACGGTATCACACATTTGTGGGATTCCATTGTCGCAAACAACATATTCAAAGCTATCGATCCCAACAAAGCCCACATTGGGGTAATAGGTAAAATTCCCATCGGGACCGATGGACAGGATACCATGATTTACGGGATTTAGCGGAGCAGTGTTTATAGTAAGGTTATCGGAATCCGGATCGCGATCGTTTTCAAGTAAATTCCCCTCAACCGATAAACAACCCGTGCTAAAGAAATCGGGGCTTACTATCGGAGGTTCGTTAAATGTAAGGACAGTAACATAAACATAAGCTTTACCACATTCCGCCTCACAAGGAATTCCATCGTCGCAGATGCTGTACTGGAAAACATCGGTTCCCGAGAAATTCAAATCGGGGGTGTAGGTTATATCACCGGTTATATTATTCACCGAAATGGTTCCGTGTTGCGGTTTTAATGAAACTGCCAGCGATGAAATATCGATTGAGGTTTTTTCATCGAAGTCGTTATCCACCACATTTATAATAGCAGGAACATTCTGAAAGGTGGTATCTTTGTCGTCGGTTACAACCGGCGCCCTGTTTCCGTATATAGTTGCCTGGGTTTGGCAATAAGCAGTGTCGCGGTTTGCCCCAACTACCCACAATGTAATGGCAGTTGGCCCGATGTTATCGCAGGTGAGTTCGCGTGGAAATACATACATTGTATCTATTCCGCACGAATCAAAAGCGCTGACCAGGATTTCACCAATAGTTAATTCGTATTGTGCGTTTTTGTCGAGTTGAATTTCAAATGGATCACTGCACTCTACAAACGGCTTTATCGTGTCGATTACAGTTACTGTGGCCCAGCAGGTATCGGTTAATCCAACGGCATCAATGGCGGTTAATGTTACCCGGTTTGTTCCAATATCGCTGCAATTGAGATTATAACGCGACAAATACAAGGTGTCAAGCTTGCAATTATCAATGGTACCCTTATCGATTTGGGAGGTTGTAATTGAAGCCTTCCCTTTAGCATCGAGATAAACAGTGATGTTACTGCAGACAGCCACAGGCGGAACCGTATCACCAACATTAACTACAATTTCATTTGAGTTCACTTTTTTGTCTTTCACACACTCAGAGTCTGAAACAAGTGTGACAAAAATCCTGTCGTTGTTTTTAGGTATATACCTGAGTGTGCTACCTTTCTGGCTTAATTGTTCGATATTATTTACAAACCACGTATAGGCCGGATTGGCGCCACCATTTAATGTATTTGCTGTTATTGTAACAGGTTGGTTTTCACAAACGGGCATCAATACAGGTAAAGTAACCTTTGCAATAACATTGCTATTTACGCTGAAAATAATTTTGTTTGATATAGCCATCGGATCCGTAACACAAATTTCGCCTGAGGTTAGCCTGGTATAAACTTCATCGCCGTTATTTGGGACATAAATAAAGGTACTGTCGTTTTCGCCGGCAATTTCCTTCCCGTTTACAAACCAGGCAAACGCTGGGTTTTTGCCTCCGTTAACGGGGTTTGCTTTTATTAATACCGAATCGCCATAGCACATTTCTGTAGTATCGGCGGTTATTTTTACACTTGCTGTTAAACTCCCGGTTAAGCGTATTGTAATTTTATTTGAAAGGGCCACCGGAACGATAACACAGGTTTCGACCGAAGTAAGCCTGGCATACACCTCGTCGTTATCTTTTGGCAAGTACGGGAAACTTGCACCGGTTACCCCACCGATTTCGACTTCGTTAACAAACCATGCATAAACGGGTTTCTTCCCGCCATTTACCGGGGTTGCTGAGAAGGTAACAGAATCCCCTTCGCAAACCGTTTTTTTGTTGGCAACAACCGAAACGCTCACCGGCAGTTCGCCCGATATGGCAATGGTTATTTTATTTGAAACAGCCGGATTGCCGGTTACACAGTCCAAATCAGAACTTAATACTGCATAAACTACATCGCCGTTAATCGGTTTAGAGCTAAATGTTTTAGAGCTTTTACCCGGTATCTGGATGTTGTTTACAAACCATTGGTATTTTTGATTTGGCCCTTCGTTTACAGGAATTGCTGTAAACTGAACAGAATCTCCATCGCAAATAGCTGTTTTATTGGCAACAATAGAAATGCTCACCGGTTGCTTGTCATTAACCTTCACTTTAATTTTATTCGAAGTTGCCGGGTTACCGCTTACACAACCCATATCGGAAGTCATTACGGCATAAACCTCATCGTTTTTAACCGGCGGATATTTAAACGCAGCGCTTGTTTTACCCGGAACAACAACCCCGTTAACAAACCATGCATAAACCGGTTTTGTGCCACCGTTTACCGGGGTGGCTGTGT
>JBBINB010000008.1:0-78618 GCA_037444065.1 Draconibacterium sp.
CCCGCCACGGCGGGACTACACCCCTTTGAGCATTTTTTTAAAAGCTTCACCTCCTTTATACGATTTAATAATCTTCTCCCTTTTTAATGCTTCTGTTTTTGATTCAAGTTCTTCCGTGTAAACAAGAATAAACGGGATACGGTTCCGGGTGGAACGTTGCAGTCCTGCATTATGGAATTTCAGTCTGGATTCCACATTAGAAGTACTACCAATATAATATCCATTATCTTTTTGGCTTTGAAGAATATAAACGAAATACATAATGCCTTAATTAAAAAAAGGTGACAAGTGTATCACCTTTTTGTCGGGGTGAGAAGACTCGAACTTCCGACCTCCACGTCCCGAACGTGGCGCGCTAGCCAACTGTGCTACACCCCGATATTTTATCTTATCCAATTCTTAAAGAAATTCCGAACTTCACGTTACGAATCCCGCCTGTGGCGGGACTAGCCAATCCCGATAGTTATCGGGACTACACCCCGATATTTGTGACCCCAAAATTAAGCTTTTTTATAAACCAAACATAAAAGCAGCAGTAAAATATCCTTTTTATTTCTTTTTAAATATGTTCTTAATTAATGTCCAAACGGGTTTATCCTTTGTTTGTTCCTGCGTTTCAACTGGTTCAGTTTTTTTCTCCGGTTGTTTTAAATCGGCAGGTTTTTCTTTTCTCCTGAAAATATCGGCCAGATCGAAATCTCTCTTTTCAATATCGAGAACTTCCTTAAACGCCGGGTAATTGAGCATTGCAAGCATTTCGGGCGAAGGCGGGTTAAACGTGCTGTATTTTATCTGGCTGAATTTCGGATCCCGGTACACTTTGTGAAAAAAACTTCCAACAATGGGTAGGGCCATGTAAGCGCCCTGTCCGTAAGTTATTGTCCTGAAATGTACGCGAGGGTCATCGGCGCCCACCCAGCAACCGGTAACCAGATTGGGGGTAAGGCCGATAAACCAGCCATCAGAATTTTCCTGGGTAGTGCCCGTTTTACCTGCAAATGCCCCTTCAATATTGTATCTCGAACGTATGGCAACACCAGTTCCTTCATCAATCACATCTTCCATCATATTTATCACGGCACGGCAGTTTTCAGGCAAAACAACTTCTGTTTCATTTACCGGATAATTGAATTTTTCAAGTGCTTTCCCGTTGCTGTCGCTAATTTCGAGCAGGTAATGGGCTTTTACAGGTTTCCCTTCGTTTACTATACCGGCATAGGCTTCAACCATTTCTTTCAGCGAGACAGAGGCTACTCCCAATGCGAGTGAAGGATAGTCGGGCAAATCAGCCGAAATACCAAGATCTTTTGCAATTTCAACGGCGTTTGAAATACCGGCATCCAGCAAAATTTCAACAGAGATGGTGTTTAACGATTTGGTCAATGCCCCTTTCATTGTATAATATCCGCCATATTCGTCGTGCGAATTCCGAGGAGACCAATCCTGGTATTCGGGGTAAACTTTTTGAACATTGGGATAATATTTGCCGGCAGGGACACCGTTTTCGAGCGCTGCCAGGTAAACCAGGGGTTTAAATGCCGAACCGGTTTGCCGAGGGGCCGTAACATGATCGAACTTAAAAAACCTGAAATCGATTCCTCCTTCCCATGCTTTTAAGGCACCTGTTTGCGGTTCAATGGCTATAAATCCGGCATTCAGGAGCTTGAGATAATGTTTTATCGAGTCAAGCCGTGTAATGGTGGTATCCCTTAATCCTTTCCAGGTGAAAAGTGAGGTACGGATTTCTTCGTTAAGGTCTTTCCCCGCGATTTCTTTCTTTTTAACGGCACTTTTCAGGATGTCTTTATTTTCGTTAAACAAATCCCGGTTTTTCCAGTGGTTATCGAACACTCCCTGGAGGTTTTTCATGTATTCTCTAACACTTTGCTGTGCATAAATTTGAAGGTTATAGTCGATTGTGGTTTTTATTTTTAGCCCATCAGTAAATAAATTATAGGGTTCGCCATTGGGCTTTTTATTTTCACTGCACCATTTAACAAGTTGCGGCCTGAGCCTTTCGAGAAAATAGGAAGCCGGCCCCTGGTTATATGAAATAACATTGTACTTTAAATTGAGTGGTTTTGCCTTGTACTCTTCAGCCTGTGCTTCGGTGATGAATTCGTTTTTGGCCATCTGGCCTATCACAACATTGCGCCTTTCCTTAGCCCTTGCCGGATTGGCGTGCGGGTTATAATAATTGTTGGCCTTTAACATTCCAACCAGCACTGCGGCCTCATGAATGTCCAGATTTTTAGGCGATTTGGAAAAATATCGTTCAGAAGCGACTACAATCCCGAAAATATTTTCAGCGAAGGGAACTGTATTCAGATACAAGGTTAAAATTTCTTCCTTAGTGTAAATCCGTTCCATGCGATAGGCAATTATTGCTTCGCGGAGTTTGTTTACAGGCAGAGAAAACGGCCCGTAGCCGACTCGCGGATAAAGGTTTTTGGCAACCTGCTGGCTTAACGTGCTGCCACCGCCCGAACTCCTGTTTTGCAGAAGGATAGATTTTACAAAAACGCGCATAAGCGCAATTTCATCGATTCCCCGGTGCTCGTAAAACCGCGAATCCTCGGTGGCAATTAATGCGTTTACAATGTTCGGGGAAATACCATTGAATTTTACATTGCTGCGGTTTTCGATATAATAACGGCCAATAACTTTTCCTTCGGCCGACAAAACTTCGGAAGCCACAGGATTATTGATTGCCTGCAACTGCTGTTTGGATGGGACCGGCCCCAATAACCCGATATAAACCAGAACAAAGAAGAGAAGGGCTAAAAAAAACATGACTGCCATTATTTTTATGGCCAGTTTAAAAAATCGCTGTTTGCCAGGTTTCTTCTGTGAACCCCGTTTTTTCTTTTTGGCAGGCCTTTTCTTTTGTTTTCCGGGTTCCTGCTTAAAATCTGTCCATTCCACAACTCTTCCTGTCACAATTGTTTTGTTTTTCTTTTTATCATTAACAGATTTTCATTCGGTTCATTATAAAGCAGTTTTAGTAAATTCATCCCGAAATCAGCTCTTTGGTAAAATACCAGGCCATCATTCCTGAAACACTAAGTTTTAATACCATGCCTGCAATAAACCCAGCAAATGAGCCGAATCCGGATTTTAATGCCGATTTGGGATCTTTGCCTGCGGTGAATTCGCCGATAACCGCACCGGCAAAGGGACCGATAATTATTCCAAAAGGGGGGAAAAAGAAGAGGCCAAATACCAATCCGATAATACTTCCCCAAACACCCTGCTTGCTGCCGCCAAATTTCTTTGTCCCCCAAACCGGAATTAAATAATCGAGGGTAATAACCAAAATTGTTATAACGGCCCAAATTACCAGGAAACGGGTGGAGAATTGAAAACGCACGGTGAAATGCAGCAAAAGTAAACCAATGTAACTTAACGGTGGGCCGGGTATCAGCGGAAGGATACATCCCAGGATTCCGGATATCATTAAAAGTACTGCAAAAGTGATTAAAACAATATCCATTTACTTTAATTCTCCTTTTTTGTGTTTTTGCCCCATTTATAACTTGCTGCAAAAATAAGAAGAAGCGATAATAAAACCACCAGGGTGCTTGTATAATATATTTTTTCCTTTTCCATTAAATAAAATGCATTCGACTTAATTTCAGTCCAAAAGGTCATCGAGAGCAAAACAAGCAGGTTGTTTATTGAATGCCCCAGTATAGCCAGAAAAATATTATTGGTGCGCACCATTAACCAACCCAGTAAAAGCCCCAATACAAAAGTGGCAGGGAACTGCCACGGATTTAGATGAAAAAGGGCAAATAACAGCGCCGACATAAAAACAGCCGTTAATGTATGGTAATTACGGCGAAAACCCTGTAGAATCAGCCCCCTGAATATTAATTCCTCTACGACCGGGGCGACAACGGCAACTTTCATAAAAGCTCCCCACCAGCCATAATCACCCTCGAATATCCTGTTAAACATTTCCCAGAACCAATCGGGGGCAGGCAAATAGGTATCGAGTAATTTACCGGGTATTTCCAGTAAATTTTGCGCCGCCCATAAAAATGTGATTACAGGGATAATTATTAAAGGGTTAAAAAATTTGACCGGAAAAACAGCCGTTAGCGGGGCCTTCGATTTTAAAAATCCATATAACAAAATAAACAGCGTTGAACCAACCCCGAGTACTATTTTTTTTATGGGGTGGTACAAATACTCAGTGTCGTTGTAATAATCAATCATAGCAAGCGGGAAATCGACCACCGACTGAATAAAAATATAAAGAATGAGCAGGTGGATGGCCTGCAGCATAGTTGGATAATATTTTTGCCTGATTTCGTTCATGTTTCTTTCCCGCTAAAGATAACCAAAATTGGTTACCTCAATTGTACAGGAATAAAAATTGAACTCGTTTGGATTATTATTCTGCACTCCTTCCGGTTAATATTAACCGGGCAGTTTTAAACGAAAAATAACGTTGCGAAACATAGCTGTAAATAACAACAATAACCGTTGTAATTGCTTTTGAAGGAGTGGCATACCACCCAAAATAACCCACAAAAAGTTTGAGAAAAATATAGTTTAATAAAATTGCTCCCAAAACGGTAACTCCATACCTGAATAGCTGAATGCGCCCGCGAAGTTCAGAGGCGCTGAACGTTACATATTTTGCCAAAATAAAACCGGTAAAAAAGGTGATTGGAAAAACCACTAAAAACGCTGCTATGTAAGCGTTTATATGCACAATGCCAAAATCGACAACTTTTTTATCGAAAACGAAATTGTAAAAAAGGAAATAGAGCGTTAAATCTAAAATGGTATTTAAACCGCCTGTAAACGCGTATTTAAAAATTTCGTGCGGGATAAAACGTAAAAACGGAAAATAAAACCAATCAACAATACGGATAACCAGTCCGCGGATATATCGAAGAAATTGAACCATTAAGAATTGTACGCTTTAAGGCTTGTAAAGAAACAATTTTAGAATGAATTGGAAAAGAAATCAGTTATGTTTTTAAATTTCCGGAGGTTTTCGCAATTGTTTTTTTTTGGCGGTACTTTTTTTCGATTCGAGCCTTTTTCTGAGCGATTCAGCAGTAGGAGAGGTTTTTAAACGTTTTTTCAGTACGGTTAGCGCTTTTTCTATAGCCTCATAAAATTTCTCTACAACTCTTTCCTTATTGTCTAACTGCGAGCGGCCCGATTGCGAAGTCAAAATCAGTTCGCCATCGTGATTGATACGGTTTTTAAGTTTTATAAAAAGACGCTCTTTTTCAAGGTCTGAAAATATTCCGGAGTTTTTCACCGAAAAACGCAATTCGACCCGTGTGTTCACCTTGTTTACATTTTGTCCGCCAGGCCCGCTGCTTCGGGTGGACGACAACACAATTTCGGCTTCGAGCCGCTTTTTTTGTAGCTCAGAAAGTTTCATGTTCAACTATTTTAACTCGATTGTACCAGCTTTTCGTGGTTAACTATAATAGTGTTTTTTACATTAAGTTGTATTATTCCTTTCATATCAAACTCTTTCAGAAATTTACGGAAATTCCTGGAAGTTACCTGTAAAGCAAATTCCGGATTATGCAGCAAAGCATCTTTCACGTTTTCCTTTTCAATCATGCAAATTTCGCAGTCGGTAATTGCCTGGGTTGAATAAGTGCGAAAATTTTCGCCAAAAACCGACGAAAATGCGAGAAAATCGCCACTTCGGGCAATGCTTATATTGATTTGTTTTTCGTAACCGGTTTGTAAATAAACCTTCACCAGTCCTTTTAACAACATAATTCCCCCGAAAAACTGATTAACTAATACTTGCAAGGCAAACTCGAATCGGATAAAATAGTCATTGCCGAATTAACAAATTAAGAAAATTGAGTAAATAAATTTTTAAAACTTTTAAATTAAAAAAAAATGAAAGTATTAAGAACCAGGTTGTGCTTAACGAACGCAATGAGATAATTGTCGACAGCAACATGAAAACAAGTATTGAAGGGGTTTTTGCGGCCGGCGACTGCATCAACAAGCGTTACAGACAGGTTACAACAGCGGTGGCCGAAGGTACAATTGCCGCGTTATCGGCTGCTGAATATTTAAGAGGTTAACGGTTTAAAATGAATATTTTTTAAAATCAAAGGGTATATTTGCGCCCGGATAAAAAGAACACTCGAATGGAAAAACACGAAATAAAAATAAACTGGCTCGAAAACATGGCTTTTGAAGCCAATGTAAACGGGCACAAAATAACGCTCGACGCATCGGATAATGTGGGTGGCGAAAACCGCGGCACACGGCCTAAACCGCTCATGCTGGTTGCGTTGGCCGGTTGCACGGGAATGGATGTGGTTTCTATCCTCAAAAAAATGAAGGTTAAAGTAGAAGCTTTTAATGTAGTGGTAGAAGGTGAACTAACCGAAGGGCACCCAAAACAATACACACGGATGCACATTATTTATGAGTTTAAAGGCAATAATTTGCCCCTTGATAAACTTGAAAAAGCAATTGGGCTTTCGGAAGAAAGATATTGCGGTGTAAGCGCCCTGTACAAAAAAGCAATTGGAATTACAACTGAAATTAAAATAATTGAATAAACAAAAACAATATGTCAACAACACTTATTATAGTCCTGGCAGGAGTTACAGTTTTAATCGGGTTTATTACGTATTCGTATTACAAAATGAAAAATGCCAAACCTGTTGAAAACAGCAAAAAAATAATTGTCCTGGGCAACAAAAATTTTAAACTGGCGCTTAAAAAAGAGGTGCTTTTGGTTGATTTCTGGGCTCCCTGGTGCGGGCCATGTAAAATGGTGGCCCCTGTATTAAACGAAATTGCAGAAGATGGGAGCGGCATCGTAATAGGCAAAGTTAATGTCGACCATAACCAGGATTTGGCTAAAAAGTATAAGGTCCGCAACATCCCAACTTTGGTAATCTTTAAAAATGGAGTGGAAGCCGGACGTATTGTTGGCGTTAAAACCAAAAAAGCAATATTAAAGGAGGTTGAAAAAGCAACAGCTTAATTTACAGAAAATTTAATGGTTAACTTTTCCAAAGTTCAAAACCTCGGAAAAGTTAAGGCTTTATAGTAATTCCCACCGGGCAATGGTCGGAGCCCATAACACCGCTCAGGATAAATGCCCCTGAAATATTAGGTATGAATGACTTACTGACCAAAAAATAATCGATTCTCCAGCCCACGTTTTTCTCCCTGGCCCCTGCACGGTAACTCCACCATGAATAAGCGCCGGTCTTGCCGGGGTAAAAATGCCTGAAAGTATCAACCATTCCGTTTTGCGTGTAACGTTCCATCCCGTCAATTTCTTCCTGCATGTATCCCGCATATTTGTTGTAATTGGCTTTGGGATGTGTTAAATCAATGGGCCTGTGGGCCACATTAAAATCACCGCAGGTGATTACAGGTTTCGTTTTTTCAAGATTTTTCAGGTATCCGAAAAAGGCTTTGTCCCATTCCTGGCGGTAACCAAGCCTGTTTAATTCGCTTCCTGAATTTGGAACATACACATTAACAAGAAAGAACTTTTCATATTCAAGGCACAAAACACGGCCCTCTGTGTCGTGTATCTCAACTCCTGTATCCCGTAAAACATTCACCGGTTTTTGCCTGGTTAATATTGCCGTGCCTGAATAACCTTTTTTTTCTGCTGAATTTGAATATAAATGGTAATCCGTAACTTTTTCAAGTGTTTCTGCAACCTGGTTGTCCTGTGCTTTTGTTTCCTGAATACACAAAACATCTGGTTTCATTTTTTCAAGGTCTTCAAAAAAGTCTTTTTTAGCAACTGCCCTTATTCCGTTTACATTCCACGATATTATTTTCATAGTGTATTTTATTCTATTTTTATTCGCTGATTAATTTGTTGTGGATATTTCGCGATAAAAATAAAAATATAGATTTTTGTATCGAACATATTTCTTAAAAATTAAAAATAAACAAACAATAATGAGGCCAGACATTGAAGAATTGGAAGATAAATTCAGCATCGAGGGAGAGCTCGGATTTGCTGAACTGGAAGGAGATATGGTTTTTGTAACCATTGCAAACAAATATGCCGAAGCAGAAATTTCATTGTACGGCGGACAAGTTACCCATTTCAGGCCTCAAAAAACAATGGGAATTTTGTGGATGAGCCCTGAAAGTAATTTTCAGGAAGGCATCCCAATAAGGGGGGGGATACCTGTTTGTTTCCCATGGTTTGGGCAGAATAAAACCAATACCGCGCTGCCAATGCATGGTTTTGCTCGATTGATGCACTGGACACTCAGTGAAACTGCAAACCTGCCTTCGGGTGAAACACTTGTAAGGCTTCTGCTTTGCTCATCGCCCGAAACAAAAAAATTCTGGGAACACGATTTTTGTGCTGGGCTCGAAATAATTGTCGGCAATAAACTCACAGTAAAACTGAAAGTTACAAATACATCGGAAAACACTATCGACTATACCTGTGCCCTACATTCATATTTCAATATTTCATCTGTCGAAGAAATTGCAATTTATGGATTGCAGAATACAAAATATTATGATCAGCTGCAATCCGGCGAGTTTATCCAGGAGTCTCCCGAACTAAAAATCCTGAAAGCAGAAACAAGGCATTACCTGGATACGGAAAATACAACTGTTTTAGTGGATCCACATTTCAACAGAAAAATACACGTTGAAAAAGCAGGTAGTAAAGTCACTACGGTCTGGAACCCGGGTGAAGAAACGTGCAAATCAATAAACGATATCCCCGATGAAGCATATCATACCTTCGTTTGCATCGAAACGGTTAATGCATTTAACGATGCAGTGCATCTTGCACCTGGCGAAGCACACGAAACTGTAACAGTAATTGGTTAAAAAAATCAGATTTAACAGGACCTGATTTAATATAAAACCTTAAAATTTAAATAAATGAGAATAAGTTTAGCAGCCATGATTTGCATTCTGATTTTTTCCTTTTCAGCAGAAGGCAAAAAGAAAGTATTAATTGTCGATGGGCAGAACAACCACGAGGTTTGGCCTAAATCGACCATAATGATGAAGCAATACCTCGAAGAGACAGGTTTATTTGAGGTTGATATAAAACGTACCCGGTTTACATGGAAGGGGGATCGTGAGAAAGCCTTTCTTCCCTTGGCTAATGCCGGTGAAACCCAGGATTTGAAAGAGCCCAAATCCGATCCTGATTTTTTACTTTCATTTAAGAAATACGATGTAGTAGTGTCCAATTTTGGGTGGAAAGCTGCCGATTGGCCTGGGGCCACACAAAAAGCCCTTGAAAAATACATGAAAAACGGGGGAGGGTTTGTTTCGGTCCATGCTGCAAATAATTCATTCCCCAACTGGCTGGAATACAACAAAATGATTGGCCTTGGCGGATGGGGCGACCGCGATGAAAAAAATGGCCCCTACGTTTATTACACCAACGAAGGTGAACTGGTTCGCGATACTACTCCAGGCAAGGCTGGCGCGCATGGGCCACAACATATTTTCCCGGTTACGGTGCGCGTTCCCGATCATCCAATAACAAAGGGGATGCCCAATGTTTGGATGACAAACAAAGATGAATGTTATGCCAAATTGCGCGGCCCCGGTGAAAACATGACAATTCTGGCCACCGGAAAAGATATGTCGGGGAATGCTCCAACTGACCGCCATGAGCCCATCCTCATGGTTTTAACATACGGGAAAGGGCGTATTTTCCACACTACCCTTGGGCACGATGACTATTCAATCGAAAGCGTTGGGTTTATTATCTCATTTCTTCGCGGCGTCGAATGGGCGGCTACAGGTAAAGTGACGATTCCGATCCCCGACGATTTTCCAACAGAAGAAAATTCAACAAGCCGAAAATTTGAACCTGCAAAATAACATAACCCGGATTTGAATTTTATCAAAGTTCGCGGTTGTAATAAAAATTATTGGTATAAGCTGAAAATATTTCCGCCGGGGATTATTTTGTTTCTTCTTTAGCCATAATTCGATAAGGGTGTCCATGAGCCATACTAGGATGCGCTTGTATGTCGGAGCAAGGCGCCTGCGCGCATGGCAGATTAAACCGTTTTTTAATAACAGAATTCATCTGAAAATAAAAGGCAAAACACTATTATTTTATTGTTCAAAATAGGTAATAATTAAAAAATTTACGTAAATTGTATAGGGTTTTATAGCTCAAAAATCTTAAAATGACTGCTTGAAATTACCTTTCTAAACTGTAATTATCTGAATATTAGTAGTTTATGAAGGTCGTCTGATTACGATAAGATTCAGAGTGTCTTATAATTTTTTTACTGTACTGAAAAGATTCCAAGGTCTCTTTTGACACGGGACAATATTTAAAAAAAATAATTCGGATATCCTGGATTGTTCCGGTTCAATTCAACTTAAAGAGGTTTTATTATTTAAAAGCCTTGTTTATGCGAGCGATAAACTAAAAATATCTAAGAAATATCATTAACTAAAATTTACTGAAATGAAAAAGTTTTACCTGTTATTATTTGGTGCAATTCTTACGTTGGGGGCAATTGCACAAACAAACATTACAACTCATTTCTCGGTCAATACCACGTTGACCGCAGCGAACAGCCCTTACATTATTGTTAATTCAATTAATTTAAATGAAGGTGTAACGGTAACGGTTGAAGAGGGGGTTGAAATCAAGTTCAACTCGGGAAGGTACCTTCAGGTATTTGGGACACTCAATGCAAAGGGTGCAAAATTTACGGCAAATGGCAGTACCGCCAAGGGCTACTGGGATGGAATCTATGTGTCGTATGAAGGTAATAACATTTTTGGAAACGTTTCTCTCGATAGCTGTACGGTAGAATATGCAAGCAACATTTATAGCCGGAAAGGTAACCTCACATTAAGAAAAACCGTCATCGATAATTTTTCAAGTATGGGGGTCCAGGTTTACGGTACCGGCTCGTTGAATATAACACAAACAACAATTAAAAACTGCAACTATCCGATTTATTTAACAGGGCCGGGGAATCTGGTTTCAGGGGGAGGCAACACCCTTACAGGCAACACCGAAAATTATATTTATCTGAATTTTAACGATGTTTCTGGCGTTTTCAATATGCCAAAATTCGATGTACCTTACAGGGTAACAACTTTCAGGGTAACCGAAACCGGAACGGTTAACATATCTCCCGGTGTCGATTTAAAAAATTTCAACTCCGAATTTACCGTCCGTGGTAAAATAAAAGCTCTGGGGACACTCGCAAATCCAATAATTTTCGATATGCACCCGGGTTCATCGTATTGGCTTGGCGTAAACATTACCGATAATGCAATAGATACGGCCTGCATATTCCAACATTGTATTTTTAAGAATGCAAAATACGATCACGAATGGTATTGTGCCCTGGAGATTGGTTCGGCCTCGCCAACATTTGAAAACTGCAAATTCATGTCTAACTGCCGTAACCTGAATGTTACAGGTGTTAGCAAACCAGTTTTTACAAATTGCACATTCAGCCCTTCTACAATTCTGAGCGGTGAGGCCTATAACCTCGGTATTGATATGAACGCGAATATCGATTTTTCAACCGATTCAATTCTGTTTAACAACAGCGAATTCAGGGCTGTTAAAATATTGTCATCAACAGTAATTAATGACGGGCATTTGAAAAAATTGAAATTCAAGAATCTCGACAACCCTTCTTATTGTTTGTATGGCACCACTACTGTTCACGATACGGCTTCACTGATTATTGACCAGGGAGTGGTTATCAAATGCAGGGATTATAGTTCGTTAATTGTGGCAAACGGGACCTTAACCGGTATTGGCACCGAAACTGAGCCCATTATTTTTACTCATATAAACGATGACAATTTTGGAAACCCGCTTGACACACAAAATAACGGAACGGCAAGCATAGGTAACAGCAATTCTGGCCGTATTGCAATTTACGGCACTTCAACTTCAAAAATAAAATACTGGAAAATTCACTACGGAGGTTATAATTCAGGCAATTGGGCTGTTTATGTTTCAAAAGGCAACATTGTTGAAAACTGCGAAATAAAAAACTCTTACAGGGGAGTATATTTTTACGACAATGCTCAAATCCTGAATAATTCGTTTTCGAACATCAATTATTATCCAGTCGGGAGAAAAGTTAATCAGGGAACGCCAGTATTAATTGGGAATACCGTTTCGAATGTAGGAACATTAGGAATCTTAATCGGTGAATTTGCCAACGATTCGCCTACATTAAAACCATATGATTTTGCCGGATTGACCAACGTTGCGTATGTTATTGAAAGCAACATGGCCATAGCTTCCGGGAATGTTGTTACCATTGAACCAGGGGTAGTAATAAAATTTCAAAACCAAACCAGTGGGTACCTTACTGTTAATGGAGCAATAAAAGCATTAGGAACCGAATCCCAAAAAATCATATTCACTTCCATAAACGATGATTCAGCCGGAGGCGATACCAACAATAACGGCACCTCCTCAACTCCGGCCAATACTGATTGGCAGGGTATCGATTTCACCGGGACTGCAAGCGATACCGAAAACATCATGAAAAACTGCGAAGTCAGGTATTCCGGTTACTATTATTTTTATTCGTCAGTTAGGATAACTGATTGCAGGGTGGTTATTGATTCAACAAAGATAAATTTTTGTTACTGGGGAGCTTTGGGCATATTTGGTTCTGCCAATCCTGAAATTAAAAACAGCCAGTTTTATAATTTAGGCGAAGCTCCGGTGTATATGGATATGTTTGCCAATCCAACCTTTGCCAATAACAAGGTTGCCAATCTTCCCCGCATAGGTTTACGTATAAGGGGTGGTGCAATTGAAGGTACTGTTCCGGTCAGAAGTTTCGCCGGATATGATTCTGTATCATACATTATCGAAGAAAGTATGACAGTACCTAATACCAAAGAGTTAATTATTCCGGCCGGATTAACATTTAAAGGAAACGGTGTCTGGTACATTCGGGGGAAATTAAATGTGCAGGGAACCAATTCAAAACCTGTCGTGTTTACCACCCAGGAAGACGATATGTACGGAAGCCCTAAGGATATGCAGCTAAACGGGAATTTAGCACCCGGAAATAACGGCAACTATTTTGTTTTTTACGACGAATCGGATGATTTAAGCACAATGAGTTACGCATTGTTCAGGTATACCCGGACAGTGCCGGTTCAGACAAGTAATGCCTCTCCAAAAATACTGAACACTACATTCAGGAATATTGCGTACGAAGGCGTGACCCTGTCTGGTTCAAGCGCACCAACAATAAATAATTGCACTTTCGATAATATAACTTTCCCCTTCAGCACATCGCTGGTTACCTACCCAGCTTCAACAACCGGAAATTCAATTACCGGGACAACCGGAAGGGCTGTGCGCGTTGTTAACGAAACGCTTACCCAGAATGCAACATTATTGAAACGCAGCTTTGGAGGAATAACCAATATTCCTTATGTTTTCCATAATTATACTATTGGCTCAGGGGCAAAACTAACCATAAATCCCGGTGTCGTTTGTAAATTTATATCGAACGGATACATAAATGTGTACAACGGATTAATTGCCAAAGGTGGCGGTACAACCGACAGTACCATTGTATTTACAGCCGACCGTGATGATTTTTATGGCGGTGACACCTATAACGACGGTGATGCAAATTTGCCAAACAATAACTACTGGCAGGGTATTTATTTTTATAACGAAGCGATTGACGAAAACTGCCTCCTCGAGAATTGTATCCTGAAAAATGCTTCTTACTGGTACTATCCCGAGTACAGTTGGGGTGCTGCAAGTAACAGGGGAGCAATAACTTTAAACAATGCCTCTCCAACAATTAAAAGTTGTCTGTTTGAATCATGTTATTTTGGTGTTATTTCATTTAATACTTCGTTGCCAACCATAACCAACTGCGACTTTGTTGGCACAGATAAAAACACGGGTTACGGAGTTTGGAACCAGACATCCACCAACTTGGTTACAGCCGAAAACTGCTGGTGGAACCACAACACAGGGCCTAAAAATGCAACAAATAACCCGGGAGGCCTTGGTGAGCGTGTTTCAGATTATGTTGATTTTACACCCTGGGCAACCCAACTGGCAAAACCGGTTTTGGGCGACGTAAGTATGAATGGCGAAGTTAAACCTTACGATGCTTCGCTGGTTTTGCAACATGCAGTTGCGGCAATCACTTTAACCGATAAGCAAAAAGGCGTTGCCGATGTTAGCGGAAACGGAAGGATTACATCATACGATGCTTCGTTAATACTGCAGTACAGCGTTGGAATAATCAGCAAATTCGATCCCGAACCGCTTGGGACCAAATCGGCATTGGAAGGTGAATTTGTTACCGTGGCTTTTCCCGCTTTGGTTAACGAACAAAACAATAAATCATTCAGTATTCCGGTTAAGCTCACAACTTTTAAAGGAATTAAGGCTGTCGATCTTAAATTTTCGATTAACCCGGAACATTTGAAATTTATAAAGGTTAACAGAGAAAATCAATCCGAAGGTATTTCACTGGCGTCCGGATTCGACAAGTCAACTGGTGAAGTTATCATTGCAATGGCTTCGGCATACGACCTGAATCTAAATGGCCAGCAGCTACTGATTGAATTTGAATTCGTTAATTCCGGATTAAATCAGTCGGTTTTGAATTTAAACACCGTTATGGCAAACGATCATATTATGAGCAATATGGGAACTGCCGTTATTACAAGCAATTCGAACATAACCGGTGTGGGCGATCTTTCGGGTCTTTCGGCACCGGTAGTATTTGCAGGTCACGATGGTATCCATGCACGTTTCAATTTAACGGAATCACAATATCCGCTTAATATCCAGGTTGTTGATGTGGCCGGGAGAATTTTATACCGAAACTCCGTAAAAAATCCCGTTGCAGGAATGCAGTATATTGATTTGTATTATTCTGATTTTGAACATCAGGGTAAGGGCATCTGTATCCTGAATTTGAATGCCGGAAAATTCAGCTATTCAAAAAGACTTCTGATAAAGTAAGCACTCAGCAGGAAGGGACATGGCGCTGACAGCCATGCTTTTCCGCAAGAGTGAAGGCATTTTAGATGAAAGTGTTTGTGTCGGAAATAACTTTTTTAAAATGACATAAATGCAACACTGGAAACAGTACCTCACACTAAAATAAAATTTATACAGATGAACAGATTAATCAAAAATATATTTGCCTCCTGCCTTTGGACAAGTTGCATAATACTGCTCTTTCAGGGTGGTATTGCTGCACAAACAACCATAGGTTTCAGAATAAACGGGGCAACGGTTGTAGAAAAGGACACTTTTACCATAGCGGTTAGGGCCGATTCCCTGCTTACCAACAAGGGGGTCTATTCTTTCCGTTTTGGAATCTCCTATAATTCCAGCTATCTCGAATTTATTAATATCGATTCGGTTGGTTCGGTGTTGCAAACCTGGGGAATCCCGACTTTCAGCAAAAAAACCCCGGGAAAAATCCTGATTGCCGGTGCCGGAACTTCACCACTTACAGGTAATGGAAATTTGTTTTACCTCAAATTCAAGGCCTTGCGGGGTGGGGGGACGAATGTTAGCAACATTGCCGGCGAAAGTTATTTAAACGAAGGTAATCCGCTTTTAACGGTGCAAAACGGATATATTAATGCAGCCGCACGGTCGTATCCCGATATTTATCCTGACAGCTACGAATTATATATTGGCCAGGAGGCTCAGCTATATGTTTCGGGTGGAGAAGCCCCCTTTATTTATAATGTAGTTGATACTGCTGTAGCAGTAATTAGCGACCAGTCAAAAATAAAGGCAAAAGGGCCGGGACTTACAAAAGCATTTGTGACCGATAAAAATGGCGAAGTATCGTACATGTCCGGTAATATTGACGTAAGGGCAATTAAAATGAGCATTTTGCGAAGCTCGGCCTGGCCAAACGATACTTTTTTCGTCCCTGTGAAAATTGAGATTGCACCTGGAACAAGAGTCTATTCAGGTTATTTCGAAATAAATTACAACACCAATGTTCAGGGAATAAAGCAAAAAGTTAATCTGGGTGATTATGACATTTCAGTCGAAAGCAATACTTCAGGAAACGTTAACCGGGTTTCGTTTGCATCGTCAACCGGAATTACAGGCAGCGGAATACTTTGTTATCTTGGTTTTAAAGCTGTAAACAGTGGGAATCACTGGTTCAATTTCCAAAACCAGAAATTCGACGAAAAGTTGCTTGCATTTACCTACTCCGAATATGTTGAAGTATATTATTTACCCAATCTGAATATCAGTCCAAACAGCGGGACAATGATGTGGGGAACCACCGAAAAGATAAATGTAACAAACGGTGTTCCACCAATGACATATAAATCATCGAACCCGCTGGTAGCAACAATCGATATTTTGGGTAACCTTACCGGCTTGTCGGGCGGAATTGTAACTGTTTCAGCCACAGACACACATGGAGCTACAAAAACCAGCGGGGATTTCAAAATTCTCGACAATAATTTTTCAATAGTAAATTCCGACGGGGTATTGGATAATGTTACCCGTGTGCCTGTTTCTACGTCGGCCTTGCCTGGCGGTAAATTACTTTTTGATTTCGAAGGTGTTGTAACATACAATGTAAACCAGCTTGATTTTATTGGTATTGAGCCGGTTGACGGTTCAATGATAACTGAATATGCCAAATCGGGAAATACCGCTCATGTTGTTGGGGCAACAAGTTCGGGAATAAATTCGGGAACTATTTGTTATTTAAGGTTCCAGCTAAAAAACACGGTATCCTTAGGGCAACAGGTAACTGTAACTTTAACCTCGATGAAAGGTAACGAAGGAACGTTGTTCTCTACAGTTTCAAGCGGCAAAATAACCCGGGTTGAGCAGTTAAGCTACAGGCCGGTTGCAAAAGCCGGAGCAAACAAATCGGTGCTCGAAGGTGAAGTGGTACAACTCGATGGTTCGGGATCATATGACGAAGACAACAGCCCTTCTCCCATTACCTATTTATGGGTTGCACCGGCAGGAATTACCTTAAGCAGCAGCACAACTGCTAAACCAACATTTACTGCCCCCGAGGTTAATGCAAATAAAATATTCACTTTTAAACTGGTTGTAAACGATGGGGAATCAGATTCCGATACCTCAAAAGTTTCGATAACGGTACTGCAAATCAATAAAAAACCTGTGGCAAATGCCGGTCCCGATAAAAGCTATATCGAAGGGTCCTCGGTTTCGCTTGACGGAAGCCTTTCGTACGATCCTGACTTGGATGTTATTTCGTATAAATGGACTTCCCTCGACGGTATTATTCTTTTTGATGCAACAAGCGTTTCTCCCTCTTTTATTGCTCCACAGGTTAATTTCGATAAAACTTACCGTTTTAAACTCGAAGTTTCCGATGCTGCTATGTTTTCCAGTCCCGATACGGTGAACATAACCGTTCTGCAAATCAATAAAAAACCAGTAGCTTTTGCCGGTGGCGATCAAACCGTAAATGAAGGTGACCCGGTACAACTCGATGGCTCATTGTCGTCGGATGCCGATACCGACCCGATAACATTTAAATGGATTGCACCTGCAATTGTAACCTTGTCATCGACCACAGTCAGCAAACCAACTTTTACTGCCCCGCTGGTTTATCGCGATTCGATAATTGTAATTGCCCTGGTGGTTAACGATGGTAAATTAAATTCGGATACAGACAAGGTTTCCATTACAATTAAAAACCTGAATATCCTGAGCAGCAGGGCCAGAATACTTAGTGCAGCCGTTTTAAATGCCGACTCGGTTAAAATCGATTCGGTTGCATTCACGGTTACCATGTTTATGCCCTATGGTACCGATATTAAGTCGCTGGCGCCAACATTTGTCATTTCTAACCTTGCTACAATTTCGCCTTTAAGCGGATCGGTCAGAAATTTCACATCGCCGGTAAACTACACGGTAACCGCCGAAGACGGCTTAACCAAAAAAGCATATTCGGTAAGGGTAAATGTCCCGACAATCAGCCTGAAACGAAACCTTGCCGCCGGATGGAACTGGATATCGTTGGGTGTAATCCCCCCCGATTTAAAAGTAAGCTCCGTTTTATCGACACTTACTTTGGCAAATCTCGATTATATTAAATCGTCAACTGCTTCGGCGGTTTATTATTCGGCTTCAGGATGGTTTGGCGATTTAAGCGACTTGCCCCAGTTAGGGATGCTGATGTTTAACAAAGCCACATCGCAGGAATTTATCCTGACCGGAAAAGAAATAAATCCGGCCTTGACAACAATTCCTGTTGCAAACGGATGGAACAGGATTGGGTATATTTTGAAAGGAAATGCAAAGCTGAGCGAAGCTTTCGACCCGGCATCACTGCCCTCGGGCGATATTTTATTGAAAAGCAAAGAAGCATCGGCAGTTTATTATCCTGCATCAGGATGGGCCGGCGATCTCGATTCAATGAGAGTATTGACCGGTTACATGATGAAAACTTCGGGCAGCACTAACCTTAAATACAAAGCCGGAAGTGCTAAAATAAAATCGGCTAATTATCAGCTTTTTGAACGAAATAACCTATATGCCAGTTACAAAATAAATCCACCTCAATTTGAAAATTCAGCCAACCTGATTGGTGAAGTGGTTAGTAACACCAGCGAAAATATAATTGGCCAGGGTGACCTTCTTATTGCTTATGAAGGTAATAAGGCAAGAGGTGTTGCTGAAGCTGTTTATATACCCGATCTCAAACGGTTTGTATTTATACTTTCCATGTTCTCGAATACAAATGGCGAGGCTATAAAATTTAAATACAAATCTTTTTCTTCCGGATTTGAAGTGGAATTAAACGAAGGAGTAGTATTCAAATCCGACGAGATTTTTGGGTCACCAATGAATCCGCTAAAGTTGCACCTTTCCAATGCAACAGCAGTGATTGAGACGGGCATGGAACGTTCAGTTCTGGTTTATCCAAACCCTGTTTTCGACAAACTTCAAATAATCTCTGAAGCAAGAATTGAGACAATTACACTCAGCGGGTTGTCGGGGAATATTGTTCAATTTCATTCCAATATTTCTGAGCACAACGGGGTACTCAATACCAGGAGCCTGGTTCCGGGTATTTATATTCTTAAGGTGGAAACAACTGGTGGTACGGCAATCAGAAAACTGATTAAGTCTGCAAACCGCTAAGGGCTCATAATTAAACACGTAAAAAGATGGAAAAAATGAACACGAATCCACTACGCTATTGGAAATGTGATTTACGAATGAGAAAAACCCAACCGACTATGAAAAAAGAAATACAAATAAATAATCAACTTCCATTAACAGTAATTCACAGCGAGTTTATAAAAATTGGGAGAAGTTTTAAACAGATCGAAACAGCCATAATTCACTTATTCATTGCCTTGATGGTTTTGTTACCGGTATCAGCACATGCAGTACTTACCCTGCCTGCCATTCCAAGCAATACAGTTCTGGCCAGCCGGTTTGAACTAAGTACCGAAATGGTTTTCAGGGTGAAAGTTGGCGAAAATTACCTGGCAAGCGGCGCCCTGATTGCATACGTCAATGGCGAAATAAGAGGTGCACAGACCGCTTCGGTTAAATTTCCGGCAACAGGAATTAATGTTTATAAAGTGATGGTTTTTAATGACAAAGCGGGTGATAGCATCAGTTTTAAATATTACGACATTTACGGCGATAAAATTTATGACATCACCGAAAAAATTGCTTTTGTTCCAAACAGCATTCCCGATTTTGCCAATGCGCAAATTTTAACCGGATTTTGTAAACCCATCGAAAAGGTTTCCGGTTTGTTGCCCGAGAATGGAAAAGAGAACGTGAATGCAACCCTCGATCTGTTTTGGCAGCCTTCGCCCAACACCACTTATTACAAAGTTTATGTTTGGGAAGATGGCACTGCAACACCCACAAATCCGCTTTATTCAAATGTTTACAGTACTTCGGTAAGGGTTTATAACCTGAATTACGGAAAACTGTACCGTTGGAAAATAGCCTCGGTTAACGACTGTTCTGAAGTGGAAAGCCCTGTTCAGGCCTTTAAAATAAGGCAACTGCCCGATTTAACAGTCACCCAGGTCCAGGCGCCTGCCAGTCTTGAGTCGGGGACCAATTTCAGCCTGAGTTTTACGGTAAAAAACATTGGGATTGGCCACACTGGCGGAACAGCCTGGAACGATTTGGTTTTTGTTTCGACTGATGCAACTTTCAGCAACGACGACAAACTGCTTTCGAATACCACGAACATCAGGCAACTCAACCCCGACAGCAGTTACACCCGCAATGTAACAGTTGCTTTGCCAATTGATTATTCAGGCAATTATTACTTTATTGTAAAAACCGACTATTACAATTCGGTTGCTGAATTGCTCGATAACAACAACGAGGCAAAAACTTCTTCTCCAACAGCGGTAACGCTTAAAACGCTTCCCGATATACTTGTTAAAGATATCCAGGCGGGTGCAACAATTGTGAACCCAGGCGATTCGCTTACTGTAAGCTGGAAAGTGGAAAATATCGGTGGAACTTCGGCAAAGGGTGGTTGGGCCGAAAGAATTTCAATAGTCCCGGTTTCGGGAGTTAAACTTATAATACCGGCAACTACAGAATACAAAGACTCGCTTGCAGCCGGAAGCACAATAAACAGGAGTAGAAAGATAAAAATTCCAAACATCCCTAAATTCTCCGGAAATGCCAAACTCGAGGTCGAATTGATCCCCTTCCCCGAGTTGGTTGAATATACAGCCAGTAAGGCAAACAACACTGCTCTGTCGGCGGGGTTTATTACCTTGCCCGATATTCTTTCCCTTGAAATACAGTCTGAATCGGTTCTTGAGGGGACACCAACACCGGTCAGGTGCATAGTAAACCGGAGCGGAAATTTTTCGACCGGACTGGTCGTTACATTATCGGCCTCTATACCAGGTCAGGTTACAATTCCGGCAACGGTTTCCATTCCCGTTAACCAATCCTCTGTTATTTTCAATCTCTTAACAGTAAACAATACAATTCTCGAGGGAAAGAGAACCGTTGACATTACGGCAGGTGCGCCTTCATATACCAATTCGGTTAAAACCATCACCATTCTCGACGATGAGATACCTAAACTCACCGCCACCCTAAGCAAAAGTTCTGCTAACGAGGGCGATACTATTGTTTTAACGGTAAAACGCAATTTGGTTACCGATCAGCCTGTAAGTGTAAGTGTTTCAACAAATAAACCCACCCAGTGGACGTTTGTTACACCATTAATTATTCCGGCAAATGTCGATTCAGGAAGGGTTTCGGTATTTGTAACCGACGATAATATACCCGAACTGAGGTCTGATGCCACGTTATTTGTCAGTGCGGCAGGCGTTACTCCGGGGCAGGTGACCGCGTTTATCAACGATAACGATATCCCGCAGGTAAAATTTGAAATTTTGTCAGACACTGTATCTGAATCAGCCGGGGCTTTTGCCACCTGGGGAGTTTTAACAAGGGTGAAAGGCGATGGGCACATTACTGTGAATTTAACCCAAACACCAGCAGGGGCTTTGTATTTTCCCACAACACTTAATTTACCAAAAGGAGTAGGCTCGCAAAAATTTAACATCGGGGTGGTCGATAATGGCGATGTCGATGGGTACCGAAAAATTAAAATGACCGGTTCAATTTACATTTCATCGTGTAATTGTAATACATCAGCCGAAAATGGCGGAATTGTTACCGACAGCCTGGTCATTGCCGATAACGACGGTCCATCGTTGTCTGTTTCGGTTTTTCCATTGTCTTTGCCGGAAGGGAAACAGAATGCCGGTACTTTGACTATTTCGCGCAATACCTCTACCGAACAGGCGCTTGAAATAGCAATTTCTCATAACGATACCACTGAAGTCACCATTCAGAAAACAGCGACTATACCGGCCGGACAAAAATCGGTTCAGGTACCTGTTCATACTATAAACGATAATATAGAAGATGGTAACCAAATGGTTCTGGTACAGGTCAGTGCGCCAGCCTTTTCATCGGGTTTCGGCTATGTTTTTGTCACCGACCTGAATAAACCCGACATGGAAATCACCGATATCCAGATTGACAAAGACACTGCAGCAACCAACGAAACCATCGAAATTACGGGTTCAGCCCTTAACAGTGGTTTTGGCACAGCGCCATCGGGGGTTAAAATAAAATTTTATTATTCAACCGACAAAACCATCGACACGAAGGATAAATTGCTTGGCGAATTCAGCTTTCCTTCGCCCATATTGCAGGGAGCCGCCGTAAGTATTTATGCAATTTTCGAAGTACCCAACGAAACCGGTAAATTCTTTGTTTTGTCAAAGATCAATCCCGACCAGGCAATTACCGAACTGGCCTATTTTAATAACGAAGCTGAACCGGTAGAACTGTTTATCACCCCTGAGTATAACGCCACAGCAATTGCCGACAGCTTGCTTTACAAGCCCAATACTGTAATTCCAATCCGGGGGTCTGCTCTCAATAATCAGAATGTAAAAATCCCGGATGCCGACGTTGATGTCTACATAATAACTAACGGTACGCGGCGCGAATTAAAAGCAAAAACAAACAGTTCCGGCGATTATACCGTCGATTTTGTTCCGGTACCCAACGAATCGGGGCATTTTGTAATAGGTGCCTGCTACCCGAAACAAAACCTGGGTGATAAACAGGATGAATTCAATATTCCGGGAATCCGGAGGGAATCATCTTCGAATATCATCTGGGATATGTTAATGGGGCAAACACTTACCGGGAAAATAGCAATAAAAAATACCAGCGGGGCGCCCCTGAATAAATTGGTTATTACAGCAGACAAACTGCCCAATGGGTGCGAATTGGTTTTTGATACCATCGCTTCACTTGCCGGAAATCAGGTCAAAGAATTTTCCTTTAACATTAAAGCCACTCAGGTTACAGCCGGTAGGGATTATGAAAAAATAAACTTCACGGTAAAATCTGCAGAGGGCATTTCAACCGGATTTCCTGCTTATTACTACTGCCAGGCGCTTCAGGCACAATTAAAATCATCGCCTGTTAGCATCAATACAACCATGACCAAAGGAAAATCGAGGATTTATGAATTGTATGTATACAACAATGGCGCCGGTGAATCGGGCGAGGTAAATATTACGCTGCCTAATGTTAGCTGGATGAAACTGATAAGCCCGGCAAAACTGGCTAATATTGCTTCACAGGATACTATAAACATAACCCTCAGCCTTGAGCCAACTGCCGATGCGCCTCTTAATACGCCAATTACAGGAAGTATTGCTGTTAATTGTGCTAATGGGAGCGGCGTTGCAATTCCTTACAGGATTGAAGCAGTATCTGAAGAAACCGGAGGGTTAAAGGTTGATGTTATAGATGAATATACGTATTACACCGAAGCAAAACCACATGTAAAAAATGCTCACGTGGTTGTTCGTCATCCTTTCTCGGGTAAGATTGTTGCCGAAGGGTTTACAAATGCTAATGGTATTTTCGAGGTGTCGAACCTGCCAGAGGGTGCTTACCGGATGAATGTTGAAGCTGAAAAACACGAAGGTTTCCAGACTACAATAACCATCGATCCGGGCCGGGTCAATGAGCAAACCGTGTTTCTGAGTTTCCAGGCCATTAGCTACACGTGGGAAGTTGTTCCGACTGAAATTGAGGATAACTACGAGGTACAACTTATTATGAAGTTCGAAACCAATGTGCCCGTACCTGTGGTTGTTATGGAAATGCCAAGCGTAATGCCCCAGCTTTTCAACGACGAGACTTACCCTTTTATGATAACCATTACAAACAAGGGACTTATAACAGCCAAAGACGTGGAAATTAAACTCCCGCAAAGCGACCCTGAGTACATATTTTTGACCAATTTTGCCAAGATGGACCTTTTGGCACAGCAGGCAATACAAGTACCTGTGGTAATGAAACTAAGGTCGTCATTGAAATCAGCCGAAGCAGCTGAAACAATCGCATCCAGCGGGCCATGTACAGATTATACCTACACAGTTTATGGCTGGGAATGTGGCCCCGATAAGCGCTGGCACCAAACTTCCCATGGCATTACTTTTTCCGGAAGGGTATGCCCGGGCGGAGGCGGCGGCGGAGGCGGCGGAGGCTGGGGAGGCTGGGGCGGAGGAAGTGGCCCCTCCAGAGGGGGTACTTCAGTGTACTACTACACACCTTCTGCTTATGCTCCGGCTGTTTCGGCGCCAACGGCTGAATGCGATAACTGTTTAACCGAGCTGGCTTTGGCAATTTTGGGTTGTGTTCCGGGCCCGGTAGGAACAGCTTCGGGTGTTGCTGCATGTCTTCGTTCTGCAGCCGATGGCGATGTTAGCGCCTGGGATATATTCAACTGTGCAATCGGATTTGTGCCCGGTGTTGGATGCGTGTGGGGGCTTGTTACAACAGCAATAACATGTTACCAGGATCCGCCAATTTTTGTAAGCACAGCAGAGTTTGCCGCAATTAAAAGCGCTTCAGCCAGCAAAATGCCACCAATACTTCGTCAGTCGGTAACCGATTTGGAATATGTGGTATTTAAAACCAATTCAGAAATCGACTGGATTTCGGAAATGGTAAAACCATTAGACTGGAAATCGAAAGAAAGTTTTGCCGATTTCCTTCAGTTAATTGATTCTTTCACAAAGGAACAAAAGAAAATTCAGGTTGCAGATTCCCTGTTTATTGTGCAAAATATGGTTGGAACCGACATTACATCTTCAGAAATTGGCGCTTTTGTTTCGCGTTGGAATAAAACAATGACTGCATGGAAACTCAACATTTTTTCGCCTACGCCACAATATCCTGATATTATTGACGATGTGCTTCTTCGCCAGTACAAAGAAAATGCCGACTCTGTGCAAAGTTATATGCTGGCGCGCGGTTATTCTTCTGTTGGGGAAATGTACAACCAGGCTTTGGAAGATGTAAACGATCAAATCGAAAGTGGCAGAAGTTCAGTTTGTTCTTCTGTAACAATCAATATTTCTCAGAAAGTAGTAATGACCCGCGAAGCATTCGAAGGTACGCTGACAATTTACAATGGCAATAAAACCACTGCCATGAAAGAAATTAAGCTGAACCTTCAGATTAAGGATGAAAATGGGGTAGTAAGAAACGATTTGTTTGAAATTGAAACAAAAGCGCTCGATATTCTTACCGGAATTGATGGAACCGGCGTACTTGGGGCCGATCAAAAAGGCAGTGCCACTGTTCTGTTTATTCCCGAAAAGGGTGCAGCGCCAACGGTTCCTAAAGGCTATTCCTTCGGAGGTTCATTTTCTTATCTCGACCCATTCTCGGGAGTTACCGTAACAAAACCGTTGTTCCCGGTTACCCTCGATGTTAACCCCAGCCCCGATTTAACCCTGCATTACTTTATGCAGCGCGATATCCTGGGCGATGACCCGTTAACCGAACCAATAGAGCCGATTGTTCCGGCCGAATTGGCTGTTATGGTTGAAAACAACGGGTACGGCACGGCTAAAAATGTGCGTATTGAAAGCGCCCAGCCTAAAATCGTCGAAAATGAAAAAGGATTGGCTATCAATTTTGCCCTAATTGGTTCGAACCTGAACGGGCAACCTACTCAATTGGGTTTGACGAATATCAATTTCGGAAATATCGAACCTAAAAAAGCAAAAATAGGGCAGTGGTGGTTTACCAGTGATTTATTAGGGCATTTTATTTCCTACGAAACAAAACTCACCCATCTCGACAGTCGTGGAAATCCTGATTTAAGCCTTATCAGCGCGGCCATTCTGCACGAACTGATTAAAAGCATAAGGGTATATACTGTTGAGGACGGCATTAACGATTTTCTTGTTAACGAAGTGCAGGATGCCAAAGAAACGCCTGATATTATTTTTCTCTCAAACGGAGGAACTTTAATGGTGAATAAGGCGATTTCGTCAAATACACTGGGTTCGGTTTCGTCGGGTATACAGTTACTTGTCACCCCCGAAACAAAAGGCTGGAATTACGATGTATTCAACGATCCGGGTAATGGCAATTACAAAATACTCAGTGTTACCCGCAGCGACGGACAGGTTATCCCGCCCGACAATGTCTGGCAAACCCATGTTACCCTGCCCGATGGAAAGGAACCTGTGTACGAAAACAAAATTCATTTCATCGATGAATTTGCCACACATTCCACACAACAATACACCATACTGTTTGCTGCAAAAGACCAGACTCCTCCCGAAATTATAAACTTCGAAAATGTACCCACGAGTTTTGTAACAAGCCCGGTAACCTCGATAAATGTTGTTTTCAATAAACCAATTGACGCGTCAACATTTAACTATAAGGACATGACTCTACGGGTACAGGCCGGAGCCGATATTATGGACTCAACCGTTGTGGTGACACAGCTAAGTCAGACCAAATTTAAAATCGACCTCACTTCGAAGTCAATTTTAGATGGATTCTATGTTTTGAATGTGCAAACCGCAGGTATTAAGGATTTGGGCGGAACCAATGGTAAAGCGGGTAAACAGGCAAACTGGACACAGTTCATTGGAATACCGGCCGTTACGGAATTTATCGGGTTGCCCGCCAATTATATCGGCGATCCAATTGATTTGTTACTGTTACGGTTTAACCTTCCAATCGATAAAGCCACATTGACACCGGCGAGACTTGTCTGGAAGAAAGACGGCTCGGCCATTACCGGTACGGTAACTATTATTCCAATGGATACCGAAGGCAAATTGTACCAGGTATCAGGATTACAGGCATTTATGTCGGCCGATGGGAAATATTCGTTAACGGTGGATTTGCCTAACATAAAATCGCTCGATGCCATTAGTGGCGCTGTGCCCCAAAGTGTTGAATGGACTATTGACCAGACAGCCCCAACGGTTAGCCAAATAACCCCATCGACCGATGGAGGTTACGACTCGCAGCACAATGCCAATTTTACCATCGTTTTTAACGAACCTGTTACTGGGGTTACTTTCGCAATGCTCGAATTATGGAAAGACGGACAACGTCAGCCGCTTTCGCAATTGGTACTTACCAAGAAACCGGGATCGGAATACCTGTTTACCCAGTTCAGGATGTTAACTTATTATGAAGGCAATTATCTGCTTAAAGTCAAAATGAAAGACATTGCTGATATTGCAGGAAACTCGGGAACAGATACGATTAAATACGAGTGGGTTGTTAACCGTTCGTTACCGGTTTCTGTGACCAATTTGCGCATTACGCCCGATATGGGTCATTCGGATACCGATGCTGTTACAGCAACAAAAAACCTGGTTGCCCATATGACGGTAAATGAAAACAACAGCCGTATCCGGTTGTATCAGACAGTTGGTTTAAATCCGGTACTTTTGGCCGATACTTCCAATGTCAACAAAGGGCCATTGTCATTGCCAGTTGTATTAAGCTACACGGGGAATTCGAAATTGGAAGCACGTTGTTCAGACGTATACACCAATACAGTTACTGCATCAATTCCGCTATTTATCGACGAGGCAAATTTAACTGGAACATGGAAAAATGTGCCCGCTACTGCTGTAGGTACGCAATTAACTTCATTGCAAATCGAATTCTCAGATAAACTGCTCGATGATACAAAATTGAAGGATTACCTGACAATTGAACGCAACAGTCAGCAACTTGGAATTCAAAACGTGACTGTTACAAAATCGGCAGATAAACTTTATACTGTTTCGGGTATTAACCTGGCAGGAAATACAAGTGGTATCTACAAAATCGGTCTTGATGCGACTAAATTATACAAACACTCCAGCGGAAAACAAGGAGTAACTGCATCGCAGGCGCAATGGACAGTTCAGACTATAAACAAAGCTCCGGTTGCAAATGCGGGCGCCGACCAGACTGTGGATGAAAACACGCTGGTAACGTTAAACGGTTCAGCTTCAAGCGACCCCGATGGCGATGCAATAACCTATTTGTGGGTTGCCCCTGCCGGTATTTCACTTAGCTCTGCAACTGCGGCCAGCCCAACATTTACGGCGCCCGATGTTGCAGCAAACCAGACTTTTACTTTTAGCCTGACTGTGAGGGACAGTAAGGTAAATTCAACAACTTCCCAGGTTAAAGTTAATGTCAGGAATATAAGTGGGCCAAGGTTGCATACCATAGCCCTGACTATCGGTTGGAACATTTTCTCGGTCAACGTAATACCCGAAAAAATGCTTCTCGATTCGATATTTAAAACGTTGATTGATGAGGGTTCGCTTGTAAAAGTCCAGGACGAAAAAGGTAACTCATTCGAAGACTGGGGAATTTTTGGAGGATGGACAAACAACATCGGTAACCTGAAATTAGGCAAGGGTTTTAAAATAAAAGTCAAAAAGGCAAGTCAGTTCTCTGTTTATGGAAATCCGCTGGCCTTCCCATTCAAAATTGCCCTTGAACCGGGTTGGAACATCATTGGTTATCCACATTCAGTTGAATTCGATGTGGCAAAGGTTGTTCAGCAACTATTGGACAGGGGAACCCTGGTAAAAGTTCAGGACGAAAGGGGAAGCTCGTACGAAGACTGGGGGGTATTCGGGGGCTGGACAAACAACATTGGCAACTTTATTCCCGGCGAGGGGTATAAAATTAAGCTAAATGCAAAAGATACCCTTACCATTTACGAGTCGTACAGCAAAAATGCAGTTGCAATTCCCCTGGCTGTTGTGCCCACTGTATATTTTAAGCATGCATTTAAAGGTAATGGTGTCGATCACATGAATATCAATGTGGTTAAACTACCTGTAAATGAAATGAATACAGGCGACGAAATTGCCGTATTCGATGGCAATGCCTGTGTTGGCGCAGTGAGTTTGCAACTGCGCCACCTTGCAAACCGAACGGTTTCAATACCCGTTTCGGCTGCCGATGGGCTCGACGATAAAGGTTTTACTGTTGGCAACAGGTTTACTGTTAAACTTTGGAATTCCGGGACTGGCAAGGAATATACCTTGCTGCCCGAAATCATAAAAGGTACGCCAATATTTGTGAAAAACGAGACCACTCAGTTGAGCCCCGAAAAATATGTGGTTACAGGTTTTAGCGAATTGGATTTAAATGAAAGTGAATTGGTAAAATGTTATCCGAATCCGTTTACCGGCGAAATCTCAATCGAAGTGTATTCACCAGAACCTACAAGCCTGAGCATCGATGTTATAGGCCAGGATGGAAGGATAGTTAAGCAACTTGCAATAAATCAGCAAATCCCGGTGGGAACTCAATTGCTAAAATGGAACGGAACAAACAGCCGGAACAACACAGTAGCAACCGGAATCTACTACCTGAAAATCAGGACAGACAACAAGGAGTTTCACAAAAAAGTTGTTTTGAACAGGTAGGTATTTTATTGCAGAAAATTGTAAAATTTTAGCCAACTTATTTGGCTTGACCTAAAAAAAGTTTACCGGGCTTCCACCCGGTAAACTTTTTTTAATCCCTGAATCTTTTAAGGATTTCATCATAAGCATCAATCCTTCGGTCGCGAAGAAAGGGCCATATCCTACGCACATTTTCAGAGCGGGAGAGGTTTATGGTAACTACTTCAGTTTGTTCTGTTTCGGCCTGAAATTGGTGGATAATTTCACCCTGTGGGCCTGCAACAAAGGAGTTTCCCCAAAAGGTGATACCGTTTGTTGAACCCGATGGATCGGGCTCAAAGCCTGTTCTGTTCACGCTTATAACCGGCAATCCGTTTGCAACAGCGTGCCCGCGCTGCGAAATTATCCAGGCATTTAACTGCCGGTCTTTTTCATCGGCAGGATCGGCGCTTTCCCAGCCAATTGCAGTAGGATAAATCAGGATTTCTGCCCCTGCAAGCGCCATTAAACGGGCTGCTTCGGGGTACCACTGATCCCAGCAAACCAGAACACCCAGATTGCCCACCGAAGTTTTTACAGGATTAAATCCCAGGTCCCCGGGAGTAAAATAGAATTTCTCGTAATAAGCCGGATCGTCGGGAATATGCATTTTACGGTACTTGCCGGCTATTGTGCCGTCTTTTTCGAAAACCACAGCCGTGTTGTGGTATAACCCGGCAGCCCGTTTTTCAAAAAGCGATGCAACCAAAACCACGCCGTATTCTTTAGCAGTTTGTGAGAAGATTTCGGTTGAGGGGCCGGGAATTGGTTCGGCCAAATCAAACATGCCGGCGTCCTCAGTCTGGCAAAAATACAGGCTGCTGTGCAACTCCTGTAAAACAACCAATTCAGCGCCCAAAGCGGCACATTCTTTAATCTTACCTATACTTTTTCTGATGTTGTCTTCCTTGCTCGCTGTGCATGTTTGTTGTATTAAACCTACTATTACTGTTTTCATTTCAATCCAAAATTTCTTTATTTAATTTAACCGCTTCGGGATATTGCATTGTAACGCAGTGCAACGAACCATGCTGTTCTATTAAAACCCTGCAATTTAAGCCAATTATTTTTCGATTCGGAAAACAATCCTGAAGAATTTCAAGTGCCTTGTTATCCTGTTTTACGCCATAAACAGGAACCAGCACAGCGCCGTTAATAATGGTAAAATTGGCATAGGTTGCCGGTAGCCGGTTTCCATCAGCATCAAAACAAGGGTCGGGCAGGGGCAACTCAACCAATTTATAGGGGTTTCCCTCAAAATCGATGAAATCGTCCAACTCATTTTTCATTTGGTGTAAAGCCTTAAAATGCTCATCCTCCGGATTATCGCAACCCACAAACGCGATGGTTTTTTCATCACAAAACCTCGCCAGCGTATCAATGTGCGAATCTGTATCATCGCCGGCCAGATAACCATGATTGAGCCACAAAATACGTTCAGCACCAAAATTTTCTTTTAAAACCTGTTCAACCTGAATTTTTGAAAGATGTTCGTTGCGGTTTTTCGAAAGCAAACATTCAGTGGTTGTTAGAATTGTACCTTTCCCATCGCTTTCAATCGAACCTCCTTCCAATACAAAATCGAAAGATTTTAATTTGCTTTCCTGAAAAATACCCTTTTCGAATATATTTTTTGTGATTTGGTTGTCGAGCGAAGCATCAAATTTATTGCCCCAGCCATTAAAAACATAATCATGAATTACCGCCTGCCCTTTTTCGATAACCGTAATCCCCCCATGGTCGCGTGTCCAGGTATCGTTTGAACCGGCCTGAATAAAAAATACATTTTGGGTTAAATCAAAATAAGACTTTACCCGGTCGACATTATCGCAAACTACCAGTACATCCTGGTATTGAACAGTTGTTTTTATGATATTGGCAAAACAGGCCGATACTTCGTTGAGCAGGTAATTCCAGTCGCTTTTTGAATGCGGAAAGGTAAGTTGAAGAAAAGACTGTTTTTCCCATTCGGCAGGAAGTCTTACTGAAGTTTTCATTTTTTTTGAGATTATAAAAATTATTCGTTTCCCGGGTTAAATCCTATTCGTTTGCGCTCTTTTTGTTGTGTTACCTGTTTGTCCTTTTGCAATAAATAGTTTATTGCTTCAATCACATCCTTAAATTGCTGATTGTATTTATTTTCAAGTTCTTTTAGTTTATCTGTTAAATCTTTGTGAGTTAAAGCGTATTGTCTTATATACACAAAGGCTCTCATAATTGATATATTTACGTCAATAGCTTTATCCGAATTTAAAACAGCACTTAACATTGCAACACCTTGTTCAGTAAAAGCAAAAGGCAAATATCTTGTTCCGCCTCTTGGTTTGAGGTGCTAAAATTGCACCTCAAAGTCTCCCATTCAGTTTTTGACAACTCAAACATAAAATCAGGCGGAAATCTTTTAATATTAGACCTAACCGCCCTTTTAAGATATTTTGTTTCAGTTTCGTATAGTTCGGCAAGGTCATAATCTAACATTACTTTTTGCCCCCGCATTTCGTAAATTTTCTTTTGTATGGTTTGTAGATTCATTGTATAAAATCTTAATGAACGGTATACTTTTTATTCAAAAAAATCACCCGGATTGAAGGGAATATCATCATCGGGGTCTTTATCAAACGGGCCGACTCCGGGTGGATTAAACAGGCCCCACCTGTCGATGATGTAATTCCACTTGTCGAAACCTGCAACCCAGTCGATAAAAAGCAATCGAAATTCTTCGATTAAATCACGGACTATATCATAATATTGTGTTTCCTCAAACCCGAACATATCGAGCGAGTGATTGGTAACCATCAAATCGCGCGCAGCTTTTCGAATAATTGCGGCATTTTCCATACGCAGATCGTAAAGATCGCCACCTTCTGCACCGGCAATTTTTGCCATAATCGTCATCGTATCAACAAGCATCTGTTCTTTAACAAACTGAAGGCGACTATCTTCATCATCAGGAATTAAATCGGCAATTTGCTTTACGACGTCATAAATCTCTTCTGCCTTTTTATAAATAAGGAGATTTTCGTGCCTGTTCAAATCAAGATATTCATCGTTTTCTTCCATTGTAAATCAATTTAATGTTGATTCGACTTTAAAAATAAGAATATAATTAACTGATTAAATTATTAACCGGTTTTTTAATATCACCTGCAATTCATACTTTTATTGCTGCTCTTCATGAAAATCCGGAAATGGCGGGACATGCATTGTCACTGGTTTCTGCTGAATGGGATTTGCCTGAACCCGGAGTAAATAACAACTCTATTTTTAGTTATCTTAAAAAGGAAGCGCCTGATGGTCGGGTGTATGTTGAACAAGGTAGCGTAACCGAAGGACATGCCGCAGCAAAACAAGTCGTTGAAACTGAATTTTATAAGCATTATGTTGTCCATGCGCTAATGGAACCCAATACAGTTCTGGCCCAGGTAATCAACGATAAATTACGGTCTGGGCGTCAACACAAACCTTTTTGCCATGGGATCGCACACCTATATCCCCGCACTAAAATCAGGGATTGATCCCCTTGCATTTAGAATGAAGAACCTCGCCGATGAAGGAATGATTAACGTACTAAAAGCCGCAGCGGCTAAATTCGGGCAAGAATTTACCAAAGGTCCGGGCGGCAGGGGCTTTGGTATTACCTGTACAAATTATCTGAACGCTTTTGTGGCAACAATTATGCATGTATCGGTCAATAAAACCACCGGAAGGTAAAAGTTGAACGGGTGGTTTGCGCCCAGGATATGGGAGTGATAATCAACACGCAGGGCGCCTTGTTGCAGATTGAGGGAGGCATAACCTTGGGAATAAGTGCAGTATTGCCGGAGGATAGCCAATTTGATGAGGGAAAAATTTACACCGAGAATTTTGGCACCTACGGCATAACCCGGTTTTAAGAAGCGCCGCCTGTAGAGGTTATATTGGTTGATAATCCGGAAATACCTCCCCAGGGTTGCGGAGAACCGGCCATTACCACTGTTGGCGCCGCTTTGGCAAATGCAATATTTGGATGCAATTGAAGTGCGTTTATTTACATTACCGATGACACCTGAACGGATATTGACGGCTTTGCGCTGATTCAGGGAATTTACTTTCCGATGCAGAAATTCTTGAAAATATGCCCCAAAACTTCTTCAGTATCTACTTCTCCGGTTATGGCGGACAGGTAATGCATGCACTCCCGGATATCCTGGGCAAGAAAATCGCCTGTAATTCCTGAAGCCAGGCCATTTAAAACACGAGCGATGGCTTCATGTGCATTTTTAAGAAGTTCGAAATGACGGGTATTAGTAACAATAACATCTTCTGTATTAATACCTTCTATATTAACTGAATGGATCATCATATCGATTAACTCCCCGAGGTTTTTCTTAGTTTTTGCAGCAACAAAAACAACTTTTTCGTTTATGGTCAATTCCATCTGCTCCAGTTGAATTATTGTTTCGGGTAATCCTGAATCGATTTTATTTGCAACTACAATTAGTTTTTGTCCGGGGGACAACCGCTTCCTGATTTTGTCAACACGCTGTTTTACAATAGGGTAGGGGTTGTGCAGATCAACAACAAGCAGAACCAGGGAAGCCTGTTTGAGTTTGTTATAACTCCGTTCAATCCCAAGGTTTTCAATACGGTCTTTTGTTTCGCGTAACCCTGCTGTGTCGAAAAACCTGAATGCAGCGCCATGAATGGTTACCACATCTTCAATAACATCGCGGGTTGTACCGTGAATATCCGAGACTATGGCTTTGTCCTCGTTTAAAAGCGCGTTTAATAATGTCGATTTGCCCACATTGGTTTCGCCGATAATAGCAACCGGGATTCCATTTTTTATGACATTTCCCAGCTGAAACGAATCTTTTAGCTTTTTAAGGAGTTTCTCAATTTTTTCAGATAGGTTCCTTAATTCCCATCGATCGGCAAATTCAACCTCCTCTTCGGCAAAGTCGAGTTCCAGTTCAATCATTGCTGTAAAATGAAGCAATTGTCCGCGCAAATCGCTTATTTCCTTTGAAAAACCTCCCCGCATTTGATTAATTGCCAGTTTGTGTGCTGCAGAATTTGACGATGCAATAACATCGGCAACTGCTTCGGCTTGCGAGAGATCCATTTTCCCGTTAAGGAATGCGCGTTGCGTAAACTCGCCCGGAAGCGCCATTCGCGCACCGTTATCTATCAGAATCTCAAGTATTTTTTGCTGGATATAAACCGAGCCGTGGCACGAAATTTCAACAATATCCTCACCTGTATAAGAATGTGGTGCACGGAACAAAGCAACAATTACCTCGTCAATGACTGCGTTTTTTGAAATTATACGACCAAAATGCAACGTGTTGGCAGGTTGTCCGGTTAATTTTTTATTCTTTTTTGAACTTTGAAAAACCTTATCGGCTATTTGAACCGATTTGTTTCCCGAAAGACGTACCACCGCAATCGCCCCGATCCCCGGAGAAGTAGAAATAGCACATATCGTTGACTGGTCAAGCATACCGCAAAGTTATTGTTTTACTTTTTTATTCAATTAACCATAACATAATTTCGAAGAAAAATAAACATTATATATTTTTGCCGCGTTTTTATTCAAAAAATAATTGATTGATATATGCACGTTTGTAAAGAAGAATTGGGATGTAGCGGGCAAAATGTTATTTCTTATTCGAGAGATGAAGAATTAGGATTTGATTTATGTAAGGAGTGTGGAATTATCTGGAGGTCGTTAGACTCAATGGAGTATTCTAAGAGCTATGAACAGGAATATTTTGATTCGAAAAAATACAATAAAAAAAGAAATCATAAAGTTAAAAAGTCGGGATGGCTAATTGATTTGGCAAAATTAGTTAACCCTGAAATATCAAAGGTACTGGAAGTTGGCTGCTCAATTGGGTACACCCTGGAAGCTGCTAAAACCAGAAAAATTGAACATTTGGGCATTGATGTAAGCGATTATGCTGTGAACATATGCACCAATCTGGGCCTGAATGCCGGATTATTTTCTTTGGAGCAACTTATTGCTGCCGGTGAGAAATACGATCTGATTTTTATGCAGCATGTGCTGGAACATTTTAAAAATCCTTTTCTAACCTTGCAGCAGTGTAATAATCTTTTAACAAAAGGAGGGATTATTGTAATTCTTGTCCCTAATTCAAAATACAGGCCTGCTGTAAAACTAAATTCAAAACACAGGTTTTACAGCAAAAGTGGCGTAGGTAGCGAACATTATGTCTATTTTACTTATTCGAACTTAAAACATGCATTACATTCTTCAGGTTTTAGGGTTATGCTGGAAAATTACCCTTTTTTAATCAGACGGAATGATTCGGCTGAATTTTTTGTAAATCGGGTTGTTCGCAGGTTGATGAGTGTAATTGACATGGACCAGGAGTTAATGTTGATCGCGCAAAAGATTTAAACTGGTTTAATTAATCGACTTTCGTTGAAAAAAACCCGTAAATTTCTTGTAAGTTTTTATTTTTATTCAGGTTCGTAATTACTTGAAGGTAATTAAATCTAATGGAAGTTACTTTTTTTGAACTTTTTTTTCAAGTCGAATAAAAATTATATTTGCACAACTAAAAAATACGTACAATGAAATTACTTGAAGGAAAAACAGCAATTGTAACCGGCGCTTCGCGCGGAATAGGAAAAGCAATTGCATTACGGTTTGCACAGGAAGGGTGTAATGTTGCTTTTACCGATTTATTTGCCGATGAAAACATGAAAACTACAGAAGCCGAATTGTTGGCATTGGGAGTAAAAGCCAAAGGTTATGCATCGGATGCAAGTAAATTTGAAGATACAGACAAAGTAGTAAACGAGATTGTTAATGACTTTGGCCGGATTGATGCCCTGGTAAATAATGCCGGAATTACTAAAGACACTTTATTGATGCGAATGACTGAAGAGCAGTGGGATTCAGTAATCAATGTAAACCTCAAATCGGTTTTTAACTTCACAAAAGCTGCTCAAAAAACCATGTTAAAGCAAAAGAGTGGCTCAATAATAAATTTAAGCTCTGTAGTAGGTGTCAGTGGAAATGCCGGACAGTCGAACTACTCAGCTTCGAAGGCCGGAATTATCGGATTTACAAAATCGATTGCCAGGGAACTCGGCTCCAGGGGAATCCGTTCAAATGCAATTGCCCCAGGATTTATTATCACCGAAATGACAGCTAAAATCCCTGAAGATGCCCGCAAAGCATGGGAAGAATCCATTCCGCTGAAACGTGGCGGCACACCCGAAGAAGTTGCCGGAGTTGCGGTATTCCTGGCTTCTGGCTTATCGTCTTATGTAAGCGGTCAGGTGATTAAAGTTTGTGGTGCAATGAATACATAAATTGGTAAATAAAACGTAAAAAAGAATATAAATTGTTTTAATAAGAAGGCTACTGGACTTTGGGTAGCCTTTATTTTTTGATACCAATGAATAGTTTTTGTAAAGGTGTAATTTTAATAATGTAAATTCACCTTTTCTGTGGCTTATCTTTAAATTTCAATATTCCGTATGAAACTTTAGATAGAATGGTATTTTTTTTCAAAAAATTTATCCTTAAATTGTATACTTCAACTGAGGGATTAACATAATGATAGACAAATCAATTGCTTATCGTTTAAGCATCTATATATCGCTTGCCGTAATAGGTGTTTTTCTGACCTTTATAATATTTGCATATTACTTTAACAGGAATATTATAAAAAGTAATATCGAAAGCAAAGCAACCAGGCTGGGATATGAAGCAATGATGCTGGGCGAAAGACAACTCGTTTCAACAAAAGAAATCACCGTAAATATTTCGGAACAGATCCTGTTTTTTGCACAACATAATAATGTTGATTTTTTAGTTGATAACCTTCTGAAAAAATATGTTTTCTTAAATGCCATACATATCAACATCGATTCGGTTGTCCCAAATCTCAAGTACAGAAATTATTATTATGTTAGAACAAAAGATTCTATACGTGCCCAAAAAGAAAATGGCCTTTATTACCATTGCCAAATTGAAAGAGCAATTTTTGAAGATATCTCATCGGGAAGAATTCCGGGATGGACAAGTGTTTTTCACTGCGAAAGAAATAATAATCAGGTAATATCATATTACTCCCCAATAAATATTCAGAACAGCAATAACGAATTTGTTACGGTAGGTTCTGTAATTACCGAGTTGTCGTTATCAGAAATAAACGATTCTATTAACAGCCTAAAATTAGGCATAAATGGTTATAGCTTTATAGTGTCGAAAGATGGCACATATCTAACCCATCCATATAAAGATTTTATTCAAAATAAAAAACTATTCGATATAACAAAAAAAGAATATAAAACAACAAATGCCGAAATCAGCAAAATTCTTGAAAATGGTAATTCGGGTTTTGTAATTGCATACCCCGAATATTTGAATTACCAAAAATCGTGGGTTTACTACACACCCATAAGAGAAACCGGTTGGATGCTTGTTTTAGTTGTACCTTACCGAGAATTATTTCTGCCACTTTATTTATTAATACTAAGAATGTTATTTTTTTCTGTTTTGGGAATACTGATTATTTTCTTTATAGTCACATATATCTCCAACAAATTAATACAGCCCTTAAGCAATGTTACAAGCCAACTTAAGAAATTTAGCAACACGGCCGGAAATCTGGAAATGAATACATGGAATGAAGTGGAGCTTGTTTCGGGAAGCCTGGAATATTTGCAAACGTGGTACAACAAATTTAAAGTAAGCCAGGATCAGGAAGAAAAACTTAACACACAGCGGTTAAAAGATACTTATGAAGCTTCAGAAATACAAATGAGTTTGATAAAAACCGATTTTTCGTTATTCAACCATAGTACAGATATTGATTTATATGCATTGTTTAAACCTGCGCATATTGTTAGCGGGGACCTGTATGATTTCTTTTTCCTCGATAACGATAACTTGTTCTTCACAATTGGCGATGTTTCAGGTAAAGGAATACCTGCAGCTTTTTACATGAGCGTAGCGCAAACTTTGCTAAAAAGCAATTCGCGTTATAAAACACCGGGAAAAGTTGTTACAAATGCCAATAACGAGTTATACACACTTAATCAGCATCAGTTTTTTGTAACTTTGTTTTGTGGCGTTCTTAACATTAAAAAAGGTGTTTTAACCTATTGCAATGCTGCACACACATCGGCATTTGTATTAAAATCAAACGGAGAAATAATTGAATTGGAACAATCGCATGGATTGCCGCTGGGAATTTACCTTAACCGCGAATATTCGGAGTCGAAAATTAAATTAAAACCGGGCGATTCGATTGTTTTATTAACCGACGGAGTAATTGAACTGCAAAACTCAGAAAAAGAGATTTTTGGGATCGAACGGTTTCTAAATGTTTTAAATTCAAGTGCAGCCTACAGGCCAAAACTGCTGGTTGAGAAAATTGAAAACGATTTGAAAATATTTCAGGGAGATTTTCAGCAAACCGATGATGTCACAATCTTAATTGTAAAATATGAAGCCAAAAAAAAGGTCTGATTTACAGACCTTTTTTATTTTCTAATTTTTCAATTCCTTGTTTCCAGCCAAAATGCGCATTTGCAATTTTTCGTTCTTTTTATCAAAACCCACTGAAATTGTATCACCTTCTGTAATTGAAGCTTTTATAATTATTTCAGCCATTTCGTCCTCAAGGTATTTCTGAATTGCCCGTTTCAGGGGTCTTGCCCCAAATTGCGGATCATACCCTTTTTCGGCGATAAAATCTTTTGCAGCAGGCGAAATCTTTAACTTGTAGTTTAGCGATTCAACGCGCTTATAAAGATCTTTGATTTCAATATCAATAATCTTATGAATTTCTTTTTTATCCAGTTGGTTAAACATTACCACATCATCAATCCTATTAAGAAATTCGGGGGCGAAGGCTTTTTTCAGCGCTTTTTGTATTACATACTTCGCGTTTTCATTGTCGCTTTCAGGCGATTTATTAATATTAAAACCAACTCCCTGTCCAAAATCTTTTAATTGGCGCGAGCCAATGTTCGAAGTCATAATAATGATTGTATTTTTGAAATCGATGTTCCTTCCCAAACTATCTGTCAAACGTCCTTCATCAAGCACCTGCAAAAGAAGATGAAATACATCGGGGTGGGCTTTTTCAATTTCATCGAGTAAAACAACCGAATATGGTTTTCTTCTTACTTTCTCTGTAAGCTGTCCGCCTTCCTCATAGCCAACGTATCCCGGAGGCGCGCCTACAATTCTTGATACCGAGAATTTTTCCATGTATTCGCTCATGTCGATTCTGATAAGCGAATCGACACTATCAAACAGGTATGTAGCCAGCACTTTTGCCAATTGCGTTTTTCCCACACCGGTTGGCCCAAGAAATATAAATGAACCAATAGGCCGGTTCGGATCTTTCAAACCGGCCCTGTTTCGCTGAATTGCTTTTACAATTTTCGATATTGCTTCTTCCTGGCCAATTACTTTTGTCTTAAGATCGTTCGACATGTTCATTAACCTTTGGCCTTCGGCAAGCGCTATACGTTGAACCGGGATACCCGACATCATAGCCACTACCTCGGCTACTTTATGCTCGTCGACTGTTTCACGGTGGTTTATTAATTCCTTTTCCCAGTTATCCTTCTCGTTATCAAGTAATTGCAGAAGGTTTTTTTCCTTGTCCCTGAAATTGGCTGCTAATTCGAAATTCTGGCTTTTTACTGCAGCAATTTTGTCTTCTTTTATCTTTTCAATTTTTTCTTCGAGTTTTAAGATATTCTCCGGTACGTTAATGTTTGATATATGTACCCTCGATCCAACCTCGTCCAGCGCGTCGATGGCTTTATCGGGTAAAAACCGGTCGGTTATGTACCGTGCTGTTAACTTAACACAACTTTCAATTGCTTCTTTGGTATAAATTACGTTGTGGTGGTCTTCATATCTTCCTTTGATGTTATTCAGGATTTCAATAGTTTCGTCAATGGAAGTAGGATCAACCATTATTTTCTGGAACCGTCTTTCAAGCGCCCCGTCTTTTTCGATATGTTGCCTGTATTCGTCGAGTGTGGTTGCACCAATGCACTGAATATCGCCCCTTGCCAGCGCCGGTTTTAACATATTGGCTGCATCAAGCGAGCCAGTAGCCCCACCTGCGCCAACAATGGTGTGAATTTCATCGATAAAAAGAATAACATTATTAACCTTGGCAAGTTCATTTAAAATAGCCTTCATTCTTTCCTCAAACTGGCCCCGGTATTTTGTTCCAGCAACGATCGACGCAATGTCAAGGCTTACAACCCTTTTGTCGAATAATATCCTTGAAACTGTTTTATTTACAATACGTATTGCCAATCCTTCAGCAATAGCCGATTTACCTACTCCAGGTTCGCCAATTAATATCGGGTTATTCTTTTTCCTGCGGCTTAAAATCTGCGCAAGCCTTTCTATTTCCCTTTCACGGCCAACAATTGGATCCAGGCTATTTTCATCGGCTAGTTTTGTGATATCTATCCCAAAATTATCTAAAACAGGCGTGTCAGATTTTGCTGCTGTTCCTTTTTTTTGCCCTGGCTGCTGCCTTTGGGGTCCCCTGGAGAAATCATCCGATGGTTCATCATCTTCACTTTCCGGAAAATCCGATTTCGACTCTACATCACCCTTGTAATCCTGCATTTGAGCCCTTACCATGTAATAATTAACTCCAGATTCAACTAAAAGCTGTGTAACAATACTATCATTATCCTTTAAAATTGCCAACAACAAATGACCGCTATTTACTGTTGAACTTTTAAAAGACCGGGCCTCAAGATAAATTAGTTTTAAGGTTTTTTCGGCAGATTTAAGCATTATAATTTCTGCCTTTTGATCAATTTCCCTGTCGGTCCTTATTTTTTTTTCAACAAGGTCTTTAATTTCGGCTAAAACAATACCAAGATTTTCCAGAATATCGGTTGCAATTCCTTCCCCATCACGTAAAATTCCCAGAAACAAATGCTCCTGGCCTATATAGTCATTGCCCAACCGAATCGCTTCCTCCCTGCTATAACCTATAATATCCTTTATTCTTGGCGAAAACTGTGAATCCATAGTGTAATTTTCAAAATTTCAAAAGTCTCTTACAAAAACTATTCCTAAGTAACGAACTACTAAATTACTCAAAAATCAACTAATCAATCAAAGTATTTGGCAGAAGTTATTAAATTTAAGAATCTGTTTACTGAATTATTGACAGTTGTTTTGTTAATATCTTATCATGATCAACAAGTTAAATCAGTTGAAAAAAATAGCCTCATGACCAATGATTTTACTATTTTTGTCCGTCTTTTTTAATATTAAAAAAATTCTTTTAAAAGTAGAGATAAATGGTTGAAGGAGAAAAGATTATCAGAATAAATATTGAGGAGCAGATGAAATCTGCCTATATTGATTATTCGATGTCGGTTATTGTTTCGAGGGCTTTGCCCGATGTTCGCGATGGATTTAAACCGGTTCACCGGCGCGTTTTATATGGCATGCACGATTTAGGGATGTTTTCAAACCGGCCATACAAAAAATCAGCAAGAATTGTAGGTGAAGTATTAGGAAAGTATCACCCACACGGCGATTCGTCAGTTTATTTCGCAATGGTACGTATGGCCCAGGAATGGTCGTTACGCTACCCATTAATCGACGGACAGGGTAATTTTGGTTCAGTGGATGGTGACAGTCCGGCTGCTATGCGTTATACAGAAGCCCGGATGGCTAAAATAGCAGAACTTACTTTAGCTGATTTGGAAAAAAACACGGTAGATTTCCAACCCAATTTCGACGAATCATTATCTGAACCTACCGTATTACCAACAAAAATCCCGCAGTTGCTGATAAATGGAACTTCGGGCATTGCGGTTGGGATGGCCACAAATATGCCACCGCACAACCTTTCTGATACCATTGATGCTATTGTAGCCTATATTGACAATAATGAAATAGATATTCATGATCTGATAAAAATTATTATTGCCCCCGATTTCCCAACAGGTGGAATTATATATGGTTACCAGGGTGTTATGGATGCCTACGAAACTGGTCGTGGCAGGATAGTAATCAGGGGAAAAGCCCATATTGAAAATGAAGGGGGCCGCGAAAAAATAGTGGTAACCGAAATTCCTTACCTGGTAAATCGCGCCGATATGATACAAAAAACGGCCGATTTGGTAAATGACAAAAAGATTGAAGGCATATCGAACGTGAACGATGAATCTGACAGGGAAGGAATGCGCGTTGTTTACGATATTAAACGCGATGCGATGAGCAACGTGGTTTTAAACCAGTTGTACAAGTACACGGCCTTGCAGACTTCATTCAGCGTAAATAATATTGCCCTTGTAAATGGCAGGCCAAAAATCCTGAGTCTCAAAGATTTAATCAGGCATTTTGTCGATCACCGGCATGATGTTGTAATACGCCGGACCAAATTTGAGCTCGATCAGGCTGAAAAACGTGCACATATTCTTGAAGGATTAATTATTGCAAGCGATAATATCGACGAGGTAATTGCAATAATACGTGCATCTTCAACCCCTGATGAAGCGCGTGAAAAATTGATGGCCAGGTTTGAATTCAGCGATGTTCAGGCGCGTGCCATTGTTGAAATGAGACTACGTCAGTTAACGGGCCTTGAACAAGACAAACTTCGAAAGGAGTACGAGGAAATTATGGCCCAAATTGAGCATTTAAAAAAGATACTTTCTGATGTTGCGTTGAGAATGGGGATAATTAAGGATGAACTTCTTGAAATAAAAACAAAATTTGGTGACAAAAGAAGGTCTGAACTGGTTCCGAATGCAGAAGAATTTAACCCGGAGGATTTTTATGCCGATGAGGACATGGTAATTACCATCTCGCATCTTGGTTATATAAAACGAACACCGCTCACCGAATTCAGGACCCAGGGAAGGGGAGGGGTAGGTTCTAAGGGTAGCACCACCCGCGACGAGGATTTCCTCGAACACATTTTTATAGCTTCTATGCACAACACCCTGCTGCTGTTTACAGAAAAAGGAAAGTGTTTCTGGTTAAAAGTATACGAAATTCCTGAAGGGACCAGGTCTTCAAAGGGAAGGGCAATCCAAAATATACTGAATATAGAACCTGATGACAAAGTATTGGCATTTATTAATGTTAAAACACTGGACGACAAAGAGTTCATTAATAATAATTACATTATTTTAGCAACCAAACAAGGTACAATTAAAAAAACATCGCTTGAAGCTTATTCAAGGCCGCGTCAGAACGGAGTAAATGCTATTACCATTAAGGATGGCGATCGCTTACTTGAAGCCAGGCTGACCAATGGCGAAAGTGAAATAATGCTGGCGGTGCGCTCTGGGAAAGCTATCCGCTTTAACGAGAAAACTGTGCGCCCGATTGGCCGGACTGCTTCAGGAGTTCGCGGAGTGACCCTCGGAAGCAAGAACGATGAGGTTATTGGCATGGTTTGTGTTCAGGACGAAAGTGAAGACATTTTGGTTATTTCTGAAAATGGGTATGGAAAACGTTCGAAAATAGAAGATTACAGAATAACAAACCGTGGCGGGAAAGGAGTAAAAACCATAAATATTACTGAAAAAACCGGAGAATTAATTGCTATTAAAGCAGTTTCGAATAACAACGATTTAATGATAATTACTCAAAATGGATTGACAATCAGGTTAAATGTTGGTTCAATTTCAATTCTTGGCAGGGCCACACAAGGCGTAAGGGTAATTAACTTAAAAGGAGACGACAGGATTGCATCGGTGGCAAGGGTACACGTTGAATCTGTAAGCGTATCTGGTGAAATTGAAAATGAGGACAATGCCAGCGAAACCGCTGATGATGATGAACAAGATAATTTAGAATAGTTAATAATTTGAATTTTAACATTCTTGGTTTGAAAAAAAAATATAAACACATATTTTAGTAACAAATTTTTAACAACTATTAAAGATGAAAAGAACAATTATTCTACTTGGTTTGATGATTGCTTTTTCTGTGACTTATGCTCAAAAAGGTAAAGTTTCGAAAGCTGAAAGTTTAAGGGACTCAGGTAAACTTCCCGAAGCGCTGGAAGCGATAAAAGAAGCAACTGACGAATCAAATCCAGATGCTGAAAAATCATTGCCATGGCCCAAATCGTGGGAGGTGAAAGGAGACATTTTCCAGGCAATTGGCCAATCAAAAGATGATAAAGTAAAAAAACTAAGCAACGATCCATTAGCCGAAGCTTTAAATGCGTTTAAAAAAGCATTGGAATTGGATTCGAGAGGTAGTAACGCAAAAAGTATTAAAATTAAACTTACGCTGTTAACCAACGATTTAACCAACCAAGCTGTCGAAGCATTTAAAGTTGAAGACTACAATAAAGCTTTAGTTTCTTTCCAGCAAATTCTGGATATAAACAATATGCCTGTGATAAAATCTGATAATCCAAATGCCATTGATACTGTAATTATTTTTAATGCCGGACTTGCTGCCTATAATGCCGAGAAATACGAAAAAGCTATCGAATATTACAGGGAAGCAGCCAAACACAGGTATAATGGCGCCCGGACTTACAGCTTAATTGGTGCATCGTACCAAATGATGAAAGATACAATTTCTGCTTTGAACGCTTTTAAAGAAGGGGTGGAAAAATATCCGAATGACAATCCAATACTTGAAAGCATGATCCAGATTTACATGGACCTTAATAAAACAGACGAGGCCATGGTAAATCTTGAAAAAGCCATAGCACAGGATCCTACAAAACCAAGATACTATTTTGCACAGGGTGCATTGTACGAAAAAATGGGGAAAGAAGAAAAGGCCATTGAAACTTACAAGAAAACTATGGAAGTTGACCCTGCATTCTTTAACGCTTATTATAACCTTGGTGCATTGTATTACAACAAGGGTGTACAACAGGTTGAAATAGCCAATGCAGTACCACCAAACGAAAAGGAAAAATATGAGAATGAAGTTGTAAAAGCCGACGGATGGTTTTCAAAGGCATTACCATATATGGAAAAATGCAACGAATTGCAACCAAACGATAAAATGGTGCTCGAATCGCTAAAAAATTTGTATTATCGTTTGAAACAAATGGACAAATATAACAGTGTATTAGACAAACTTAAATAGTTGTATCAAAGGAGGGTAAATACTCTCCTTTTATTACACAATTATTATTTAACATAATATCAATTATAAGACAGACTAAATGTTTTGAAAATAGGGGCTTTCTCGCAATTTCATGCGAAACTACATCCACTAAATACAAATTATTACTAACTTGAACAGATGAATGCTGACGATAATATCAACAAACTTGAATTTTTTATACCACAGGTTAACAGTAAATTTGAATTGCCGTTGGTTGAAGCCACCATTTCGGCAGGTTTTCCCTCGCCTGCCGACGATTATTCTGAAGCCAGGCTTGATTTAAACAGGGAGCTGATAACAAACCCCAGCGCTACATTCTATGCCCGTGTAAGGGGCGATTCGATGACTTTGGCCGGGATATCCGACGGAGACTTACTTATCATCGACAAATCAAAGACCCCTGTTAATGGTTCAATTGTGGTATGTTTAATCGATGGCGAATTTACAATTAAGCGTTTGCAAAAAATTGGAAACCAATTCTGTTTAATGCCCGAGAACGAGAATTATCAACCCATTCAAATTAAACCCGAAAACGACGTAACTATTTGGGGTGTTGTTACTTATACTATTAAAAAACATTAATCAATGAATATGCAAAAAAGCTCTCTTAAGTCTTCGGTCTTCCCACTTCAAGCGTTTTATTATGTTTGCCCTGGTTGATTGCAATAATTTTTACGTCTCCTGCGAAAGGGTTTTTAATCCTGCCCTTGAAGGAAAACCTGTGGTTGTTCTCTCGAACAACGACGGCTGTATAATTGCGCGCTCAGAAGAAGCAAAAAAACTCGGCTTGCAGATGGCTGAGCCGGCTTTTAAAAAAATTAATTTGCTCCGGGAACAGGGAGTTCAGATATTCTCTTCGAATTACACCCTGTATGGCGATATGTCGGCTCGGGTAACCGAAACACTGGCCGGCCTGGTTCCTGAAATTGAAATTTACAGCATCGACGAGGCATTTTTAAACCTTTCCGGATTTACCGGTAACCTTGAACCTCTTGCCAAGCAAATTTTTAAAACAGTAAAGCAAAACACCGGTATTCCGGTTTCTATTGGAATTGGGCCGACTAAGACCCTTGCAAAAATTGCTAACAAAGCGGCAAAACAAACAAACGGAATCTATATTTTAGAGAATAAAAGACAAACCGATGCTTTAATTCGAAATACCCCGATCGAAAAAGTTTGGGGAATTGGCCACCAGTATGCCAAATTAATGAAGCAGAACAATGTCAGGACTGCCTTCGATTTCACCTTGCTCGATGACAACTGGCTTCGGGCAAAAATGCAGGTGATCGGCCTGCGAACAAAAAAAGAATTACTGGAAAAGTCATGTATTCGCCTTGAATTGATGGCGCCTTCAAAAAAAGCGATTGCAACAACCCGTGCATTTGGTAAAAAAACTTCGGAACTTGTTATTATCACCGAGGCAGTTTCAACTTATGCGGTTCGTTGTGCCGAAAAGCTGCGGAAACAAAATTCGGTGGCCAATCTGCTTACCGTTTTTATTCATTCCGATCCTTTTAATCCGAACGAGCCACAAATTAATAATAGCAAAACCATTGCCCTGCCCGTTGCAACCAACGACAGCATCGAATTGGTAAAGTATTCCGTTATTTGCCTTAATGAGATATTTAGCCAGGGTTACCATTATAAAAAAGCCGGGGTTATTGTTGAAGGATTGCAAACTGAATCAGAAATACAGGCAGATATTTTTGATACTACCGATCGCAATAAAAAACGTAGTTTACTCAGGGCAATTGATAAGCTGAACAAAGATTTTGGGCGCGACAAAATTAAACTTGCCGTTCAGGGTGACGGAAAAGACTGGAAACTGAGGCAGCAAAAACTTTCGAAAAGATATACAACCAACTGGAACGAGATTATTGAAGTAAAAGCCTAGGCTTGAAATTCCAAAAAACAAATCCCAAAATTCAAGTAATTATTTATACTTATATTAATTGGGTTTTATTTGTAATTTGGTTTTTGTTATTTGTAGTTTGGTTTTTGTCATTTTAAATTTAAAAAGTATGTGTTTTTATTACGCTGTTGTTAAAACAAATGCCAAAGCATTAATCGAAAACGGGATTATTAAGGAAAAACAACTCAGTTTATTCACCGATAAACAATTTGTTAAAGGCTTTGATTTCCCGGTGATGCCTGTTATCAGCGACAACAATCCTTCAGTAATCCAGATGTTTCGATGGGGATTTGTTCCTTCACATACAACTTCAACAGAAAAAGCAACCGAATTTTTGCGCCAGTATAACACACTCAATGCAAAGTCGGAAAATCTGTTTGAAAGCCGTTTGTTTAGTGAGGCGGTCAGAAAACAACGCTGTCTGGTTCTATGCAGCGGTTTTTTTGAATGGCGGCATAAAAATCCTGAGAAAAAGAACTCCGAGAAATACCCGTTTTATGTTTCGCTAAAAGATGAAGGAATGTTTGTTTTTGGCGGCATTTGGGAAAAATTTACCGATAAAACTACAGGGGAAATTATTCATACCTACGCAATTATCACAACCCGGGCAAACGAATTAATGGAATTTGTGCATAACACTAAAAAACGTATGCCACTGATTATAAAACCCGAAAAAGCATTGAAATGGCTCGAACCAAATTTAAGCGATGAGGAAATAAAAGGCTTTTTTCAGCCATTCGACGCAAGCCAGTTAAAAGCAATCCCTATAAAAAAAATAAATCCGCGTTTGCAATACGAAAACGATCCGGGCATTACTGTCTATTATCATTACCAGGAACTTAGCCCGATAATGGCTCAATATCCCGGATTGTTCGAAAAATCTGTCGATTTGAGGGGAGGATCCCCTACCCTTTTTTAATGCAAAATCTTAAGCCGATGTAAGGATGGTTAAATCAGGCAATGGAAAGGTGATCGCGGTTTCCTTTATTGGGTACAATCTGAATATCCTGGGGTTTCTTTAAAAGCTGGGTTTTTGCCTTTTTGTTCAATTGTGTAAATGCTTCTGCAAAGGAGTTAAACTCGCGGTTTACTTTAAGTATTTTGATTTTTGGATTTGGTTTATCAACTAATTCAGGATAAACTGCCTTTTTTATATCAGCGTTTCCGTGACGGATTAATTTTTCTTCATCGTAATTATAAGAAAATTCGAGATGCTCGGCAGTAATAAATTCAATACCAGACCGTTGAAATTTTATTTCATAAAAACGGGCAAAGAGAACATACACTTTCCCGTCAGGCAATCCATAAAACTGAACCGGAAAGTTCGTAGGCAAATATGTAATATGCGACTTGTGGATTAACTTGGCAAAATTTTCCATACTATGCCAGTTAAGTTGTTTTTAAATTCAGCTAGGTGCGTAAAAATAAATAAAAAAAAGTTATTAACAATAGCTGATTAGTGTAAGTGCATAATTTATAGCAAAAAACACGAGCTGTCTGTTGATAAATCACTGCTGCATTGATAAAAATCAACAAAAAATTTCAATGAACATATAAAAACCGACTCGCTTTAATTCTTGTGTGGCTCTGTCGCACATGGCATTCGATAACATAAAAATTTAACTCAAATCATCCAGGTTTCTGTAACTCAGGCGGCTTAACCATTGAGTTTCAACACTGTAAAATCCATATTCGTTTACTACTTTACCCCGAATCAGATAACAACCTGGACCGGTAAACGGATTTCTGTTTTTTGAGTCGGGAAAATGTACGGTATCCAGCCATGCCCCTTCCAAATCGAGCCAGGTTCCGAAATACATTATTTTCCCGTTACTTGTACGTGTTGGTTTACGATGTACTAAATAACCAACAATTTCCACGGTTTTATTTTCCAATTCGGGCAACTGTGATGCTTTAACGCCTGAGGGCAAAGCAGTTTCAAGCAATTCAAAAGGCGATCGCAGCGGGAAACCTAACAATTCAATCTCATCAAAAGTATCTTCCAGTTCGTGTTTCCATAATTCGGGCAAATTAAATTCCCTTACTTTGGGTTCGAAGAGTGTAGTTTCAGGCGAAGTTTTTTTTGAGTGTCCCAATAAATAATGGGCATCCCAAAGCAGTTCCTTTTTACTTTTCCGTGTAAACCTGAAAGCCCCTGAACGAATTAGGATAATAAGCTGTTCGAGTGAAATTTGAACCCGTTTTAATAAATCGTTTAACGATTTAAACTTACCATTTCTCTCTCTTTCAACCAGTATTTTTTCTGCTACAACATGTTCAAGCTCGTGTAAAATATAAAAACCGATATAAATGGTTTCGGATTTTATGGAATTTAACCACTGACTGCTGTTAACACATGGAAGTTCAATTTTTGCCCCTTGCATTTTTGCTTCATGAAAATAGAGTTCGGGGGAATAAAACCCACCACCATTATTTAAAGTAGCTACCATATATTCTCTTGGATAGTAGGCTTTTAAATAAAGAGCCTGGAAACTTTCAACTGCATAACTTGCCGAATGTCCTTTTGAAAAGGCATAATTGGCAAAGCTCTCAATCTGGATCCAGATTTCAGAAATGGTGCTTTCTGGATATCCTTTTTTTCGGCAATTATTAAAAAATTTCTCCTGGACAACCTGGAAATCATTTCGTTCCCTGAATTTCCATGACATTCCCCGCCGAAGTATATCGGCTTCGCTTAAAGTTAATCCGGCAAAGTAATGCGCTACTTTTATCACATCTTCCTGGTAAACCATCACCCCAAAAGTTTCTTTCAGAATTTCGTACAATTCGGGTAAATCCCTTCGCGCCTTTTCACGCCGGCTTTCATCCTGGAAGCGAAGAATATATTCGCGCATCATCCCGCTTTTTGCCACTCCCGGCCTGATAATCGAACTGGCTGCTACCAAACGTTTGTAATCTTCGGCTTTCAATTTTGTAAGCAACATTCTCATGGCAGGCGATTCGATATAGAAACAGGCAATGGCCTTACCTTTTTTCAACAGATTTTTTACACGAAAATCCTCCTTAAAGAGGTTGATATTTTCAATATCGATTTTTTTGTTCCTGTTTGTTTTAATTATTTCAAGCGCATCTTTTATTTTGCCAAGCCCGCGCTGGCTGAGAATATCGAATTTGTACAACCCGATATCTTCAGCAACATGCATATCGAAATGAGTGGTCGGAAATCCCTTGGGGAGGATGTGTGTTGCCGAGTAACAGGTTACAGGTTTTTCAGAAATCAGGATTCCGCTGGCATGAATACTCAAATGGCCAGGCATTCCCGAGATCAGTTTACCGTATTGCAGCACCCATTTTCCATACTGATCGTTTTCGTTGAGAACTGGATTTTTTTGCAACCTTGTAATTTCATCGGCAGGCAGGCCAAATACTTTCCCTATTTCTCGGAGTGCCGATTTGTGGTCGAAAGTAATGTACGAACCCAGCAGTGCCGTTTTGTCCCATCCGTATTTTCTGAAAATATAATCGGTAATATCGTCCCTGTCTGTCCACGAAAAATCAATGTCAAAATCGGGTGGATTTGTACGAAAAGGGTTGATAAACCTTTCGAAATACAGGTCGAGCTCAATGGGGTCGACATTGGTTATCCGCAAAAGGTAAGCAACCATGCTGTTTGCGCCGCTTCCCCGCCCAACATACGGGTAATCCTTACTGCGTGCATAGTTTACAATATCCCAGTTAATTAAGAAATAAGAACTGAATCCCAGGTCATCTATCATTTTCAGCTCCTTTTCCATACGTTCAATAACTTCATCCGAAGGCTTTCCGTATCTGTATTTCAAACCCTTTTTACATTCCTGCCTTAATAATTTTGTATCCTCTTCGTGCGATTGCAAAAAGCACTGTTTGTTTTTATTGGTCCGGTATTCAAATTCTATTTTGCATTCGGCCAGCACCTTACGGGTATTTTGAATAATTACAGGATAATCTTTAAAAGCTTCCTTTAGTTCTGGTTCAGACATAATGATTTCAGAGGCAGAAGTTTGTTCTGAAATTGGAAGCCGGCTCAGCAAAATATTGTTTTCGATGGCACGCAACAAACGGTGGATGTTGTAATCTCTTTTATTCCGGAATGTTACAGGCTGTAAGATTATAAGCTTGTTTAACTGGTTATGCCATTCTGAAAACGGTAATTTTTGTATATCGATGGGTTTTATGCCAATAAATTCGTTTTCGCCCAGTTGCCTGATTTTTTTATTCCTGAAAGGATAAATAATTATTGCATCTTTTATTTCGGGGGCAAAATCTCCGAATTGTAATTTATTTTGCTGATATATAGTAAGATGCTCGTTTAATGCCTTAAAACCCTCGTTGTTTTTTGCCAGCCCTATATATTTTTGCTGAATGCCGTTCCTGAAATCGATCCCCAAAACAGGTTTGATATTGTATTGTTCTGATAAACGTACAAAATCGATACTGGCCGATGTATTGTTGATATCGGTTAGTGCAACATTTGTAAAACCCTTTTCAGACAACTCTTTCAGAAGGTTTTCGGGAGAAATTGTCCCGTATTTTAAACTAAACCACGAATGGCAATTTACTAACATGATATTAATTTGTAAACTATCTTAATCCATTTTTAAACGTCAATCACTAAATCAGCAAATTTTTACTTTGTTCCAGCATGCCGGAAACTCCGAACTCCGAACTCCGAACTCTGAACTTTGAATTTAGAACTTTGATCTCTGAATCCGGAACTCCTGACTTAACCCCTTCTGTGTGCCGGAATTACAGGAGGCTGGCCATTAAACGGATTATGAAACCCGCCAATACTTTTTACCCCCATTGTTACAGCACGTTTTACTGCCTGCTGGCCAAACCTGTTTCTGATTAAATCCATCGACTGGTAAAGCCTGATTATTTTTTCCGAATCCTCGAAAAGCCGCATCTGATAACATCCTCCAACCAAATGGCTGAACCTTACTCCAATCAGCCTGATTAAAATCCGCCGCTGGTAAAGCGATTCAAATAACTCAAGTGTTGTTTGAATCAGTGTATGGTCGAGTGATGTGTATGGAATCATTCGTTGTTTGCTGTAAGTTTGGAAATCGGAATACCTTATTTTAATTGTAACACACGAAGTTAATTTATTGCCTCCCCTAAGCTGGTATGCCAGGTTTTCAGCCATCGATGTGAGAATGCTTCTCATTTTCTGAACATCGGTTGAATCTTTTTCAAAGGTCCGCTCCACCGAAATCGATTTTCTTTCACTCCAGGCTTCCACCGGCGAATTGTCGATTCCCTGGGCTTTTTTCCATAGCGAAATCCCGTTTTTGCCTAACACGCTTTCCATCAGTTCAACAGGCATTTCCTGCACTGTTTTTACCTTTTCAATTCCCATATTGCGCAGCAAATGGTAAGTCTGGGTACCAACCATGGGTATTTTTTTTACTGAAAGCGGCGACAGGAAACTTTTTTCGTGTCCATCGGGGATGTTGATGAAATTGTTTGGTTTGGCTTCTGATGTCCCAATTTTCGAAACCGTTTTATTGATTGAAAGCCCGAAAGAAATCGGGAGCATGGTTTCGCGGATAATTCTTTCACGGAGCTCCTTTGCCCATTGGTAAGTTCCAAAAAACCTGTCCATTCCGGTGACATCGATATAAAATTCATCGATTGAAGATTTCTCGAAAAGCGGCGATTGTTCTTTAATGATATCGGTTACCATGTCGGAAAATTTTGAGTAAACACCGCTGTTCCCACGAATAACAATCGCATCGGGGCATAAAACCCGCGCCATTTTCATTGGCATTCCAGAATGAACGCCAAACTTACGGGTCTCGTAACTGCACGAAGCCACCACTCCCCTGTCGCCAGTGCCCCCAATCAGAACCGGAAGCTGGTTTAACCTCCTGTCAAGCAATCGTTCGCACGAAACAAAAAAAGTATCCAAATCGAGATGTACAATATGCCTGTTCATAAAATGACTATAAAATCGTCAAATATATGTCGATAATATAGTCAAAATGTTTTATATTTGTATTATTTCGATTAAAATATTTTAGCACCTGGTATTAAATATTGTAATTGTTTCTTGTTTGCAAAGAATTAATTTATTGAAAACGAAAACAGACTGATTATGTATTTTGCAGAAAATCTGAAATTTATGAGAACCAGGCGAAAAAAATCGCAAACAGAACTGGCAGCCGAACTTGAAATTACCCGGACTACACTTTCGGGTTACGAAAAAAATGTACAGCCACCTTTCAGGAACCTGATTAAAATTTCGGAATATTTTAACATTTCGCTGGATGCCTTAATTAGATACAACCTCAACATTCTTTCAGAATTTCAATTGTCGCAGATCGAAAAAGGGTTTGATGTTGATATTACAGGCAATAAACTGAGGTTGCTGTCGATGACTATTGACAGCAAGGGTAGGGAAAATATTGAAATGGTCCCGGTAAAAGCACAGGCAGGTTACACAAACAGCTATGGCGATATGGATTTTATTGCTTCGCTGCCCCGGTTTCAGCTGCCATTTCTTCCTGAAAATAAAACTTACCGTACATTTCAGATAAAGGGAGATTCGATGCTGCCGGTTAAAGAAAATTCCTGGGTAACCTGTTCGTATATCGAAAACTGGGAAACAATTAAAAACGGGAAAGCCTGTATTGTTGTAACGAAAAACGAAGGCATTGTTTTTAAACTGGTTTACAATAGGTTAGACAAGGGAACCTTTTTACTTGTATCAACAAACCGGAATTTTTTGCCTTATGAAATAGAAGTTTCGCAGGTTTTGGAAATCTGGCAGTTTGAAACATTAAACAGTTTTGAAATTGAATAAAAAAAGCCGGATAAACCGGCTTTTCAATATGATTAATCTTCCATTTCGTCGATTACCCTGATTTTTTCTTTCAGTGATTCTATTTTTTGCCGGGTATCTTCAATTTTCTTTTTCACATCCTCTATTAAAGCTTCAGCGTTTTTTGATACGGTGAAAAACCCGATGTTATTATCGAGCAAAACCAAATCGTTTTCAAGCTGTTTCAGCTTGTTCATGTACTTCTCGCGTTCCATGCGCATTTTGCTTTGTCCGCGCGACGATTCGGCAAAAGTCGACATTTTGGTTTTGAACTTAAGCATGTTGCGCTTGTCTTCGTTAATGCTTAACTGGTCGAAGAGTTTGCTTATTTCCTCCCTGAATTTATTTTGAAGTGCATCTTTCTTTTTAAATGGCACATGCCCGATTTCGGTCCAGCGGCGTTGGATGTCCTTGAGGATCCTCAGGTTTTCGTTTACATCGCCCGTTGATTTAAAATTCTCCAATTCGGCAATCAGGTCTTCTTTAAGTTTCAGGTTATCAATTTGTTCCGAATCGACATCCGAAAAATGTTCCGATTTTTTATCGAAGAAATAATCGCAAGCTGCCCTGAATCGTTTCCATATGGTATCAGAATGTTTACGAGGAATGGGTCCGATTTCCTTCCATTTCTTTTGTATATTAATAAATTCCTGGGTTGCTTTTTTCCAGTCGGTACTTTCCTGTAACGACTCTGCCTGAACGCATAAATCTATTTTTTGCTGAAGGTTGTTTTGTTGCTCTTCCTTATTTTTAGAGTAGAAGTCACGTTTTTTATTGAAAAAATTATCGCAGGCTGACCTGAACCGATCATAAATTTTATTGTTCTCCTTTTTAGGGGCAAAACCAATGGTTCTCCAGATTTTCTGAAGTTCGACAAGTTCTTTTGATTTTGTATCCCAGTCTTTAAAACTGTTTATATCCTGGCTGCAAATTTCCTCCACTTTCTCGCAAAGCGCTGTTTTTGCTTCGAGGTTCTTTTTTTGTTCTACTTTTTTTGATTCAAAAAACTCCTGGTGTTTTTTGTTGATTATGGAAGTAATATGCTTGAACCTTTCCCAAATATCGTCTTTATTTTCGCGTGGCACCGGTCCAATTTCGCGCCATTGCTCGTGGTATTTCTGGAGTGTATTAAAAGCTTTGATAATAGAAGGCTCAACCAGCAGTTCTTCAGCATTTTCGCACAATTCAATTTTCAATTCGAGGTTCTTCTTTAAATCGAGATCGCGCAATTCGCGGTTAATTTTTATATAATCATAGAAATTTTCGACATGAAAATGATAGGTATCCCACAAATTTTTCATTTTCGATTGCGGGACAAGACCAATTTCGCGCCACTCGCGTTGCAACTCCCTGAATTCGTTGAAAGTTTTGTTTATTGATTCTTCGTTGTTGATAAGGGACTTAATTTTTTCGATAAGGTCGAATTTCCTTTTGAGGTTATCTTCTTTTTCCGAATCGAGCTGCTTATTAAGATCTTTACGAAGCTTTCTGTACCTTTTTAACTGTTCCTTGATATCTTTTTCGTACGGGTCTTCTCCTGCAACAAATTCTACTTCGTCGCCTCCGGCTTCAATAAAAGCTGTATGGGCCAATTCTATAATTTCGTTACGCTTTTTATAAAATACCGATTTTATAGCATCAATTTCAGGTTTAATTTCAATATCACCTGCACCATCCAACAGGTCGCGCAGGGCATTTACCAGCTCAACCTGGCTATAATTTGTATAATCAGTCAGTTCCTTTTTTTCGTCGGCATGAGAAGTTTTAGCAACCGGAATATGACCTTCTGAATTTATTATCTCGTCTATTTCAACTTTAGTTGCTTTTTTGGGTTTGGAAAATTCTGTTTTTTCCTTTTCAATTTCTGCACTTGCTGTAATTTCTTCAGTCTTTTCTTCGAGGGAGGCACCATTGCTTTCTTCGATTTGTCCGACAGGTTTTTCAATATCTGTTTCAACCGGGTGTGTTTCGGAAGCTTCTTCAACTTTTACAATATCGGAATCTTCTCCGGAAATTTCCTGAACAGGCTTTTCACTGCTTTCATGCCCTGTGTTTTCTTTTAGTTTTTTAACCTTTTCTTTTACTGGTTTCTTTTTTTCAGGAATTTCCTCCGTGATTAAATTATCACTGTCAACCGGAAGATTAGTATCTTCCGATGGTAATTCAACGTTCTCTTTTGTTTCCTGGATTTTAAAATCAGCAATTGGTCCCGCTTTCTCCAGCTCAGAATTTTCAGTTTTGTCTAACTCATTCGAGTCTTTTAGATCTTTAGATTTCATTTTAATAAATTTTAAACCATTAACCAATGGTGTGCGTAATCTTAGTCGCTACGAAAATAGATATTACGCCCTAATAGTCAAAGTTTTTGAAGTAAAATATAATGCGAAATAAAATATTGATTGGTATAAACAGTCTTTAAGAGAAGCCATGCAGGTTTTGAATTCTAAAATATATGGCCTGATTCAGGTAAAGTGCAAAGTTTTTTATTAAGCAAATCAAGAGAATAAGCATTGACGTATTTTATGTTATAAAACACCTTAACCTATTCATATTCAGTATAAAATATAACATTTGTTAGGTTTCGGTTTCTTGTAAATCCTTAAATTGCGTTCACTTTTTTTTTAAAACCAATAAAGACCTGTAAATCGATGAACAATGGGATAAAAATATTTTTTCTGAGTAACCAAAACTCGTGCAGAAGCCAAATGGCAGAAGCTATTTTACGAAGTTTTGATAAGAATCTCGAAATTTATTCGGCAGGAATTGAACCCTCTGATCATATCAGCCCTGTAGCTATCGAGGTTTTGGCAGAAATTGGTATTCAAATAATTCCTTCTGTCCCGGAACACTATTCTAATTTCGAACACGTTGAGTTTGATTATATAATTACGGTTGGCGATGGGACAAATGAAAATATCAGGATTCCATCCAAAATAAAATATAAACAGAAGATGCACCTAGGATTTCAGAATCCATACAGGAATTTTAAAAACAGGATTGAGCTAAAAGAAAAATGTTCAGAAATACGCGATGAAATATTTACAGAGCTGGATTATTTTTATAACCGGATAATAAAAAAAAAGGAGGGGTAAACCTCCTCCCCTGCTTTATCCTCTTACAATTTCTTCTATTTCTTCGGGATTTACAGGCACTCTTTCACCAATAATTTTACCCCCGGTTTCGGTTACCAGTATATCATCTTCAAGCCGGATTCCACCAAAATCGCGGTATTCGTTTACTTTCTCGAAATTAATGAATTCAGCATTTATTTTCTCCTTTTTCCATTTGTCGATAAGTGCAGGAATAAAATAAATTCCGGGTTCGTTTGTAATTACAAATCCTGGCTGGAGTTTTCGTCCAAACCGCAAATAAGCAGTACCAAACTGATCGACAGGCCGGGTTTCTTCATCGTAGCCAACATAAATCTGCCCGAGATCTTCCATGTCGTGAACATCGAGCCCCATCATGTGGCCAAGCCCATGCGGGAAAAACAGTGCATGAGCGCCATTTTTAACAGCTTCCTTAACATCGCCCTTCATTAAACCAAGTTCTTTTAGTCCGGAGGCAATAACCCCGGCAACAGCCAAATGGACAGCCAGATACGTAACGCCCGGCTTTGTCAGCGCTGTTCCATGATTATTTGCAGCAAGTACAATATCATAAATTTCGCGTTGTTTGTTTGTGAATTTTCCACCAACCGGCACTGTACGTGTAAAATCGGAGGCATAATGCAGTAACGACTCAGCCCCGGCATCGGTGAGCATGAGGTTTCCGTTTTTTAATATTTTTGAATGGTCGTGATTGTGCAGAGTTTCCCCGTTTTGAGACAGAATAATTGGAAAAGCAGTCAGGCCTCCACCTGCAAGCGCAATCCCTTCAATGGTCCCTGCAATATTTTGCTCCCACACACCGGGTTTTGCCATTCTCATTGCAGCAACATGCATTTTATAACCTGTTGCACAAGCTTTTTCAATTTCCTCTATTTCTACTGATTCTTTAACCGATCGTAAATCAACAACTGCTTTAATTAATTGTATAGAAGCGCTTTCCCTGAGTTTGCTGATTGGCATTCCAAGCAGTTCTTCGAGCAGGATTTTATTTTCTCCCCGGTAGGGGGGCAGATAATGTATTTGTCTTCCTTTTTTTATTGCTTCTGCCACAAATTCAAACAAGTTTAGATAAGCCGCACAGTTAGTTACGCCAACCTTTGAAGCATTTTCTTTTAGAGGGGCCTGTGGGCCCATCCAAATAATATCGGCTATATCTGCATCATCGCCAAAAATATAATCTTCATCATTATCAAAATCTATAATTCCCGCAAGCCGCTGATAATCGAGTCCGAAGAAATACAAAAACGAACTGTCTTGCCTGAAATGATAGGAATTATCTTTATAATTCATAGGCGAATCATTATTACCCAAAAAAATTCCCAATCCTTTTAAGCCTTTATTTTTAAGCGCGTTGCGCCTGTTTACATATGTAATAGCATTAAACATATCCTGCTTTTTGTGTTATTAACTTATAAATTGCTAATATATTACTAATCTATTTCTTTAAGAACTGATTTGAAAGTATTATTTTTAAAAAGACATTTGGTTTCCGTAAAATAAAACCTACTACATTAATTACCGTAAATAATATAAAAAACATTATGAGCAACTTACTACTTTCATATTTGAATAAACGGATGTCGGAAAAAGAAGTTGTCAAAAAAAGCACGACATTTATTGCAGGACCTGTAATCACAATATCAAGGGAAGTTGGTTGTAACGGGGTAAAATTAGCCAACCGGATTGCAAACCATTTAAATTCGCAAACACCTGATGCACGCTGGAAAGTTATCAGTAAAGAAGTTTTTCTTAAAAGTGCTGAAGAACTTAAAATGGATCCAGAGCAGGTTAGAAAAATATTGTATCAGCATGAAAAATATGCATTTGAAGATATTTTAAAGGCGTTTAGCGATAAAAATTATAAAAGCGACCGTACAATCGGAAAAACCATGAAAGGGGTTATTCTGCAGATTGCAACTGATGGAAATTGCATTATTGTAGGCCGTGCAGGACATATTATTGCGCAACATATAAAACACGCGCTTCATATCAGATTAATTGCCCCACTTGATTACAGGATAAATACAATTATGAACAACAACAAGCTTACCCATGATGAAGCAGTTAATTTTATTAACCAGGTTGAAAAAGAACGGCTTGCTTTTCGAAAAGCAGTTTTAAAGCAGGATCCCAAATACGAACTGTTTGATTTAACGCTTAACCGAGCAGCTTTTAGCGACGAGGAGATTATGGAACTGATAGAATATGCTGCCGTGAAAAAACATGTATTTAAATATTGACTAAAATACTGGCAATTATTTAATATTGATTGAAAAAAAATCACCGGAAGTAAATTTATCTTCCGGTGATTTTTTCTTTTCGTTATAAAAGCATTATCCCGTTATTTTAGCCGGTAACCCCTTAACACGAACAGGTTTTAAGCTGTCGGGTTTTATTTCGAACATATCGTTTGGCGTTAGTTTACAATCCTCAATCATTTGAATGCAATACTCAAGGAGACCTAAGTCGTTTCCGGTGTTGTTAGTCCCAAACGTAAATTTTACACCGGCTTCCTTTGCCATTTTAATCATATCGGCGCCAGGCACTTTATAACGTGCGTTTATTTCGAGTGCGATGTTATTTTCTGCCAGAACCTTAACCACTTTTTCCTGCCGTTCTTTTGTCCATAAGGTTTTGTAATTATCCATTAGCTGTGCAGGCAAAACTGTTGGATTTACATAAATATCAACGGGTTCCTGGGAGAAAATTGCTTCTATTTTCCCAACTAAAAGATCCATAAATTGTTCCTTGTCATCAACCCATACTTCTTCAGGAATCCAAATCCGGTTTCGTCGGCCTTTCGCATCGGTAAAAGTCATGGCATCAGTAAATACATAATCGAATTTTGAAACTGCTTCGGGCGAAAAAAGTGTAATCCATTCCCTGCCTTCGGCTTGCATGCCTTTAAAAGTAGGACTTCCTTTAACATTTTCCAAATAAGCGAAAAGCGAAGAATCGTTTGTAACCGGAAAATGCAAACCGCAATTTGGGGCAATTCCATAGTTAATCCCTGTTTTTTGAGAATTCAGCAATACGCTATCGATGGTTAAGGTCCCTTTTAAATGCACATGATAATCGACCAGCGGAAAGCCCGATTTCATTAGTTTTGTAACCGTTGAATCCCAGTTGTCATTTAAAGTAGTGGTTTTAGTACCTGCGGGTAAATGTTTTACCTTAATGTTACGGTAATACACGGTGCTGCCGGGATCGTGTGCCTGAAGGGCTAATGTTCCTTTTCCAATCCTAACTTTTTCACAGCCTTCCCAACGCCAGGGATTTTCAGTTTCAACGTATTCGTTGACTTTGATGTCGTTGACGAAAATCTCTATACAATTTTCTACAACTTTAATGCGCATTTTATACCACTCGTTATCGGGAACAAGCGGATAATAAATGTTCCTGATATTGTAAATACTTGCCGTTTTGCGGCGCTCGGGATTTTTTTCATCCCCACGGTAAGAGTTATTTACCTGGATTTCGTAACCCACAGCCGGCCAGCCCTCCGGCTGATACTTAGTACAAATAAAAATACCAGAATTCGAATGTTCCAGTGTTTTAATTTCGGCTTCGAACTCGAAATTTGTAAAACTGCCCTCATAAAAAAGATGGCTCCTTTCGCCGGAACATTTAATTGTGCCATTTTCAACTGTAATACTCCCTGGATTCTCGCGGGCTATTTTCCAGCCATCGAGGTTTTCCCCGTTGAAAATTGATTGCCAATCGCCTGTCATTGTATTGGTCTGGCAGGAAAACAGAATAAATAAGCACGTAATTACAAAAAAGCCAGAAATTTGTTTCATGTTTTTTTTGGTTTAGAATTAATTGCATGAACCAAAGCTAACAAAATTTTATTTCTTATGCGTTCCGGCCTGATGATTTTGCTCTTTTCCCTCCTTTTGCTTAATAAGGATTTCGTATTCTTCCTTCGATATTTTTACTGCCTCATAACCTTTTTTTTCAATTGCTTTAGCAAAAGTTTCTTCCGAATTTTTGCCCTCTTTGTATTCGATTAAAATTGTATTCGAAACATGATCGATTTTTAAATCCTTTACCCCTTTTTCAAATTTCAGGTTATCGGTCAGTGTTTTCTCACAGGAGGCACAATCCATGTTGGATTTATAACAAACTACCATGTTTCCTGGTTTTTGGGCCAATGCAGTTATCAACAGCCCAAAGAAAAATGTTAAAACTATTGCTAAACTTTTCATTGTAATAAATTTTTTGTTATTCATAATTTAATTGAACTCTGATTCCAAGATATATTTTCCGGCCCATAACAGGCCCCCAGATATTTGTTGCGTCAAAACCCTGGGCAAATGGATTGATTGCGCCTTCCACCGGATTCTTTTGTTTAAAACCGGCAAGGTTTTCGGTGCCAAGGTAAATGTTCCAGTACCTGAAATATTTGGTAACCTGTGCATTCATCACCGTGTAAGGTTTAAACTCAGTTTCTGTTGAAACACCAGTTACATTTAGCATTCCATTCCCAACCCCGGGGATTCTTCCCCCACCATTAAACTGTACCGTGTAATTGAACATCCATTTTTTAAGGTTTGTTGAATAATTAAGGTTGAGTAAACCTTTGTAACGACTGTTTAAAGGCAGTTCCTTTAATTCGCCCCCAATGGTTTGTTTTGTATCGCTTAACCTGTATGCAAGCAGCACATCCAGGCGGTCGACGGGCTGGAATTGCACATCGATCTGCAGGCTGTTCGCATACGATTTTCCATCCAGGGGCGATATTATTATATGCGATGTTGAAGTTTCACGGTCAACCACTAACTGCGATTGAAAATCGGTGCGAAAAAATTCGGTATTTATCTGCATTTCACGTCCCCAAAGTACATAATTCTGTACAACACTTAAGCCGTAATTCCATGCTTCTTCAAAAATGTTTTTATCGGTCCATTTAAGTTGACGAAAGTTGGCAAGCAAGAAATTATTTTCGGAAATTGCATTTGCCGAACGATAGCCTTTTCCAGCATTCATCCTTAATGTAACAGCATGGTTTAATCTGTACCTGAAATGCATACGGGGGGTTACAAAAGCTCCAAACTCATTATGCGAATCAGCCCTGATTCCGGCAAGTAAAGTAATATTCTCGGTTGGTTTGAATGTATATTCAGCAAATACGCCGGGTATGTTTTCAACGCGATCGAGGTTAATGTTGTAAAGGTCCTCGCGAATATTGTCGTGTATAAAACTAATTCCGGTATTAATTGTATTAACCGCATTTTCATCGAGATCGCGGGTAAACACCAAATTACCGTAAAACCTTGTTTCCGAAGCATCGTATGTTGACAGCCCATAAAATGAGTTGGTTTTATGGCCCGAAAAATTGGAGAGAATTGCAAGCGCAGTCCTCTGATCCTGAGAGACAATTCCCGATTTTAAGTATCCGGTTATCCGGCCCGTTTTTATACTTATACCATAAGGGTTTGAAACAATGGGTTTCATGCCCTCCTCAAAACCAACTTGTCCACCCAAACGGTTTTCGTCAAGGATATTTATCCCGGCCTGTGTCATAAAACCCTTATGATTTGTATATTTCCAGCGATTTGAAACCTGAAAATGCCTTGACAGCGGATCATCCAGAAATCCATCGCCATTTTCATCAATCCGGTTATTTAACCCCGTTGCGTAAACCAGTATTCCGGTTGAAAGCCTGTCTTTATACACTTTGAGGTTTGCATTGGCATTAAATTCCATTTTTCCATGGCCGTTCGTGTAGGCATTCAGAAATAATTTTTCGTTTGAATCAGGTTTTTTTATTTCGGCATTAATTTGCCCTGCTATCGATTCGTAGCCGCTTAAAACAGACGAAGCTCCTTTTGAAACCTGTATAGATTCCAACCATTGTCCGGAAATATAAGTTAATCCGAATGTGGTTGCCAATCCCCTCAAATCGGGAAGATTTTCGACCTGCAACTGCGAATAAATACCATCGAGACCAAGCAACCTGATTTGTTTTGCACCGGTAACTGCATCGCTGAAACTTACATCGACCGATGGATTTGTTTCAAAACTTTCGGCCAGGTTGCAACATGCGGCCTTATGCAGTTCGGCTTCTCCAATGCGCTCTGAATGAATTGGGTTGATGGTTGAAAGATATGTTCCCCTGTCTTTTTTTATAACCTTAACTTCTGCAATTTTCAGGTTCGGTTGCAATACAACTTCCAGGTCGGTTAAAGCGCCAATGTCAATTATTTTTGTTTCATAACCTACAAAACTAAATACCAACTTGTTATCGTTTGTACCTTTTTTGATTGCAAAAGTTCCATTTTCATCAGAGACAGTTCCATTTGTGCTTCCCTGCCAGTAAATATTAACTCCGGGTAATGTTACCTCCGAATTGTTAACATTTTCATAAACAACACCTTTTAAAATTTGTCCGTGTATAATTGGGGGGAATAATATTAAAATAAACAGTAATAATTTTCTCATGACATAAGATTTTGTAATAAAATAAAGTGGTTTTTCCAACTGAAAACCAAAACAAAACACTTATGCTGAAAATGGGATTTTAAGTTGATTAACTTCTATTAAGAAAGTTCTTGATGAAAATATTTTAGGTGGAGGGTCGATATAAGTTGTATTTTCGTCATCAATAACCGTTTCGGTATTTGAAATTAATAATGAACAGGTTAAAACCAAAATTTTCGACTGAGGTGTTTTAAGGTAGCTCATTTCATCGTTCGAAAACTGGTTTTTCAGAATAATAAAATTTACTTCGGGCGAATTACAACCACAATCATGATTTTCTGCATGACAATCGCCGCAGCAGTTTTCTTCAGTTTCTATTCCTGAATTATCGCCGGCGCTACAGTGATGCGAATCGGTTTCGCAGGTATCGGGCTTTACATAGAAAGCCACTTGTTCAGTACCTATACATTCACAATGGGTTTTGTAAATAAAAATACCGGTAGTTGAGATGATAAAAATCAAGCCCATCAATACAGCAATTATTTGATTTACCTTCTTCACGAGTGCAAATATAGAAAGATTAGAAAAATAGAGTTGTTAATGTTTGGTTAATAAAAATGTTAAGCACGAATTTGTTCCGCTTTTGCGCTGTGTTTGTTTTTACCTTTTTGCTTTATCTTTAATTTCAATCACTGTATTAATCCTTAACATTTTGATAAAAATAAAACAAAAAATCCCGGACCTCTAATCCGGGATTTAATATTTATGGAAAACAATTTAATTGGGTTTGTAAATCAATTTCCCGATGAAATAAAAAAGTAACTTCTGTATATAAATTTCAAATCTAATGAATCAAAGATATGAAGCGCCAAATAATTAATTCATTTTTCTGTCCTTAAATCAGGGGTAACAATTACTGAAAAAATGATTCTTGTATACTTAGTAATATGTATTCAGGTATTTTAATTACGGAAAAAATAATAAAACTGAAATTGAATCGTAAATTATTCAATTTCAATCTGTTGTGTAACAATTAATTTTGTTCAAGGGATGATTTAATAAATTCCTGAAAGGCTAAAAAATAAGTTAATCGTCTGATTTTCAGGGAATAAATTACTTGCAGAAATTAGCATAACCAGGAAATCGGTTTGCCGGGAAATATAAACTTAAAACCACATTACGTTTTTGCTCACACAAGAATAGGCTTTAAACAAATAAATAAAAGTTATTCAAGATGAATAAGGCCATTTTTTAAGGCATATTTAATTAAATCGGTTGTCGATTTAAGCTCAAGTTTGTCGAGAATATTTTGCTTGTGGGTATTTACAGTTTTAACACTTATAAATAACAGATCGCCGATTTGGCGGGTAGTTTTTCCTTCGGCAAATAACAGGAAAATTTCCTTCTCCCGATCTGATAATTTTTCATAATCTGTAGCTTCCAGAGAGGGTGCGAGGTAGCCGTCGATAACAATGCCTGTAATGTCTTCGCTCAGGTATTTCTTACCATCATACACAGAATGAATGGCATCGGTAAGTTGCCGGTAGGTACAATTTTTTAACAGGTAACCATCGGCCCCGGCTTCCAAAACTCCTTTCACATATTCTTTTTCAGAATGCATTGAAAGCGAAATTATTTTAATTTTTGGTATTAAAGCTTTTAACTTTCTGGTTGCTTCTATCCCGTTCATCCGTGGCATTGCAATGTCTAAAAGTACAACATCGGGTTTATAATGTTTGGCCTTATCAATTGCATCCTGGCCATCTTCAGCCTGAGCAATAACCTCTATACTCTCGGCCGAAAACAAAAGGTTAACAATTCCTTCCCTGAATAGCTGATGATCATCTACAATTAATACCTTAATTTTCATTTCATTCTAATTTTAATTTAACAGTTTTTTATAAACCTCCCTCAAAGTTAAGTAAAACACACAAATTAAATTCTTTATTTTTTTAATAACCTAAAAAATGTTTTGTCTAAGATAGTTAATTGCTATATTCAGGTAACTCAATAACAGCCTTAGTTCCTTTTCCCAATTCTGATTTCAGATACAAGTGTCCGTTAAAACTTTCCAATCTTTCTTTAATGCTCATTAATCCAAAACCGCCATGATTAAATACTTTTTTTTGCGAATTGTTATTAATTCCTACCCCATTGTCATGAACAGTTATAAAGTATTTTTTTCCTTTTTGTTCTATTTCAATGGTAATTTCGGTGGCAAAAGCGTGTTTTAATACATTATGCAAAAGTTCATTAACTATCCTGTAAATAAAGATAGCAATTTCTTTTTTAATATTCAGAATTATTTTTTCGCCAACTATCTGAGTTTTAATATTATTTACTTTTTCTATTTGCTGCAACCTCCATTTAAACGTGGAGATTAAACCCAGTTCGTATAATATTGGCGGACTTAAATCGTAAGTTAAATCCCTGGATTCATTTATCGCTTTTGTTAGCAGGTTAAATATTTCATCCACTTTATTACGCACGTCTTCTTCAAATTTCTGATTATCAATGGCTGATAGTTTTAAATAGGCAAGAGACAGTGTTTGGCCCAAACTATCATGAAGGTTTTCGGCAATTTTACGACGCTCACGTTCTTCAATAAGCGTTATTTCATTATTTAATTTTTTAAGTTTTTCCTGGTAAAGCTGAATTTGTTTCATATTTTTCAACAGCGCCATTTCAGCTTTTTTACGTTGTGTTACGTCAAAACAAATGCCCCTGGTACCTGCATATTTTTTCTTTTTATCGAAAAATGGAAAGCTGTTGAAGGTGAACCATAGAAAAGTGTTTCCTACTTTCAACTTAATTTCAACTTCTTTAATTTCAACTTTTTCAGATAATTTTATATGCCAGTTAATACTTTCTGTTTGAAAAAGTTCAGAAAAACTTATTTTCCCCATCACATCGAGGGATTTTAATTTTAATAATGATTCAATTACCGGGCTGATGTAAACCACCGTTCCCTCCTTATCAACTTCCCAGTAAAACTGTCGCGCATGTTCGAAAATTTGTTGTATCCTTTCCTCTCTGCGCTGATATTTGTTTGTTTGTGTCCGGATAGACAGTTCGAGGTTTTTATTTCTTTTTCGTAATAAATCTTCGACTCCCTTGATGCGAAGGGCAACATTTATTTGTGCCTGAAGCTCGGCAACCATAAATGGTTTCGAAAGAAATGCATCAGCGCCGGCATTTAAACCTTTTGTCCTTTCGCCTGGATTTTCGCCCAGCGCCGAAATCATTAAAACCGGAATATGGCTGGTTACCTTATTCTTTTTCAGTATTTCGCAAACTTCGTAACCGTTTAATCCGGGCATTAATATATCGAGTAAAATAATCTCAGGATTTTCATTAAATGCAATTTCCAGACCTGTTTCCCCATTTGTAGCCCTTAAAAAGAGAAAATCGGGATAGTATCGGCTAATTGATTGATTTAACAGCTCAAGATTAATCTCGTTATCATCTATGGCTAAAATTTTCTTCATGGGTTTTAAATGTTTAGCTTCCGGTTTGAGCTTTTAAAGATAGAAAAAATAACAAATTCTAAAATAGGACAGATTAGAATAACGTCAAACTGTTTTGAACCAAAGAATTCTAAAAATATTTATGAATTAATCCGTGTAATTCATCTTTTTTTATAGGTTTCGACATGTAATCGTTGCATCCGGCTTCCATTGCTTTTTCCCTGTCGCCCTGCAGCGCATAAGAAGTTTGTGCAATAATAATTACTTTTGGGTTGAAAGTGCGGATGTGTTTCACTGCTTCGAGACCGCTCATTTCTGGCATCCTTATATCCATTAACACTAAATCGATGTCGGGATTCTCCCTGCAAATTTCAATTGCTTTTGTTCCGGTTTGAACAGTCAGTATTTCGACGGCAAATTTTTTGACTTCAAGTTCAATTAGCTGCCTCGACATTTCATCATCTTCGGCTATTAATATTTTTAATCCTGTAACCTGAAAATCGAGTACTGGATTTACAACACCCTTTTTTATACCTTTTTCTTCGATTGCCTTAGTATGAAACGGTAAAGTAAAATAGAATGTGCTTCCGGCCTGCTTTTCACCTGAAATCTCGTTACTATTGCTTTCGACCCAAATATTGCCACCCAGCATTTCTACATAAGCTTTTGCAATTGAAAGCCCAAGACCGGCTCCCTGCCTTGCTCTCTTATCAACAATATCGGCCTGGATAAAGCGTTCGAAAATGGCATTATGCCTGTCTTTAGGGATTCCTATTCCCGTATCTTTTACAAAAAATTCTATCAACGGGATTTTGCGTTTTTTATCGGTTTTAATTGAATATCCGAATTCGATAAATCCGGATTCGGTGTATTTCAGTGCATTTTTTACCAGGTTAACCAAAACATCGTACAATTTATCGCCATCGGTTTTAAAATTAGCTTCCTGGAAAGTTAATGCGGGTTTACTTATAAGTTTTATGTTTTTATTTTCTGCTTCGAGGCTGAAAAACGCCTGTATATTCATTAAGTGTTCGTTGGCATTTGAAACTGATAAATTTACTTTCATTTGCCCCGATTCTATTTTAGAGATATCAATAATATCGTTGATAATACTTAGCATTCGGGCGCCACTTTTTTCGATTATCTGAATATAATTGTGTTGTTCTTCGCCTGTAAGGTTGGGTTCTTTTAATAATTCTGCAAATCCAAGAATCCCATTCATAGGGGTCCTTATTTCGTGGCTCATATTGGCAAGAAATGCCGATTTAAGGCGGTCGCTTTCCTCTGCTCGTTCCTTAGCATGAATAAGTTCGGTACTGATTTTTTTTGCTTCGGTAATATCGGTTTTAATTGCCACAAAATGAGTTATCTCCTTATTGTTATTCTCGATTGGTGAAATAATTGCATTTTCCCAGTAAAATTCGCCATTTTTATTTTGGTTATAAAATTCTCCCACCCAGGTTTGTCCTGATAATATTGTTTTCCACAAATCACTGTAAAATTCACTGGTATGAATCCCCGACTTTAATATACCCGGGGTTTTGCCAATATATTCTTCTGCAGCAAATCCACTCAGTTGTGTAAAAAACGGGTTGGCATATTCTATATTTCCTTTACTATCGGTAATAACCACCGATACTTCCGATTTTTCAATGGCTGTATTCAGTTTTCGCAACAATTCTTCGCTTTGCCTGCGTTCGGTTATATCGTGGTAATTTCCTAAAAGTCCATGAATATCGGGGTCAGACAACAAATTTGCCAGTGTTATTTTAATCCATTTAAATACTCCAGACTTATTTCTGTACCTGATTTCAGTTGTTCCTGTTGAGTCGGGTTCTGAAGCAATTTTATCTACAAAATTCCTTGTCTCCTCCAAATCTTCGGGATAAATTTCATCCCATAAACTTTTACCAATCAGATCTTCGGGTTTCCAGCCAAACAACGTTTCGATATTCGGGCTTTTGTATTGATTGATTCCGTTCTTATCGATTATTAAAATAACATCGCCGATATTTGAGACTATTTTGCGCTGAATAGCAAGGCTTTTTCTTAATGCTTCCTCAGTCAGTTTACGTTCGGTAATATCCTGGATAGTACCCAACATCCTGACCGGTTTTTTATTTATATCGAATTCGGGTTCGCCTGTACAATGCACCCAACGCTCATTTCCATCAGCAAAACGAATAATTTTAAATTCATTATCGAAACGTTTTCCTTCGGCAACTACCTGTTTGAGGGAAGCTAAAAAATCATCGCTCCATCCCGGGTGAATAAGATTCGACCAACCTTTGAGCGTGAGCGGGTACTTTTTATCTATTCCATATATATTGTACATTTCGGGGGATCCTTTAAATGCATTCTGATAAAAATCTGATGCATCTAAATCAATTACATAAGTTCCGATATGGGCAACAGCCTGCGATTCCCGCATTATCCGGTCACTTTCGCGCAAAGCCCCTTCGGCCTGTTTTAACTCTGTAATATCTTTAATAAATACTGAAATTCCATCCTCGTTTGGATACGCATTTATATCGTGAACTACCTGTTCATTGCCAGGGTAGTTTATTATTAAATGTTTTGGTTTTCTGTATTTTAACACATCAAGATACATTTTCCTGATTTGTTGGAGCATTTCATTGTTCGGGAAAATCTCCATTATCGATTTGCCAAGTACATCCTCCGACCACATTCCTGTAAGCCTTTCGCTAGCTTTGTTCCAGAAGGTGATACTAAGATTTTTATCCATCGAGAAGAAGATATCGGAAATGCTGCTAACCAGTTCCTGATATCTTTTATTGTTCCTGTTTATTATTTTCTGGGAACGTTTACGCTCGGTTATGTCCCTAATTGCGCCGTCTACCCTTAATGGATTACCTTCGCCATCGAAAATAATACGGACATTTATTGAAACATATTTTAATTCGCCGGTTTTGGTTTTGAGGCGTAACTCGTAATCGCTCAGTTCAATGTTTTTTTTGAGTTTATCAAAAAGTATATTTCTATCCTTAATGTCGAAAAAAAGGTTTGTTATGGGTTCATTTATTACTTCCTCGCGGTTGAAACCCGAGAAATTTTTTATCGATGGGCTTACTTCAAGAACAATTCCAGCAAGGTCGGTCTGATAAAATACATCCTGTACGTTATCGAATATTGCATGATATTTCATTTCGCTTGCTTTTAGCAAAGCTTCGGCCTTTTTTCGCTCCGAAATATCATTAAATATTACAAGTATTGCCTTCTGGCCGTTATAAATCATGCCAGTATGCGATAATTCGTAGAAATTTCCCTCATCGGCGCCTTTTATTTCGCTAATTATTGTTTCCCCTATTTCGATTTTTGAATGTAAGGGACAATTGATGCATTGTTTTTGGTCGTTACAATACAAATCCCAGCATTTTCGCCCTATAAAGTCGCAGCCAAAGTTGATTTCCAGGTTTTTGTTCAGGTACAGGATCTTTCCATATTCGTCAATAATCCCAATCCCAAATGGAATGGTTTGTATCAGCTTCTGATTAAATTCCTTACTTTCCAGGAGGTCTTTTTCAAATTTTTTATGTCGTGTAATATCCACCAGCAGACACTGAACACTGACAGGTTTGTTATCGATAACATATGTTTTGCAGGTTGTTTTCAACCAACGTTTATTGCCCCTTGCAGTAGTAATTTGCCATTCCTGCTCAAATTGCGCTTTGTTTTTGGTTGCATGTTCTATTGCAGATTCAGCATCCTTCCTGAATGGTTCATCAATAAATTTAAATAAATCGGGTTTTTTGGATTCGTTTTTGTCATAATCAATTTCGAGCAGGCTGTATAATTCACGCGACAGATTTTGCTCAGCGGATTCAATATTTAAAATCCATGTTCCGATCTCACCATTTGATTTTTTCTCGTTTGAATTATAATTGCCGGTTATTGGAATATTTTCGATATTAACAGCATTTTCAACCGGAGTAATTTCTGAAGCCAATGCCAATTGCCCTGCCGTTAAAACCTGCTGCTGATTTTGGAATTCCAGTTCAATTTGATTTTGATAAATATCTTCTAAAAGATCATATATCTCTGCTTCAGCATTATTTAATTTTAAGTCAGACTTTTTATTTTTCAACAATAATTCGATCCTTCTTCGAAGGTCTGTCAGTTCGGGTTGACGCTTTTTATCCATACAAAATTTTTCAATCTCTGCTTTAAGCAGGAGTTTATCTTTTTTTTTACAGGGTTTGTAAATTAATAAGACATTTTACATAAATATATTATTTTTGGTAGAATAATATTCAATTACCATGAAAAATTTGTCAAACTGAAAAAATATAAATAATAAAAACGGTTTTTTCGGTTAAAATGTATAATAGGGGCGATATTATTTTCGGGTTGGGTTAAGATTTATTTATCTTTTATACAACGGATACTGAACCCGTTTTCCTTAAAATTACTTTCCCTCGAAATACCTGATGAATTGCAATTAAGCCCGCGCCCCCATGCAAATCCCTCGTAACTTTCGGTTGAAGTCCACCAGTAACCGATTTTTTCTGAATAATAAAAATTTCCATTGCTGAAACGGTACCCCCCCGGAAGTGCATTGAAACCAAATGTGTTGGTTCCAGTTTCGGTACCAGACCACCCGTTGCTGCTTTTAAGTTGATTTCCTAAATTAATTCCCCTGGCATACGACGAAATTCGGTCGTCTGCATCAACAGTTGACATTCCCAATTCGGTTTCAAGTTGTTTCCACTCCGCATCGCTTGGCAGATGCCAACCTGCCGGACTGGCTTCCTTTGCTGCTGCCCAGTCATATAATACACCATAAGTTATATAGTTTAATGTTTTTTTTGCCTCTTTCACACTTGAACCGTTGTAACCATAAACGTAATAATCTGCCAGATTTTCATTGTTATTTTGAAGGTTATTAACCCTTGGAAGGTAAGCCAGATTTTCTGCCATCCAAATCTGGTTGCCAATTTTTATCCATTTGTATTCCTTTCCGTCGCGCGAATCGATAAATGTTCCTGAGTTTTCCGGAGTTTCTTTTATTACCGGTATTTCTTCAGCTACTTCATCTGAACAAGCCATAGCTAACAAAGCAAATAATATGCAGAATGTATTTTTCATTTTTCGCTAATTATTAAGCTGTTAATAATGCAAGTTCTATTTTTCGATTATTATCGCATTAAACTCTTATAAACTTACTGATTTAAAGGTTAATCGACTAAATGATTGCAACTTATTTTAAATGTTTAGGCTTCCTTTTTAGTACTTCCATTTTGCTTAGATCCCGGCAAACATTTCAGCCTGTTACGCCTATGAGAATGGTGTTTGTTCTAATCCCAAAACCTTATAATGGTTAAGATTTCCAATACCAGGGATGACTTTTTTAATGCTTTACAGAAGATAATAAAGGTGTGAAAATTTGAATTCCGAAAAATAAAAAAGCCCGATTCCTCAGGCTTTCAAGTGGTACCCCGGACGGGATTCGAACCCATGACCTACTGCTTAGAAGGCAGTTGCTCTATCCAACTGAGCTACCGGGGCATCCTTATTTTTTTCGCGGGGCAAAAATCGTTAAAGACTATTTCAAATTTTACGTTTTTTGTTCTCGCTACGTAACAGCCTATTTATCCTTTCAATTTCATTATTGAGCAACGCGTTTTCATCTTCAACGGCATTGAATTTTTGATGCAGCTCCTGAAGCTGTTTTCTCAACGATGCTATTATGATATCGCGTTCATCCATCAGTTAAACATTAAGGCATAATCCATTCTTGTCACACTCCCGTAATATTTGTTCTGAAGCTTCAAAATCTGGTCAACTGTCGTACAGATATGGTTTGTATGAACCATTTGTACCGCATAGAAAATGCGTGTTTTATCACTGTGTCCCTGGTATTGAATTCCTTCATACTCCAGCGATGCTCCTCTCCAGTCAACTGTTTTCCAAAAAATTAAATTGAAGTATTCCCATTTGCCGAATAATTCAGCCCTATCAATCGACAAAATATTCTCCTCCTCCCCCATCACAAAATGGTCAAATTCCCTGGCCAGAAATATCACCTGGTTGTAAAACTTTGACCGGCTTGGACGAAATCGTATTTTTAGAGACAGGGAGTTCATTTTTTATTGACTTCAAATAAAATATCTTGTTCCAGTAATTTGGTTTCGTAATATCGATGTCTATAAAATGAATATTTGATTAAATCTGATAACCCGATTAGCGCAACCTTGATTACATAAAACATCAGAAAAGAAAAAACAGCTGAGACAAAAAAGTAAATAGCAACCTCAATTCCATCACTATCGAGAAAAACAAATCCTGCAACGACGATGATTATTGACACTATCAACCCTAATACTCCAAAAACCTCACCAGTACTTCTTACAAGGTTGTAACTGCTTTCACTTTCGGGAATTATAATTTTTTTCATGTTGTCTGATTAAAAGGTTAATTATTGAATTCAGGATTTCTTGCTTTAAGTTCAGTAATCAGTTTACTAATCTGGTTTTCCAGTTCTTTAATATCATTTGTGTAGGACTGAAGGTTACCCGATGGGGTTACAGCAATTTTACTCATTTGGATTACATTGGTATACAAATCAATCAGCTTGTCATAAGAATCGTCTTTAGTCTTATGGATTTTACCAATTTTTTGCTCAGCATCAGTCGTAAGGGAGATTATTCTTGAATTAAGTATTTTTATTGTTGGTTCTTCCTCCATTTTGCTGATTGCTATATTGAAGTCAGATACATAGTAGTCTTCGAATTTAGAGGATGTAGATAATGCATATTTTTTGTCATATATAGCAGTATTCCAGACCACTTGTGTAATTTTACATTTTTCCAAGGATGATTCGTACAATTGAACTAAATCTTTAAATAAGGGATTTGCCTGTTTCTGAAAACTTGAGCATGAAACAATAATTGCTGCCAAAAAGAAAAGGTAGATTAACTTTTTCATAAACGTAATTTTAAAGGTTAATTATTGATTTTAAAGTTGTTTCCGGGTTATCTTTCCTTTCACGATATAAAGGTTAATAATTGAATCTTTTCTGATCACTGTATCTCCTTTGAATGCCGGGTTTGAAGCCCTCAAAATAATCTTTTCAGGATCATCATGGGGAAATAACAATTTGACGGTTTTTAAATTATTGGCAGCTTCGTTCGTAATTACCAAATGAGCTTCTCCCCAAAGTATGACATCTCTATTTTGGAGTTGCTTTACCGCAATTATTTCACCACTTGCAAATGTTGGATACATACTATCTCCAAAGATTGGGAGATATGCCGTACAATCATTGAACGGTCTGAAGTCTACATAAAATTCGGGGGTTTCTTTCACGTCATTAAAGCTTTCTGTTATGGTTGCTGTTACATCGATATCATAGTAGGGTATTCCTTTTTCTAAATTATTCAGGAGAGTTTCATCTCCAATTAACTCCGAGATTTGTACTTCGAGCGCTCTTGCAATATTTTGCAATTTTGATAATGTAATATCATTTTCTTCGGCCTCATACGCTGATATCATTCTTTTAGAAACACCACTTTCTCTTGCTAATTGGTCAAGAGTTATGTTTTTTTGTGTACGAATCTCCTTTAATTTCAGCATTTTACCACAATTAAAATAAATGTTGCAAAATATTTCGCTAAACATTGCAATATATTGCAATGTTTATTTATATTTACAAAACGAAAAAACGCATGGTGTTAGCCAGGCGGGATTTCAAAAACAACAAAATGGGGAGGCAATCCTAAGACGGCAATCTGGAAATTGCCTCCCCTGCTTGAAAATGATTATTAACCATAATTCAATATTCAAATATAATGAAAAAACAGAGTGTAAATTCAAATGTTGAGCCGAATGTTGACAATCTACCATTTACGGAGTATTACGACCGGCTTAAAACAAAAAAGAAATTAAACGAAAACACCCCGCTCACCCCGCTTGATGAGTTCCTTCTGATAGCTGCTAAAGCTGTTGGCAAACACCCCGGAAGCATCCGGCGCTGGTATTATGGTACCTATAAACCAAACTTTCTTGAAAAGAAAGCAATGGGTGAGTTACTTCAATGCAGTCCCGAAATCCTTTTCCCGAATTAACTATGAACTGCGCAGAATTCTACATCACCCCAAAAGGTGACATCATGATTCATTGCCAGGATGGAGTTCGACTTTTGCAGTTTTCGGACCGGGCTTTCGTTTCGGAAATGATTAAAACAATTCAGGAATTCTATCCAGAGGCATTAAAAGCGCTCTCAAAAGTGTTCGAAAAGTTAAGGTTTACCACTGCGGTTTTCGAGTTCAACATTGTTCGCCGGTTCATCAAATGCAATTGGGGAAAGTTCGACAGCGTTCTCGATATCGACCAATTTGGAAACTTGAATTTTGAAGAAGTTGAATGTCCTCTCCGTGGCGAATGCCAACTTGAAGGAATCGTTTGCAAACCGAAATTCAATTCAAAGCTTTCTGACCGGGAGCTTGAAATTATGCGATTCTTTTATGCCAGTCTTACAATTGAAGATATTGCCGCAAAGCTCTGCATATCAACAGAAACTGTTAAGACGCACAAAAGAAATGCATTCAAACGAGTGAAGGTTCATTCATTACCGGAATTCTTCTTATACGCTAAGCAAAACCACTTATTCGAATAACCCATTCTATTTAAATCACTATGAAAACTTTATCAGAAATAATCAGGGAAGTAAAATACTCCTTACAAGATTTAATGCTTCTCAAAAAAGCAGTTGATGAATATAAGGTTGCAAACCCAAGCAGAAGTTTTTGGGTTTGGTGTGTCGATAAAGGATATTCTCGCGATTTCAGCAATGACGTTTGTGATTACATTAAAAATGGAACCATTAACCTCGAAATCAATTAACTAATTCGAAAATTAAAGCACAGCCCTGCAAAACGTTGCAACGGTGTTAAAACATATAAATCCAACTCGCTTTTTTCCTTTTTCAAATTAACAGTGCAATGATCGACGAAAGAAAAATAGAAATACTGTTTGCAACAGGTATCCAGGTAGGAGTTATAAAAACACTTTCTGAACTGGGATTACTTGAGGAAAACATTTCAGCCAAACAAGCTTACGCAAAATACGGAGAACGTCAGGTGAAAGAATGGCGCTCAAAGAAATGGATTACCGGATATCCGTCTGGTAACAACGAAAGAGCCAAATACTATTTCAAACGCTCTGAACTTGAAATCGCTTGCCGGATGCTGGACGGGATAAACTTAGTAACGGCAAATAAGATAAAAGCAATTCAACAATCAATTTCAAATCACATCAAAAAATGACAACAGAAATTAAGTTAATTCAGGCGCCGGTTATTCAACACAGTCTGGTTGAAATCGGGAAAACAGTCACAAGCCGGATTTTCGAATTAAACCTTGAAAAGCTGGTAGCCACAGAAGAAACTATTCAGTCGCTCAAAAAATTAAGAGCTGAACTGAATAAAGAGTTTGACCTCTACGAAGCGCAGCGCAAGGCAATCAAAGAAGCCGTTGCGAATCCTTATGTGGAGTTCGAAAACGTGTACAAAACCGAAATTTCAGAAAAGTATAAAAAAGCGGTTGAAACACTGAAAGACAAAATCGCATCGGTTGAAGAAAAGGTAAAGGCCGGAAAAAAGACGAACATTATCCGCTACTTCAATGAGCTTTGCGCATCAGAGAACATCGACTTTCTGAAATTTGAAAACACCGGATTCGAAATCAACCTTTCGACTTCGGAAAAGCAGTACAAGGAAAAATGCAACGAGTTTGTTCAGCGCATTGCCGACGATATTCTGCTGATTCAGGCACAGGAATATTCCGCCGAAATAATGACAGAATATAAATTTACGCTGAACGTCTCGAAAGCCATTACAACCGTTGTAAACCGCAAAGAAGCCGAAAAACTCGAAAGGGAAAGAATACGGCAGGCCGAAATCGCCCGGCGCACGTCAAAGCTGCGCGAAATACCGGTAATTTTTCACGATATTACGAAAACCTACCACCCTGTTTTTGACGAGAGCATGTTCATCACGCTTGCCGATGTTGAAAACCTTTCAAAAAATGAATTTCAGAAACGGTTTGTTCAGTTAGAAGCCGCCGCAAAACAGGCAACAATCGAACAGGCGCAGCAGCAGTCAATGACCTTTGAAAAGCCGATTGCAGAACCGTTGCCCGCCCCTGCTGAAACGAAGTCTGAACCAGCCTCGGCAGTTGAAAAGCCGGTTGCAGAAATCTTTACCGCCATTTTTGAAGCGGTTGGCACGATGGCCCAGCTAATCGCGTTGGGAGAATACATGAAATCGAACAACATCCAATACAAAAACATCTGAAAAAATGAGCACACAAAACAATACCACGCCGGCAACCGTACCGGCACAGAAATCAATATCAAACTTCCTGTCATTACCTAAAACGGCGAATTTTTTACAAGAAACGCTGAAAGAAAGAAAAACCGAGTTCGTGAGCAACCTCATCGCGTTATGCGACTCAGATACGAACCTTGCCGCTTGCGACCCTGCCGCGCTGATGAAATGCGCCATGAACGCCACGGCATTGAATCTGCCGTTAAACAAAAACCTCGGTTACGCCTACATTATCCCGTACAAAAACGTTCCGTCATTCCAAATCGGCTATAAAGGCATAATCCAGCTTGCTATCCGAACCGGCCAATACCGGTTTATTAATGCAACAGAAATCAGTGAAGGTGAAATAAAACGCAATAAAATCACTGGCGAACTTCAATTTCTCGGAGACAAACCAGAAGCAAAAGTAGTTGGCTACATTGCTTATCTCGAATTAATGTCAGGGTTCACGGCATCGTTGTACATGACCGAGGAACAGATGGAATCACACGCGAAACGGTTTTCAAAAATGTACGTCGCCGATTTGCAATACAAAAGCATGAAGTCGAAATGGAGCGACCCGGACGCCCGCCTGAAAATGTCACTGAAAACTGTCTTAAAAGGACTACTCGGAACTTACGGCCTTCTGACAACCGAACTGGCAAAAGCCTTTGAAGTTGACAACGACGAATCCGAATCTGCTATCGGCAACAGGTTCGAAGATGCGGAAGTACTTCCGCAAAACGAACCTGCACAGTCAACAGCACAACAACCAACCCCGCAAAAAATACAAATCTGATGGAAACAAAATTTGAAGAACTGAAAGCAGAAATAATCCAACGCGCAAAAGCAGAAAATGCGTGCAAGGATGAATTTAAACGCGCACTTGCCGCTGAATCAGCAAAAGAGCTTTTAGAAGTTGTTAAAGATAACTTCTATTGGTGCTGCAACAATAGTGTTATTGATGGAGAGTTGGTTGACGAATACGCCAATACCTTTAATGAAAATGAGATATGGCATAATCAAACTGTTAAAACAGGGTATTTATTGGCTTCCGGCAACTCAACGGTCGAGGCTTACGGCAACTCAACGGTCGAGGCTTCCGGCAAATCAACGGTCAGGG
>JBBINB010000009.1:0-72743 GCA_037444065.1 Draconibacterium sp.
TTCGTTTTGTTATAAATGGTAAAAAAACAGAAAGTGCAAACAAGGGCTAATTGCTTGCGGATATGCGATTTCCCAGCCTGCCGTTTGGCAGGCTAATCGCAATTCATAGACCGATAACCGGAATTCGCGGCGCCCGGATTCGACAAATATATTCAACGGGGAAGTATGCTAAACTCCCTTTTCTGTTACAATTAAGAACGTTTCTAAATTACGGGGGGGGGTAAATTTCATTTGCATTTTTAAGGCTGAATTAATACATTTGGTTTGTTTCGCCCAGGATAAAAAAACCCTGTCACTAACACATTTTTTCACACTGAATTTGAGATAAGATTTTTGAGAAAAACAACAATATGATGGCCATATTTAAACTCAATATATAACCAAAGGGCAAAAAGTAACCCAGCCCTTTAAAAGAACCGGGTTACACAACTATTTTAAATAACCGAGCCGGCAGAGTTAGCGCCCGCCAGCCCATTTAAAACTTTTCAAAAGTATGAAAAAATTAGTATTGTATGCTATGGTAGCAGCGGTATTAACCATTTTTAATGGTTGCCAGAAAGATGAACTTGTTGGCCAGTTGGCCGACGAACAACCACGGTTAGTAGTTAAACCCGATGTTTTTGTTGAAAACGGGTATTTGGTGTTTAAAGATTTTGATACTTATGCTAAGATTTCTGATAAACTGGATTTAATGAGTAAATCGGAATTTGAAATCTGGGAAAAAGGAATTGACTTTTTTTCAGCTAGCTCTTTATTAAATGAGGTTTATTCCAAATTAGAGATTGAAGAATCAGAAGGAAATTACCAAAAAATAAAAGCAGAGTATGATGGAAAACTAATTTTTACCTCTGACAAAGATATTTTGCTGCCTTTTTATGCGACTGCGTGGCAAAAGGTGTTAAACCCGGAAGGAGAGGTAAAAATCGGACAAACTTTGTACAAATTCTTTAAAGACAGGGAAGTAATGATAATGGATGGATCAAAAAATGATCTAATAAATCTTGACAAAATAATTTCAGATACAACTAAAGTAAAGGTATTTTATCCTAATAGGAATAATTTGTTGAAATCAGTTCAGTGGGGTACATTAATATCAGGGGCTCCTGAATATAATAACTTTAGATTAGAATATAGCTATCAATTAATTAGTATGTATTATTCCGGATATGGATATGGTACTACCTATTACACCGAAAATGGATTCGAACTTAAGCATTGGATGCGTCAGAAACGCAAAAAAATTTGGTGGTCATACAACGAAACACAGTATTATATAACAGGCATCAACCTGCATATTGAATTCTGGAAAATGTATGAAGGATTATATATTTATCCAAAATACGTTTACAATCAAAATCAGACCGATTGTACGTCTTCTGAAACAGATCAGGGTTGTACATATATGTTCATGCGATATTATGACGTATTAACCGGATATCATCCACAAGTTATTCCTGAGATTTATAACAATAGTTTCACCTTCTGGTCAAGAGGGTTTGATTACAATAACCGTATAACTATCAATTACTCCAACCAATAATAGATTTGTCGCCTATGAACTTTATGGACATAGGAGACAAACTTTTTAGAATAAACACATGCGATATTTTTTATTTTTTCTTTGTTTTTTACAAGTATCCTGTGTTGGAGAGGTTGACTTTTCTTTATCGGAACAGGAGAAGTTAATTACAATTAACTGTCTTTTAAATCCTGGTAAAGACACTGTTAAGGCACAAATAACCTATTCGAAACTAATTACAGATAAGAATAATTTTGGCAGCGTTAAAGACATATCCGTTTCCTTATTTGAAGAAGGTGAATTAATCGGGAATTTTTCGAAAGTCGATTCTACTCACTTTAATTGCGCCTATCAGGTAAAATCCGGTAAAAAGTATAGGATAGAAACCTCAACCGGGACAAAAAAAGTTTGGGCCGAAACCCGGGTGCCTGTAAATTTTGAGGCAGGTTTTACTGCTATAAAAGATTATGTTGAAAGCTTTGACTATATAGTTTCCATAATAAGAAATCAAACAGAAGAAAGTATTTACTGGATTTCGGCAAAAGGGTTCAGCTGGTATAATGGAAAACCCTTTTATGATATTGCATCATCGCTTTATTCCGATTGCAGCTTTGCCGACGATTTTAATCGCCTAACCGAACAGGGCTACGGGTATAAATATATTTACGAATATTATATCAGACTGAATAGCAAAGAAACCCCTTCAGATATCTTCGATGTGAAATTCCATCCATCTGGTATTTATATCAACAATGGTTATCAGGAAGTATTTGTATTATCTGTCGATTATCATCTCGACAAATACATGAAATCGAGTATCCTTCTTGAAGAGAATGACATGTATGCCGAAGATGTGCCAATTGTGTATGCCCCCTTTCCAATGTACTCCAACATCAACGGCGGCACAGGTATCTTTGGTTCTTTCAACAGTGTTTCTCAAAAATTTGAGAGGAAATGAAGCTCTCAATAAAACACATAATTGCAGTTTTTTATTTGTTGCTCGTGTTTTCAACTTATTCACAAACACAGGCAACAATCAGCGGATACGTTTCTGACGCTTCATCGGGCGAAAAACTTGCCGGGGCAACTGTTTTTATTCCGGGTCCAAACAAGGGGGCAACCTCAAACGAATATGGTTTTTTCAGTTTATCGCTTACCCCTGCCCAGGTAAAGATTGAAACCCGGTTCGTGGGTTTTAAACCTTTTTTTGGCGAGATAAACCTGATTTCAGACACAACAATCAATATTCAGTTGCACCCCGGGGTTTCGATTGGCGAGATTGAAATTAAAGCGGCAAACCAACAGGAGTTTCTGTTGTCGCCTTCCATCGGGGTCCATCGTATAACAGCCAAAGAAGTAGAAAAAATACCGGCTGTTTTGGGAGAACCCGATTTGCTGAAAGCCATTCAGTTGCTTCCTGGGGTTTCCTTTGCCACCGAAGGCTCAACGGGTTTCAGTGTCCGTGGCGGAAGCCCCGACCAGACACTGATTCAGCTTGACGGCGTGCCGGTTTACAATGTCAACCACCTGTGGGGTTTTATGTCGGCTTTTAACAACGACGCCGTTTACGAGGCCAAACTATACAAAGGCAGCCTTCCTGCCCGGTTTGGCGGCAGGTTAAGCTCTGTGCTCGATGTGGGGATGAAAGAAGGGAACCTTAAAAAACAACAGGGGACTTTTTCGCTGAGCCCGATTGCCGGCCATTTCACTGTGGAAGGCCCGCTAAAAAAGGACAAAGCCTCTTTTATGTTATCGGGCCGCACAACCTGGGCAAACCTTTTAATGCTTGCTTATCAGAAACTTGAAAATCAAAACAGCGCCAATCAATTGATTACCTATGGTTTTTGGGATATTAACGCAAAAACCAATTACATTATCAACCAAAACAACCGGGTTTACCTGAGCTTTTATACCGGCCGCGATGCATATATGATGGAGGATGATGCAAAAATGTACAGCGACTATGTAAAGTTTAGCTACAACTGGCAAAACCTGACGGGCGTTTTGCGTTGGAACCATGTGTTTTCGCCTGGTTTGTTTGCCAACTTTACGGTTTACAACAGCAGGTTCCGTCAGGAATACTTTAACAAGTTCGATAAAAAGGGCAACGAAATTTACAAGGGTTACAACAACCTGAACGACATTTCGCAAAAAGGCGATTTCGACTGGATGCCCAATGACAGGTTAAAAATAAAATCGGGCTACAATATTTCGTTACAAAAATTCAGCCCCGAGATAATTTCTTACAAATCAGACTCCACCTCGTTTGTGTTAAACAAAGACATATTTACCCACAATTTTATTACTGAAGTTTACCTTGAAGCCGATGCTGATTTAAATGAAAAACTTAAGGCCAGCGCCGGGTTACGGGCTGGAAACCTGTTTACAGAAGGCAAAAGTTACACCGGGTTACAGCCCCGTTTATCCATTCGCTACCTGGTTTCACGACAGGTTTCGGCGAAGCTTTCCTATTCGCGCATGAACCAGTACTTGCACCAGCTTCAGAATACCACGCTCGGAATACCCACCGAACTCTGGGTTTCGTCAACAGCTAAAATCAAACCGGGAACATCCGATCTTTTTTCGGCGGGGGTGTTTTGGGCACAAAACAACGGCTATCGTTTTTCATCTGAGATTTACTATACAAACCTACAAAACGTCCTCAGGTACAAAGACGGCACACTGGCAGTAAAAGAACGCGACGACAGCTGGGAAGACTTTGTGGCCACCGGCAAAGGCAAATCGTATGGAATTGAACTGATGGCGGAAAAAACAACCGGCAGGCTTACAGGCTGGGTTGCTTACACGCTCTCGAAAAGCGCCCGCCGCTTCGAAGAAATAAATTTCGGGAAAGAATTCCCGTATGATTACGACCGAAGGCACCAGTTAACCATAAACGCCAACCACAGTTTTAGAGAAATTCAGAAGAAAGGAAAAAACATTAACAGGGAACTTTCTGCAAATTTTAACTATGCTTCGGGAAAATACCTCACGCTGGCAGAACAGGAATACCAGGCAATTCCGTTGCCACTGATGGAGGGCTCGCGTTACGGCGCCGGCTGGTTTGCCAAAAGGAGCCTGATAAATTCGGTAAATAATTACCAAATGCCTGCTTTCCATAACCTCAATCTTTCGTACCGGATAGAAAGGCAAAGTGCCGGCAAAAGTTACGCCTGGAATTTCTCGGTTTATAACGTGTACAACCGGCTAAACCCGTGGTATTATTACAAACAGGGCAATAAAATAAAACAGATAACTATTTTCCCTGTTATCCCGTCGGTTTCGTTTTGTTATAAATGGTAAAAAAACAGAAAGTGCAAACAAGGGCTAATTGCTTGCGGATATGCGATTTCCCAGCCTGCCGTTTGGCAGGCTAATCGCAATTCATAGACCGATAACCGGAATTCGTGGCGCCCGGATAAAATCGGTATTTAATAAGAACCAACATTCTCAATCTTAAGAATATTTGATTTTACACAAATGGATTAAGGATAGTTAAACGATTTTCAATTACCTGGCCATCCTGCATATCTTCAGTATAAAGAATTGAACAATTACATGCCAGGGCGGCGGCAATAATCAGGGAATCGTAAAAAGAATAATTGTACTTATCTGCAATCTGGCATGCCTGTTCAATTGTGTTCGGTTTATTTGCGAAAATTCTGAACCCCAGATTTATTTCTGTAATAACACTTATTATATTTTTCCATTCAAGATTAAATTTCTTTTTGAGCGTATTTGAAAGTTCAGTCAAAACCTGAGTGCTAATATAAGTGTCAGTTGTATTACATACAGCTAAAGCTCTTTCTTGTTTTAACGGTTCGTCTTTGGTGTAGCAATACACAAGTATATTTGTATCAACAAAACACTTATCTTTCATTTGCTTCCTCCCGATTGAATTTAAAACCTTTAGTGCTTATTTTTATCGCATCAAAGCTTTTGTATTTAGAATTATCGAACATTAATTCGTCCGAAGTTTCATCCAACGCAAAAGCAATAACTTCCATTTTCTTCCCAATGTATTTATCAGGAATAGTAATTGAAAGCAGATTTTTTTCAGGTGTTACAACTGTTCGTATCATAAACTCAAATTATAAGGGTTGAATAAAAAAAAATCAACCCGGTTCTAAACAAAAATACAATATTTTGTCGAATTAGTCATACCATCCCTGATGCGGCGGGTTCCTAACCGCCTCAAAAATTAACCTAATGGGAACCCGGTTCTTCCGGGGGCAAAGTCAAAAATTGATTGCCACCCGCTGCAAACCGGTTGAATCTTTACAAAACAAAAGTATGGGTATATTTTAACAGCAATGTGCGGTTGGCAAGCGAAGGGTATGCAGGAGATCCCAACCCGGGTTGTAAAAACCTGACTTCATTAAAAACGATGTAAAAATCATTCCCTTCGCGCGGGTTAAAGCGTAACCTGAAATTGGCTATAAAAGCTGCATCGAAGGAATTGTATTGAATATAGCTACTTGCCGAAAGCTTTGTGCTTTGCATATATTCAAATTTAATGCGTGAAATATGGTTGTTAAAATCCTGGTTTCGCTTCGAAAAACCAACAGCATCAAACTGATAGGTACCTGAAATTATTACACTGGATGAAAAATTAAAAAAAGGCGAAACGGCGAACGAATACCTGTTGCCGTCGTAAAACTGGCCACCTTCAAACATTACTTCAGCAAAAACCTTTTTAGTCATAGGGGTCATCATCGTCGCCCCTATTCCATAAAACTCATAATTTCCCACCGGAACTGCAACATCATCTGAAATCGAGAATTTTTTATCCACATTCTCGACCATTCGTTTTAAGTCGACCGTTCCTAAGAGGAATTTTTTTGTTTGAAATCTCCAACCTGGCCCCATCGACCCCGATTCGAGTTTTCCAGTTGCCCGGTTATAATAGTTAAACGACTGAATGTTAACACTATGGCTAAAAAGCCTGGATTTCTCTCCCGGAAGCCATCCCCATTGGACCTGTGTACGCAAAGCACGGAAGTTTCCGCGCATTTTGAACCCAACTCCCGGATTAAAATTATCGCCCGAATGCGAAGCTGAAATATCGTAGCCCAACCCTTTTTGAGTCCTCCGCTCCCAATTCACTCTAATGCTGGTCGGATTCCATGAAGCAAAATTTCCGTCCACGCCGGTTTCATAGGATTGGGCAAATTTTAAATCGAGGTAATCGTCGCCAAAAAGCCTGAAAATTCCATCAATTCCATAGGCCACATTATAATTTCCGTTTGTCCCGATTCGTGTGGTCAAAATGCTCCCCAGGTACGAATTCTGATTAATAACCTGCTTTCTTGCCCTGAAAACCCCAAAATTTTCGGAAGGCAGGCTGTTTAATTTGGCTGTTTGCATATTCAGCAAGCCAATATCCCATTTCCCTGCACGGCCATAAACACGCAAACCTCCGTAAATCCGGACAGGATTTCCATCGTCATCCAAACCAATCCGCCGACTGTAAAACAGATTATTGGGACCACCCATATTAAAGCTAAAAATACTTGCACCTTCCTGGAAGAACATTCTTTTTTCGGGGAAATACAATGAAAAACGGGTAAGGTTCACTTGCTGGTCATCGGCTTCAACCTGCGCAAAATCGGTATTTACGGTTAAATCCATTGTCAGGTTGCTTGTCAGGCTGTATTTTAACTCACCCCCGATTTCCCTGGTAAATTTTTTCTCTGTAATGTATTCAGTTTCTTCAGAATTAAGGACATTACTGTTTGTATACCCGCCAATTACATAGGGTGAAAGATAGACAGGTTTTGATGGTTTCAGGTTTTCAAACAGCACCTTCTGTGCTAAAGAAGGCTTCCATGTAGCCCACATTCCGTATTTTGGATCGATGGATGGAAATGTTACATTTTCGGCATTGTGCGCCGACCACCGCCACGAAATCAAACCCATTTCGGAAACACCGTTTATGGTCTGAAAACGCAGGCTTGAAAAAGGAATACGCATTTCGCAATACCATCCATTATCGCCGGTTGTAGTTTTTGTGTCCCAAAATGTATTCCAGTCGGTGTTTAAGGGTTCGCGACTTGATGCATCGCCTGAAATGGTTGCATCCATGCGAAGCCCGGTTGGGGTAGTAAAAAAAGTCATCGCATTTTCATTGTCGTTATAGGTATCGATAACCACACCAAAAAAATCACTGTTTGGACTTATTTCGTCGCGTTTCTTGGAAGAAGCCTTTACATGAGATGGATTATTAACCAGTAATTCTGCGCCTATCCATAAAAACTGTTCGTCATAAGCAACTTTAATAATTGTTCTTTGAGTCAGGTTTCCTTTGAAAACCGGAACATGCATGGTTACAGGGAGGGTATCGATTAAGCGCCATGCCGCTTCGTCGGGTTTTCCATCAAACTGTACGGATTGACTTAACTTTTGAATTTTTATTTTATCTGATGCAAATGAATTTGCCGCCGATATTATCAAACAAAAAAGGATAATAAATAAAATAGGTTTAGCCACTTGTCTTTTTTTTTGTCTGGCAAAAATAATCTATTTGGATTTTATAACACTGCTTTTAAAAACAATAATCCTTGCCGGGCTGCAAGGATTATTGTTTTATTACACAAACTTCTCGCGTTTCTGCAGGTTAAAAAGCCCGTAAAGAATAAAAACCAGCATACCGACTCCGAGGAAAATTCGGTTTTTGGAAATCACGCCTTCCCATATTACCTGGTTCATGTTATCGGGAATCCTGAACGGGTTTAAAAACACATTCCATTGTGTACGCTCCAACCCATCGGCAAGAATGAGCAGCGCCACACCAATAAGCACCATAACCACTGCGGTACCGTTGCCGTTTTTTATCAGGGTTGAAAACATAAATGCCATTGAACCCATAAATACAATGGGGTACATTAACTGGTAGGCCATTTCGAGAATGTTTATTTTATATAACAACACCGATGCAATACCTGCAAACAGTACAATGATGATGAAGATAAGAATGTAAATCATCAGGAGGCGGATGAGCCAGACCTTATACCTGTAATTGGGGATACCAAAAAGAATTTCGAGCATCCGCGAATCGTCGTCGTTCTGGATGCCAAATGCCGAAGGATAAAAAATCAGCAATATCCCCGGGAAAATCAACAGGTTGTATATGGTACTGTCAACAATATTGACCCGTTCCAACACCGATTGCACGGCAAAAAATGCAAAAAATGCAAAAGCCGAAATCAGAAACCAGATAAACCGGTTTGCGAAAATAATTTTCAGGTTATACCTTATCATCCGTGTTGCAATAATCAACTCGTTTTTTATGTTTTGTCTTCTACTCATCGGTTACTGTTTTTTGAAATCTTTCAATAAGCACAAATAAGCATCTTCGAGGTGTGGCGAAACACTAACCGCATCTTCGGCAGGTTTTTCCCTGGCAAGGCAGCGTACCCTTATGTTTTCGCCATCGCGCATGTGATGGACGATTAGTTTTTTATCGGCAATATTGTCAAATTCCTTTGCCGGGACACTGAACTGCCATACAAAGCCAATGCCCATATTAACCATATCGTTAGGCGTACCAAAATATTTCAAATCGCCACGGTTAATCACCGCAACCTGGTTACAGGAACTTGAGATATCTTCGATAATATGGGTCGAGAAAATAACAATCCGCTCGCGGCTCAACTCAACCAAAAGGTTACGGAAACGGATCCTTTCGCGGGGGTCGAGACCGGCTGTAGGTTCGTCGACCACGAGAATACGCGGCAGGTTAAGGAGAATTTGTGCAATACCGATACGCTGTTTCATACCGCCAGAGAAAGACCCGATTTTATCGTTCCTGCGTTCGAACATGTGCACACTTTTTAATACATATTCGATTCGTTCGTCGCGGGTTTTTGTGTCTTTGATGCCTTTCAGTATGGCCTGGTAATCGAGGAATTCCCAGGCCGACATGTTTTCGTAAGTTCCAAACGCCTGTGGCAGGTAGCCAATCAAGCCCTGTAATTCTTCGCGGTATTTTTGAGTGTCGAGGCCGTTAATCCAGATTTTGCCATAACTCTGTTCAAGTATCCCGCAAATGATGCGCATCATGGTTGATTTACCCGCGCCATTCGGCCCGAGCAAACCAAACATTCCCGTTTTTATTTCAATCGATACGCCATTTAATGCACGGAAAGGTTTTTTGCGTTTCCCGAATACAGGGATTTGCCTTACCATGTTAAAATAACCACGGCGCAACCCGCTAAAACGCCCTTCGATACGGGCAATGTTTAAATTTTTATTTTGGATATATTCGCCTGAACTATAAATAATTAACAGCAAATACCAAATAATTCCCACAAAAATCAGCATCCCTATATTGTCCCATTTTGTATAAAAAACCGCCAGGAAAGTAAGGGGCGTTACCCAATACAAAAGATTGTAGATGAGATGGCTTATTTTAAGAAATTTTGTTTTTGACGATTCATGGTATTTATTTTCAAATACCTGTTTCAGAGGTGCAAACAAAGCAAACTGGAAGAAAAACACCCCATGCGATAACACCCACATCCAGAAATTGCTTTCGAGATAAATGAATGTGAAATAAACAAGGTATCCAAATAAGGGGATTTGCCATACCAAATCGCTAAAATCGCGAAGCTTTTTGTAGTCTTTCAATAAACCTGCGCGTTTTCTGATATTTATCCCGGACTTCCATTCGCGCACAAACCGTGTGTCGCGATCGTAAATTTTTACCAGTTTACGAACTTCAATTCTAATGGGATCGTTTTCGCCAATTACTTTAGTGCTTGCTTTACGCAAACTGGTCATAACAAAAGCTACCGAGCCCGGTACCAAAACAACGAGCAGCATAAAATCGAGCAATTGCCAGATAAAGGCGTCAACTTCGTAGTAAATATATACTGAGCCTGCAATAAAAACAACCGACATGCCGGCTTTCAGCCACCATTTCAGCGATTTAATCCAGTTGATTGCATTTTCGAGGCCTGCATAGAGTGTAGGAATAAACACCAGCGTAAGCAGGGTGCTTAACGAAAGTCCGCCAATAACGGTAATTGCAAACGGCGCCCCAATGGCCCCCACATATTCATCCTGCCCCATGGCTAAGGGGAACAGGGCAACAATTGTAGTAATGGCAGTAATTAATATCGGGCGCACCCTCGAAAGGCCTGCCGCAATCAATGCGCGCGATTTCCGATGGCCTTGTTTACGAAGGATATTGGTATAATCGATTAAAATAATCCCGTTGTTTACAACCACACCAAGCAGGATAATAAATCCCATTAATGTATTGGCATTAAATAAACTGTTGCCTGTAAAAATTAAAGCAATAAAAGAGCCTATTGCAGCCAGCGGCACAGAAAACATGAGAACAAAAGGTGTAACCACCGACTCGAAGACTGCGGCTAGAATCATAAAAATAAGGATAAATGCAGCCGCAATCAGGAAGTAGAATTCGGTGAACTGGTCTTCTTCATGAATCACTTCAACGGCAACCCCGGGAGGTAATTTATACGAGCTAACGATATCGTCAATTTCGAGCCTGTACGCCTCCAGCAAATCTTTCGATTGTTCAGCTTCGGCCTGGAACCTGTATCTTAATTCAATTTCTTTCTGCTGGTCGATTCTTGTAATGCCCGATGTTCCGCTTGCATAAACCAGGTCGGCAATATCTTTTAAATCGTAGGTAGCCCCCTGGGAGTTTCTTATTGGCAGACGCTGCAAATCTTCAATCCCCTTTTCGGGGTCTTCCTCTTCTTCATCGGTTAATTTTTGCTTTACAATAATTTCGTACTCTTCGGTTCCCTGTTTAAAATTAACACCTGAGGTAAACTCGCGCGAAAAGGAGCCCAACTCTGAAGAAATATTATTCAGGGTAATTCCGTATTCGGTTAACAACATCTGGTTAAAGTAGAGATGTATTTCGGGGCGGTTGCTTGAAACGCTTAAGTTTGCATTCCTTATCGATTCCAAATCTTCGATATAGTATTGCAAGTCTTCGCCAACACCTTTCATAATGTCAAAGTCTTCCCCTTTAATCACAATTCTTTCCTGGTTGGTACCGATACCCATAAAGTTGCTGAATCCCTCTGTCCCTGAGCGGCGACCACCGCCAAAACTTCCGCCCGACGCCGGGGGTGTAAGGCTTACTTCGGCATTTGCGATATTTTTTATACGTCCTTCGACATCGGCTTTTACCTCGGCTATTGTGCGGTCGGCAATATCTTTATAATCTTCTTTTAAAATAAAGGTCAACCTTGCTTCTTCTTCCTGAATACTTGAAAACAGATCTTTCTTTTCGCCAATTTCAGAAAGACGTGATTCTATGTCGGCAACCACCAAATCGGTACTCTCGAGAGTTGAGCCGGTTGGCATGGTTACATAAATGTTAAACTGTGTTTCTTCGACCTCCTGTAAATTGTTTACACTGATTGCCAGAATAATGAATACCGTTACAAAAAACAACACAATAGCCCCGATAATGGTAGTTGCAGGGCCACGCATACTGGTTTTTAAGAGTAACACATAAATCTGGATAATCCGGTTGTTTGTTGTAACCTTTTCGTAAAAAATATTTTTTGCCCTTTTAGCTTTAAGCAGCACATGTGCACCAATTGGCACAAGCATCAATGCAACAAAAAGTGAAATTATTATAGTTGAGATAACCGAAACCCCAATATTATCGCCCAACAGTCTAATCATAAACTCAGACGAAAAAACGAAGGGCAGGAAAACAATTACGGTTGTTAAAGTAGACGCTATAATTGAACGCAAAACTTCTTTGGTGCCCTGGGTAACTGCAAGATCGGCATCGTACCTTTTCCCCGAAAGCCTGTAAATGTTTTCGAGCACAACCACACTGTTGTCGAGCAACATACCAATGGCGAGCACCAATCCAACCAGGGTCAGGCTGTTTACCGAAATATTAAAGGCATAAAACAGGTTAAAAGCTGTAAATACCGAAACGGGAATGCCCAAAGCCATAAACGAAACAATGCGGAAGTTTTTCAGGAACATCCATAAAACAAAAATGGCAAGCACCCCGCCAACCATGGCCAAATCGATCATTTGGTTGATGTTGTTTTCCATGGTTTCGGCAGTGTTTGTTTGAACAACAATCTCCACTCCTTTAGCAGCCAGTTTTTTGTTGAGTTCGGCAATTTGCTCCTGCATACGGTGAGACAGTTCAATTTTGTTGGCTTGCGAATCGCTTACCAGCGACAACGAAACTGCATCCATTCCATTATAACGGCTGATGGTTTCCTCCTCTTTTACCCCAAAATAAACATCGGCAACTTCTTTCAGGTAAACCGGCCCTTCGGCAATCACAATATTTTCGATGTCAGGAACATTCTCGTATTCGGCTGTAACATGCACAAAGTATTTCTTTTTCGAATCGTGCAGATAACCGGTAAAAACCCTGTTTCGCGAATTCTGGCTTATTGCATTCCTTAGTTGCGAGGGTGTTACTCCATAGGCTTCGCACGCCGCCAGGTCGTAGGTAACTTCAATCGATCGTTCCCTGCCGCCAAAAATGGTAACCGATGCTATCCCATCTGTATTCTCAATACTTTCAAGAATTTCCTTGTCGACAATGTTTCTGATCCGATCCGTCCCACCCGAGCCACGTACCTGCAACTCCATAAACTGGTTTGAAAGCTGCTGTATATCGACTTTGGTAACGGTTACAATAAAATTTTCGTCGATATTGTCTGTAACCTGGTCGATTTTTTCCTGAAGCTTCAGAAAAGTATATTTGGTATCGACATTTTGTTGAAAATTTACCCTTATACTGGCCGACCTGCTATCTAAATTCGACTCGATACTTTCTATTCCTTCCATGGTGCCAATCGCCCCTTCAATAGGGATAACCGCCTGATTTTCCATGTATTTCGGATCGACTTCGATACGCGATTGAACCCGGACAAACAGCATGGGCAATTCAGCATTCGGAATCAACTCCACCGGTAACCTGTTGTAGGATACATACCCTAATACGGTAAGCCCCAGGAATACCATGCTGACAAATATTTTTCTATGGATGATAAATTTCATATTCTAACAATTAGTCGGAAGACCGAAGACGGAAGACCGAAGTAAAATCTTCTGCTTATAATTACTGTATCAACAAACATTCGTCAAATTGTTCCTAAATTCTTATCCCGGACAAATAATCCTTTCACCCTGTCGAGCACATCGAAAACACAAGGGATTACTACCAGTGTTAACAGCGTTGAAGTTACCAAACCGCCAATTACTGCCAGCGCCATTGGCGACCGTAATGAAGCGCTTTCGCCAAAGCCAATGGTTAAAGGCAGCAAAGCCAGGATGGTTGTTAAGCTTGTCATAAATATAGGCCTGATACGTTGCTGGCCTGCCTGAATTATCGCCGATTTCCGGTCCATTCCTTCAATCATCAACTGGTTAATCCGGTCGACAAGGATAATGGAGTTGTTTACCGCTATACCGGCCAGCATAATAATGCCGATAATTGCCATAATGTTTATGGTTTTGCACAGTAAGAAGAAGGTTAGAATTGTTCCGACCAATGCCAGCGGAATGGTTAACAGGATGGTGAACGGATGCACCAGCGATTCGAACTGAGACGCCAGTACCATATAAACGAGCACAATGGAAAGCAGCAAAGCAAAACTCAGATTATCCATCGATTCCTGTCGCTTTTCCTCTTCGCCGGTAATCTGTATCCGGTAATTGGGTTGCAAATCGATGGTTGAAGTAGCCTGCCGTATTTCTTCGGCAACTTTATCGAGCGCTATGCCCTTTTCGAACTGGGCCGTGACTTTGCCAATCCGGTTTTGGTTCCGCCTGAAAATTTCCTTTGGAGAAACATCCCTTGTAATTTCTGCAATTTCGTTCAGCCTGAACACCTGGCTTCCCGAGGTAATCATTATATCCTGTATTTCGGTAAGGTCTTTTTCGGGAACTTTTATAGTAATATCGCGCATTTCACCATCCCTTTCGAGCTGACCTGCGTTTTTCCCTTCGAGCTGATCCTGGATCTGTGTAACCACAGCGTTGATATCGATATTATAAATACCTGCCCTCATGCGGTCTACTTTAATCGCAACTTCGGGCGCCCCGTCTTCGATGGAGGTTTGTACATTGAACAATTTACCGAGTCCCTCCATTTTTTCTTTTACCTGGTTTACCACCGATTCTATTTCGTCCAGATCCTCTCCCCTGATTTCAACAACAACAGGCGCTTCGCTGGTACCCAGAATCGAATTCAGCGAGCTTTGTTCTTGTTTAAAGTTTACTTCCAACCCGGCTATGTTCGATGTTAAATCATCGATAGAAGCAATTACCGACTCGGTAGACAATGTTGCATTTTCGGCCAGGATGACCATAATTTCGGCAGTATTTTCCCCTTCAAAAACCGAATTCTCGTCGCCTTCAATCCCCGATGAAGGGCCAGCCTGAGAATAGATTGTCTTAAGATTTTCGCCAAGGTACTCGGTTAAAATCGATTCAATATTATTAACCATTGACTCGGTCCGTTCCAACTTTGTACCCTCCTGCAATTTAAGTTCGACGGTAAATTCCCTGGATTGGGTTTTTGGCATAAACTCGGTGCCGATGAAAGGCATCAATAATACCGAAGCTGCAATAGCAACAGTTGAAACAATGATAACCGCCCATTTGAAGGATAATATTTTTTCGAGCAGGCGGCCGTAAGCGCCAAGTTTTATTGATTTAACCTTTCCCGAGAATTTTCGGTTACGGTACATTTTGTTATACATAACCGGTATAACAAAAATGGCTACAAACAACGATGAAACCAGCGAGAAAGCAACAGTCCATGCCTGGTCTTTAAAAAGTTCTCCCGAAGCCCCGTGCAAGTACACAATGGGTAAAAAAACCACGATGGTTGTTAATGTGGAGGCAGTAATTGCCCCCCCAACTTCGGCAGTCCCGTTTATTGCCGCTTCGCGGACACTCATCCCGTTTTCGTGGTTCCTGAAAATGTTTTCCAAAACCACAATAGCGTTATCGACAAGCATACCTGCACCAAGGGCCAGCCCGCCCAGTGTCATTATATTTAAGCTGAGGTTGTTGAAATACATGAGATTGAAGGTGGCGATAATTGAAATGGGAATGGCCACACTTACAATAACTGTTGTACCAATTTTCCGCAGGAATAAAAACAGGACAAAAACGGCTAGCAATATCCCTATTAAAGCGGTATCCTGTACCTCGCCAATTGCGCTGCTAATAAATTTGCCCTGGTTGCTCACCTGTGTAAGTTTATAGCCCGGCAAAGCTTTTTCGATTTGAACCAGCGCTTCGCTGATTTGTTCGACCGATTTTACGGTGTTGTATTTGGTTTCTTTGTACACGGCAAGCCCGACACAGCGTTCCCCGTTGACATGTACAATATTGAGAGGTTCCTTGTTTCCGTACGAAACGGTGGCTACGTCCTTTAAAAAAATGGGCGCCCGTTCTATTGTGGTTTCACCTGCCGATGCAACACGGGTTGCTTTGTACCCGACAATGAGGTTTTCAAAATCCTGTTTGTCGTTTAACATGCTTACCCCTTTCACGATGTACTGCAACCCGAGTTCGCTGATACGGCCTCCCGATACATTGCGGTTAAAGTTTTGGATCCGGTTGCTTACTTCATCGAGCGACAGGTTTTGGGATTCAAGCCTGTACCTGTCGGTATTGATAATTATCTCGCTCTCTTCCTGCCCTGCCAGTTCAACTTCGGCAACACCTTCGAGCCGAACCAGTTCGTTGCGGATATAGTTTTCGGCAACTTTCCTGATTTCGTTCATATCGGTAATTTCGGAATGGGTTAACCCGATAATCATTACCGGCGAAGTATTCGGATCGTGCTGGGTAATTTTCAGTTCTTCGATTTGAGAATTTTGCGTGAGTGTATTCAATGCTTTTTGCAAATCGAGGAAAGCTTCGTCCATATCTTTATTCCAGGCATATTCGACCGTAATTTGTGCCGAACCTACCTTTGAAACCGAAGTAACCTGGACAACACCCGATTGGCGCATCGACAGGGCTTCAATCCCCTCGACAAACTGTTTTTCCATTTCTTCGGGCGGACGCTCACCCGACTTAATTTCCACGAAAATCCTTGGTGAATTTAAATCGGGGAAAAGGTCGACACCCAGCTTATCGAACGATATGTAGCCCAAAAGAATAACTCCAAGGACTACCATTAAAATTGTTACCGGATAATCGACAGAAAATTGTGTTAATTTCTTCATGTTACAATTTTTCTTTATAATGGAGCAATCCTCAGAGGATAACTTTCACTTTCGAATTGTCACGCAGGGTCTCGAAACCTTTAATAACTAAGCGGTCGTTAACCCTAACACCTTCAATAACTTCAACAAAATCCCTGTTTTCAATTCCGGTGGTAATAACCCTGTCGTCGGCTGCGCTGTTCCGCTCAACAACAAAAACGTATTTCCCACGGTTGCCGCTAAGGATAATATTTTTCGGAATCACAATTACACTGTCTTTTTTAGCCGTAATAATATCGGCTTTAACAAACATTCCGGGGCGTAATTTGAGGTCGGGGTTATTGATGAGCAGTCTCCCGCCAAATGTTCGTGTTTCGGAACTGATCATTGGCGAGAGCTCGTTGACACTCCCTATCAGAGTGTCTTCGGCAATGGTATAGTTGGTAACTATAACTTCCTGCCCAAGTTTAACTTCGCTGATGCTTTTTTCGGGCAGGTTGATGTCGATATACATTTTATCGTAGCTCATCAGGCTTACAATTGGCTGGTTAGCAGTAACACGGGTTCCTTTTGTGTAATATGGCAATTCGACAATTACCCCCGAAAACGGGGCAACAACTTTCATTTTTGCCAGGCGAATTTGTGCCGATTCAAAATCATATTTTGCATTTGTTTTCGATACTTCCGAATTACGGAGCTCGCGTAAGGTTACGCCGCCTTTCTCGTATAACGATTTTTGTTTCTCGTACTCGCTCTCAGAGATTTCGAGGTTTAGTTTTTTTGCTTCGATTGCAATTCCGTTAATGTATTCTTCATCGTCGAACACCGCGATTACCTGACCCTCTTTTACCCTGTCGCCCAGCTTAAAAGGCCTGCCTGTTGCCGGATTTGCCTGCAGGTTATAATTACCGGCAACCTCGGAGTTCAAAGTAACTTCGTACATCGATTTTGCCGTGCCTGTGGTATTTATAAACTGGCTTATACTTCCCTTTTTTACGTTTTCAACTGAAACCGGAACAGAAAGTTCGGCAGGGTCGGATTGAGTTTGGGTGTTGCACGATATTGCAGCTACTCCAACTGCTGCAAATAACAATACTAGTTTTATGCTTTTCATTTTATTTATTTTATTTTCAGATGGTGTTTATTTATTTAAATATAACTCGGCGGGTAAAATTGCTTCGCCCTTTTCAAAATCATAGAGCGACTGAATTTTCATATTCAAAAGTTCGATTTTATAATTAATCAACGATTGGGCAAGTGCGAGTTTTTTTGACGAGAGCTGTGTTTGGTACAGGTTTAAATCCATCCCCGTCAGGTCGCCGTTTTGGTATCTTTCGAGGTTGATTTCGTATGTAAGTTGCGCATTAATTTCGTTCTGTTTTGCAATTTCGATTTGGTTTAACTGGTTTTGTATATTCCGGAATGCCTGTCGAACCCCGATAATTATTTGTTTCTTTTCTTCGGTGAGGTTAAGTTCCTGCGATTTTATAGCAGCTTCCTGGGCCTCAATCCGGGCTTTTCTTTCGCCCCAATCGAAAATTGGGATATTAAATCCGATATTTACCGAGGGGCTTCTTGTGGGGGCGTTAAAAATTTTACCCAATTCGGGATTATCGCCAGTGATACCTAAACGCAGGTTCACATCGCCCCTGAACTCGTTTAGCGCCTTGGTCCGTATCATATCAAACTGGCTGCTTTCGACATCAATTTCGCGCTGACGGATTTCCATCCTCGATTTCAGCCCGTTGTCAATGGCCAGGTTCATATCAACTTTCACCGGGTTCGATTCAATATCGGCCAATACCACAATATCTTCATTCAAATCCATCCCTAAATACAGTTTTAGCTGGTCTTTGGAATTTTCGAAAGTCACTTCGCTGTTTTGCAACCCCGACTTTGCCGTCGAAAGGTTCAACTCGGCCTGGTACAATTCTTCTTTTGCAGCCAACCCTGCATCAACTTTATTCTTAATAATATCGTAGCTTTTTTGGGTATTCTGCAGTTCCTCCTTTGCAATTGCAAGGTCTCTCTGTGTCATAAAAACGTTGTAAAAGAACTGGGTTACATTTCGTTCGAGGTTTAAACGTTGCATTGCATAACTGATGTTTGCATTTTCGAGGCTCAGTTCGAGCTCTTTTAGCTGCAGTTTAAGCCTGTTGTAGGTAAACACAGGTTGCGAAACGTTTAAAAACAGGTTGTTGTAAAACCTTTTACTTTCGGGGTTAAGCACGTTTTTAGCATCGGTGGTACTTTTTTGCCAGCCAAACTCGTTCGACAAGGAGATTGTACCGTCGGTTGGCAAAATAGGTTGCGTAACAATAAACCTGGCATTTGTCGAAAGATTTTCGTTTGTGTACCACTCCGAAACACGCGTATCCAGGCGTCGCTGGTTACTGTAATTCATTGGGGTTACATTAAGCGAAAGATGCGATTTCAGGGCAGCCCTTTGCGCTTCAAGGTTTTTTTGCGATCGTTCGAGATTTAATCTCGACAGTTGCAAATCGGGGCTACCCGTTTCAGAAATTTTCAAGGCTTTTTCAAGGGTTAATACTTCCTGTGCAAGCGTGCCTGTAACACTTAAAAGAAATAAAATCCCGAATAAAACTATTCTTTGCATTTGTTTCAATATTTAATTCGATTAATTTATCCTGATAATTTATTGTTCAACCAACTTGACAGCATCGGCGAAAATCATTTTTAACTGTGTTTTGTTGGAAAGTTCAATTAATGCCGTGTCGGAGCTAAAAAAATAGGTGCCGATATTATTCCATCCCGGTTCGGCATTTGTGCTTTCAATAGTTGCTTCCTGAACCCCCTCATCGTTGTGGATGGTAAAATTGTATTCGCCTTTTTCCGTGTTATCTTCGCCGCCCCTGCCAAAGCTCCGGTTTCGAAAATAGTAGAAAAATACGTCGTAGTAACCTTTCTTTTTCAACGGTACGTTCCAGACTGCTTTTAAATCGCCTGTACCACCTTTTATGTAGTATGCCGACCGTACATATTCCCCAAAAAAATCGGAATTGGTAATTAAAGTCCAGTTAGTTGGCGGACGCCAGTAATTCATGCCCGAATATTTACTTTTGTTTGTATTTTCTTTAATGATCCATTTTTCGAGCAAACTTTCCTTATCGGTTTTAGTAATTGAAAATTGAACGTCCTCATTATCAACAATTACTTCGTTAGGCAAACTTTTTTGCACAGGTATGTCAGAAATTTTTTCTCCTTCATACGGAATTGCTTTTGGTTCCTCGGGAATTTCCCTGAAAAAAGTCATCATGGTTTGCGGGATATTCTTGGAAGTCATCGTATTCAGAATAACCATACGTGGATCAACATTTAGCAGGTAACTTAAGTCTTTGGTTTGATGAGCTTCGAGAAAAACAAGTTTGTTAATCACATCGCTGCCGCCCATTCCGCCGCCACGGCCGCCCCGGGGACCACCTGGCCCGCCGCCCAGCCTGAACGAAACTTTGACAAGCCCTTCGGTATCGGAAAAATTGGTAACCTTAAAAGATACCATGGTCTGCATTTTATCTTCCGATTTTACTTTTACGGCTTTAATTGCTGAGAAGACGTAACCTGGCAATGTTTTGGCCTTAAACCATTCGTCCATTATCGGGATTAACCCGAGGTTGAATTTATCGTATATTTTTTGCGAAAAATCTTCGAACGTAATATTTCGATGGGTGTACTCGTTTAACAATCCGCGCAGAAAATTTTGAAATTCTTCCTGTCCGGCTTTCCACTCAATCATCGAGAACAAAACGTCGCCTTTTACCTTAATTACATTTTCGATTATCGATTTTTGTTTCGGATCGGCCAGGATTTGTTGAAATGTGCTGTCCTGAAGTGCAATATTTGCCCTTTCATCGGGACTTTGGCCCTGCATACTGCTCATGAATACAGAACGCATATCGGTAACCTGGTTTTTCAGGTACGCTTCGAAAATACGGTTTGTGATTGGCCATTGGTCCGACTGGATATTATTCTGAAAATTATAAAGCATTGGAAAGATAAAATATGGGCTGGCGGACACCGTAGGGGTTCCTCCTCCACCCGGGCCCCCTCTCCAGTTGCGCTCCTGTTCTGATGTAAATGTACGAAGGAAGTCGCCAAAAACCCGAAGCTCCAAATCCATTGGGGTCATGTTGTTGTCGTCGCGGTTCCAGCGCTGAATATTTTTCTTTTGCGCCTCAAAATCGGTAGCCCTGATCATAAATCCTTTTTCAGGAATTAATACCTGCTCGGGCTGAACATATTCCTGAATGGATGTAAAGGTGCGGTTAAATGTTTTAAGCTGTGCAGGTACTTCGACCAGCGATAACCTTTTATTTGCATAATTCAGTTTGTAAGTCCGCTTAAAATCTTCGAATTGCTCGCTTACCACATTGGCAATTGTATCATTAATCTCTTTAAATGCATTGCTAAAGAAATCGTGCCCATCGATATACCAAATTCCAAATTCGGTATTTTTACCTTGCAGGGTTTTTTGTTTGTAGTTTCCAATTGCCAGGTTAATTTGTGTTAATGCATGGCTGTTTTCGAATTTAAAATGTCCTGCGGCAACTACATTTATTGTCCCCTGGGAAATGGCTTTCAAACCTTCTGAAGTTTTTACTTCAAGATTAAAATTGATAAACTGGGGTTGATACCAGCTTACACTCGAAGTACTGTATGTTACCCCGGTTTTAGGATACCAGTTTGTTTCGGGGGTTAAAAGCACATAATCGGGCGTAACAAAGGCAAACCTTTTATCTACATTAATTACAAATTTTCCGTATTTCTGTTGCATGGTTTCCTCTTCAATATCGAGGTAGCAAAGTTCCTCGTTAATTGTCCCTGAATAGGCAAATTCAGCTTTAACCTCATCGCCCGGATTCAGGCTCACCTTATCGGATATTATTAACAAATGTTTCTCGCGTTGAAAAGGCGTTTCGGTTCCGTTAAGTTTGAAACTGCTTACCTGCAACCCGTCATTCAAACTGAAAACAAGTTTTTGCAGGGTTTCGCGTGTTTCATTTTTTAGCGTCATTTCAGAAACTACTTCAACAGCTTCGTTTTTGTGTGTCAAACTAATTGACTGAGAAATTGTTGAAGGCGTTTTTACCCCAACATACGCGTTATTTAACCCGATGGCATCGGCCCTGTATTTTTCTTTTATTTTAAAGTTATTGATATGACTGTATGCGAAATATCCGCCGGCAGCTATGAAAACCACACTAAAAACCAACGAGAACCACGTGGTTGCCTCCGACTGAGGGAGCCTTTTTAACAAAAATATGGTGGCGAAAATAAACCCAAGTCCCAATGAAAGATATATTCCGCGGTGTGTTATTATTGTTTCAAGATTACCAAACCCGACAATATCGGAATTTAACATCGGGATGTTAAAGGCCATATAGTCGAAAATGTAGTAAAATTTGGCCTGTAAAAGAAAAAGTGTAATTCCGATATAACCCAGTATTATCACAAAAGTTATGGCCTGGTTGCGAATGATGCTCATTAACAAAAATGAAAGCCCCATTATAAATACAAGCGTTGGAATGCTGATTGCCACAAGGTAAATACCATACGATTCCCAGCTAACCGAAGTACCTTTTGCAAGTAAATTAAATATGAGGGCCAGTATCACCACCAACACGTTTAATACCAGAAAAACCTGTAAATTTCCCCAGGTTTTACCAATAACATATTCGCCGTTGGTCATCGAACGCATATAAATAACCTCGGTGGTATCGAGTTTTTTGTCGCGTTTTAAAAAGTCGGATGCAAGGAAAACAGCAATAATTGCCTGTGCAACATTTAAAATTAAAAGGTTAAAATATGGGATTGCGCTTGGGATTGCCCTTATTGCCCAACCCTGGTCGCCCCCGCCCTGTATAACCAGCCCGAAATTCATCCCGAAAAGCACAACTAATGACAGGATGCTGAAAATCCTGAAAAACCAGCTTCTAAGCAAAGTTTTTCTTTCGTACTTGGCAATTGACAATATATTGTGAAATGATATCATTTTCGAAAAATTATTTTGTTTATACTCTGGTCCACTGATTTAATTTGTTTTCCATAAAATGCACATAAGCATGTTCAAGATTGGGTGCAATCTGGCTGCCATAATACCCGTTAATGTCGTTGGCCACCACCTGAACTTCCCAGCCACCATCGATCGGGATAGTAGAAATTACAGGATATTTCTCATTAATTTCGAGATATTCCTGCTCTGTTGCCTTAATAAGCCACACAAACCCTTCGGCTTCCTTTACCAGTTGTTCGGGCGAGCCGGCAAAAGCCAGCTTACCTTTGTTTAACAATGCCATGTTGTCGCAGGTACTCGAAATGTCGCCAACAATGTGTGTTGAAAGGATAATAATTACGTCGCGCGTACTTATTGTTGAAAGAAGGTTCCTGAAACGGATACGTTCTTCGGGGTCGAGGCCGGTTGTTGGCTCGTCGACAATAATAATTTTCGGATCGTTTATCAGCGCCTGAGCAATTCCCAAACGGCGTTTCATACCGCCTGATAGTTTATTTGCATTTCGGTCACGCGCTTCAAACAATCCAACTTCTTCAAGCATTTGCTCAACAGCCATGCGCCTTTTTGCGCTGTTTTTCATGCCAGCCAAACGGGCTGTATAATCTAAAAACTCGTAAGTTTTTAATTTCGAAAAAAAACTGAAATCCTGGGGCAGGTAACCCAACATTGAACGGATTTCGCGCCTGTTTTTAGCCAAATCCAAATCGTTTATGGTTACCCTGCCACTGGTAGGCTTCATTAACGTTACAAGTATACGCATCAAAGTCGATTTACCGGCTCCGTTTGGCCCAAGTAAACCAAACATTCCGTTAGGGATTTCCAGGTTCAGGTTTTTTAAAGCGTAGCTGCCGCCTTTGTAAATTTTATTCAGATTTTCGATTTTTATATGCACAGCTGATTATATTGTATTTGTTAAAAACGTGACTTTGACTTTTAAGGGTTGAAATAGTTTAAACCGGATTGTTGTTTATATCAATAAAATTTGAATACTTACTTTATGACTTAAACTGGTTTATTATTATACATTCTGGAATTGGCAGCAATCACTTTAACAACCAACCATATTAAATTTGTTACTCTGATTCAACACTTTACGCAAATAAAGTTTTGTTTGGAACTTGTTCGTAAGTGATACCAATCAGTTACGAAATACAACAAATAATTACAACTGACTCTATTTCTGTTCTGTTTTTAACAATAGATTTTGTGTTTCATATAAAAACACCGGTCAAAATATCCTTGCTGTCGAGCCGATTTTTTAGTGCCTTTCATCAAAGGCTTTAATTTTTTCAATAACAACAGGTTCCGCCTGATCGTACATATCGCGGATAAACGGATCGTTAAACGGCATTGTCCGTTCTTCAAAAGGCATATCGGCAACACGGTCGAATAGCCGCTCTTTGGCAGACTGGATATCTTTGCCGTAAATGTGGTACGAGTCGGCCTGCCAGTTCAGCCGCCCGAGTTTTACTGTTTTACCGGTTTTTTCGGCAACACCTGCTGCAATTACTTCTTTATTAAACTGTATAAATCCGAACATATTCATAAAACTGGCGCCCCATGCGTCGTTGCTTCTAAAACGGATATTGCAGTTGAGCCAGTACACACCTTCTTCGTCCTCAAGAATACGGTACCAGAGCGATTGCAGACATGGCGGATCATAACAGTCGTTGTCGAGGTTGGGCATCCAGGTAATCATTTGGGCTTGCCGGGTAAATGGTTGCTTTGAAAGTTTATTGATTACACTTTGAATCTGATCTACCTTAAAAGGGCCTGCCTCAACCGGTTCACCGTTTCGAAGTTCTTTCCAAATACCATAATTTTTTATCCTGCCATGGTAAGTATATTCCCAGCGTGTATCTTTTTCGTCGTTTATATTTTTTACCCAATGGTTTTTAAACCCTTTTAGTTCGAGCACATACTCTTTCAAATCGTCGATCCCACCCGGGAAAGCCATGTGGATCATCGGATCGGTTTCGGGCTCCAAAATGGTCATGTTCATGGTGCAGTCGATGCTTAGCGGATCGCCGGGTTTATCGTACTGGGTTTTAAAACGTGTGCCATTTTCGAATAAACTTATAAGGGCGGCTTCGTATGTTTCTGCCAGTGAAGTACCCGAAACTGTAAGTACAGGAATGTTTTTCATCGAAAATAGTTTTTTGTTTTTGAAAGTTTTATATCCGGTTTTACCCCATAATCATCCCGATAATAGTCGCACTCATTAGCGAAGCCAACGTACCGGCCAGCAGGGCATGCATCCCAAGTTTTGAAAGAAGCACCCTTTTGTTTGGGGCAAGCGCCCCAATTCCGCCAATTTGAATACCAATTGATGAAAAGTTGGCAAACCCACACAAAATGTAAGTAGCCATTATTATGGATTTAGGTTCAGTAAATATTCCGGCACTTTTTAAATCGGCTAAACTGATATACCCGATAAATTCGGTCAGAATAAGTTTTTCGCCAAGTAAACGGCCAACAGTAACCACATCGGCAGAACTGATCCCGATGAGCCACATGAGCGGGGCAAAAGTATAACCCAGTATAAACTGCAACGACAACTCATTGTAGCGGCCATTTGTACCGGCTGCAATTACTTCGTTTAACATTGTCCACTGCCCTATTTTACCCACAATAAAATTAAACATGGCAATAAATGCGATGAAAGCCAGCAACATAGCGCCAACATTTACTGCAAGTTTTACCCCTTCGGTTGTTCCGTTTGAAATGGCATCCAATACGTTGCTCCCGATTTTATCCTGGCTTACTTTAATTTCCTTATTTATTTCATCGGTGGGGGGTATCAGCATTTTCGAAAAAATAATTGCAGCCGGGGCAGCCATAATCGAAGCCGCAAGCAGGTGTTTTGCAAATTCGAGCCTGAGTTGCGGATCGTTGCCGCCAAGCAGTGCGATGTAGGCTGCCAGCACACCCCCGGCAAGGGTTGCCATTCCGCCGGTCATTACAAGCAAAATTTCCGATTTGCTCATCCTGTCCAGATAGGCTTTAATCATAAGAGGCGATTCGGTTTGCCCGAGAAAAATATTCCCTGCAACCGATAATGCCTCGGCGCCCGATATTTTCATGGCTTTTGTAAATACCCATGCCAAACCAAAAACAACTTTCTGAATGATTCCCCAATAAAAAAGAAGGCTGGTAAGCGCCGAGAAAAAAATAATGGTTGGCAGCACCTGGAAAAGAAAGATAAAACCGTAGGTATCGGCATTCATTAACCCGCCCAAAAGGAATTCGCTCCCGGCTTTCGTGAAATCGAGAATTTTAACAAAAATCTGCCCGAAAAACTCAAATACCGAGCGGATGGCCGGAACGTACAAAACGCCAATTGCAAGGAAAACCTGAATTATCAGCCCGATTACAACGGTTTTCCAGGGAATGTTTTTACGGTCTTTACTAAAAATAAAACCAATAAGAAGTAGAACAACCATACCCAAGATGCCTTTCGAAACCGATATTATTTTAAACGAAGGGGCTGGCATTTTGGTAAGTAAAACATCCGGTTTGCCTTTTGTTAACGGAGTTTCAACAGGTTGATCCACGGTTGCGGGCACAGAGTCCTGACTTTGAGAAACCGCAGGTTGAAAAAACAAAATGCCGGCACAAAATACCAGCAAGGCAAAAAGATGTTTCATACTATAGATTGTTATTTTTTCCTTCGCTTTAACTCATCGCGAATGACCGAAGCTTTCTCGTAATCTTCGTTTTTAACCGCCTCATTAATCATCTCGTTAAGTTCGTTTGCAGAATATTGTGAATAGGTTGAAACTTCGGGTTCAGATAATTCATCTTTTTCCGAAAATTTTCTGACTGGCGATTCCTCATCTTCAAAATCAAGAATAATTCCCGATTTTTTTAAAATGTCCTCGGTGGTATATATCGGGCACCTGAAACGCAATGCCAAAGCCACAGCATCCGACGTCCGGGAGTCAATCCGAATTTCTTTGCCATCCATTTCGCAGAGCAGTTCAGAGTAAAAAATTCCTTCTTCAAGTTTGTAAATGGAAACTTCGAGCAAGGCAATATCAAATGCCATGGCCATATTTTTTATAAGATCGTGTGTTAACGGGCGCGGAGGTTTTAATCCTTCGAGCTGAATGGCAATTGCCTGCGCTTCAACGGGGCCAATTATAATCGGAATTCTTCTTTCCCCTTTTTCTTCGGCTAATACAAGTGCATAAGCGCCTGATTGTGTTTGACTTACTGAAAGTCCCAGAATATTTAACCGAATTTTATGCATGCCAGTCCAAGCCCGTTTTTAATACGAAAACAAATATAACAATCATTTTTGTTAATGACGAGAATAAGAAATGTTTTTAATAAAAGACTGATTTATATGCAACCAGGCCTATGTTTTAACGGTTGACCTTAAGGAAAATCGTTTGCTGTGAAAACCCTTTCGCAGATAAAAAGATTATTTGTCGCTTAAAAAATTATAAAAGGAATATTTCCTATCTGAAACTTACCACTTATAAACTATCGAGTTGGTATTCATGCCGGCCCCGACAGAACAAAGTATTGCATAGTCACCTTCATTAACCTCATGTCCTTCCATTTTCCCTTTTAAGACCAAATCGATAAGGGTAGGAACTGTTGCAGTCGATGAATTGCCCAAAGTGGCGATACTCATTGGCATAATTCCTTCAGGAATTTCTTTAACTCCGTAAAGTTTAAAGAGCCCGCTCAAAATGGCCTCGTCCATTTTTTCGTTTGCCTGGTGGATAAACACTTTTTTTATGTCGCTTAACTGCAACCCGGCTTTGTCGATGCTGTCTTTTACCACATCTGGCACTGTGTTTATGGCATAAATGTAGAGTTTATGCCCTTTCATTTTTATAAACTGCTGATTGCCATAACCGGGATTGCTGCTTTCGCCAAAAGTCAGCAACGACGCGTAATGAACAGAATCGGTCCGGCTGGCATGGCACAAAATTCCGATTGGTTCAGCGCTTTCGATTGCTTCGACAAGTGTTGCCCCGGCCCCATCGGCATAAATCATCGAATCGCGGTCGTGTGGATCGGAAAGACGCGAAAGGACATCGGCCCCAACTACAACCCCGCGTTTCATAAACCCGCTTTTAATAAATGCGTCGGCAATTATCATTCCCTGTGTCCAGCCCGGGCAACCCGAAATAACATCGTGACAAATGCATGACGGGTTATGAATGTTCAGTTTCATTTTTACCTTGTTGGCTAGGCCGGGCAACATATCGGAAAAAGGAAGGCCCTCGCTGACATCGCCAAAATTGTGGGCTACTATAATAAATCCGAGGCTTTCGGGTGAAATCCCTGCCGATTTACATGCATCTTTTACCGCCAGGGCCGCAATATCGGAAGTCACCTGATCCTCGGCAACATATCGTCTCTCCTCGATATTTGTTATTTCCTTAAATTTCCTTACAATTTCTTCGTTTGTTTTATCCGTAATTTTCTTTTTCGAATGATCGAAGAATTCATTTTTAAGAAAATAGCTGTTTTTAATAATTTTTGAGGGGATATAACTTCCGGTACCAATAATTCGCGTATAAATTTCTTTTCTCATCACCATTCAACTTCTAAATATCTTTATATTTTAACAGTTTGAATTTCTCCCCATCGAAAACACCATAAGAGAAATTCGTAATCCAGTCGCCAAGAAGCACAAATCTTGATTCAGGAGCAATTGATTTATCAACCATCTGATGCCTGTGGCCAAAAATAAAATAATCTATTGGTTCAATTTTTAAATAGCTTAAGGCAAAGTTATATATTCCGTCATTGTTAATGTTAAATTCTTCTTCGCGGCCAATTTTGGCTGTACGGCTCGACTTCGACCATTTGTGTGCAAGCATCAAAGCGAAATTCGGGTGGAGCCTTGAATAGAGCCACTGTAATTTTTTGTTTGTAAAAATTTTTTTTAACAGGTTGTAACCCTTGTCGCTGGCATCTAACCCGTCGCCGTGGGCCAAAAAGAATTTTTTACCTGCAATTTCGGTAATTATTTCATTTCGGTAAATGGCAACACCCAATTCGGCAGGTAAATAATCGAATACCCACAGGTCGTGATTTCCGGGGAAAAAATAGACAGGCACCCCCCTGTCGGTTAAATTGGCAATACGCCCCAATATTCTTGTATATCCGCGGGGCACAACCTTTTTATATTCCCACCAGAAATCGAAAATATCTCCCATTAAATAGAGCGCCTGTACATCGTTGTTAATGCTGTCGAGCCACCGGGCAAAAAGCAATTCGCGCTGATGGTTGTTATCAAATGCAGGTGCGCCAAGATGGACATCGGAAACAAAATATATTTTCCCTTTTTCTGCCAAAACAAAGTTTTATATTAACTGAATGAATTAATTTCAGGTTTACTTCAGAATTTGTGCAAGCGCCCTGTCTAAATCAGTACCTTTCAGGTTTTTAGCCACAATTCTTCCCTCTTTGTCCAAAAGATAGTTATAAGGTATGCCCTGAATATTATAATTCAGCCTGGCTTTAGTACTTCCTTCCAAATCGCTTACATTAATCCATTTCAAATTATCCTTATCAATAACATCGATCCATTCGCTACGGTTTGTCCCGACATTTACCGAGTATATTTCGAGACCTTTGGATTTGTATTTTTGATATGCCTCAACCAACAGGGGATTAAGCAATAGGGAGCCTTGATCTTCGGCAGCCCAGAAATGCAATAAAACGGCCTTGCCCCTGAGCGATGAAAGGGCAATTTCTTCCCCATTGGTGTTGGGCAATACAATATCCGGACTATTTACACCTTCCTTTTCAATAAATTGTTTCATTTTGGCTGCCTGCTGCCCGCGTAATAACTGCAATGTATTTTCGTACAATGCTTTTACATGTATCGAGTTCGGATAAATTGCATTTAATGCAGATGCTGCAGTGCGCATGGTTTGCATATCTTTAATAACATAACCCTGATCCTTGTATCTTTGGTAAAGTGCATAAACACTAGCCATAGAAAAAGGGTTCTTAAGAACAAAATTCATCGAGAACCTGGCCTGTTCATCCAAAATTTTAGCAAACTGTGCATCCCATTCAACCCTTAAATTTTCATATTCCGGATTGCCACGATATAAATTATTTAACGACCTTAACGAATCGAGTTTATGCTCTGTACGGTTTAAATTTTCGGTGAGTTCCTTAATCTGAACCGATCCCAGCGACCCCTGCACATGGTATTCTTTTCCAAAATTGACGGCATCGGCTTCAATATAAACATTATCAACTGAATCGACCAGCAGGATAATGAAATTGATATCCGACAACTTTAAAAGATAAAAGCTTGGTATCGAAGTTTCACTTTTAAATTTGAATTTACCATCATTGCCGATAACGGTTTTTGCAACAGGCTCACTCGACGAAACAAGGAATTCTTCAAGATAAATAGTATCTCCTTCGGCATGGGTTATTTTCCCGCTTATAGAGAACATATTCTTTTTCTGGCAACTACTTAATACAATTGCCGGCATTAAAAGAAGAAATATCAGTCGTTTAAGAATCATGTTCCTGTTTTTAAAGGGCGTAAAATTAACAAAATCCGGTACATCAAAAACAGTATCTCAGAAAATAACAATTTTTAAGAAATTTGCTTTTGGGCGAATTTCTTATTTTTACAGCCGTTGATGCAACAAAAAATACAGGTGTTTGCTAATATAGAACAAGCTAAGTGAAATTATATACCGATCTGAAACAGTTTAATGCCAATAAACCAGTAGTAACTATTGGCACATTCGACGGTGTTCATCTTGGACATCAGAAAGTGATTTTACGTTTACAGGAATTTGCAAAACAACACAGCGGCGAAACAGTAATTTTTACCTTTCACACCCATCCGAGGCTGGTAACCGCCCCAAATGAAACAAACCTGCGGCTTTTAACAACACTCGATGAAAAAATAAAACTTTTTGAAAAATTTGGCATCGGGCATTTAATAATTTACCCCTTCGATAAAAGCTTTTCTGAATTATCGTACAGCGATTTTGTCGAGAAAATACTTGTCGATATGATTGGAACCCATTGCCTTGTTGTGGGCCACGATCACAAATTTGGCAAAAACCGCGAGGGAGGTTTTGATTACCTGCAAAACTGCGCTAAAAAATACGGGTTCGAAATCGAACGCCTCGACCCACTGCTGGTAAACGAAGATAATGTAAGTTCAACTAAAATACGGAACGCGCTGCAGGAAGGTAAAATCGACAGGGCCAACCAATACCTGGGATATGAGTTTACACTTCATGGCCATGTTGTGTTTGGGAAACAGCTTGGCAGGAAACTTGGATTCCCGACGGCCAACATAGAAGCATCGGATAAGAACAAAATTATACCGGGATATGGTGTTTATGCAGTTAAAGCAGAATTTAACGGCACACGTTACAAAGGAATGCTGAATATTGGGACAAGGCCAACTTTTAACAACAATGCCGATAACCGGAGCATTGAGGTAAATATTTTCGATTTCGAAGAGGATATTTACGGGAAGGAAATCACCCTGAAATTTATTGGTAAAATACGCGAAGAGCAAAAATTTGAAAATATCGGTATGCTTGTTAATCAGTTAAGAAAAGATAAGATCGTTGCTTTGAGAATTATTGGGGAATAATAACTTATTCCCTTGTTAAAATGCAGGCCACCGGCAAATGATCCGATGCATGAAAATCGAATGCCTGGAAATTGTACGATTCAAATCTATTGCTGTAAAAAATATTATCGATGCGGTAAGATGGTAATTTCCCGATGTAAGTCCGTCCAAATCCTTTTCCCGATTCGACAAAAGCATCGTTTAAACCGCCACGCATTTTCTGGTAAGTATACGAAACGGGGGTGTCGTTAAAGTCGCCGCAAACAATTACCGGGTAGGGGGTACTGTCAATTATTTTTCTGATTTCCCTAACCTGCCGGGCGCGTAAACGAAATGCGCTCCTGAGTTTCGACCCAATTTCCCGGATCTCCCTGATATCCTCCTCTTCGTTAATGCCCGGTGAATCAATAATCCCGTATTTACCGGGATCTATCCTGTACGATTGCAAATGAACATTAAAAATCCTGACAGTATCAGAACCGATTTTTACATCGGTATAAATTGCCATGTTCGACGATTTTCCGAACCTGATTTCCCGCATTTTAACAATCGGGTACCGTGTAAAAGTTAACATTCCAAAAGTCGGACCAACACTGGCATAATGATAATGCTCGATTGAACGAAGTGTTTTTATGGCCTGCGTAACATCGAAAATGTTTCTTTTACGCAAAAGGGTTTCCTGGATACAAATTATATCGGCGTCCTGGTTGTTCAGAAATTCGAGTATTTTTTGTGCATTGACTTTTTGCTCTTCAAGGTTTCTGCCGGCAAAATTCTGAACGTTGTACGAAACTACCTTAATGCCACTTTTTCCGGTTTTTTGCCCGCTAAACTGCACATAGCGGTTGATAAAACCCCAACCCAGTAAAACCGGGACAAGCGAAAAAAATACAAACCTGGGTTTAACAAATAACCAAAACACGATAAACAGAAAGTTTGCCATTGCTATAAAAGGAAAAGCCAACCCAAAAAACGAAGGGATCCAAAATTTATCGGGGGCAATATAAACCGACAGGTAACTTATCAGGAGTGCGAGGATCACCGACAAATTAAGAAACAAAAACAGATATACCAGAACCTTTTTCACCTCCTATTACTTCGCTGTATATTTTTTTGGAAAGATAGAAAAAAGAAGTGTAGAATTTCCACACTCTAAAAATTCAGTAAAGCTTACTCTCCATTTTAGTTTCTAAAACCGGTAAATTCTTTGTTTATGCAACCCGTCAATTGCATTTCATGCAATTAACCATTCTCTTTTTACCGTTAATGTCATTCCTTATTTTAATTTCACAAAAACCGCATTCATCCAGTAATATTTTCATTTCTAAATCCAGATTTTCGTTTATTTCGAAAAACAGGCTTCCCCCGCTATAAAGATGCTTTTTTGCAAATAATGCGATTGCACGATAAAATTTCAGCGGATCTGCATCGGGCACAAACAAAGCATTTCCGGGTTCGTATTTGAGTACGTTGGCATGCATGTTTATTTTTTCGCTTTCCCTGACATAAGGCGGATTGCTGACAATAACATTGTAACAGGGCCAGTTGTGTTTTTCCCATTCCAAGATATCTGTTTCAAGGAAATTAACATCCAATCCATTTATAATTGCATTTTCCCTGGCAAGAGCCAACGCATTACCCGAAATATCGGCGCCGGTAACCTCGGCATCTTTCAAATGGTTTTTCAGGGCAAGCGCAATGTTGCCGCTTCCTGCACCAATGTCGAGTATACTTACTTTCTTTCCCCTGAAATTATTAATAATCCAATGCGCCAGTTCTTCGGTTTCGGGCCGGGGAATCAAAACCGATGGGGTTACCTTTAACCGCATACCGTAAAACTCCGTTTCTTCCAAAATATATTGTATCGGTTCAAAATTTTTCAGCCTTGAAACTATTTCCTTAATTTTTATAAAATCTGAATCCGCTAACACTTCATTTTTATTAACAACCTGCGTTGAAAAATCCCAACCGCAAACCTTTTCAACTATCAGCCTTGTAAATCCTTCAATTTCACCCGCATGGTAAATTCCCCCCAATTGTTTTCCGATATAATGAATAGTCGCTTTCATTTTTTACTTTTGAAGGTGTAAAGTTATACTTTCCTTATTAATATGAATATACACGAAAAGTACATGGCCCGCTGCATTGAACTTGCAAAAAAAGGTGCTGGCGAAGTTTCACCGAACCCGATGGTAGGTTGTGTAATTGTTTATAATAATACCATAATTGGCGAAGGATTTCACATGAAATACGGTGGGGCACATGCCGAGGTAAATGCGGTTAACTCGTTAGACAACAAGCAGTTGCTACAGGAATGTACACTTTATGTTTCGCTCGAACCTTGTGCCCATTACGGGTTGACACCTCCCTGCTCAGACCTGATTATTGAAATGAAAATACCCCGTGTTGTAATTGGCACGCTCGATTCGAATGTAAAAGTTGCAGGCAAGGGAATTGAAAGAATGGTGCGGGCCAGAATTGATGTCCAGGTAGGTATTCTTGAAAAAGAATGCCGCGATTTGAACAGGCGGTTTTTTACTTTTCACGAAAAAAAAAGGCCTTATGTTTTCCTGAAATGGGCAGAAACCGTGGATGGATTTATTGATTATGATCGGGATAAAAACCAGTTTGGCGAACCAACCTGGATAACCGGGGAAGAAGCGCTGGTAAAAGTTCATCAAATGAGGGCCGAAGAAGATTCAATTTTGGTGGGGACAAATACAGCTTTTAAAGATAACCCATCGTTAACCGTAAGGCGCTGCCGGGGCAGGAACCCGATTAGGCTCGTAATTGACAACCGCTTACGTTTGCCCGGAAACCTGAACCTTTTTGATGGGGTAGTAAAAACCATTGTTTTAAATTCGATAAAATCAGAAGAAAACGGGAACATCGAATTTGTAAAAATCGATTTTAATAAAAAAATAGTCCCGCAGATTTTAAAAGCCCTTTTTCAGCGGAATATGCAGTCGCTGATAGTGGAAGGCGGCAGACACCTTTTGGAAAGTTTTATTGAAGCTAATTTATGGGACGAAGTATACCGTTTTAAGGGGAATAAGTATTTCCACAGCGGCGCCCCTGCCCCCAAAATTTCAGGCCCGGTATTCCATTCAGAATATTTTGGTTCCGACCAGCTTTTAATTTACAGAAATCACACTCAATAGGGAACAACTTTCGGACCCCTGGGCAAAATTTCAATTTTTAACACATTTTCAACATACTGAAAATAATAGAATAGTTTGTGGTTAACGTCAAAACCGTAATCATCACGCGGGTTGTAACCAACAACTGTCGAAAAAAACCCGTTTTTTTCCGCATTTGCAGCTTTGTTGTTCCATGCCTGGACATATTGCTTATTCCAGTTTTCGTAATAAGCTTTTGAACGATAAAGCGCCGGGCTATTGTGCAAAGTGTACCAGGTTTCAAATTTTGCATCGAATGTTTCAATACCGTATTCAACACTGTCGATTGTTGAATTTTGCCCCGTTTTTTCGGTTTTTACCGCAGCCTTTTTAGAAACACAAGCCCAGAATAACAATAAGGTCCAGAATAAAATTAACACCTTCTTCATTTTTTCCACCCTCCTTTAAAAAAATTATATTTGTTTTAACGAAAAAAAGTATCCGATTGTTTTTGCCCGTAAAATTCATGAAATTTGGCTAGAAAAGCAATTAAATAAATTACCATGGACTGGAGTATTTTTTGGCAAATATTTTCGTTGGTTTTCCTTATAACTGCCATACCTGTAGCAGTTATGATTATCATGGAAAAACGTTCGCCATTTAAAACCATTGCATGGGTGTTGGTACTTATTCTTCTACCGGTAATCGGACTTGCTTTTTACATGTTTTTTGGACAGGAGCACCGTAAACAGAAAATTTTTTCGCGCCGTGGAATTAAAAGCCTCCGTGCAATCAGGCGCCTTTCTACCAAACAATTACGCGAAATAGAGCATACCAATTTGTACCTCAGCCCCGAAGTCAGGGAGAAAAAGAATATTATCAGGTTGTTGCTCAATAATTCCGATTCGCTTTTAACGACCGGCAACCATTGTAAAATTTTGAACAACGGCACAGAAACTTTTAAGGCCATTTTTGAAGCAATTAAAAATGCAAAACGCTTTATTCATCTCGAGTATTATATTATTGATGACGACACTATCGGCAACCAGCTAAAAGATCTGCTCATAAAAAAGAGGATGGAAGGAATTGAAGTGAGGATAATTATTGATGATGTGGGAAGCTGGGACCTGAAGGAAAAATTTTTACGGCCCTTAAGAAGAAGCGGAATTGAAGTTTACCCCTTTATGAAAGTCCGTTTTCCGCGGTTAACTTCGAGGGTAAATTTCAGGAACCACCGGAAAATATTAATAGTGGATGGTAAAATAGGCTTCACCGGGGGGATAAATGTTGCTGACAGGTATATTCAAGGCAAACCCAAAATTGGCCCCTGGCGCGACACACACCTTCAGATAACAGGGGATGCAGTTGCTACAATGCAGGTTGTTTTTGCTGCCGACTGGCATTTTGTGACACGAAAAAACCTTTCGCTGGAAAAATATTTTATGCCGCTGACCGAGGAAATCGGTACCCCCATCCAAATAACGGCCAGTGGCCCCGATTCGGATTGGGAAAGCATAGGGCAGGCTTTTTTTGCGGCAATTATGAATGCTAAAGAATATGTTTATCTGACTTCGCCCTATTTAATGCCCCCGCAAAATTTAGTTGCAGCGCTGAAAACTGCCGCGTTGAGCGGTATCGATGTCCGTATTATCATTCCAGAAAAATCGGATGCCGTTACGCCAAAATGGTGCTCTTTCTCATATGTTGAGCAATTTCTTGAGGCAGGGATAAAAATATATTTCTACCAAAAGGGATTTATACACAGTAAAACATTAATGATAGACGATATTTTTTCGACAATTGGTACTACCAACCTCGATTTCAGAAGCCTGGAAACCAATTTCGAGATTAATGCTTTTATCTACGAAAAAAAGTTTACCCGGTTAATGGTAAAACACTTTACAAACGATTTGCGAAACAGCCGCGAAATAAAATTGCACGAATGGGAAAAACGGCCCTGGCATTTTAAACTCCGCGAATCGCTGGCACATATTATCAGCCCAATGTATTAGCATTCCTGATTTCGACCATGCCCGGGCAGGTTGTAAAACAAAGAATAAATGAAACGAAATGTAAAATGAGAAACTATTTGCCTGATTTGCGCTAAGCGGTTTGATCCGCTGAGCGCATTTGTACCTTGCGTTGCCATTCAAACATTATGCCCAAAAATTTTGGGTGGCGGCTCAGCGTAACCACCAGACCTGCGAAAATTCATGTCAGACCGGACGTGCAGGAACCTAAAAGGATGTTTCCAACCGGTTCCAAATTATTGTTCAAAACGGCAAATTTCCCAGATCAAGGTTTCCTCCCGACAAAATAATCCCCACTTTTTTATCACGGATATCTACTTTATTTTGCAATATTGCTGCCAGGGGCACTGCCGAAGATGGCTCGATTATTATTTTCATCCTTTCCCAAATCAGGCGCATGGCTTCTACAATTTTCTCTTCCGAAACAGTAACAATATCGTCCACATTGCGCATTATTATTTCAAAATTGCGTTGCCCCAGCGAAGTGAGCAATCCATCGGCAATGGTTTTCGGATTAATGGAAGGAATTATTTTTTTTGCCTGGAATGACCTGAATGCATCATCGGCACCGGCTGGTTCAGCTGCAATTACCAGGCACTTTGGCGACAAATACTTTACTGAAAGGGCAGTTCCGCTCAGAAGCCCTCCACCCCCTACCGGTGTCATTATAATGTCGAATTGTCCGGCATCTTCAATTAATTCTTTTGCCGCAGTTCCCTGGCCTGCTATTACATTGAAGTTGTTGTAGGGGTGGATTTCAGTTGCCCCTGTCTCATCAACAATTTGTGCAAGCGTACTTTCGCGGGCCTGCAAAGTTGGCTCGCAAAATGTAATTTGGGCCCCATAACCTGCCACGGCTTTCTTTTTTATTTCGGGCGAATTCCGGGGCATAACTATTTGCGCTTCAATTCCTCTCATTTTTGCCGCCAGGGCCAACGCGGCCGCATGGTTGCCCGACGAATGCGTTGCCACTCCTTTTTGGGCCTCTTCGCTTGTTAAGGAGAATACAGCATTGCACGCGCCGCGAAATTTGAACGCACCCACTTTTTGCAGGTTTTCGCACTTGAAAAACAAACTGCCCCCAACTATTTTATTAATACTTGAAGAGGTAAATACAGGTGTGTGGATTGCATATTTCCGTACAATAGTGTGTGCTTTTTGCACATCGGTAAATGATGGAATAAGAGTCATAAAAATTAACCTAATTTTTGCTTTACTTCTTTTTTCAGATCGGCGAGGTGATTATGAATTATTGCCCAAATTACTGTATCACTAATACTATCATAGGCATGGATAATCCTGTTTCTGAGTGCAACAATCTGTGAAGCATATTTAAGCGAATTACTTTTATTTAGACTATCATATTTGTTAACCGCTTCTCCTATAATCCCCAATTGCCTTTCAACAGCACTACTTGTTTTTTTGTCATTCGTATATACTGTAAACGAATTTATATCAACCAAAAACTCTTCAATTAATTCAATAGCATTTAATATATCATCCAGGTATTTTTTACTTTGGAGTTCCATAAATTAAAATTTTTGAATCGTTGACACTCTTTCTTAAAAATGGATTCCTGATTATTGGGTTTGATATCAGATCGACTTTCATTTTAAAAAACTCTTCCATTTTATCCCAAAATGACATTATTTTTTCCCCTTTTTCCACAGGATCAGCCTCGTCAATCTCTACCAACAAATCAATATCGCTTTTTTCAAAATCAAATTTGTCAGTAACCGCTGAACCAAAGGCAAAAAGGCTTTTCACATTATGTTCTTCGCACAATTTATAAAACGTATTTTTGTCTTTATTTATCAGTTCATCAATTATCATGATTCAAATATAATTCAAAATACCATATTTTCTGAACCTATTTTTTTTGACTAAATTTTTCATTCAGCAAATTATAATCGGTCCTGAAAATCGACTTTTCGGAGAGTTCCCTTATCCTTTTTAATCCTGAACAATAAAGGAAAATCAGAAATCCGAAGAATACAATTGTCAGCCATTCAATTCCGGCAAACAATATAAAGTTATAAATTCCGTGCAGAAGGACCGGATAAAGCAGCGCTTTTATTTTTAATTGCTTCTGAATTTTTTTGTAGAATTTTGCCATTCCGAAATAAAACCCCATGGTAATTCCAAAAATTGCGTGTGCCGGTACCGCAGACACAGCGCGCGATATTCCTGTTTGGTTGCCATTTCCGAATACATAAAGAACATTCTCAACGCCTGCAAAGCCCAGCGAAATAAAAACTGCATATACAATTCCGTCGAATTTTTCGTTAAACTCGCGCCGGTTCCAGATTAACAGATAAAGGGCAATGTACTTGAAAAGTTCTTCCGAAAAAGCGGCTACAACAAAAGCTTGCCATGCAGCGGCGGCCAATCCTGCAAACCCGGCTCATAATTGTCCGATAGAAATTTATTAAAAATGAAAGTCAATAATTAGTTAAAAATGTCAACCTTATTTAGGGATCGTCAACCCAGTATCCAGCATCCAGCATCCAGAATCGTCAATCTTCATCCAGCAACCAGTACCAAATTTTAAATTGTATGAAAAAGGTAAAGTATAAAACTACCGGAGAACTAAAACTTTTAACCGGTAAAAGTTTGCAGGAAACATCATGTTTGGTAAAAAAACTAAAAAAGAAAAAGCCCAAAAACCTCGATGATGTTGTTCATGAACTTCATGTAGAGGCATTTTCTGGCTTTGACTGCCTGGATTGTGCAAACTGCTGCAAAACCATTGGCCCGCGGTTAATTGACAAAGACATAGAAAGGCTTGCCAAACAACTGAAGATGAAAATTTCTGATTTTACCCAACAATATATTCTGACAGATGAAGACGGCGATTTTGTTTTTAAAGATCATCCCTGCCCGTTTTTAATGTCCGATAATTACTGTTCGGTTTACGAAAACAGTCCCCGTGCCTGCCGCGAATACCCGCACACCGACCGCAAACGCTTTTTCCAGATTCTCCAGCTTTCGCACAAAAACTGCGGGACCTGTCCTGTGGTTTTCGATATTTTTGAAGAGCTGAAACAAAGAAACTGGTAAATGGTTCCTATGCTTTTAAAAAAGCCAACCATTGGATTAACGAAGCAATTTTCTAAAGAAGGGTGTCATCTTTTTTGAAAGATGATATCCTTAATCCATAAACTTGGAAATTTTTAGTTAAATTCATAATCTCAAAATTGCAGGTTCGATATACCAAATACATTTAAATTCAAAATTATGGGATACATGGGTTTTGGGTTGCAACGGTGGATTTACACTATGAAACCCAGAAAATTCTTAAGCAAAAGATCGAGGACAAATGAAGATGGCCAGGGAAACAAATTGGGTCATGAAATCAGTGATTATTACCACTATAAGCCTAATGACCTGGAGAATTTGCGTCAAAAAAAATATTCTACGGAATACAGAAAGAGGCTCGGGCGTCAGATTAAAGAAGAAAGACATAAACAAAACCTGTTCGCCTTGGTTAGCCTGATTATTACTCTTGTAGTTTTAATTCCCCTGGTTATTTATCTCCTCAAAACTTTTGAATTGTTTTAGTTCTTTCGGGTTATAATATTTAAATATCTTTGGCGTTTTACTGAAAATGCGATTTTCGGATGAAACAAAGATATTACCTCATTTTAATCCTGTGTTTTACGGTTTATGCTTCTGCTGCCCAGATTGGCGGCGAAAGTACCTACCAGTTTCTGGAACTTACCAATTCGGCGCGTGTTGCTGCCCTGGGTGGTAACCAGGTTGCAATTTCAGACACTACCGATCTCAATCTGCCATATTATAATCCGGCTTCGCTCGATAGAGCAATGGAAAACAGGATATTGGCCAATTATGTCAACTACCTCTCCGATATCAATTACGGGTATGCCTCTTTTGCAAAATCATTCGACAGCATTGGTAACTTTGCGCTCGGGCTTCATTACATTAACTACGGAAAATTCAGGGAAGCCACTGAACTGGGCGAACTTACCGGTAACAATTTTACCGCAGCAGAATACGCGCTTCATATCATTTATTCGAATAATTACAAACGGCTGAAATACGGGTTAACTTTAAAGCCTATCCTTTCGTCGTTCGAAAACTACAGTTCGTTTGGTATGGCTGCCGATTTCGGGGTTAGCATGGCCAGCCAGAACAGGTTTACCAATGTTTCGCTGGTGGCGCGCAATTTGGGTACTCAAATCACGACGTATTACGACGACGGGAACACGGAAAAAATTCCCTTTAACCTGCAGGCCGGAATCAGCAGGCGTTTGCAGCACGCCCCAGTAAACCTTGCATTAACCATGCAGTATTTAAACCGCTGGGATTTGGGTACGCCCGAACCGGATAATAACAGCGGGGAAATACATTTCTTTAAACGTGAGGAAAGTTTTGGAAAGCAGATTATGCGGCACGTTATACTTGGTATCGAAATTTTGCCTTCAGCGAATTTTATACTCAGGGCAGGCTACAACTACCAGCGCAGGCAGGAACTTAGATTCAACGATCGCGTTTCAACAGTTGGGATGTCGGCCGGATTTGGGTTAAAAATCAAACGTTTTCATCTCGATTATGCCATTTCGCGATATCACCTTGCCGGTTCTTCAAACCTGTTTTCACTGGCTATTAATCTCAATAATGGCCTGTAATAGAAAGGGCTGGCTTTGATGTTCCCACGTCTAAATCCAATAATTTCTTCAAAATATTTTCTTGGGTTCCAAAGGTTGAAAAAGACGAAATTGTCTGATTTAAAAAATCAGTTATCTTTGCTTCACATTAATTCAGATTTTGAATAAGGAGATTGTTACTGATGAATCGGGCGAAAAATTATTAAACAAATGACTCACAAAAAAATCATAATAGCAATCGACGGCCACTCGTCGTGCGGGAAAAGCACAATGGCAAAATCGCTGGCCCGGGAACTCGGATATATTTATATCGACAGCGGGGCAATGTACCGTGCGGTGACATTGCATGCACTTCGGAAAGGATTGATTGTAAATGGCGTGCCCGAAGTAAAAAAAATTATCAAAGAGCTGAAAAACATTTGTATTTCATTCAAATGGGATGATTCATCGGGCAAAAACACCACTTTTTTAAATGGCGGAAATGTGGAAGAAGAAATCCGAAGGATGGAGGTATCGGAAAATGTAAGCGCTATAAGCGCCATTGCCGAAGTACGCGCTGAAATGGTAATTCAGCAGCGCGAAAACGGCAGGGGCAAGGGAATTGTTATGGATGGCCGCGATATTGGCACAGTGGTTTTTCCCAATGCCGAACTAAAAATATTTATGACTGCATCGCCGGAGATAAGGGCACAGCGACGTTTTTTGGAGCTGAAAGGAAAAGGTGAGGATGTTGATTTTGATACCATTCAGCAAAACGTCGAAGGACGCGACGAGATCGATTCGACCAGGGAAGTAAGCCCCTTAAAAAAAGCAGACGATGCCATGGTGTTGGATAACAGTTATTTAACGCCCGAAGAGCAGTTAGTTTGGACCTTGGACAGGGTAAAAGAAATTACAGGGAGAATATGATAGTTGAGATTGATAAAAAGTCGGGGTTTTGCTTCGGGGTAATTAATGCAATCCGATCGGCTGAAAATGAACTTGCCGGCACAGGAACACTTTATTGCCTTGGCGATATTGTTCACAATGGCAAAGAAGTTGAACGGTTGGAAAACAAGGGATTGAAGTCGATTTCTAAAGAAGAATATTTCACGCTGAAAAATTGCAGGGTTTTAATACGCGCACATGGTGAACCTCCTGAAACATACGAATATGCAGAAGAGAACAATATTGAACTGATAGATGCCACCTGCCCGGTGGTGTTAACCCTTCAGGAAAAAGTAAAAAGGTCGTACGAGGCGAAAAAGGATATCCGGGGGCAGGTTGTAATTTTCGGCAAAAAAGGGCATGCCGAAATCGAAGGGTTAAATGGCCAGACCAACCATAGCGCAATTGTTATCGAAAGTGATGCCGATATCGATAAAATCGACACCAGCCGGCCGGTTTCGCTCTATTCGCAAACTACCAAACGCATCGAGGATTTTAACGCTATTGCCGGGATGATAAAAGATAAAATGAGCCCCGATGTTCCGGTTGAAATTAAAGACACCATTTGTCGGCAGGTTTCAAACCGTGTACCGAACCTGAAAAACTTTGCCAAAAACTACGATCTCGTTTTGTTTGTAGCCGGTAAAAAAAGTTCAAACGGGCAGTACCTTTTCAGTATCTGCAAAGAGGAAAACCCAAATTCATTTATTATTTCCCAGACCGGCGAAATCAGTCCCGACTGGTTCGAAGGGGTTAATTCAGTAGGTATCAGCGGGGCAACTTCAACCCCCAACTGGCTGATGGAGGAAGTTGCCAACTGGGTAAAATCGAATTTTGATTAGTTTTTTTTAAGGGTGTCGCGGATTCTATCCGCGATTTACTAACACTGTTACTTTTTTTTGATATGATTTTTCTTCGGCGATTGCAAATCGCCGCACCCAATTTTCAAATCATTTATTTTGAACTACTTTTATGGCAAAGTATAATCATTGTCAATGCCACAACTTTTTGCACAGGTTATTTTGCCCCTTTCGCTGCACGATTCGTACACGTACATTGTGCCCGAATCGATGCAAACCGCCATCAGGCCAGGGCAGCGCGTAATTGTGCAGTTCGGAAAAAAAAGGCTTTACTCGGCATTGGTATTGTCGCTTTCACAAACAAAGCCCGAAAACCTGGAGATAAAGGAAATTCAGCAGGTTCTCGATGAAAAGCCGGTTGTTCTCGAAAATAACCTCGGGCTTTGGGAATGGATAGCCAACTATTACTGCTGCACCCTTGGAGATGTGTTCAGGGCTGCGCTTCCAACAGGCCTGAAACTGGAGAGCAAATCTAAAATTTATGCAACGGGGCTAACTTACGAGACTAAGCTCCCGGATAATGAAGAGATAATTATCGGTGCTGTTGAGAACGATGGGCCCTATTTGTCGGACTTGCAAAAAAAACTTGACAGTGATTTTTCGTATTCGGCACTTAATTCATTACTCGAAAAGAACCTGGTTGCTATCGAGGAAAAAGTAGATGCCAGATACAAACCCAAAACCGAAACTTTTGTCAGGTTGCACCCTTCAATAGAAACTGAAAATATTCTTGAATCGAAGATCGGCGAAATTAAAAAAGCGAAAAAACAGTCAGCCCTAGTTTTTCATTTTTGTAGTTTAACCAACGTTTTCGATAGTAAAAAGGATGTCTCAATCTCAAAAAGAAGTCTTTTGAATGGTACAAATTTTAGTCATGCGCTGTTAAACCAACTGTGCAAAAAAAATATATTTATACAGTTTGAAAAACAGGTTTCGAGGATAGAACACGAAGAAACCACCCAGGTAAGCATCAATCTGCTCAATAAATACCAGGAAGATGCTTTAAATCAAATAAAAAGTGCTTTCGAAAAACACCCTGTTACCCTGATACATGGAATAACAGCCAGCGGGAAGACCGAAATCTATATCCATTTAATCGACGAAATAATTAAATCGGGCAGGCAGGCGTTGTACCTTGTCCCCGAAATTGCCTTAACTGCACAGATAATCAACAGGTTGAAAAATGTTTTTGGCGAAAAGGCGGGTATTTACCATTCTAAACTAAACAGCCAAGAAAGGGTCGAAATCTGGAACAAAGTCCTTCAATTTAAAGAAAACCCGGCAAAAGGTTACCAGGTGGTACTGGGCGCCCGTTCATCTTTGTTTTTGCCGTTTTCGCAACTGGGATTAATAATTGTCGACGAAGAGCATGAAAACTCGTTCAAACAGTTTGATCCGTCGCCGCGTTACAATGCGCGCGACATGGCTGTTGTGCTTGGTTACCAGAACCATGCGAAAGTTCTTCTCGGTTCGGCCACGCCATCGTTCGAAAGTTACATGAATTCAAAAAGTGGCAAGTATGCGCTGGTAACGCTCTTAAAAAGACATTTTGAAACAGAATTGCCCGAAATTGTTGTTGCCGATTTAAAACAGGCCTGGAAGCGAAAACAAATGCATTCAATCCTCACCCCCGAGTTGTTCAGGCAGATAAACGATGCGCTTTTAAAAAAAGAGCAGGTCATTCTTTTTCAAAACCGGAGGGGTTATTCACCCTTTATTGAATGTTTTATTTGCGGTTGGATACCAAAGTGCCGGAATTGCGATGTTAGCCTTACTTATCATAAATTCAACAACAGGTTAACCTGCCATTATTGCGGATTTAGCCAGCCGCTAAACAGTTCGTGCGCAAATTGCGGATCGCCAGATATAAAAACCCGCGGATTTGGGACCGAGAAAATTGAGGATGAATTAAAGGGCTTGTTTAAGAATGCCAGAATTGCGAGGATGGATTTGGACACGACACAGAATAAAAATGCTTTTGAGAAAATCATCTCAAACGTCGAAAACCGCAATATCGATATTCTGGTCGGAACACAAATGGTTACAAAGGGCCTCGATTTTGAACATGTGAGTGTTGTTGGTATTTTAAATGCCGATAATCTCATCAATTTCCCCGATTTCAGGGCCCACGAAAGGGCGTACCAGTTGATTTCGCAGGTTAGCGGCCGGGCCGGACGAAAAAACAAACAGGGTAAAGTAATTATTCAGACATCGCAACCTGAGCATCCGCTTATAGGTTTTATAAAAAGCCAGGACTACAAAGGGTTTCTGGAAACCCAGCTTCATGAGCGGCGCCTGTTTAATTATCCTCCTTTTTACAGGCTGATTAAAATTGTTGTAAAACATAAAAATATTGAAACTGTTGAAAGGGCTTCAGAAGCGCTGGGTACAGAGCTTCGGAAAAATAAAAAGCTGATTGTTTTAGGGCCTGAGTTTCCGCTGATTAGCAGGTTACAGCTTTTTTACCAAAAGGAAATCTGGCTTAAAATAAGCAGGAAACAAAATCCGGACGAAGTCAAATCTAGTGTAATTCAATGTGTACAGCTGATTAAAAAGATTCCCTTAAACAGCAGTTGTATTATAAATATTGATGTTGATCCCTTCTGATTTTTAAATCACAATTTCAAACTCTTTGAATTCTACCATTTATTTTTTTTAGTTTTGCGCTACTTAAATTAAACAAGTGAAGATTAAAGAAATAGATCAGATTTTTAACCGTTTTGACAAAATGCAGGTTGTGGTTATCGGCGATTCGATGATCGACAGTTACTTGTGGGGCAAAGTGGATCGGGTTTCCCCAGAAGCGCCGGTACCGGTGGTTTCGGTAACAAAAAAGGAAAGCCGGCTTGGCGGCGCCGGTAATGTTTCGTTAAATATTAAGGCGCTTGGGGCAACTCCGTATCTTTTTTCGGTTGTGGGGAGCGATGATAAAGGAAAAGAGTTTAAGGAACTCCTGAAAAGCGAAGAAATGCCTTACGAAGGAATCTTCGAAGATACGGGCAGGATAACAACCGTGAAAAGCCGGATAATAAGCAAAGGGCAGCATATTGCACGGGTTGATGAAGAAAACATTGGGTTCATTAATTTCGAAATTGAAACAGAAATTATTAATGGTGTTAAAAAGTTGCTCGGGGAAAGAAAAATTGATGTTATCGTTTTTGTCGATTACGATAAAGGGGTAATAACCCCAAACCTATTTAACCAGATAAACGAAATGGCAACACGTTTGGGAATCCCTACAGCCGTCGATCCAAAAAAGCGAAATTTCAACCAATATCATAATATATCGCTTTTTAAACCTAATTTTCAAGAATTAGTTGATGGCATTGGTGTTCCGATAGTAAAAGGAGATTTCGAAACCATAAAAAAGGAAGCTGATAAAATAGGGAAAGACCGTAATTTTAAAATGATACTGGTAACCCTTTCTGAATTGGGGATTTTAATAGGAAATGGAGTTGAAGGGCAATACTACCCTGCAATAATACGCGATATTGCCGATGTATCGGGCGCCGGCGACACAGTAATCGGGGTGGCCAGCCTGGCGATGGCTGCCGGGCTCGACCAAAAAACCATTGCACTGTTTTCGAACTTAGCCGGGGGACTTGTTTGCGAAAAAGTGGGTGTTGTACCTGTAAACCGCGAACAATTGAAAAAAGAACTTGGACTTCAAAAATTTGAATAATTAATTATTCACTTTCAGGTTATTAAGCGGTTTTAACGACCGGAAAAGAAAAAAATCACGGGAGGTATATTCGAAATTATTAACTTTGAACCCGTTCAAAAAAAATAATTCATTTAGATGGGAAAAATTATAGCATTAGCAAATCAGAAAGGGGGTGTCGGAAAAACAACCACTGCCATTAACCTCGCAGCCAGCCTGGCGGTTCTGGAGCAAAAGGTTTTGATAATAGATGCCGACCCACAGGCCAATGCAACATCGGGGCTGGGTTTCGACCTGAAAAATATTCAATCGAGTATTTATGAATGTATTGTCGATGAAATTGAAACAGAAAAGGTCATCCTTAAAACCGACATAGAAAACCTCGATATTATTCCTTCGCATATTGATTTGGTTGGAGCCGAAATTGAAATGCTGAATTTGCCCAACCGCGAAAAAGTATTAAAAAATGCCATCGAACACCTGAAAGAAGTTTACGACTTTATTTTAATAGATTGTTCGCCTTCGTTGGGGTTGATAACCGTAAATGCCTTAACAGCAGCCGATTCTGTAATTATTCCGGTACAATGTGAGTATTTTGCGCTCGAAGGGCTTGGAAAGCTTCTGAATACAATAAAAATTATTCAGAACCGGTTAAACAAAAACCTTGAGATTGAAGGATTCCTTTTAACCATGTTCGACGGAAGGTTAAACCTTTCGAACCAGGTTTACGATGAGGTAAAAAAACATTTCCAGGAAATGGTTTTCGAAACGGTTATTCAGCGGAACATTAAACTGGGCGAAGCCCCAAGCTATGGGAAACCGGTTATTTTGTACGATGCCAGCTCAAAAGGTGCAATTAACCACATGAACCTGGCACGCGAAATACTCCAGCGAAATAAAATGACCCAGTTGGGCAAGGAAAGTAATATAGTTATTAATTAATTTTTGAAAAGTGAAAAGGAACGTATTAGGCAGGGGACTTGGGGCCCTCATCGACGATGCAGAAAAAATGCTGCCGGGTGCCGGGATAAACGAAATCGAATTATCGCAAATTGAAGCTAATCCGTTTCAGCCACGAACAAAGTTCGACGAGGAATCATTAAAGGAACTGGCCGAATCGATTAAAGAGTTAGGTTTAATCCAACCCATTACCTTACGAAAAATTGATGGCGAAAAATACCAGATAATTGCCGGTGAAAGGCGTTTCAGGGCTGCACAGATGGCCGGGCTCGAATCGATTCCCGCATACATCAGAAAGGCAAAAGACGAAGGTATGCTCGAAATGGCGCTTGTTGAAAATATTCAGCGCGAGGATTTGGATGCCATCGAAATTGCGCTAAGTTACCAGCGCTTACTCGAAGAAATTGAATTTACCCAGGAAGAGCTAAGCAGCCGGGTTGGTAAAAAACGTTCTACCATTGCCAATTATCTCAGGCTTTTAAAACTCCCTGCAATTATACAAAAGGGGCTAATCGACAAACAAATCTCAATGGGTCATGCCCGCGCAATTATAAATATCGAAGATCCGGATAAACAAATCCTGATTTATAACCAAATTGAAAAAATGGGCCTGTCGGTGCGCAGGGTCGAGGAAATTGTGCGGAACCTCAATAGCGGGGAGCTTCATGTTCAGCCGGTTTCCGATAAACATAAATTCCCGAACGAGTACCAGAATATTAAAAAGCAACTCGATAAAATATTCAGTTCAAAAGTTGGTTTTTCTATGAACAGCAAGGGAAAGGGAAAAATTGTAATCCCTTTTAAATCGGCAACCGATTTGGAGCGAATTGTTAAAATAATTGAAAATCAGGAGTAATATATTAATTGCACATTTTTATAAATGGCAAACTTCTAATTTTGGGCAAATTTGAAGAAGTGGTTTTATTAAAAAATAGCATATTTATACTGTTGATTTTAATTTCATGCAGCCTTTCCGGTCAGGTATTAGAAGTTGATTCAACAAAAACTGAAAAAGTGGTTGTAAATGCTGGATACGTTCATTCTCCGAAAAAAGCAACGGTCTATTCAGCAATATTGCCCGGGCTTGGGCAGGCATATAACAAGAAATACTGGAAAATACCGCTTGTTTATGCCGGTTTCGGTACTATTGGTTATTTTATTGGCTGGAACAACAAATATTATAAAACGTATAAATTGGCCTACAGCGACCTTACCGACAAAAATCCAAATACAAACACGCACCTTGACCTTAAAGTGGCGAAGTATTACAATTTGGAAAATACAACCGAGTTTAATAATTTCAAAACCGGATTATCGAAGCAATCGGAGTACTTACGGCGAAACCGCGATTTACTTATAATATCGATGGCCGGTTTCTATGGCTTAAATATTATTGATGCAAGTGTCGATGCCCACTTGTTTGATTTCGATATCAGCGAAGACTTAACAATGAATTGGCAACCTGCTGTACAAACATTTGAAAAACAAATGGTTTACGGGGCCAATTTTACAATTAACTTTTAACAAACCAATGAAAAACCTGCTGTCAGTTCTTTTTGCGATAACTTTATTAATAAACTCATTAATAGCCCAGGAATTGGATACGACTAATGTTGGGGATCCAATGACCGATACTGTGGTTTTTACCAGCGCCGATTCGGCCCTTTTCGGAAAAATTGAAATTGATGAGGATTTAAGCGATTTGTTTTCTGATAGAATTGACAGTGCAAAACATATCTGGTTTGAAAATAATGTTTTTAAAAGCGATTCACTTGAGGTTTCTTTAGTTGAAGATTTCACGAGAAACATACCCGATTCGGTTTATATTAAGCGGTTGCAAAAAACCGAGCAGGTTATCGACCTGTCATTTAATCAAACAGTGCTGAGTTTTATTAAAATGTATTCTGAAAGGAAACGCGACCAGGTGGAGCGGATGATTGGCTTATCAGAATATTATTTTCCGAAATTTGAGGAAATCCTCGATAAGTATAATTTACCGCTTGAGTTAAAATATCTGCCTATAATTGAGTCGGCGCTCGATCCGGTTGCAACTTCGAGGGTCGGGGCTATGGGATTGTGGCAGTTTATGTTTGGTACGGCTAAAATGCTCAAGATGGAAATTACAAGTTTCGTCGATGAACGGCGTGATCCGGTCAAGTCGAGCGAAGCAGCAGCCGTTTATCTGAAAAGGTTGTTCGACATTTACGGCGACTGGCACCTTGCCATTGCCGCTTACAATTGCGGCCCCGGGAATGTCGATCGCGCCATTAAACGTTCGGGTGGAAAAACCAACTACTGGGATATTTATTACATGCTTCCGCGCGAAACCAGGGGGTTTGTGCCATTGTTTATAGCAGCTACCTATGTTATGAATTATTACACCGAGCATAACCTGGTACCTCAAATGCCCGCCATGCCTACAAATGTCGATACCATTATGGTAAATAATTACCTGCATTTCGACCAGGTTGCAGCTTCGCTTAACTTCAGCAAAGAGTATCTTCAATCGTTAAATCCGATGTACAGGCGCGGGGTAATTCCGGCAACAGAAAATAAACCATATCCACTTGTTCTGCCCCACGACAAGATTTTTGAATTTATTGAAAAAGACACAGCAGTTTTTGCCTACGAACGTCATAAATATTTTCCCAATAATACGCTGGTAAATCCTTCTGAACGTACGGGTTATAATACTCCGGCCGATATAGCAGGTAAAACAAAAATTACTTACCAGGTAAAAACAGGCGATACAGTAGGTGGTATAGCGCTAAAATACGGTGTCCGGGTAAACGATTTAACCTACTGGAACGATATCAGGAAGAATTTAATCAGGGCAGGCCAGAAACTGGTTATTTATGTTCCGGAAAAAGACAAAGCAAAGTACGCCAAATTGCCGGTTAAAACAAACGAAAACAAAGCAACTGCTTCTGTTCCAGCAAGCCAGAATGATTTGTCTGATGCCGAATTCGAACTCTACACAGTAAAAAGCGGCGACAATGTATGGGAAATTGCCCAGAAATTCGAGGGAGTCACCAGCGACGAAATTTTGCAGCTAAACAACATTTCAAACGAACGTGGGCTGGTGGTTGGCCAGAAACTTAGAATCAGGAGAAAGACCTGACTGAAATTCTAATCAGCTTTTCTTCTTAAAAAAATCAGGAAAAAATAATAATCCCGTGATTAAAATTAGGATACACGGAGGCCTACAAATTGAGCTGCCAGGATTTTTCGTGAATATTTTTCGTAAGCGCCCGAATTCACTACCAGCTTATTGTCTTTGAACAAACCGAAATAATCGAGGAGGGTTTTTCTGATTCCATCAACATCATTGAATTCAAGCGGCACTCCCGAGTTGGTCTCCAGCAGTATTTTTGCATAATCGGCATCGGTTGGGCCAAGAGCAAGTATCGGGCGCCGGAGCGCCATATACTCGTACATCTTGCCCGGAAGTATCCCCTTAACATTTGGCGCGTCATTAAGCGGTAAAAGCAAGACCTGCGATTTTGCCAGTTCAGCCAATCCTTCGCGGTGGGGCAGATGTTCTCTGACAAACAGGTTTTCTTTTAAATTATTCGATTCAATATCAGAAATAACCGATTGATCGGTTTGCCCGATAAGGTTAATTTTCAGCAATTTTTTAAATCCGGGATCCATTTCCGAAAGTTCTCCCATGACATGCCATAAAGCCCCCGGGTTACGATCTTTGTTAAAAGCCCCAAAATGCGAAATGGTAAAGGTATTGTCCAAACCGGGCATTTCAAAATTATAATCAGTCGGGTCGAAGCCGTTGTTGATAACTTCCACTTTTCGGTTTGCAATTTTCTCCAGGCCGGTTGCACAGCCGGGGCTTACAGTTACAATATGATCGGCGTTGGCCAGCACTTTTTTTTCGAGCTGGCGGTGCTTTTTGTCGGCAAGCGCCGTTAGTTTTAGTTTATGGTAGAAATCGATGTCTGTCCACGGGTCGCGAAAATCGGCAATCCACCGGGTATTGAATTTCTTCTTTAATCCCAGGGCAATCAGGTGCATGCTGTGCGGCGGTCCGGTGGAAATTATCAAATCGACAGGGTTTTCGTTTAAATACCGCGAAAGATAATTTATTGAAGGTTTAATCCAGAATTTACGTGGATCGGGAATCAGAAAATTACCTCTGATAAAAACAGAAATTTTATTTTTCCAGTTTCCCCCTGATGCTTCGGAAATGTACCCTGATTTAAATTTCGTGCCGCTTTCTTTCCCTGTTAATTTACGGTAAAAATCATAGGGCTCCCAAATGGGTGTTTTTAATTCAATAATATCCGGATGGATTTCTTTTAACAAACTTTCATCAATCACCGATGGATCTGGATTTTCCGGAGTGTAAACTATTGGCTGCCAACCGAGATCTGGAAGAAACTTCGACATTTTCAGCCACCTCATTACTCCGCCACCCCCGCTGGGTGGCCAATAGTAGGTAATGATTAGAACTTTCTTTTTAACTTCTAACATTTAGCCCCTCAATATTTGATATTTCGTTCTTCCTGCATTTCCTCCAAATTGCAGAACTAAATTCGATTGTTGCTAACTCAGAAAGGTATATTGCATTAATTGTATTTGATTTAAAAAAGTCAATCAAATGGTCGGTGCCTTCTTCCCTTTGGTAAAGTTTAAACAAAGCCGAAGTATCAAAAAACAGGTTCATATTGCATTGCGTCTTTCCTCAATTACCTCATCGGCAAATGAAGTTTTACAATCTTTAAGCAATTCCCGGGTCTCCAAAAAAGAAAAGTCCGTTAATTTTAATCCTGTATTCCTTTCTTTTTCAAAAGAAATGGTAACCTTAATGGGTTTTGAAAGCTTTAAGGGTTTGTCTAATTTTAACCGGCCCTTGAAATATGTGCCTGTTAGCTTTGTCATAATCAGTTGCTTTTGTCAAATATACAAAAAACAACGCAAACTGGAACTTCTCCTAAAACAGGTAATTTTGATTAGATAGTCCCCGAGAACCCCGGTGATGAATTATATCTTTTCAAACAACGTCTTATAACTAACCTGTTTCAGAATAATGCCGCCTAAATTGTCGATAGCAACCCGTTCCTGTTCCATAGTATCGCGGTAACGTATGGTCACGGTGTTGTCTTCAAGTGTTTGATGGTCGACTGTTACACAAAACGGTGTCCCAATTGCATCCTGCCGGCGGTAACGTTTCCCTATCGAATCCTTTTCGTCGTACTGGCAGTTAAAGTCAAATTTCAGGTTATCAATTATTTCACGTGCTTTTTCTGGCATCCCGTCTTTTTTTACCAAAGGCATAACTGCCATTTTCACCGGGGCCAGAACAGGCGGTATTTTCAAAACTGCGCGCGTGTCGTTTTCCAGTTGTTCCTCGCAGTAAGCCGCCGAAATAACCTGTAAAAACATGCGGTCGACACCAATCGATGTCTCTACTACAAACGGAACGTACGACTCGTTCAGTTCAGGATCGAAATAACGGATTTTTTTCCCGGAATATTTTTCGTGTTGCGACAGATCGAAGTCGGTGCGCGAGTGTATGCCTTCCACTTCCTTGAATCCGAAAGGGAATTTATATTCAACGTCGACAGCGGCATTGGCGTAGTGCGCCAGTTTCTCGTGTTCGTGGAAACGGTAGTTTTCGTCGCCAAATCCCAGGACGCGGTGCCATTTCATGCGGATTGCCTTCCAGGTTTCGAACCATTCGAGTTCAGTGCCGGGCTTGACAAAAAACTGCATTTCCATTTGCTCAAATTCGCGCATCCTGAAAATAAACTGTCGCGCCACAATCTCGTTACGGAATGCTTTCCCGATTTGTGCAATTCCGAACGGAATTTTCATCCGGCCCGTTTTTTGAACGTTCAGGTAGTTTACAAAAATTCCCTGTGCCGTTTCGGGACGCAGGTATATTTTCTGGGCTCCATCGGCGGTTGAACCCATTTCAGTTGAGAACATCAGGTTAAACTGGCGTACATCGGTCCAGTTGCGGGTTCCTGATATCGGGCAAACAATTTCCTCGTCAACAATTATTTGTCTCAGTTCATCGAGGTTACCATCGTTTAAAGCTTTTGAAAATCTTGTATGAAGGTCATCCCATTTTTTCTGGTTATCGAGTACTCTTTGATTGGTTTCCCTGAACTGTTTCTCATCAAAGGCGTCGCCAAATCTTTTGGCAGCTTTTTCAACTTCCTTGTTGATTTTATCTTCGATTTTTGCCAGTTGATCTTCAATTAAAACATCGGCACGATATCTTTTTTTCGAATCTTTATTGTCGATAAGCGGGTCGTTAAACGCATCAACGTGGCCGGAAGCTTTCCAGATGGTAGGGTGCATGAAAATGGCCGAGTCGATCCCTACCACATTTTCGTGGAGCAAAACCATACTGTCCCACCAGTATTTTTTAATGTTGTTTTTCAGTTCAACACCATATTGGCCGTAATCGTAAACGGCTCCCAGGCCATCATATATTTCGCTCGACTGAAAAACATAACCGTATTCCTTGCAGTGTGCAACCAGTTTTTTGAAAAGATCTTCCTGTGCCATTATTAAAATTTCAAATTAATGGGGACAAAAATAGAATATAATTGATTGTTAAGGAATAATTCCTGAATTTTTAAGGGAAAGATAACCAGGGGAAGCTAATCCACTTCTTCAAAATCTACATACTCGCCTCTTTTGCCTGAATTGTTCCCTGATTTTTTATTGTTGTATTCAATAGTCACTTCGCCAGGTGGCCTTGTTGAGCGCCTGTTCTGGTTTTGTTGATTGTCCATTTTTTGCTGCATGTTTCTTAAACCCTTATCAACCAGCCAGGGAAGAATATAGCGCACAACAATTTTTACCCCATAATAAATGAGGATAATGATTAAAAGTGTTCGCAGAAAATTAGTAATATATAAAATGACCAGTAAATCCATCCCGAACAAAAAATTAGACATGATACAAACCACAAATTTCAATGTGCAAAGTTATATTATTTGAGACAAAGTATGCACAATTCTGATATTTTGCGATTCAAAATTAAAAAAGACGGGGGAAACCGTCTTTTTTAATAAGGTATTTGTGTTATTTATCTGTGCCTTACATTTCCGCCACTCGATTCATTAATATTTTTTATTTGTGGGTTTCCGTAGTAATACACATCAGAACCGCTGCTTGCATTTGCATGTATTTCATCGGTAACATTCACCTGGGCATCTGATCCGCTGCTGACATTTACTTTGCAGGTTTTACTTTCCAGTCCATGGGCATTTATATCGCTTCCGCTGCTTGCTTTGGCTTCAAAAGATTTTACCTTACCACTTATTTTAACATCAGAACCACTGCTGGTATCGACCGAAAGATTTCTGTAAATGACAGCAATATTAATATCGCTTCCACTGCTTGCCCTGACTTTCAACGATTCACCGCTTAATGTATTTTCCGATTTTACATCGGACCCCGATGAAGCTTCAATTTCATTCAGTTCTTTAATAGTAACGTATGCTTTCCGGTTTTTGGAGAAGCTATTCCAGTTAAGCCAGCCGGTCGATTTTTTTGAATAAATATGGAGAGTCCCATTTTTTACTTCGGTTATTATATTATCAATTTCATTATTATCGGCAATAATTTTAACCTCTTCGGATGTGCCCATTTTAACATATAAACCAATACCTGTTGAAACTTTAATGGCCGTATAATTGCTTACATTCCTGGTTTCGGTTTTATATGAACTCCCGCTTGCAATTAAACCAGTTACTGCGAAACTGAAAAAAAGGGCGAAAAATAATCTGATTGTTTTCATATATTTATGGCTTTATATTATTATAGAGAGACGCAAGTATTACTCAGATGTTACAACCGCCTCAGTTTTTAATTACATTTCCACCCGAAGATTTTTCAATGTTCAGGTTGGCAGGATCGCCGGAGTACCAAATGTTTGCACCACTACTGGCCCTGGCATCAAGGCTTTTAGGCCGGTTTGTCCAGATATTTGAACCGCTGTTGGCTTTCGCCGTACAGTTTTCTATAAGTAAATTACCAGCTTTTACATTTGAACCGGCGCTCGCTTTAAACGTCCCTGTTTTTGTATTCCCATCGAGAAAAATGTTTGATCCTGCTGTAGCAGAAGCTTCAAGCTCATTCGAGTCGATTGTTAATTTTACATTGCTTCCGGCAGTACTTTTTATTTCCAATCGTTGAAACCTAAGCGTATCTTCAGAATAAATATTGCTTCCAGCCGTTGATTTTAATATTTCAATTTTTGCAACTGTAACATACACTTTATTCGATTTTGCTTTTCTTATTGTTTTGTTACTTGTTACTTTTAGGGTTCCATCAACCACCGAAGTTTCAATAATTTCATGCAGGTTTTCGTCGGCTTTGACAATAACTTTTGCCGGGGTACCCTGGGTAACATAAACGTTCAGGCCTTGAGTTACGCTTATTTTTTCGAAATCACCCAAATCACGGGTTTGTTCAGTCACATTGCCGTTCCCTTCAACCGAATCAAGGAACACACAAGAGCTTATAAGGGCTAAAAAAGAAATTGTAATGAACAAAACTACAGCATTTTTCATATCCGGAAATTTAATATCGATTAGTACAACTAACTAAAAATAAAACAACACATCCATAAAATCATTTTTTTTTCGTTGAACGCCGTTTTTTTATCGGTAAAAACGATTCAATATTTAGCTAAACCTCCGTATGCGGGTCCCAGTCTATTTATTTGGTCATAAATTGCCCAGAGATACTTTTCTGCGTTATAACAAATTCATGTTTTTACAGTTTAATAAAAATTAACGTAACATATTGGAAATAAACGGCACATATAATCGTAAGGAATTTTTATTTTTGGCTGGTTAATATTAGGACAGATAAAAATTATATATCAGTAAAAATTACATGAAATGAAATTGAAGAGGTTTTGGATAGGTTTGGCAATTGTTGCCATAACAGGGATAGGATTTTATAGCTTTACTCAGGACGATAAAAATTTTGCAATAGCAAAAAATCTTGAAATTTTTCACACCTTATTTCGCGAGCTGAACATGTTTTATGTTGATGACATAAATCCTGATAAACTTATTAAAACAAGCATCGACGATATGCTTGAATCGCTTGATCCATACACCACGTATATCACGGAAGATGAAATGGAAGATTTTAAGTTTATGACCACCGGCGAATATGCCGGGATTGGGGCATTAATAAGCAAACAGAACAATAAGATTGTTATTGCAGAACCATACGAAGGATTTCCGGCACAAAAATTTGGACTGAAGGCAGGTGATATTATACTTGAAGTGGAAGGGAAATCGACAGAAAAAATGAATACCGAAGATGTAAGCAACCTATTAAAAGGGCCAGCCAACAAACCGGTAAAAATAAAATACGAACGTTACGGCGAAAAGAAACCGCTTGTGGTCGACGTTGTACGCGAAAAAATTGCAATTGATGCAGTGCCTTATTACGGCATGCTGGGCAAAAATACGGCTTACATCAGGTTATCAAGCTTTACCGACCATTGCAGCAACGATGTAAAGAATGCCTTTCTCGATTTAAAAAGAAATAATCCGCATTCGCTGGTACTCGATTTACGCGGAAATCCGGGCGGTTTATTAATGGAAGCAGTTGAAATAGTCAATTTTTTTGTTCCCAAAGGTTCCGAAATTGTTAGCACCCGTGGAAAGGTTGCGCAATGGGACAAGGTATACAAAGCTGCTTCGGCGCCCCTCGATACTACCATAAAAATAGCGGTGTTAATCAATAGCGGATCAGCTTCGGCCTCCGAAATAGTTGCCGGCGCAATTCAGGATCTCGACAGGGGTATCATTGTAGGAAGCCGTACTTTTGGCAAGGGGCTTGTTCAAACCACGCGAGACCTTAGTTACAATGCAAAACTGAAAGTAACCACGGCAAAATATTACATTCCGAGCGGACGTTGTATCCAGGCTCTCGATTACACTCATCGAAACGAAGACGGTAGCGTTGGGCATATTCCCGATTCGCTGATTTCTGAATTTACAACAAAAAAAGGGCGTAAAGTGTATGATGGAGGAGGCGTTGCACCTGATATGAAAATTGAAAATGAAACCTTAAGCAGTTTAAGTGTCGCCTTAATTACACGGTTTTTAATTTTCGATTTCGCCACAAGGTTTTCCAGCGAAAATGCTGCCATTGCATCGCCTGAAGACTTCGAGATTTCAGATAATATTTACAACCAGTTTGTTAGCTTTGTTAAAGCCGATAAATTTGAATACGAATCGGCATCGAAAGATGAATACGACGCTTTGGTCGAATCGGCTAAACGCGATAAATATTATTCAGCAGCCGAGGCTGAATTTCAGGCGCTTAAAGAAAAACTGGCGCCAAATCTCGATAAAGATTTAAATTTGTTTAAAGGCGAAATCAGTGAATTGCTTAAAGATGAAATTGTTTCGAGATATTATTATCAGAAGGGAGCAATTCGATCTGCAATTCACGATGATAAAGGAATCAGAAAAGCCATCGATGAGCTAAACTCAGAAACCGCTTATGCAGGTTATTTCAAACCGGGAACGGTTATTGCAAAGCAATAGGAAAGAAAATTATTGTTTTTGATAAAAAGGGGTTAAGGCCCCTTTTTTTATTCAATTTTCTTTTAAATATATTTCTAAAAACTTTTTCCCCTGTTTCTCCAGTTAAGCCAAAACATTACACTGATAACTACCAAAGGGCCGGAAATAATCAAATATGTAGCAAGCGGGAATTTCCCCCAGGCCAGAATTATATAAGCTATTCCCAGGAACAAAAATGCCAGTGCGCCAATTATTTCATATCGCCATGAAAAAATAAGAATTGCCATTAAAATTGCACCAGGTATAAGATGAATCAGAAATCCGCCAAAATTTGCTAAAAAAGATTGGTTTTCTTCAAACGAATCGAGCGCAAACAAACTGATAAAAAGAATGAAAAGGATGGTTAAAATTCTTGGGATCCAATATAAAGTTTTGTTCATGATGCTGATTTTTTGCTGATTACATGATGGTTACAATTTTACTAAATTCACGGTCGATTTAAATTGCCAATTTGTTTAAATCAATAACTAAATTAAACATTGTTTAAATTAAATTTACAAAATCGATGTCGTCTATTTAATAAAACTGAATTACCTTCATCAGTGCAAGCTGAGCTATTTTGTATTACAAATTTAAAAAAAAATACATGAAGATTTATTTTGCAGGTTCAATCAGGGGAGGCCGTGAGGATGCCGAATTGTATGCTCAAATAATTAAATACCTAAAAACTTTTGGAGAAGTATTAACCGAACATATTGGCGATACAAACCTTACCGATTCGGGCGATGATGGTCCGACCGACCGTTTTATCCACGACCGCGATTTATCATGGCTGCAATCGGCAGATGTTTTGGTTGCAGAAGTTTCAACCATTTCGATGGGTGTGGGTTACGAAATTGGCAGGTCGATAGAATCAGGCAAAAAAGTATTGTGCCTTGTTCGCCAGGATTCCGGTAAAAATCTTTCGGCAATGATTGCCGGTTGCCCTAATCTTGTTCTATCCAAATACAGAAGTCCTGATGAAGCAAAAAAGGGGATAAAACTTTTTCTTGATGAAGTAAAATCCATGAATAAATTTGCTTAGCAAACTTTATTTGTTAATTTCATTGTGTCATAACGACAATTTAGATTGTTTAGTAACGAATACCGTAAACTTCATAAATAATTATCAACTAATAGAATTATGGAAACAAAAAGAGAATTTTTAAAAAAACTCGGGTTGCTGACTGCCGGAAGTATAGTGGCAGGATCTGCAACTCCGGCATTTGCATCGAAAGTTTCAGGCAGCTTGTATGCTCCCGGTAAACAAATTGGGTTGCAAATTTATTCGCTCGGCCGCGAACTGGGACAGGATGTTCCGAATGGTCTGAAAAAAATTGCTGAAATAGGCTACACTACCATTGAACTTGCCGGATATGGCAACCGGAAAATGGGGGCCTATGAAATTTCTGATTATCGTAAACTGGCCGATGCTGCTGGTTTAAAAATCACCGGTTCGCATGTTAATCCGCCGGTCAGGAAATTTACAAAAGAAAACTTGGGGCAAATTGCCGATTTCTGGAAAGTAACGGTTGAAGACCATGTAAAGTTTGGCGTAAAAACCCTTGTTCAGCCAATGATGCCGCAGATAGAAAACCACGGCGATGCTGCATTGGCATGCGAGGCATTCAACAAAGCAGGCGAAATTGCAAAATCGGCTGGTATAAAATTTGGCTACCATAACCACCACATGGAATTTCAACGCTTGGTAAAAGAAGCAGACAAGGGAAAACAAAGTATGCCCTGGATGCCCTTGGGCGATGTTATTTACGATTTGCTCCTGGCGGGTACCGACCCCAATCTGGTTTTCTTTGAAATGGATGTTTACTGGACAGTTCGCGGAGGAAACGACCCGTTGGAATATTTTGAAAAATACCCTGGCAGGTTCCCGGTGCTTCATATCAAGGACCGCTCAATCCTGGGCCAGTCGGGCTTGCTGAATTTCAAAAATATTTTTGAAAAGGCATATGCAAACGGGCTCGACGAATTTTACGTGGAACTGGAAAATATAAGGGAAGGAATGACCCAGTTTGAAGGGGTAAAACTGTGTTACGATTTTTTGAATGAAGCATCATTTGTGAAATAAGAAATTAATTCATTACATATTAAGAAAATGCCCTGTCCGAACGGATGGGGTTGTTTTTTTTAGAATTTATAATTGAATCCCAGTCAGGCAACCTGTGTTTCGAAATAATTTTCGTACAAAACTTTAAAACCATTATCCTGGTATTCCCGGCGAATTCCGGAATTGTGGAAAATATCGCTGAATGAAAACGTAGAAACCTTTATACTATCGTAAAAACAAAAGAAGAAGTCAGCGACAATGCCTTCATCAGTTTTTATCCAAATCCAAACAATTCCCCGGTAACCAAGCTTTGCACAATTTCGTCATTACCTGTTTCTGCTAAAGGTTTTCCAGCTGATAACCATGTAAAAACAAAACCTGCAACAGCGCCAAGTACAATGTAAATAATTGTTTTTATTATCGACATAACTTTTGGTTTTTCCCGAGCCAATAATTTGGTGATGAACATAAAAAGCAGCCGCGCCAGCCATAATTCCGGCAATGTGCCACTGTTTTGCGCCCCAAGCCTGGCCCAGTAATTCAGCCGTATCGCCAATTGCATAAATTTCAGGGAACCCTTCAACCTGGCAGGTTGGGAGTATTTTTACAAATCCGGCTTCGGTGGGCGGCAACCCGGAGTCCGTTAACACAGAATGCCCGGTTTCTCCCGAGATAAAAACAATAAGGTCGCTTTACAGCGTTTTCCCGTTTTCAAATTGGATCTCGTTTTTGGTGAATCCAGATATTTTTACTCCCACCTGTTCCTAATGAGGTAATGCTTGAAGGGTTTGCACAGGCTGACGAGCGCTTTTTCCCCCATTCTTTTCCCCGGTTCGGCCATGCGCGCTAGAAAAGTCAACTCGAAATTATCGGAAAGCCCCTTTTTCTTTAAATACGTATTGATATTGAAAAGCAGTTCAAACGCCGGTACGCCGCGGACTGCCGAGCCATTTGTGTCTTTTGGGTTTCCGCCGAAACCAACGGCAATTTTTCCTTTTCCGGCCTGTGCCAGTTTGTCGAGTTCCTCTTTAATCATAACCGCCAGTTAAGTTTTTCCGCATTTAATAGCTGCTCCAGCTCCAGCAAAACCTCCCCATAAAACTAAAAAGTGCTTCATGCCTGTTTCAATTTAATGAAACAATAATAAAGTAACCGCATGGATCAAACAAATTAAACGGATTGGATTTGGCAGGAAACAATCCTGAAATTTGACAGGAAAAAAGTTGTCAAATGACAAGTAATGGGGATTTAAGGGTTAAGGATATCATCCGCCAGTTGGCGGATGATATCCTTGTTAAAGTGTGGGTTTTTATTTTTGCGGCCGTACTTGCGGCAAGCGGGAGGTTTTTTGTAAACCTGGTTGTTGAATAAACCAGTCATGACAGTTTTATTTAATTGGTATCCATTTCCTGAATTAAATTGAATGTCAGTGGTGTTGGATTGGCCAAATTATCGTTGATAGGGCAACGGTTTTTGATGGTAGCTATCCAGTTATCAATTTCATCACGGCTTGCATCTGTTTCCGGTAAAAAATCAACATTGATTTGCTTAAATCCAGCCCGTTCATCATCTGACTGTCCAAAAAGCCGCGCCGGGTTAATGTTTCCATGCACCTGAATTTTTAAACTTGCCAGGTTAATACCCAGTTCTTTTGCTGTTAAGTGGGCCACTACGTTTATACATCCGGCATAACTAGACAAAAGGTATTCAACCGGATTCGCTCCCAAATCATCTCCGCCGAGAGCCGGGGGTTCATCAATTACAATACTAAACTGTCTTGCTTTTGCTTCCAATCGGGCTTCCGATTGTGATCTTCCTTCGATTTTAAATGTTAAATCTGACATAATTTTTTGAGTTTTATTTTAAAAAAAAAGCCCTTCACGGTTTCGTGAAGGGCCTGCTGCTATTATTACTGTATTATTTTTACCTGTTAATGCACATAGTATCACCCCCCACATGTTTCGAAAACATACGGCAACATATACACATCGCCATGTCGTTTGCTAAGGAAAGTGATTTTTTCATTTAACTCTTGTTTTCTTCATTATTTATCAGGCCCCAAATATATCTATTTTTTGAAATGTTGTATTCAAACATCATAAAATTATGCTTTGTGTTAAATTATTTGACATGTGAATTAAATCCGAACATAAAAATGTGTTCCTGCAAATGCAGCAACTTACGTATTATCAAACAATTTAAATACAAACCTGCATGCTGAAAAAAAGTAGTTTTTGCCAAGTACCATTATTACAGGAAAGCATTCTACCCATTAATGCTGGTGATTGTGTCCTTCATGTGAATGTTCTTTTTTCATATCAGAGCGATCGTACTTGCAGCATCCCGGAAGTTTTTCGTAAACTACATCGGCTGCTTTGTGATTTTTAGTGTCGTGGCCAACTTTGGCTACCGCCATTTCTATTTTGTCGGCGGTGGTTTTGGCATCGTCGAAGGTTACTTCAAGGATTTTGGTTTCCTTGTTCCAGTCGGCTTTTGATACTCCTTCAACTGCTTTTACAGCTTTTTCAATACGGCTTTCGCACATTCCGCAATTGCCTTTTACTTCAATTTTTTCGGTTTTGTTTCCGGCAAAAACCGACACAGCGCCCATAATAATAAGGGCAACTAAACTCAAAATTTTTGTTTTCATTTTTACTGAATATTAAATGGTTATAAATTATATACTATCGCTTTCGGGGCTGACTAAAAAGTTCTTTTAAAAGTCATTCTGAGCGTAGTCGAAGAATGTATGACCTTGAAATACAGATGTTATGGCTTCGCTCAACATAACAAAAAACCAGGGAAGTTTACTTTTTGGTCAGCCCCATCTCTAAAAGATTTAATATTTCAACCGTTCATATAAACAGCACTCAGGCAGCTCTTTGTAAACCCCGTCGGGCGCCCAGAATTTTTCGGTATCGTGGCCAACGGCAGCAATAGCTTTCTGAACTTCTTCTGAAGAGGTCAGACTTTTATCAAAACTCAGGTGGAGCATCTGTTTTTCAGCCGACCATTCGGCTGCTGCCACTCCCTTTACCGATTTGGCTGCCGTTTCAATCCGGTCTTTGCACATCTCGCAGAGTCCTGCGACTTTTACCATTGCATGTTCTGTAGCGTTTTTAGTGAGTGCTTCACTTTGACTGAAACCCTCACTGTTGGTACGGTTCATCATCGAGGTTTTCCCGGCAAGCTGGGCTGCCGCATCAACGCTGAAGGCGCCGTTCACCACAATTTCCTCGCCTTCCGAAAGACCGTCCTGAACCACGTAGGTTTCCTTCATGGCCGGCCCGAGCGTAATTTCCCTCATTTTAAAGGTTGGATGTTCGGCTTCAGGAATCCTGACATAAACCACCGAACGTTTACCTGTCCACAATACGGCCGATTGCGGAATCACCAAATCCTTGCCACTGCCTTTATGCGTTGATTTCACCACTCCATTCACAAACATTTCAGGTTTCAGTTGTAAGCCCGGGTTTACCATTGTAATCCTGACCCGTGCGGTCCGTGTGGTTGGGTCAATCACCGGGTCGATAAAGGAAACTTTTCCTTTAAAGGTTTTTCCGGGTACTGCCTGTGCGGTGAATTCCACATCCTGCCCCATCGAAATCCATGGAAGGTCGGGTTCATAAGCTTCAAAAACTCCCCAAACCTGACTAAGGTTGGCCACATCGAAAAGCGCGGCGCCTTTTTGAACATAATCGCCTTCGTTAACCTTCCGGTTGGTAACTACTCCCGAAGTATTGGCATACAGGTTAAAGGTTTGTGTTATTTTTCCTGAGTTTTCTATTTCGCGTATCTGTGCATCCGAAAGTTTCCAGTTGCGCAATTTTTCGCGGGCAGCTTCAACCAGTAAAGGGTATTTGTCCTTCAAAGTCAGAGCTTCAATAAGTTCTTTCTGGGCGGTAACCAATTCGGGCGAATAAATGGTGGCAATCGGTTGTCCCGATATTACGGTTTCTCCGGTAACATTTACCAGTAATTTTTCAATCCTGCCGGGTACATGTGCCGCCTGCGACTGCAACTTACGTTCATCGACCTGGATTTTTCCGTAAAGCAGCAGCTCACGGGAGGCAACACCACGCGTAACTGTTGCAGTTTGCACTTCGGCCAGTTTCATGGCAGCCTCGCTCATTTCAATGGCATCATCGTCGATAGTAGCCTGGTTATTTTGAAGAGGAATTAAATCCATCCCGCAAATGGGGCAGTCGCCAGGTTTGTCTTGTCTGATTTGCGGATGCATTGAACAGGTCCAGATAGTGTGTTCTTCCTCGCTGTGGTCATGAACGGATTCAAATTGCTGTGGAGCAACGACTTCGCCTGATTTATGAAAAAGGAGCCAGCCCAGAAGGATTCCTGCAACAACCAGAAGCATACCTTTTAAATATGGATTTGATAATATTTTATTTGTTTTCATTTCTAAATATTTAATGATTCGAATTTCAGTTAACCCCTAAATCCCCTAAAGGGGACTTCTTTTTGCAAGTTTAAGCTAAAGCCCCCTTCTTGGGGTTGGGGGTGAAAATCATGACGATGACTTCGTTCCATTTTCTTTAATTTTTACTGCGTTCATTAATTTTTCGGCCAGCGCTACCGATGTGTTGTAATCGGTAACGGCTTCAATGTATTTAAACCCGTAATCGAGCACCCGGTATTGCATCCGAAGCACCTCTTCGTAGCCCGTTCCGGTATTTGAAAATCCGGCCAACAACAGGCCGGTGGTTTTACGTGCCAGCTCCTGCTGTTCCAGGTTCAGCTTTATCCTTCTTTCAGCATCGGTGAGCGCCTGAAAAAAACTGCGGTATTGCACGCGCAGGTCGTTTTTCAGCGCTTCAGCCTCAAACTGTAACGATTCCTGCATCAGTTGTGCATCTTTCTGCATGGCATCGTACTTTTTCCTGTAAATCGGAATCGAAACCGAAACCATTGGCATAATCATATCCTTTCCGTTCATCATTGACGTATTCCCGTTGCGCTTTTGAATGAGCATGTAATTAAGCCCTGCGCCAACCATCGGGTGACCCATTTTTTTTGCTTTTTCGCCCATCAGCTCATACGACTTGTCTTCCCTGGCAAGCATTGCCAGCATAGGATTATTTAGAAGAATGCTGTCGGCAATGGCCAATTTTTCGGCAGGTAGCAAAACGGCTTCCAATTGTTTTTCAACCGTAAAATCAGTATTAACTTCGCGGTTAAGCAAAGCATTGAATTCAGTCTTTGCACTCAGCAACTGGTCGTTAAGAAGTGCCAGTTTGTTCTTCTGGTCGAGGATTTCCATTTTAACGCGAAGTACGTCCTGCAGTCCGGTCCCGCCACTGCCCATTGCACTTCCTGAGGACATTGGCGGAGACAAAGATGCCAATGGCTTAGCCAGAGTGGCATTTCCCCCCATACCCGGCATGCCTCCTGAACCTGTGGAATTGCTGTTCATTGGGTTCATTGGCATCGTTCCGGAATTCATCTGTCCGGAGTTATTCATTCCTCCACCGGTCCCTGCCTCCTGGAATTTAATCAGCACAATTTTTTCGAGCGACTCCAGCAATTCAATGTTTTCACTGGTCAGGGCAATCCCGTTGCTGATTTTTACCATGGCATACCAGTTGCTTTTTACGCGGAAAAACAAATCGGCTTTTTCGGCATTAAATAATTCAAATCTGGCCTTTGCCATTTCCGTTGCTTCATCTTTTGCAATTTTCAATGTACCAAACCAGGGGAACATTTGCATTACCCGGATATCCGAAACCTGGTTTCCGGCAAGCAGTTCCATTGGCTTCAGGAAAAATCCGAACGATGCTTCCGGGTCGGGAAGCGAGCCCACTTGCGGAACTTTTTCGAGCGCCGCCAGGTAGCGGGTATAGGCAGCTTTTACCTGCGGGTTGTTTTTTGCCGCCAGCGCCAGGCTGGAATCGAGTGAAAGGGCCTCCTGTCCGGAACCAGTCATTGCCACCAGAAAAACCGCTATTAATAGTGTGTATTTTCTTATTCTTTTCATGGCCTTACGATTCAAGGGTGAGTAATTGCTGTTTTTCCAGTTTGCGCGCTTCGCCCTCGCGCCAGAAACATTGCAGAATTGGCACAACAAACATGGTCATAATCTGGATTACCATTCCTCCAAAAGTCGGAATCGCCATCGGCACCATAATATCTGACCCCTTGCCGGTTGACGTAAGAACAGGCAGCAGCGCAATTAAGGTTGTGGCTGTTGTCATAATTGCTGGCCTTACTCTTTTTAAACCTGCAATAACAACGGCTTCACGCACTTCATTCACGGTTTTTGGCTGTTGTTCCTCAAATACCTGGTGTATGTATGTTCCCATAAGCACGCCATCGTCGGTGGCGATTCCGAACAGGGCTATAAAACCAACCCACACCGCCACGCTAAGGTTGATGGTATGAATCTGGAAGAGGTTCCGCATGTCGACACCGGCAACCGAAAAGTCGAGGAACCAGGTCTGACTGTACAGCCAAAGCATGATGAAACCTCCGGCAAAAGCAACAAAAACTCCCGAAAAATGAATTGATGATGCAATGATTGTTTTGAACTGGAAATAAAGCAGGAGGAATACAATGATTAAACTGATTGGAATAACAATTGCCAGCCGCTTGGTTGCGCGCATTTGCTGTTCGTAATTTCCGGCAAAGGCATAACTTACTCCTGCCGGCAATACAAGTTCGCCCGAATCAATTTTCTCCTGAAGAAATTGTTTGGCTTCTTCCACAACATCAACTTCAGCTTTTCCTGCCACCTTGTCGAAAATCACATAGCCATTCAGGAATGTGTTTTCACTTCGAATCATTTGCGGTCCGCGGGTATATTCAATATCCGCAAGTTCGCCCAGCGGAACCTGAACGCCAGTCATCGAGGGCACAAGTATGCTTTTTATTTCCCCGGGCGTGTTGCGTAGTTCCCGGGCATAGCGCACACGAACCGGGAAACGCTCGCGGCCTTCAACAGTATTTGTAAGTGCCATTCCTCCAACAGCTACTTCCAGTATTTCCTGAACGTCATCAACGGTCATTCCATACCTGGCAATGGCCTTTCTGTTGAGCTTAATTTCAATATAAGGAGCTCCTACTGCCCTGTCGTAAAATACCGAAGCCGGCAAAACCGAGGGAACTTCTTTCAGTATCGATTCAAGTTCGATTCCTGCCTTTTCAATGGTTTCCAGGTCGGGGCCATAAACTTTCAGTCCCATGGGTGCACGCATTCCGGTCGAGAGCATTACCAGCCGTGTTTGTATCGGCTGCAACTTTGGAGCCGAGGTTAACCCGGGAATGTTGGTAACCTTTACAATTTCGTCCCAGATATCGTTTGGCGATTTAATGTGGCTCCTCCACTGTCTGAGGTTGCTGCCATTTTTGTCTTCAATCAACCCGGCTGCAGAAATTTCTCTGAACCCGTCGCGTTCAGGATGGTAAGTTGAACCATCTTTCAATACAAAATTTCCTTCCTTATCGACTTTAAATGCCATGCGATGGCCGTTTTCGTCGAGAATAAATTCGGAAACATAATTAATCACGTTTTCGAACATCTGAACCGGGGCAGGGTCGAGAGCAGAGTTTACGCGGCCCCATTTGCCAACAGCCAGTTCCACCTCAGGAATAGTCGACAGGCGTTTGTCAAGTTGTTCAACATATTTCTGGTTCATTTCGATTCCGGTGTGTGGCATACTTGTTGGCATCAGCAGGTAAGAACCTTCATCGAGGGCGGGCATAAATTCTTTGCCCATTCCCGGAAAAGTCTTTTCCATGCTCCTGAAAGCTGCTGATTCTTTTACAAACTGTGGCATAAATCCAAAAATTTTGCCTGTGCCCTGCCATGCCAGCAACCCAAACAGAATTGTTACAATAGGGATTGACATAAAGGCCCATTTGTTGCGTAAGCCCCACCTGAGAATTGGTTCGTAGAAGTACACAAAAAGCCAGAGGAGGGCAAGAATTACAACAATCATTAAACCTACAAAAAGGTAATTAATAAAATTGCTGTTCCAGGCGCCAAGGGGCAGCCATTCGGTGGTTAAGTACCACGAAGTCACCAAAAGAGTAATCATTATATTAATTGCATTCGGCGCCCAGTCAAATTTTTTGCCCCAGCGATTTTCAGCAAGATTGTTTATCCCGATAAACGTTAGTGCAAGAGCCGGTATTTGTCCCCAGAAAACAAGGAAAAGCATTCCGGCGGCAATCAATACGAAATTGAAAATCTGTTTGATTCTTTTCTTGTCAAAACGTATTGAAAATATTATATGGGCCAAAGTTGGAAGAACAATTATCCCCAACAGGAAAGCCGCCAGCAATGCAAATGTTTTAGTGAAAGCAAGTGGGCTGAATAGTTTTCCCTCGGCTGCCTGCATGGCAAAAACAGGCAAAAAACTAACAACTGTGGTTGCCAGGGCTGTCATTACTGCTGCAGAAACTTCAGCGGTTGAATTATAGATTACCGTTAATAGCTTTTTACCTTTGGCATCCTTGTTTTCGGGCATTTCAAGATGCCGGATAATATTTTCAACGAACACAATCCCGACATCGACCATCACACCAATAGCGATTGCAATACCCGACAAGGCAACAATATTCGCATCGACACCCGCCCATTTCATTGCAATAAAGGTCATTAACACTGCTACAGGCAACATCGACGAAATAATAACAGAAGCCCGAAGGTTTAAAACCAGAACGATAATTACAATTATTGAAATAAGAATTTCGTGGGATAAAGCCAGCTCAAGAGTTCCGATGGTTTCCTTTATCAGGCCCGTGCGGTCGTAAAACGGCACTACCGTAACTTTCGAAACTGTTCCATCGGGCAGGGTTTTCTGAGGCAATCCCGGCGCTATTTCAGCAATTTTGCTTTTTACGTTGTTAATTACTTCCATCGGGTTTGAGCCGTAACGGGCAACTACGGCAGCCCCCACAGCTTCCACGCCGTCCTTGTCGAGACCGCCGCGACGGGGAGCCGGACCAAAGCTCACACGGGCGACATCCTTTATCCGAATCGGGGTATTGCTCCTGACCGCAACAACCGCCTCTTCCAAATCTTCAAGCGATTTAATATACCCAAGCCCGCGGATAACGTATTCAACCTTATTCAGTTCGATGGTTTCGGCGCCAATATCGAGGTTGCTTTTTTTCACCGCCTGCATGATGTCCATAACGGTTACCCCGGCAGCTTTCATGGCGTTCGGGTCGATGTCGACCTGGTATTCCTTGACAAAACCGCCAATGGAAGCCACTTCGGAAACCCCGGTAGCCGAGGCCAGCGAATATTTTACGTAATAATCCTGAATGGTGCGCAATTCCTGCGGGTCCCAGCCACCGGTGGGTTTGCCGGTTTTCGGGTCGCGCCCTTCAAGCGTGTACCAGTAAATTTGTCCCAGCGCCGTGGCATCGGGGCCGAGTGCAGGTTGTACGCCCTGCGGCAAGGTTCCGGAAGGCAGGGAGTTGAGTTTTTCGAGAATGCGCGAGCGGCTCCAGTAAAAATCAACCCCATCTTCAAAAATGATGTAGATAAACGACATGCCGAACATCGAAGTACTGCGTATGGTATTTACCCCCGGAATCCCCAGCAGCGAAGTGGTTAGCGGGTATGAAATCTGGTCTTCGATATCCTTCGGCGAACGGCCCATCCACTCGGTGGCCACAATTTGCTGGTTGTCGCCCAGGTCGGGGATGGCATCAACCGGGACCGGGTCGCGCGGCAATAGTCCCAAATGCCAGTTAAACGGCGCGTAAACGGTTCCCAGCAAAATAAAGGTTACGAGCAGAAGCATCGTAATCAGCCGGTTTTCGAGAAAAAACTTAATGATTTTATTGAGCATATTTTAAAATTTTATCATGATAACAATAGAAATATCAGTTCCCTACACTTCAGAAACCTCTCTGTTAATCATGATAAAATTATAAAAGATATACCTGTTTTAGTGACAGGAAGGCCTGTGTTGTTTTTGGCGGGGGAGAGAAGTTCCTGAAAATAAATGTATTATACAGTTCCGGCTCTGCAAACATGTTTCCAGTATTAAGCAAGCCATTGCCCAAAATATCCAGGCCGGCTAATTCCGGAACTGTAGAAATCACAGGTGATGAAAAATCGTTTTTCACCTTAACTAGGAGGTCTTCGTTGTGGCAGCAGTCAGAATCTCCGCAGCAGGAGTGGGCTTCGTGTAATAGGGTAACCGAAACAAGCTGTCCGTTGCAGTAATGTTTAGAAACAACAAAGCCAATTGTTGCAATTAACAACAGCATGGAAAGAATTATATGGCTTGCTTTTCTTAACATTTTATCAAATTACATCAAATACAAAAAAACAAATAATTTTCATCCATGAATTACAAAATTATCAGCAAATATTACAAAATTCAGGGAAATTTACTTCATAATGGTCTGTATCCAAGTCCTGCTATTGTTTCTTTAACTTTATCCAAATCGATAGAAACGCCTTCAAGAATGACTATCTTTTGGGCCAAATCCACTTTAGCGCTTTCCACAAACGGCAGCTTTGCAACGTTTGATTCCACATTCATTTTGCAGTGGTTGCAAGTCATGCCTTCCACTTTAATTGTTTTGATTTTCATAACATCATTTATTTTTATGTTTTCGTAAATTTTTTTTTTTCGGTTTGAAAAATAGCGTTGAACATATCCGTTTATTATAAGAGCCATCAATAATAAGCCTGACCCAATCTGCCACCATTTCAACTGTGTTCCATGCTCATGCCCCAGGTGTTGATGTGCAATGTTTGTGAACCATTCAGAAGGCAGGGCGTAGTCGATGAACATCCCAAAAACAAGCGCCCCGGCGATAATGGTGCCCATATAAGCGAAAAGGCTTCGTTTGCCCAGTACATTCCAAATCATTGTTATTGTTGCTGCATTGGTTGCCGGGCCTGCCATAAGGAGCACAAAAGCAGCGCCCGGACTGATTCCTTTCAATAACAATACAGTAGCCAGAGGAATAGTGCCGGTGGCACAAATATATAAGGGTATTGAAACAACCAGTATAAGCAGCATTTGCATAATCGGCGACAGGTTGAGCAGATTGAAAAACTCATCGGGGATAAGGGCGGAAATCAGGGCGGCAAGCGCCAGCCCGATAACCAGCCATTTTGAAATATCCTGAATAAACTCAACAAAGCCATAACGGAAAATACCGGCAACTTTTTGCCATAATGTTTGGGTTTTTTCGACAACAATTTGTGGGGAAGGCATGGCTTTTTCTTTTTCCGTTACCAAACCGGTAATAAGGCCTCCGGTAATACCGGTTGCAAGCGCTGCCAGTGGCCTGACTATGGCAAAAGCTAATCCCATTAACGAAAAGGTAGCCAGAATGGAGTCGACGCCGGTTTGCGGTGTGGAGATAAGAAATGACACCGTTCCACTTTTCGATGCTCCGTTTTTGTAAAAAGCAACGCCTGTTGGGATTACGCCACATGAGCACAGTGGCAGCGGAATACCGGACAACGAGGCCAGTATCGATGAGCGCACGCGCCCGCCATTAAAATACTGCTCAATACTTTGTTTCGGAATAAATGCATGTAATAATCCGGCAAAGAAAAAACCCAGTAAAAGATAAGGCGACATTTCGCTGAGAATTGCCACAAAATCGCTGAAAAACGTTTCGATGTACTGAACAGGTTTCATTATAAATAACTTACAGTACAAAGAAACAAAGAAGACCGAAAAGGGATTTTACACTATTATGGAAAAGAATTATAATATTTTGGGCGAAATGTTTGGTTGAGTTATATGGAAAAATTCATTGTACCTTGTCAAGCGGGTTTCGTAAGTTGCCTTTTGACTTTTTAAACTGACCTGGGGTCATTCCGGTTTCTTTTTTAAACTGCGCTGAAAGGTGCGCCACGCTGCTGTACCCTGTTTTAAAGGCTATTTCGCTGGCAGATAGTTCATCGTAGGAGAGCAGTTCTTTCACCTTTTCGATTTTCTGAAGAATATAAAATTTCTCGATGGTCAAACCTTCGGAAGTAGAAAAAAGTTGACTAAGTGATGAATAGTCGGCGCCAATTAATTGTGCAAGGTGGTCGGAAAGATTCGTTTTCAGGCGCTCGTTTTCAGCGAAATGTACCAACCGGATAACTTCGGATTTTACCATGCCTATTATTTTGCTTTTGCGATTGGTTAGCAACTCAAAGCCTTTTTTTTGAAGGAGTTTTTCAATATTTTCAAGCTGGTTTTCTGTTGGTACAGGAGTGATTGTAGCTTTGCCAAGCTCAATGCTTAAAACGGCAAATCCTTCACCAATAAAAATATTTTCCACAGTTTCGATGCACCGCGGACAGACCATGTTTTTTATGTGCAGAATTGTTGACACCCTGAAAATTTCTATTCCAAAAATACATACTTCAGAATAGAAACAATACAAAAACAAAATTGATTTTGCCGCAGCTTTATAAAATTATAAAAAAGGGGTAAAGCAGTGTTCTTAATCGAAACGATTGGAATCCTGTGTTTTAGCTCATATCGAGTAGGTAGGGGGATTACTCCCCCGCCCTCTCACACCACCGTGCATGCTCTCGCACACGGCGGTTTCTCTTAATTGTTCAACTTCACGTAATTTAATGTGAGGTTGTACAAACCT
>JBBINB010000010.1:0-71412 GCA_037444065.1 Draconibacterium sp.
CTAAATAGTAAATGGCTAAATAGTAAATGGCTAAATAGTAAATGGCTAAATAGTAAATGGCTAAATAGTAAATGGCTAAATAGTAAATACTCTGTACTTTGCACTAAAATCTCAAAATTAATGAAGGATGAAAACATATATTGAACCATCAAAAAATGCCTGGCCCGACATTTTAAAACGGCCCGTTTTCGATGTTTCCGAATTATACGGGAAAGTACAGGCTATACTGAATGAAATTAAACTCGATGGCGACACTGCACTTAAAAAATACACCCAACAATTTGACGGGGTTAAGCTTGATTCGTTTTTGGTGTCTGAACAGGAACTATCTGAAGCTGAGCAGTATATTACATCAGAGTTAAAAGCTGCAATTAAGCTGGCATCCGATAATATCCGTATTTTTCATTCTGCCCAGGCGGTCCGGACCCAAAAAATTGAAACAACCCCCGGAGTAGTATGCTGGCAGAAAACGGTCCCAATCGAGAAAGTAGGTTTATATATTCCCGGAGGAACCGCCCCACTTTTTTCGACGTTCCTGATGTTGGCAATTCCTGCGCAGATTGCAGGTTGCAAAGAAATTGTTGTATGTTCGCCGCCAGATAAATCAGGGAAAATTCACCCGGCAATTTTGTATTCTGCTAAAATTTCGGAAGTAACCCGTGTGTACAAACTCGGCGGGGTGCAGGCAATTGGTGCAATGGCTTACGGAACACAATCCGTACCCAAAACCTACAAAATTTTTGGCCCCGGAAACCAGTTCGTAATGGCAGCAAAACAATTGGTTAGCATGAACTCGGTTTCAATCGATATGCCAGCGGGGCCATCGGAAGTTTTGGTTGTCGCCGACGAAAATTCCAATCCTGCTTTTGTGGCTTCCGATCTGCTTTCGCAGGCAGAGCATGGAGCCGACAGCCAGGTTGTATTGGTTGCCAATAATACCGAGATTGTTGAAAATGTAATTATCGAATTAGAAAAACAAACATCGCTCCTCCCACGGGCAAAAACAGCCACCAGGGCACTCGAAAACAGCATCATTATTGTTCAGGAAAATCTGGAAGACCAAATTGAATTAATCAATGAATATGCACCCGAACATTTAATAATCAGCTCCCTGAACTGCCACGAAATTGCCGAAAAAATTACCAACGCCGGTTCTGTTTTCCTGGGTGAGTTTACACCCGAAAGCGCCGGCGATTATGCCTCGGGGACAAATCATACGCTGCCTACAAACGGTTGGGCAAGGTCGTACAGTGGTGTAAACCTCGACAGTTTTCAGAAAAAAATTACATTCCAGGAAATTACAAAGGATGGATTAAAAAATGTCGGTCCTGCTATCGAAAAAATGGCTGAAGCAGAGGAACTGCTGGCGCACAAAAATGCGGTAACTTTGAGATTGGAACAAATATTTTTACATTAATGTCATTCTGAACTTGTTTCTTAATCAAAAAAGGAAGGTAAAAAGGTAATAGATGTCGAAACAAATTCGGTATAAAGACAAAACTAAATAAGAAAAACAAAATTAGTTAGAACGTCATCCTGAACTTGTTTCAGGATTTATCACAACAAATAAAAAACTTAATGACAGGAAGATATGTTTACATAATGAGTAATAAAAACCGAACAACATTCTATATTGGGGTAACCAGCAATTTAAAAACAAGAATTGCTGATCATAAGAATGGGAAAGGTGCTACGTTTGCTAAGAAATATTATTTAACTGATTTACTGTATTATGAGGATTTTCCGGATATTTATCAGGCAATTGACCGGGAAAAACAATTAAAGAATTGGCATAGACAATGGAAAATAAATCTAATTCTATCGGTAAATCCGGAACTGAATGATTTGTATTGGGAAATTAGATAATTTTTAGAAAGATGCCGAAATAAATCGGCATGAAGGCAAAACAAAATATGAAATTCAAAATCTGATTAGAACGTCATTCTGAACTTGTTTCAGAATCATTAATATTATAAAAGTTAATGTCGTTTAGTTAAGAACTAAGATGAAAAAATCTGAAAGGCCAACACCCTTCGACTCCGCTCAGGGTGACAGTCAGACTGAGCGAAGTCCCTGTCTGCCGACAGGCAGGGAAGTCTGTTTTTACTAACTAAACGACATTGTTATAAAAGTACATAACAAATGAATTAAAAAGATGCTGAAATGAATTCAGCATGACGATCAAAGTTTAAGCGTCATTCTTAAATTGTTTCAGAAACACTAAAATTGAAAATTAAACAGTTGCCGAAATGAATTGTCATCACGGATAACATTAAACTGACAAGTACAACAGAATGAACATCAATAACCTTCTCCGAAAAAACATTCAAAACCTCAAACCATATTCATCGGCACGCGATGAATATTCGGGCGATGCCATGGTTTTTCTCGATGCCAACGAAAATCCGTATAACGAGCCCTACAACCGTTACCCCGATCCGTTACAGAAAGAGCTGAAACAAAAAATCTCAGCCTTAAAAAATATTTCGGCTGGCAAAATATTTCTGGGCAATGGCAGCGACGAGCCTATCGACCTTTTAATCAGGGCATTCTGCGAACCGGCTGTCGATAACGTGGTTACAATCGATCCAACATACGGCATGTACCAGGTTGCCGCCGACATTAATAACATCGAAGTAAAAAAAGTTTCACTAACACCCGGTTTTGAACTGGACCCCGTAAAATTACTCGAAGCGATTGATACAAAAACCAAACTGGTTTTCATCTGTTCGCCCAACAATCCCTCCGGAAACTGTTTAAACCGTGGGGCTATGATTGAAATCATCCAAAAGTTCGATGGAATCGTGGCGCTCGATGAGGCATATATCGATTTTGCCCCCGGAAAATCATTCTTGCCCGAATTGGATAAATTTGACAACCTTGTTATTTTGCAAACCTTTTCAAAAGCCTGGGGTATGGCCGGAATCAGGCTTGGGATGGCATTTGCTTCCGCTGAAATTATTCAGGTCCTGAATAAAATCAAGTACCCGTATAACCTGAATATCCTGACACAAAAAAAGGCGCTCGAACTGCTTGAGAATAAAGACCAGGTTGACATTTGGGTAAAAAAACTGATCGACGAACGTGGGAAAATGGTGAAATACCTAAGCAAATTGAATTTTGTCAAACAGATATATCCATCCGACGCCAACTTTCTGCTTGTTTCGGTTACAAATGCCAAAGGAATATATAATTATTTGACCGGCAGTGGTATAATAGTCCGCGACAGATCGAAGGTACGCCTGTGTGAAAACTGTCTTCGGATTACCATTGGAACAATGGAAGAAGACAACTTACTTCTTCAGGCATTAAAAGATTACATTTAGTTGACAAAAAAGAACCGGAAATATGAAGAAAAAAGCACTTTTTATCGACCGCGACGGCACCCTGATTGCCGAACCTGAAGACGAACAGATTGATTCGCTCGAAAAACTTGAATTTCTGCCAAAGGTTTTCAGAAATTTATATTTTATCAGAAAAAACCTCGGATACGAATTGGTTATGGTCTCTAACCAGGACGGGCTTGGAACTGCTTCTTTTCCGGAAGAAACATTTTGGCCGGCCCACAACAAAATGCTCCTGGCATTTGAGAATGAAGGTGTTACTTTCGACGACATTTTAATCGATCGTAGCTTCCCTTACGAGAATTTACCCACTCGAAAACCTGGAACGGGAATGTTTACAAAATTCCTCGATGGAAGTTACGACCTGGCAAACAGTTTTGTTATTGGCGATCGCCTTACCGACATTCATCTTGCAAAAAACCTGGGCAGCAAAGGAATCCTGATAAACAATGGCGATTTGGTAAATGATATGAAAAAAAAGGGCCTGGCAGATCATTGCGTTCTTGTATCAAACGATTGGGACGATATTTATGCCTGTGTTGCCTCGCCCGAAAGAAGGGCCGAAGTAGTGCGGACAACAAAAGAAACAAATATTTTAATCCAGCTTAACCTTGATGGCTCAGGGGTTTGCGACATTTCTACCGGGTTGCATTTTTTCGATCACATGCTTAACCAGGTTGGGAGGCATTCGGGGGTAGACTTAACAATTCGTGTAAAAGGCGACCTGGAAGTCGATGAGCACCATACCATAGAAGACACTGCGTTAGCCCTTGGTGAAGCCTGTAAAAAGGCAATTGGCCAAAAAACAGGGATGGAACGTTACGGGTTCTGCCTGCCCATGGACGATTGCCTGGCAATGGTAGCCATTGATTTTGGCGGAAGGCCATGGCTTGTGTGGGATACCGAATTTAAACGCGAGAAAGTTGGCGACATGCCCACCGAAATGTTCATGCACTTTTTCAAGTCATTCTCCGATGCCGCTGCATGCAACCTCAATGTCAAAGCCGAAGGTTCGAACGAGCACCACAAAATAGAAGCTATATTTAAATCGCTGGCAAAAGCGCTGAAAATGGCAATCAGAAGAGATATTTTTAACTTTGAACTGCCTTCGACAAAAGGAAAACTGTAATTAGCCCCACCCAACCCTCCCCAAGGGGAGGGCTAATGAAAAATGAAATAGAATTTAAAATAAAACTATAATCCGCACCCTTCGGCTTAAAAAGTCCCCCTTCGGGGGATTAGGGGGCTTTTTCTATGAAAACCATAAAACCACTTCGCGAAAAGAAAAACACGGCAATACTGCTTATTTATTGCCCCGACAAACAGGGAATTCTTGCTACTGTAACCGAGTTCCTGAATAAAAATCATGGAAATATTATCTATCTCGACCAACATGTCGACAGGCAGGAAGGAATATTCTATATGCGGGTTGAATGGGAACTTGAAGGTTTTGCCATTCCGCACGGAAAAATCGGAGAATATTTTGATACTCTCATAGCCCGTTCACTTGAAATGAACTGGAAACTCTATTTTACCGACGATATTCCGCGAATGGCTTTGTTTGTTTCGAAAATGCCACATTGCCTCTTCGACATACTTGCCCGCTACACTGCCGGGGAGTGGGATGTGGAAATCCCTTTAATAATTGGTAATCACGAATCCTTAAAACCTGTTGCTGAGCGGTTTGGAATCGATTTTCATTATTTCCCCGTTACAAAAGAAAATAAGGCCGAACAGGAAAAAAATGAAATTGATTTGCTAAAAACGAAAAAAATCGATTTTGTGGTTTTGGCCCGTTACATGCAAATTTTATCGGGTTTGTTTGTAAAAGAATTCCCGAACAAAATAATTAATATCCATCATTCTTTTTTACCCGCATTTGCAGGCGCTAAACCATACCACGCCGCTCACGACCGGGGAGTAAAAATAATTGGCGCCACAAGCCATTATGTTACCACCGATTTAGATGCCGGGCCAATAATTGAGCAGGATGTTACCCGGTGCAGCCATGTCGATACCGTAGAAAAACTGATTCGAAAAGGTCGCGACCTCGAAAAAATTGTACTTTCGCAGGCAGTGTACAAGCACCTGCAGCGGAAAATACTTGTTTTCCAAAACAGGACGGTGGTTTTTAATTAGGTTAATAAATTATTGTAAAAATAAAAACAGTTTTAAAAATCCGGTTAATCGAATCTATTGTATTTTTATTTCTTAAAATAGGCAACCAGGATTTATAGTGTTGGTTTTCTGATGATACTGGAAAAAAAGAAAATTAAAAAGAAACTCAAAATTGAAATATGAAATACTACGTTTGTTTATTAATAATTTCTACCCTGGCTATGAACTCAACTGCCCAGCTAAATAAAGTCCCAAAACAAAATATACCTGCCGAATATGGGTACATTGTAAATCAAGGCGATGAGTTGCCCGGGTTTGAACTCAGGCTCACCGACGGGACCACAGTAAAATCAACCGACCTGATAGGGAAAGTGGTTATGCTCCAGTTTACTGCAAGCTGGTGTTCGGTTTGCAGGAAAGAAATGCCCCATATTGAAAAAGAAATCTGGCAAAAACATAAAAACAATAAAAACTTTGCCCTGTACGGAATCGATATGGACGAACCACTCGAAAAAGTTATAAAATTTGCAAGCGATATTAAGGTTACTTATCCTTTGGCTTTGGACCCCGGTGCATCAATCTTTTACACTTTTGCGGCAAAGGGGGCTGGCGTAACGCGTAATGTGATAATTGATAAAAATGGCAAAATAGCTTACCTGACACGACTTTTCAAAGAAGAAGAATTTAACGAAATGAAAGAAGTGATAGACTTGCTGTTGGGGGAATAGATTCTGGATGCTGGATACTGCCTGCCCGACTGCGTCAGTCAGGCGGGGATACCGGATACTGGATACTGCAGGCTGCCTACTGCCAACTGCCTACTGCCAACTGATAGTTGAACATTTAACATGAAAATCGTAATCATAAAATACAACGCAGGCAATATCGAATCGGTGAGAAACGCGCTTTACCGGCTTAAAATTGAAGCCGAAATAACTGCCGATCACGACAAAATATTAAAAGCCGACAAAGTAATATTTCCGGGGGTAGGCGAAGCAAGTACAACAATGGATTATTTAAGGTCGCACAAACTCGACAAGATCATTATTTCGTTGAAACAACCTGTTTTGGGAATTTGCCTCGGGTTGCAGCTAATGTGCTCCCATTCCGAAGAAAACTATACAAATTGTTTAGGGATATTTAATGAAAAAGTTATACGCTTCGTCCCGAATCCAGGAGAGGAATTTAAAACCAAAGTCCCACACATGGGCTGGAATTCGATAACTAATTTAAAAAGCAAAATTTTTTCGAAAGAAATTGAAAACCAGCATGTTTATTTTGTACACTCGTATTATGCCGGTTTGGGCGAACATACCATAGCCACGTGCAATTATATTAATCCGTTCAGCGCGGCATTGCAAAGAGATAATTTTTATGCCACTCAGTTTCACCCTGAAAAAAGTGGGACTGTTGGTTCCAAAATCCTCGAAAACTTTTTAAAACTTTAAATCGTAAGTACTCACATGGATAGACTAACATTAATTAAAGTGGGCGGAAAAGTGGTTGAAAATGCTGAATCACTTGAAGCATTTTTAGACCAGTTTAAAAAAATATCGGGATATAAAATTCTTGTCCATGGAGGTGGCGGCACAGCCACTCAATTGGCCGACAGCCTTGGAATTGAGACAAAAATGGTTGAAGGCCGGAGAATTACCAACTCTGCCATGCTCGATGTAGTGACCATGGTTTATGGTGGTTTGGTCAATAAGAAAGTGGTTGCCGGGTTACAGGCACGAAATTGCAATGCGCTTGGTTTAACCGGCGCCGATCTCAGCCTTGTTAAGGCAAAAAAACGGGCAATACAAAACATCGATTATGGATTTGTTGGCGACATTGAGGAAGTTAATTCCCGCGAGCTAAGGCTGCTGTTAAACGAAAATGTTGTTCCTGTTATCGCACCGTTAACTCACGACGGAAAAGGCCAGTTATTAAATACCAACGCCGATACAATGGCCGCCGAAATTGCCGCCGAACTTTCTGCCTGCTATAATGTTTTCCTGTTTTATTGCTTCGAAAAGAAAGGAGTTTTGCTTGACCAAAACAACGAGGCGTCGTTAATTTACGAACTGGATAACCTTCTCTTTGAAAAATATAAAACTGAAGGGATAATTAACTCAGGAATGATCCCTAAACTCGAAAACGCTTTTCGTTCAAAAAAAAGAGGAGTTAAAGAAGTGCTTATTACCGATGCAAACAGTATTGCTTCAGGGCGCGGGACCAGAATAATCTGAGTTTCCCGAAAACCAGCATTTTTTAACCGGCTTTAACTGTTTTTTTTAGCTTGTTTAAAAAATATCATTAAAAAAATTGATAAATATCAAAAAATTAGTAAGTTTTGTGCTTCTTAATTTAATGTGAATGCAGATAACAAATGAGTTGAATTTAAACAGTTGCAGGACAATTTAGCGTATGGCGGATTTGGTTGATAACGATTGTAAAGATTGTAACAAAGGTAAAAATTGTTGTAATTTGACCTGTTTTGTTGAAAACGAAGCAAATATATTCAAATCTCTTTCAGCAGATGAGCTTCATTACCTTGTAGATAAAAAACAGCAAATCAAGTATAATGTTAGGGAAACCATAATAAAACAAAATACATCGTCGACTTTTGTTATTTGTATGCGCAACGGCCTGGCAAAAGTATTTATCGAAGGCGAAAAAGGGAAAAACCTGATTGTAAAATTAATTGGCAAAGGCGATTTTATTAGTGGAGGCGGACTTTTTAACGGAAATGTACAACATTTTACCATATCGGCATTAACACCAGTTACCTGTTGCTTAATCGATTCGGGAAAACTTTCAAACCTTTTTTCCGAAAACAATAATTTTGCCATAGAACTGTTACGGAACCACACAAAACAAAATAACTACCTGCTTTCGAAAATGGTTAGCCTTACCCAAAAATATATGCCGGGCAGGGTAGCCGAAACTTTATTATATTTAAAAAACGATATATACAAGGAGTCAAAATTTACAGTCGATCTTTCGCGCCTGGAACTTGCAGAAATGTCGAATATGACAAAGGAAAGCCTTGTTCGGATACTTCAGCAATTTAAAGAATCCCACATTATTAAAACCCAGGGAAGTGAAATCGAAATTATGGACGAATATTCCCTTATCCAGGTCAGCAAAAACGGATAATTGACATTTGTCAATTCCGTAACTATCATTTATCATTATTCGGTAACTCATATATCACCCCATTTAGGGTGATTAACCCTATGATACTTTATATTTTTACACCATGTAAAAAAATGAAGAAATAATAAATTATTTAATCTTTAAGTTATGAAATACAACTCGTTTTTAAAATTACTGTTTATTGGTTTTGCATGTGCATTGATCGCAACTTCCTGTGTTAAGGAAGGCCCTATGGGGCCAGCCGGCGCCGACGGGAAAGACGGAGCAAATGGTACAGACGGAACTAATGGTGTTGATGGAAAAGTTTCCTGTTTGGTATGTCATGCAGGCACTGTTATGGAAGCAAAACAGGCAGAGTTTGCAATGTCAGTTCACAGCGCTGGAGCAATTGCAGTTGATTATGCAGGTGGGCGTGCTTCATGTGCCCGTTGCCATTCGCATGAGGGATTTACTCAATTCTCAGTGTTTAATTCGGTTTTAGGCGATATTACTAATCCTACTGCATGGAAATGCAATACCTGTCATGGTTTGCACAAATCGTTTGAAGGAAAAGACTATGCTTTAAGAATGGTTTCTCCTCCTGTTCCGATTGCGGCCGCCAATGGTGTTATAGATTTAAAAGGAAACAGCAACTTATGCGGTACATGCCACCAGTCAAGGAGCGCAGAACCCAATACAGCTAGACCCGGAACAACATTTGCTGTAACTGTACGCACCTATCCCCACTATTCAGCACAGTCAAATATACTGAACGGAAGTGGGTTGTCTGAAATTAAGGGTTCTGTTAACTATCCGGACAAAGGCACACATCCTCACCTTGCAATGGCTGGCGGATCATGTATTGGCTGTCATATGGGACCTGTTAACAACAGGCAAGGGGGCCACACATTAATACCACGTGTAAAAGCATGTAATGATTGCCATGGCGGCACAGCTATTACAAATTACAATTATGGCGGTGTACAGACAGATACTCAGGCAAAATTGGATGAACTAAAGAAAAAATTACTTGCTATGGGTTTAATTTCTGAGTCGTTAGATGAAGAAGGCGTAGTTCAATACACTCCTGTAGCAGGAGTAAGACCAATGCTTCATGCACAGGCAATTTATAACTATTTTGGTGTAAAATACGACCGTAGCCTGGGCGTTCACAATCCTAAATATGTAAAAGCAATTTTGCAAAATACCCTTGAAGCTTTGAAATAAAGTTTTTAAAATATAAAAAAGACTTCTGTACAAGCAGGGGTCTTTTTTATACAATCTAAAATAAACAACAATGAAAATCATAAAATTCTTACTTGTAGCAGTTGTGTTTGCATTGCTTCTAAACCAGTGCAGGTATAGCTTTATCGTTCCGGAAGAAATTCCAATAATTGATCCTAAAGATCCAAACACACCCCAGGTAAGTTTTGCTAAAGAAATTGTTCCAATTTTTGTAAACGGCGAAAATTGTACCTCATGCCATGCAACCGGGAAACAATTGCCCGATTTATCGGCTGACAAAGCTTTTGCCTCAATAAACAGCACCAGGTACATTAACAAAACTACTCCGGAACAAAGTAAAATTTACACTTACCTAAGTCCTGAAAATTCATCACAACACCAGAAAAAGTATACAGCAGCACAGGCTGCTAAAGTATTGCTCTGGATTCAGCAAGGGGCAAAAAATAACTAAACTAAAAGTTGGAAAAATGAAAAAATTAATACTATTCATATTATTTACAGGATTTATCTTTAGTTACGTCTCTGCCCAGGAAAAAACAGAAAGCGTCCCGGTATCGGCTTTTGAAAGTTCTGTTTTGGTAAACGACCAAACTACTATGGTTTACGATAAAAAAACACTGCAATTTGTTATACAGCATAAATTTGGCACCGTCGACAACGGAGTTTCCGATTTATACGGTATATACGGAGCAGGAACAAATATCAGACTCGCGCTTGATTATGTACCCGTTAAAAACCTTCAGATTGGAATCGGCACCACAAAAAATAAAATGTACACCGATTTTAATGCAAAATACAGTATTCTCAGGCAAACCAGCGACAATAAAGTTCCAGTTGGACTTGCCGTTTATGGAAATATTGCAATTGACGGCCGGAATGAAAGCGCTTTTGGTACCATGCAAACATATCAACCAGGAAAAGGACTCAGGTTGTACGACATTGTGCCTGCCGACAGGTTGTCTTACTTTTCGCAACTGATGGTTAGCAGAAAGTTTTGCGAGTGGGCTTCTGTTCAGGGTGGCGTTAGCTTTTCGCATTACAATATGGTTGTTAAAACCGCTGATCATGATTTGATTGGATTGCATTTACTGGGAAAATTTAAATTCAGCCCGCAATCGGCATTAACGTTTAACTACAATGCGCCATTGCAAATCCAATCCATTTCAGAACAAAAAGTTGTACCTGAATATACACCGAATATTGCTGTGGGTTGGCAAATTTCTACCTATACGCATGCATTTCAGTTATATGTTAGCAATGCGCCCGGTATGCTGGACCAGGACAATATGATGTATAATACCACTAAATTCGATAAAAACGGTATCGCTATTGGCTTTACAATAACCCGGCTTTGGGCTTTTTAAAACAAAACCGGAAATAGTCGTAAAATGGTAATATCGTTAACGGGTATTACCATTTTTATTTAAACAAGTTATAATACTTCATTAAAAAAAGAATGAAAAAACAAATTACTGTAACTGGGTTTTTATTAATTATAGCAGCATTTGCAGCTATAGCACAATCGCAATATGATGTTGCTAAAAACCACATGTGCCTGAAGTGCCATTCAAACCAGGTCTTCGCATTTCAAAACGATATTACCGGGAAAGGTGAAAAGAAGTTAATGAACCCTTATTTCATTATCGATACCATAGCAATTAAAACCGGTGTTCATAAAAGTTTTGACTGTACCGATTGTCATTCATATGAATATTCCTCATATCCCCACCCTTCAGGATTGAAACTCGAACCCATGAGCACTTGCCTTGATTGTCACGGCGGTGATCCCACATTTGCAACGTATCAATTTGACAGGGTAAACGAAGAATTTCAAAAAAGTGTCCACTTTCAAAAGAGCGGGGAAGATTTTACCTGCGGTAAATGTCATAATCAACACTATTACCATCCCACGGCCAGGAACAGTGGAAATTTGATGGAGATTGTAGCTTACAGCAACAGTTTATGTCTTTCATGTCATAACGATATGGACAAATATGAAATGGTAGCGGGTCACGAGAATCCCAAAATAGTACAGGTACATAACTGGCTGCCAAACCAGGATTTACATTTTAAACATGTAAGATGCATCGAATGCCATACCAATGTTACCGACAGTTTAATGGTTTCGCATGATATTCTTAACAAGGAGTTAGCTGTTAGAAAATGTGCCGAATGCCATAATTCTGATTCGAGACTTAAAGCATCGCTTTATAAATATACCAATTTACAGAACAGGTCAGATAACGGGACTATAAAAGCAATTCTTTCAAATCCATCGTATGTTATCGGAACTCAGCAATTTCCCTTACTTCGGAAATTAAGCTTTATTATATTTTTTATTACCTTGTCCGCTATTGCAATACACTTGATATTCAGAATTATAAAAAAATAGAAAGATGAAACCGGAAAATACAAAATTATACTTTTACCCGTTTTGGTTGAGAACCTGGCATGCCATCAATGCTCTCGGAATTATTCTGCTAATTTTTACCGGATTTTCAATGCAATCGGGAATTGAATCTTCAATTATCAGTTTTGAAACCTCCGTAAAAATTCATAATATCACCGGGATAACCATTGCAGCAAACTATTTGGTTTTTATAATTGGAAATTTCATATCAAAAAATATAAATTTCTACTTTATTAAACCTCAAGGATTCTTTAAACGACTAATGAAGCAAGCATACTATTATTCATACGGAATGTTTAATGGAATGAATGCGCCTTACCCTTTATCGGAAAAAAGAAAATTCAACCCATTACAGAAGTATTCATATGTTGTTGTAATGTATGTTGTTGTCCCAATTGTGATTATATCTGGTTTTGGATTACTTTTTCCTGAAATGATTATTGAAAAAGTATACAATATGACTGGAATTTTTATAACTGCAGTTTTGCATTCGGCTGCAGGTTTTTTTATTTCCTTGTTTTTACTGGTTCATCTTTATGTGGCCTCTATTGGCAAATCACCAGCCGGGAATTTTAAAAGTATTTTAACGGGCTGGCATAATATTCATTAAAGCGCTTCTATAAATATCCATTTTTGAAAACAAAAAGTTGGACCAGCCTTTTGAATTGAAATTAAAAATCCTAAAAGTAATACCATGAAATTACCATCGTCAATAAAAAATTGGATCTCGATATTGGGGGCAGTTTTAGCAATATTTAACCTTGCTTCGATTTTATCACTTGCATTATTAAATTTAATATTCAATTTCGGAGGTTCATATATTGGATTATTTATTTATATAATCCTTCCGGTTTTTATGGTTGCCGGTTTAATTATGATTCCCTTAGGTATGGGAATTTATGGCAAACGCTTGCGACAAGCTGAAAAACTAGGCAAAACAAAAAACTGGCCAGTGCTGGATTTCAACAACATTGCTACACGAAATGCTTTGATCATATTTGTGGTTGGCACAGTATTTCTTTTAATTATTTCGTCCGTGGGTAGTTACGAGGCATTTCACTATACCGAATCGGTTGAGTTTTGCGGCAAGCTTTGCCATAAAGTAATGGAGCCGGAATATACAACGTATCATGGTTCGGCCCACGAACGTGTGGCATGTGTCGAGTGCCACGTGGGTACGGGTGCAAGCTGGTATGTAAAAAGCAAACTGTCGGGGCTTTACCAGGTGTACTCGGTGCTTGCAAAGAAATACCCACAACCTATCCCAACACCTATTGCTAACCTCAGGCCCGCTCAGGAAACATGCGAAAAATGCCATTGGCCCCAAAAATTTTACGACAACAAACTACGCATTAAACACGCGTACCTTTCCGATGAAAACAATACTGAGATAACCAGGCAAATGCTTGTAAAAACAAGTACAATGTCAACTGCCGAAGGTGTTATAAAAGGAATTCACCAACATATAAGCCCCGAGGTAAAAATCGAATATAAGGCGCTCGACAGAATGCGAATGGAAATACCCTGGGTAAAATACACTAATTCAAGAACCGGAGAAACATTTATTTATGTTGATAATGATTTGGGATTGAGCCAGGAAAAAATCGATTCGCTTGAAATACGGGTCATGGATTGTTTGGATTGTCACAACCGCCCATCGCATAACTACGAAGTACCGCAGAATTTTATCGACAAATCATTACACGAGGGTAGAATTTCCAAAACACTGCCAGGTATCAAATCAATTGCCATGCAAGTGTTAAGTCCCGGATATTCAACAAAAGACAGCGCTTTAATGGCAATTAGCACGGCAATAATCGATTATTATAATACCTCATTTCCCGAAATCTTTCAAACCCGAAAAAAGGATATCGATGGCGCAATTGCTGAGATACAAGCTCAATATGCCAAAAACGTATTCCCCTATATGAAAGTTAGCTGGAAAATTTACCCAAACCACCTTGGCCATATGGAATCGAACGGTTGCTTTCGTTGCCATAACGACAAACATTCAACCAACGAAGGCCGGGTTATTTCGAAGGATTGTAATTTATGCCATAACATAAAAGCCCAGGGAAGTCCGCGAAACATGAAATTCGCAGATCGCGATTCAATTCTCGAATTTGAACACCCCGTAGATATTGGTGATATATGGAAAACGGAATATTGTTTTTCGTGCCATTCGGCGTTGTATTAACAAACAGGTAACAATTTTTGGCCTGTTTTTTGGTTGTAAACCGGAAATAATGCATATTTAAGCGCAAAATAAATAAGGAATTAGTTTGTAGAATTAGAAATTTAATAATATCAAATAAAAACTTAAATCTTAAAAAAATGAAGTATTTAAAATTAATGTTGGTTTTAGGGTTTGTGTTAGCAATCGGTTCATTTGCTTATGCGCAGGGCGCAAAATATATTGGTGTGAATGGTTGTAAAATGTGCCACAACAAACCGGAAAAAGGGGCGCAGTTTGCACAATGGCAGAAAACTACCCATTCTCAGGCATACGCAAAGCTCGACGATGCAGGCAAGAAAAATGCAGAATGTTTAAAGTGCCACTCCACCGCCGGAAGTGTTGATAAAAATTTACTGGCAACAATTAAAGTCGACGAAGGTGTTTCATGCGAATCGTGCCATGGGCCTGGCAGTATGTACAAAACCGCTGCGATTATGAAAAATAAGGAACAATCGCTTGCAAAAGGAATGGTTGAACCAACTGAAGCAACCTGCAAAGCATGTCATTTGGGCAAAAAACCTGATGGACATGGTCCTGCTAAAAAAGCATGGAACTTTGCCGAGTTTTCAAAAGCAGTTTCCCACCCCGATCCAACTTTGAAAAAATAAACTGATTATAATAGTTTTAAAAGAAATCCTTTGTTTTATCCCTTAAAACAAAGGATTTTTTTTGTGCTCTTGTTTTTTTCAATTTTCTATTGCTTTCTTTGCCGAACGAATTCTTTAAATATTTATTAATGAAAAAATTAAGTTCTTTTCTCTTTTCGATGCTTTTTACCGGGATATTAATCGTAATATTTGCCATATCAATAGGTTACGCAACTTTTATAGAAAACGATTTCGGTACGGTAACCGCTAAAATACTGATTTACAATTCGCGCTGGTTCGAGATACTTTTATTGGTTATGTGTATTAACCTAATTGGGAGCATCTTTGTAAACAAATTAATTGCAAAAAAAAGATGGGCAGGCGTTCTGCTGCACTTTTCGTTTATAATTATTTTTATTGGCGCCGCAATTACAAGATACTATGGATACGAGGGAATAATGCATATTCGCGAAGGTGAATCGTCAAACGCGTTAATGTCAGATCCAACTTTTATCAGTATTAAAGCAAAAAAAGGAGATCAAACAGTAATATCAGAAAAGCAAGTGATGTTTTCACCCTATACATCAAACCGGTTTTCAGAAAAAATTAGTATTGGCGGGCAACAGGTTGCTGTTAAAAATGCTGGCTATATGCCGTCAGCCGAGGAAGTGCTTGAAATTGACCCCAATGGAAACCCTGTGGTTTCGCTACTTACAGTTGCTGATGGTTCTGTGAGAAAAGATTTTTTACTGCATCCGGGTGAAACAAAGAATATCGGCAATATTTCGTTTGGTCTTGACATGGCTGAAAATAACCAGGATGTTAACCTCAGGTTAATTAACGGGGTTTTATTTGTTACATCAACCGATACCCTGACCGTTTTGGAGATGATGGGACAGGAAACAACAGTAATAGCGCCGCAAACGAGTTTCGAAATTAATACCCAAAAAGCTTATTCTGTTGCTAACGTTAGTTTTGCAATAAAACAATACCTTACAAAAGGGGTTGCCAAACTGAATTATGCCGGCCAGAAAGATAACCCTTCAAACCGCGATGCGTTTCAGGCTTTGGTAAGTGTCGGTAATACAACAAAAAACATAAATGTTTTTGGCGCAAAAGGCCAGGTGGGCGAAGAATATTCAACCCAAATCGATGGAATTGATATTTCATTAAGCTACGGTTCAAAATTAATAGAAATCCCGTTTTCGCTGTACCTCACCGATTTCCAGCTCGAAAGATATCCAGGTTCTAACAGTCCTTCTTCGTATGCGAGCGAAGTAATACTACAAGGCCAGGACATTGAAAAACCTTTTAGGATTTACATGAATAACATATTAAAATACGGCGGCTACCGCTTCTTCCAATCGTCATACGACACCGATGAACGTGGAACGTATTTGTCGGTTAATTTTGATTCCCTTGGGACTTCCGTCACGTATTTCGGCTACCTGATAATGGCAATTGGAATGGTGTTGATTTTCTTTAATAAAAACAGCCGCATAAAAGCCCTCATAAAAACATCAGGAAAACTTCGTGTGGAGAGAAAAAAATTCTTTGCAGTTTTTATCGCGCTTTTTTCCATAGGTATTGGCGCCACCGCGCAAACTCAGCAATTAAACAAAGATCATGTTTCGGAATTTGGGAAAATGATTGTTCAAAGCCCAAAAGGTAGGGTTGAACCGGTAAATACACTGGCCTCTGAAATTTTGCGAAAAGTAGCCCGGAAAAATAACTGGGAAGGACAGCCGGCAACTTCAGTTTTTCTCGAAATGCAGGCAAATCCCGAGAAGTGGAGGGACATTCCTTTTATAAAAGTGGCAAATGCCGATTTAAGAAGGTTATTAAATGCCAAAGGGAATTTTGTATCGTTTAATTCGTTGTTCAGCCCTGTAAATGGCGAATACAAACTGAATCAGCTGGTTTCGGAAATCTACCGCAAAAAACCAAACGAACGCGACAAGTACGACAAGGAAGTAATTAATGTTGATGAACGGGCCAATATACTATTGGCTGTGTTCCAGGGCGATTATCTTGTTATTTTACCTATCCCCGGTGATGAAAACCATAAATGGATTTCGTTGAAAGATGCAAAACTACTCGGTAGCGAAGGGGAAACTTTTGCAAAAAACACAATTACAAATTACTACGCTTCGGTAAAACGTAACGACTGGGCAGCCGCTAACTCGCTTTTAACACAGTTGAAGAACTATCAGCATCAACTGGGGGGCAAAATCATGCCTTCGGCAACAAAAGTCAATTTCGAAGTGCTTTACAATAACCTGGATATTTTCGGAAAGCTTTCAAAAGTTTATTTGTTGTTTGGCTTAATTATGCTGGCTATGAATTTAACAACCATTTTCAACCCAAAATTCAAACTTACCAGGTTAAAAAAGCTTTCGGTACTATTGGTTTATGTAATGTTCCTGGCCCATTCTGTTGGATTGGGTATCCGGTGGTATATTTCGGGTCATGCCCCGTGGAGCAATGGTTACGAATCGATGGTGTTTATCAGTTGGGCAACCTGCCTGGCAGGATTAAGTTTTGCCAACCGTTCGGAGATTACGCTTTCTACAACGACCCTACTGGCAGGGCTTACATTAATGGTTGCCGGGCTTAGCTGGATGAGCCCAGAAATAACAAACCTTGTGCCGGTATTAAAATCGTATTGGTTAATTGTCCACGTTTCAATAATAACATCGAGTTACGGATTTTTAGGGGTTGGGGCTCTGCTCGGAATGTTAAACCTTGTTTTAATTATTTCGAGAAATAAAAATAATTCTGCCCGGATTAATATTACCCTCAGGGAATTGGTAAATATTATCGATATTTCCCTGATAATCGGATTGATAATGCTGGCTTTGGGATCATTCCTTGGCGGAGTGTGGGCCAACGAATCGTGGGGCCGTTACTGGGGCTGGGATCCAAAAGAAACCTGGTCTCTGGTTACAATTCTTGTTTATACTTTTATCAGTCACATGCACAAAATACCGGGCTTTAAAGGAAATTTTGCCGTTAGCGCGGCTGCATTGATAGGTTTCAGCTCGGTTTTAATGACTTATTTTGGGGTAAACTACTATCTGTCGGGATTACATTCGTACGCACAGGGCGAGCCTGCCCCTGTTCCAACAGGTGTATATGTTGCCCTTGTCGTGGTTTTTATTTTGGTTATTTGGGCCTATTTCGCGGATAAGAAAATGATGGAAAGCACATTGAAAGAAAAATAATTGAAGATTTCGGATTTAGAATGGTTGTTAATTCAATAACAAATTTTAGTTTGCAAAAATGAATTAACAGCCATTTTTTCATCTGAAAATTCTGCACCCCTAAATTCTCAGATTTTCTTACCAAAAATTTGCGTTAGAAATATTATAATGATTTATCCGGGATTATGTTTGTTGCTAATCAAAACCGATTACCTGATAATCCGAAACCTGTCCCGATCATCCAGAAAGGGTAAATTTCTGCGGTATTCACGAAGTTCGGGATGCGAAAGTTCAAATGTCCTCACCAATTCATTTTCACCCATAAATTCAGCTATACCCTTGTGCGAAACCACGGCAGAATCGCCCAGGTATTTCAATCCTGTTCCGTCCGCTCCCGTGCGGTTGGCACCAATACAATACGACATATTTTCAATCGCACGGGCCTGCAATAATAATTTCCAGTGGTGGTGCCGGGGTGAAGGCCAGTTGGCCATAAAAATCAGGACATCATAATTTTCGGTATTTCGTCCCCAAACCGGAAACCGTAAATCATAGCATATTAATGGGCAAAATCTCCAGCCCCGGAATTCAACAATGGTTTTTTCGTTTCCCTGCGTATAATGCAAATGCTCATTACCCATAGTAAATAAATGGCGCTTATCGTAGGTTTGAACACTCCCATTCGGAAAAACCCAAACTGCGCGGTTGTACACCATTTTCTGTTCTTCGATAATTAAACTCCCCACAACCGAAACATTTTTATCTGCTGCAACCTGTCTCATCCAATTCACCGTTTTTCCGTCCATTTTTTCCTTAAGCCCGTCGCGGTTCATCGAAAAACCTGTGGTAAACATTTCAGGTAAAACAATTACATCTGTTTTGTCAATTTTTAAAATCAGTTCTGAATATTTATCCAGATTACCCTGTATATTTTCCCAGATAATATCGGGCTGGATGATTGTAATTTTCAGGTTTTCCATATTCAAAACTTATTTATTACTGTAACCCCAATGTTTTCAAACTTGTTCATATTCATTAAAGCTTCGGGCGCTTCACAAAGCGAAATTGTCTTTCCGACAAGTAACCCGGGGTTTAGTTTACCCGATTTTATCATTTCAAACATTTCAGTGTATCGAAACGCCTGTATCCCGTGGCTACCCAAAATTTCGATTTCATGCGCGACCACTTTGTCCATTGGAATTTTTGGGTGTTTATGATCGCCTGTCATCAATCCAACCTGTATATGCTTTCCCCTTTTACGCAGACAGGAAACTGAATTAAAACATGTCACCTGGCTTCCAAGCGCATCAACAGACAGGTGTGCCCCCCGGCCCGTTGTTTTCTTAATTTCTTCAGGTACGTCGGACACCTTTTTTGCATTAATTAAAACATTCGCCCCCACCTTTTTTGCCAATTCAAGTTTTACGTCATCAATGTCAACAGCCACAACATTTGCACCGGCTGCAGCGGCAATCATTATAGCCGATAATCCCACTCCCCCGCAACCATGAACCGCGACCCACTGTCCGGGGGCAACTTTCCCCTGGTCGATCACAGCCCTGAAAGATGTGATAAAACGGCAGCCCAAAGCGGCAGCCGTCACGAAATCAATTTCGTCGGGTAATTTCACAAGATTTATTTCGGCATATTTTATTTCAACAAATTCGGCAAACGAACCCCAGGCAGTAAAACCGGGCTGGAACTGGTGGTCGCACACCTGATGATTTCCGGAAATACACTCAGGGCAATGGCCGCAGCCGCTTACGAATGGAACTGTTACACGGTCGCCAACCTTAAAGTTTCTAATATCAGAACCGGTTTCAATTATTATTCCGGCTAATTCGTGCCCCGGAACATGGGGCAAAACAATATCGGCATCATGTCCCATCCAGCCATGCCAGTCGCTGCGGCACAAACCAGTAGCTTCAACTTTAAAAATTACACTTCCGGCAGATACCTGAGGATTTGGCACCTCCTTAATTTCTAAAGGACCTTGAAATTTTTCGTAATAAACGGCTTTCATGCAAATTGGTTTTGAAACTCAAAAATATAGTTTTTTCGTGTATTTTTTATGAGTGTAGTCTTTTGCAATTGAGGGCAGCTTTAAATGCGCTTAGCGGTTTTGAAGAAAATGTAGCAGCCATTGCAAGCAATTGCCGTCTTACATAAGGGCTTATGTAAAAGTTAGAATTTCAGGTTTTACAATTGTTTAAAAAAATCATTCCCTTTATCGTCAACAATAATAAATGCCGGGAAATCGACAACTTTTATTTTCCGTACGGCTTCCATTCCCAGTTCCTCAAAATCAACAATTTCAACCGATTTAATGCTGTTTTTTGCCAGGATTGCAGCCGGACCGCCAATTGACCCCAGATAGAACCCCCCGTATTTTTTGCAGGCATCGGTTACCTGCTGGGTGCGGTTTCCTTTGGCAAGCATCACCATCGAACCGCCTTGTTTCATGAATTCATCCACATAAACATCCATGCGGCCTGCAGTGGTTGGGCCAAAACTGCCGCTGGCCATTCCTTTTGGCGTTTTTGCCGGGCCGGCATAATAAACCGGGTGGTTTTTAAAATATTCGGGCATTGGTTTGCCTTCTTCCAGCATCTTTTTTATTTGTGCGTGAGCAATATCGCGGGCTACAATTAATGTCCCGCTGAGGTTTAACCGCGTTTTGGTCGGGTATTTCGATAATTCCTTTAAAACCTCTTCCATTGGCTTGTCTAAATCTATATCAACAGCCGGCGACATAGCAGGCGCTTTCGAAGGTAAAAAGCGGGCTGGATTTTTTTCAAGCTCTTCAAGAAAAATACCTTCACGGGTGATTTTAGCTTTTATATTCCTGTCGGCGCTGCAACTCACACCCAATCCTACCGGGCACGAAGCAGCATGCCGTGGCAGACGGATAACACGAACATCGTGTACAAAGTATTTTCCGCCAAACTGTGCCCCTACCCCGCTCTCCTGGCATATTTTTTCAACTTTTGCCTCCCACTCCAAATCGCGAAAAGCCTGGCCACCCTCGTTGCCTTCGGCCGGAAGGTTATCGTAATAGCCAGCAGAGGCCTTTTTAACCGTTGCCAGCGTTGCTTCTGCCGATGTGCCGCCAATTACAAGGGCCAAATGATAAGGCGGACAAGCCGATGTGCCCAAATCCATTATTTTTTCTTTTACGAATTTTGTAAGGTTTTCTTCTGTTAACAACGATTTGGTTTGCTGGTACAGGTAGGTCTTATTTCCGGAGCCACCGCCTTTTGTGATAAACAGGAATTCGTACTCATTTCCCTGTACGGCGTAAATATCGATTTGTGCAGGTAAATTTGTCCCCGTATTTTTTTCATCGAGCATGGTCAACGGAACAACCTGCGAATAACGAAGGTTTTTTTCCTGGAAAGTATCGTAAATCCCTTTCGACAAGTGTTTGGCATCATTTGCGCCGGTAAAAACATTTTCCCCTTTTTTCCCAATCACAATTGCTGTTCCGGTGTCCTGGCAGGTTGGTAATTCTCCTTCGGCAGAAACCGCCTGGTTCATTAACATGGTATGGGCCACAAACCGGTCGTTATCCGTTGCTTCCGGGTCTTCCAGGATTTTTGCCAGTTTTTCAATATGTGCAGTACGAAGGTAAAACGATATATCGGTAAATGCTATTTTCGCAATATATTCAAGCGCTTCAGGCTCAATTTTAAGAATTTCGCGGCCATCAACTTTTATGGTTGAAACATAATCTTTAGTACACAAACTGTATTTTGTATCATCCTTTAAGACAGGAAATGGTTTTTGATAATTAAAAGTCATGACTATTATTTATTTGTTAATGAGTACTTTTTAGGCAAAGATAAAATTTATAATGCGATAACTTTCCATATTCCTGAATTTGCAATAGGCTAAATGCGACAAAAATCGAAAGAAGAGAATTTGACAGAACTTTAAATAATTTAAAACAAAAATTTAAAATGCTTTTGTATTTTTAGGGGCTGCACCAATTCGAAAACAATATTAAAAGAAATACGATGAAATTTAAAAATTTATTTTTTATGTTCCTGGTTTCGGTTTTCTTATCTGAAACCATTGCTCAAAACAGCGCTGATGCCGTTTCATTGAATAACTGCCAACCTCACCGGATTATGCTTTCAATTCCCGGGAACCCTGCAACGAGCCGCGCAGTAACTTGGAGGACTGTTTCGACGTTTAGCAAAGCTGTTGGGCAAGTTGCGGTAGCAACCGCATCGCCGTTTTTTTCAGAAAATGTGACCTCGGTTGATGGTACATCGGATTTTTGGCAGAACAATGATTCATCTGCCATGGGACACAAAGTTGTTTTTAATAATCTCAAACCTGAAACCACGTATTTGTACCGGGTTGGCGATGGTAATTCGTGGAGCGAATGGTTTCAATTCAGAACTTCTTCCAATTCACACAAACCATTTAGCTTTATTTATCTGGGCGACTTTCAAAATGATATCAAATCACTCTGTTCCCGTGCAATCCGTCAGGCATATTCGCATTTTCCAAAAGCAGATTTTATGTTGTTTGCAGGCGATTTGGTCAGCCGGAGTACCGAAGATTACTGGAGCGAATTTTTTTATGCAGGAGATTGGGTTTACGGTACGATCCCTTCAATGGCAACACCCGGGAACCATGAATATACGCAGGAAACAGAAAATGGGCCAAGGGTGTTTTCAAGACATTGGAACCAGATTTTTGTAAATCCGCAAAATGGGCCATCTAACCTGGAGAATAAAACATTTTATACCGATTATCAGGGAGTTCGTTTTATTTCACTCGATTCTCCGGCAATGGGATATTCCGCAGAAAACGCAGAGAATTCGGTAAACTGGCTTAACAAAATTCTTTCCGGTAATCCGAATAAATGGACAATCCTGTTTACACACTACCCGGTTTATTCCTGCTCGCAAGGAAGGGATAACGAGAAATACAGAGCTGCATTAAAACCTGTTCTTGAAAAATATGGCGTTGATTTAGTGCTTCAGGGCCATGATCACACCTATTGCCGGGGACAAAACCTGGAAAATGCCGATAAAAATTGCAAAAATCCCCCGTTATACATGGTCTCTGTCGCCGGCCCCAAAATGTATGGGTTGAACGTTAATAAATGGAGCGACCGCGTGGCTTCCCAAACTCAGCTTTATCAAAACGTTGCTGTTAACAACAATTCAATTTTGGTCCAGACATTTACTGTTACAGGCGAACTCTATGATGAATTTACATTGGTAAAGAATAAAAAAGGGATTAATAAACTAATTGAGTCCCCAAAAGTTAAAAACTATCCTGAACAAATTATAATCCCTGAAAGCGTCCGCGCAAGGTACTCAGCAGAAGAACTAAATTTATACAAGCAGAATTACAGGTAAACACCAGTTTGTAAAACCTGTTTTAAAAAAATATTCAGCAAATCCTGAAATTCCGGTACATGGCCTTTTTTTGGCAAACGATTACAACTATTACTATTTCTGCTTTTATGAAAACTTCATTATTTATCCCGGTTCTTTTTCTTATTTCCGGTTTCTCCCTTGTCGCCCAAACCAGCAAACTAACGGTAATAACTTCTGTTTCCCACGAAATAAAAACTGAATTCAAACCCAACGGAAGAATATTTCTGTTTGTGGGCAGTGGTTTTGCGCGCGATCCCCGTTTAAACACCTGGCCAAACAAGTTAAACTGGATTTTTGCAACAAATATCGAAAACTGGAATCCCGAAAAACCATTTACATTCGAAGGTTCAGTTGAATTGGCCAAATCGGTTGATGTTTCGTTAGACAACCTTCCTAACGGAAAATATAAAGTGCAGGTTTTGTGGGACCAGGATGTTTTTGAATCGGGGATTAACGCTCCCAATAATTTATACAGCGAAGTAATAAGCATTGAATTAACCGGAAACCAATTAATAGAACTCCCTTTAACAAAAATTATCGGCCCCGTAAAACTGATGGATCATAAGTTACTGGACGAAATAAATATAAAAAGTAACATTTTGTCCAACTGGTGGGGAAGGGAAATTCGTTTAAAAGCAGCCGTAATTTTACCCCGCAATTATTATGAGCAGCCTGGACAAAAATATGCAGTGCGCTATAACATAGCCGGTTACGGTGGCCGTTACACCCGTGCAAATCGTTTTTTGAGAAATATGGATTGGTGGACATCCGATGAAGCACCCGAAATTTTAAACGTTTACCTCGATGGTGAAGGGCCGTTTGGCGACTGTTACCAGCTCGACTCAGAAAACAGCGGCCCTTACGGAACGGCTCTTACAGAAGAATTGATCCCTTACATCGAAAATAAATTCAGGGGAAAGGGGACTCCCGAATCGCGATTTGTGGAAGGATGCAGCACCGGCGGCTGGGTATCTTTGGCTTTACAGATTTTTTATCCCGATTTTTTTGGCGGGTGTTTTTCATACAGCCCCGATCAGGTTGATTTTGAAAATTGTCAGTTAATCAACATTTACAGCGACGAAAATGCCTTTGTCAATGAACACGGATACCTGCGCCCGATTATGCGAGAAATTTCTGGCGAACCGGTTATATCACAAAAAGATTTTATCGGGTTTGAAAATGTATTGGGCCGGTCTGATACTTACGTAACTTCCGGGGGCCAGTTCAGCGCGTTTACAGCATTGTTCAGCCCAAAGGGTAATGATGGCCTGCCAAAACCTATGTTCGATCCGGTTACAGGAAAAATAGACAGGGAGGTAGCCGAATACTGGCGAAAACGCGACTTAAAACACTATGTAAAAACCAACTGGGAAACATTAGGCCCGAAAATACAGGGAAAAATATGGGCATGGACCGGCGATATGGATAATTTTTACCTTAACCCGGCGCTTCGGGCCTTCGATGAAATGCTTAAAACCATGGAAAATCCAAAAACCGATGCCATTATTAATTTTTCACCTATGCAGGGCCATTGTACAGAATATAACGAACTAAAGGTAATTCAGCAAATAGCAGAAAAACTGAAAATCAAAAACCAATAACCAACTTAAAATCCTGTAATATGAATAAACCTCTTCCTTACTTTTTCTTCTTTTTATTTCTTTTACACTTCCAGCCCAAAAATATGTAGAGGTTTGGGGCGACGAATTTAACACCCCGGGACTGCCCGACAGTACTAAATGGGACTACGAGATTGGCTAAATCAGGAACAACGAGTTGCATTACTACACTTCGAAAAGACAGGAAAATGCACGGATCGAAGACTCAGTATTAATTCTGGAAGCATGCAAAGAAAAATACAACGGTGCCGGTTACACCTCGGCAAGCATTATTTTAAAAGGGATAGGCGACTGGAAATACGGTAAAATTGAAATTTTGAAAATGGACTTGTCAAACGAAATGGCTTAACTGATTTGCAAATATACGGCAACCAATTCAGGGGCCACTGTTTCTGGCCGAAACCTGCTTGTATTAAAAAAAGTGAATAACAAGTGGATAATTGCAATTCATATAACGGTGGTGTAAAATTTAACCAAACTCGGGTCCGCAGATGGCAAATTGTTTTTCTGTTTCGCCTTTGCACGAATTATCATTCAGGTACATTCGCCAGAATTGCCATTTTCTCTGAAAACCCAGCACAGTAAGCCAATCGGTCAATTCAACCTGACTGTCGGGTATATCCATAACTACAGGCTGTTTATTTAATCCACAAAGGACAGATGAAATTAAATCCTTCGCAACTGGAAAAGAATTTGCCGAAACCGGCCCAATCTGATAAAAACGGCTTCCAGCGCGTCCCAAAGCAAAACCATTTTCTTTCCCGTTTTTTTTGCTGATCCTGCAAAATTCAGAAAAATTGGTTATCAGGGAATCAATTATTTTTTTCCTTCCTTCACCAAAAGTTTGTTTATCAAAATCGACTAAGGGCTCTATATCGTAAAGGTTTATTTTTTCAACATCAGTGGGAGGGTGTATTTCGGAGGTAAAAGATTCGCAAACCCATCGTGTAATGGAATATTCCCTGATAAACCCCAGTTTTTCATACACCTTTTCACCTGCCGGGGTAGCATCGAGTTTTATCGATTTACAATCCCCTGTTTCGTTTAAAACCGATTCTGTCAGAAATTTCCCATATCCCCTGCCCCTGAAATCTTTGTTGACAAGAACCATGCTTACCCAGGCCAGGTTTTCAGAAAACCTGTACGAAGTTGTTGTGCCCACCAATTGTCCGTCAACCACAAGGCATTTACAGCAATTATCAGGGTTTTCAATAAACAGTTTCCAATCAGTTTCGGTCTGGTTCCATCCTTCCTGCCGAACAATTTTCATTGCTTCAGGAATATCTTTCGAGGTTAAATCTCTTATAAAAAAATCTGAATTCATCCTTTTTACTCTTGTTACTCCAGCCATTTATGCAGGTTATCATTTACAAAATCGTCATCGTTCAGGTGTGGATAAGCAGAATACACCCTGTCAATTTCCTCTTTCTGGCCCGGCGATAAATTTTCGTTTTCATTCAGGGTCCAGGTTCCCTCCAGTAGTCCCTGCCGGCGGAGAACTTCGTGAATTCCGGTAATACAACCTTTAAAATTGTTTCCAGGGTCGAAAAATGCAGAATTACAATCGGTTATCTGGTTGGCCAAAGACAATGTTTTTTGCATGTCGGTATTAAATTTTCCTGCTTTTACTTCCTCAAGCAGTTCAACAGCCTTTCGTGTCCAAACTGCCCAATGCCCAAGCAGCCCGCCAACAATTCTCATTTTAATAGTTTTATCCCCGGCCTGAATCTGGTATTCCGATAACAAATCGATTAGAATATTGTCGTCGTTGCCGGTGTACAGCGCAATTTCATCTGCCCTACCCGACTCAGCCACGCCGCGAACAACATCAAAAGTCTGGTAACGGTTAAAAGGGGCAATTTTTATTGCCACTACGTTCTTAGTTTCAGCAAATTGGCGCCAAAAATTAACATCCAGATTCCGTCCGCCAACTGAAGGTTGCAGATAAAAACCCACGACAGGAATAATTTCTGCAACCGTTTTACAATGTTCAAGAATTTGGGTATTCGGGGCGCCTGCAAATGCTGCCAAACTCAGTAAAACTGCATGATAACCGTTTTCGAGTGCTGTGTTGGCTTCGTGTACTGCCTGATTTGTTTTACCAATAACCCCGGCAATCCGAATTACCGGTTTTTTTGTTTGTTTGGTAAACCTGTCGAATTCTTCTTTTGCCAGTTGCAATACGGGTTTATATAAATTAATACCAGGCAGCCTGATTTCAAACTGGGTTGTGTGAACCCCAACCGCAATTCCTCCGGCCCCGGCTTCAAGATAATACCGGATTAGAGCCCTTTGCCTTTTTTCATCCAGTTTACGGTTTTTGTTCAATGCCAGCGGAAGCGCCGGGATTACCGTGCCTTTATGCAGTTCTGTACGTATTTCAAAGGGTAGTTCGGTTGATTTTAAGGCCTCCTCCCGGCCCTCTCCTAAGGATAGGGTGGCTGGAGGGGGTATTTTGTTTTTGTTCTTTTTCATTTCAATTTTATTATATCGATAATCTTCTCCTTCCCTCTCTGCGAGGGGTAAGGGGAAGCTTTAATATTTCCCATCCCTTGTTTCGAAATGGGTTGGTTTGTTTAATAACCTGTTTCCCCGCGGTATCCAACCGGCGGTCCATTGTATCATTTTTTCAACAGGGATTTTTGGACGGCCGAATAATCCGAAGGCCATTTCCGAATTGTTGAGTAGCGCCGTTTCCGATTCCGTTCCGACAAATTCAGGTTTTATCCCGAATTGATTTCCAAATTCAGTGGCAATTTCCTTTACACTCAGAATTTCTTTACCGGTAACATTTATAATTTTCGCCGGGCTGGAACAAAAATCCAATGAACGCAACACCATTTCGTTTGCATCGCCCTGCCAGATTGCATTGAAATACCCCATCGATAAATCAACCGGTTTTCTCTGCCAAACCTTTGTAGCAATATCCACAAGAACTCCATATCTCATTTCTACCGAATAATTTAACCTGATAATGGCAACAGGCGTTTTGTATTTCGCGCTGCCATATTCAAACATTCGTTCCCTGCCCAAACACGACTGGGCATATTCGCCAACCGGTCCGGGATTATCAGTCTCCCTTGAGCCTCCTGAACCAATTGAAACCAAATTGTAAACACAACCCGTGGAATAAGCCACAATTCGCGATTTGCAAAAAGTCTCGGCAACCAATGCAGGCAAATACACGTTTACAGCCCAGGTTAACGCCGGGTTTTCTTCGGAGCCAAATTTCATTCCAGCCAGAAAAAATACATTTTTTACTTTTGGAAGTTTATTAAGAAACCCTGTATCCATTAAATCCCCGGCAATAGTTTCTATTCCATCATTCTCAAGTTTTGATCTGGCCTCAACTGAATTAAAACGCGATACTCCTATAAAACGCTTCTCAACTCCGGCTAATTCCGATGCCCTTTTCGCCATTATTGCCAACGATGGCCCAATTTTTCCCGCAATCCCCAGGAAAAGAAAATCACCATCAATCCCCGACATTAATTCAATGATTTTTTCTGAAGGCTGCGATATAAGTTCGTCCAACTGATTTTCATTTTCTATTTCCGATGGTAAACTATTCATTTCTATTTTCTAAATATTTATCAGATAACCTATTAATTTGTCGTACATAAAATAAACCATCATGCAAATCAGGACAAATCCGGCAACAGCAAGAATGTTTTGCCAGATATTATTTCTGAATTTACCCATTACGTTTTTATTGTTCAAAACCAGAAACATCCCCAGTGCAATTAACGGCACGGCCAAAATAGACGAGGCCTGGGCCATTATCAGGGCATAAATAACATTTCCCTTTAAAAATACTGCAATAAACATCCCTGACAGTAAAATAACAGTGGTAAAAATTTTTGGCATTTTTTCATTCATTTTACTTCCCATGCCGAAACCATCGGATAAAAGGCCCCCGCCAATTACCGCATTTACAGTTAACGAAGAAAATGCAGCGGCAAACAATCCTATGCTGAAAACAATTTTGGCATAACTTCCGAATAAGGCTTCGAGCTGCGATGCCATGCCGGATGCTGAATTTACTTTAATTCCGTAAGGGAAAAGCGCCGTTGCAGACGTTATGATTATTACAACAGAAATTAGCGCCAGCAGGCCAATTCCCATGTAGGTATCGGTTAATCCTTTTCTCATATCGGTGGTTTTCCATCCCTTGTCGCGCGCCAGGTACGATTGATAGATTGCCCCATTCATGGTAAAAGTTGTTGCAATTAATGCGGCAATTATATCCAGGTTCAGGCTATCAAACGATGATGGTAAAAAGCCTTTACCTACCAGTACCAAATCGGGTTTTACCATGATCAGGTTAATAAAAAAGGCAATGATCATTACCATTACCATAACCATCATTATCTTTTCAAGAATCCTGTAAAGATTTTTTGTAAAGAATATTAACAGTACCGCAAGCGGAGTAAAAAGAAACGGCCAAAATCTTTCGTTTATTCCGGTGATTCCCTGCATGGCGATACCTATCCCGAGGTTATTTCCAAACTGAAAACTTGAAGCCGACAAAAATGTGGAAATACCAATAAGCACAGCTAACCATCGGCCATAATTTTCTGAAACAGACTGGAGTATGGACTTATTGCTTACTACTCCAAAGCGTACCGACATGGAAGTATAAACGATCATAAAAATTGCTGCAGGAACAATCACCCAAAGAAAAGAATTACCGTACTCCGACCCGATTCGCGAAGCCACAGTTATGCTGCCCGGGCCCAAAACAACCGATGCAATGATAAAACCCGGGCCAAACGATTTAAGGTACTCTTTTATTCGCGACAATTGAAATCAGTTATGAATTTAGCCAAATATAGAATTTAAAGTGCAACTTTTAGTTTTATAAACCATTAATCGTATACCAAATAAGCATTTCTAATTAATATTCATTCTATATTACAGCAGATCCGTTATCACATATTCAATTATCTATATATTTATTGTCCTTAAATTTTTAAAAATGTTGTAAAATGTTCAACTTTTAACCATTTTTGTTGTTTGTGCTTGTAACCATTCAATTGAATAATCTTTAGAAAATAAGCATCATATGTTTGATTTGGAACTCATTAAAAAAGTCTATGCCGATTTTCCCGTAAAAGTGGAAAAGGCAAAAAAAGCATTAAACCGGCCATTAACCTATGCCGAAAAAATTCTGTATACCCACCTGTTTTATCCAGGGGCAATTGAACACTTTGAAAGGGGCAAGGCTTATGTTGATTTTGAACCCGACCGTGTGGCCATGCAGGATGCAACTGCCCAGATGGCCCTGTTGCAATTTATTAATTCGGGTAAGAAAACAACCGCAGCGCCTTCCACTGTGCATTGCGATCATTTAATACAGGCGCAGGTTGACGGTAAAACCGACCTGGGAGTGGCAAAAAATATAAATAAGGAGGTTTACGATTTTCTGGAGTCGGTTTCGAATAAATACGGTATTGGTTTCTGGAAACCCGGCGCCGGAATTATACACCAGGTTGTTCTTGAGAACTATGCTTTTCCGGGTGGAATGATGATTGGGACCGACTCGCACACTGTTAATGCAGGTGGCCTCGGAATGGTGGCAATTGGTGTTGGCGGCGCCGATGCAGTGGATGTAATGGCCGGGATGGCATGGGAACTGAAAATGCCAAAATTAATTGGGGTAAAACTTACCGGTAAGTTAAACGGTTGGTCGGCAGCCAAAGATGTAATTTTAAAAGTAGCCGGAATTCTTACCGTAAAAGGCGGGACCGGCGCAATTATCGAATATTTCGGGGAAGGTGCAAAATCGATTTCGGCAACCGGGAAAGGCACTATTTGCAATATGGGCGCCGAAGTTGGGGCAACAACCAGTATTTTTGCATACGACGAAAGTATGGAACGTTACCTGAAAGCCACAGGGCGCGGGCAGGTTGCTCTTTTGGCCAATTCGATAAGAAAACATCTCGACTCAGACCCGGAAGTATATGAAAATCCGGAAATTTATTACGACCAGCTAATAGAAATTGATCTTTCCCAGCTTGAGCCACACATCAACGGCCCATTTACCCCCGACCGTGCAACACCCATTTCGCTGATTGGGAAAGTTGCGGGAGAAAATGGCTGGCCACTCGAAGTATCGGTTGGTTTAATCGGAAGTTGCACCAATTCTTCGTACGAAGATATTTCAAGGGCGGCATCAATTGCCAGTCAGGCTGTGGCCAATAATCTGAAAACAAACGCCGAATTTACCATTACGCCGGGTTCAGAGCAGGTCAGATATACAATCGAACGCGATGGGTTTATTTCGGTATTTGAGAATATGGGCGGAAAGGTTTTTGCTAACGCATGTGGCCCCTGTATCGGGCAATGGGCGCGCGAAGGGGCCGAAAAAGCTGAAAAAAATACCATTGTACATTCGTTTAACCGAAATTTTTCTAAGCGGGCCGATGGTAATCCAAATACTCATGCATTTGTAACTTCGCCCGAATTGGTTACAGCGCTTGCAATTGCCGGAAGGCTCGATTTTAACCCAATTACCGATACACTTACCAATGTTAAGGGAGAAAAAATAAAATTAAACCCCCCGGTTGGCGATGAACTGCCTTCGAAAGGTTTTGATGTAGAAGATGCCGGATACCAGGCTCCTTCCGAAGATGGACAAAATGTGGAAGTTAACGTGGCACCCGGCTCAAACCGGTTACAACTTTTATCGCCGTTTGAACCCTGGGACGGGAGAAACATCAGCGGAGCAAAACTTTTAATCAAAGCTTTCGGGAAATGTACCACCGACCATATTTCGATGGCGGGCCCATGGCTGCGTTTTCGCGGACACCTTGACAACATTTCGAATAACATGCTGATTGGGGCTGTTAATGCCTTCAACAACGAAACCAACCAGGTAAAAAACCAGCTGACAGGCGGATACGACACAGTACCGGCTGTTCAACGCCAGTATAAAACGGCAGGAATCACTTCGGTAGTGGTTGGCGACCAGAATTATGGCGAAGGTTCGTCGCGCGAACATGCCGCAATGGAACCCCGTCACCTGGGTGTTAAAGCGGTTATCGCTAAATCGTTTGCCCGTATTCACGAAACCAATCTTAAAAAACAGGGAATGCTCGGGTTAACGTTTGTCAATGAAAACGACTACGATTTGATTCAGGAAGACGACACCTTCAACTTTGTTGACTTGGTTGAATTCGCGCCAGGTAAAAAGCTTCATGTTGAACTGGTCCATTCCGATGGTTCTAAGGATACAATCGAATTGAACCATACCTGCAACGAACAACAGATTGAGTGGTTTAAAGCAGGTTCGGCATTAAATTTAATCAGAAAACAAAATAATTAAGAAAAAACCAAAGCCTTAACGGCAATAAATAATACCCTGATTTTTTCAGGGAATAGTAATTCATTTAAAAAATAAAAAAACAATGCAAAAAATTAAAGTTCAAAATCCGGTAGTGGAGCTCGATGGTGATGAAATGACAAGAGTAATCTGGAGTTTTATTAAACAAAAATTAATCCTTCCGTATCTCGACATAGAATTGATATATTTCGATTTAGGAATGGAACACCGCGATGCCACTAACGACCAGGTTACAGTTGATGCGGCGCATGCAATCCGGAAATACGGTGTTGGGGTGAAATGTGCCACAATTACACCCGATGAAGCCCGTGTCGAAGAGTTTGGACTTAAACATATGTGGAAATCGCCCAACGGGACCATCCGTAATATTTTAGGTGGGACTGTATTTCGCGAACCTATTATCTGCAATAATGTTCCCCGTCTTGTGCCCGGCTGGACAAAACCAATCTGTATCGGACGTCACGCTTTTGGCGACCAGTACCGGGCTACAGATTTCCTCACCAAAGGAAAAGGGAAACTGACCATTACTTTTACTCCGGAAGATGGCAGTAAGCCAATTCACCACGAGGTGTACAACTTTGAAGGCGATGGACTTGCCATGGCCATGTACAACACCGACGAATCCATCAGGGGTTTTGCACGTTCGTGTATGAATATGGCAATCGAAAGGGAATGGCCCTTGTATCTTTCAACAAAAAATACCATCCTTAAAAAATATGATGGCCGTTTTAAAGACATTTTTCAGCAGGTTTTTGAAACCGAGTTCAAGGAAAAATTCGATGAAATAGGAATCGCCTACGAGCACCGTTTAATTGACGATATGGTTGCTGCGGCCATGAAATGGAACGGCGGTTATGTTTGGGCCTGTAAAAACTATGACGGCGATGTACAAAGCGACACAGTTGCCCAGGGTTTTGGTTCGCTTGGTTTAATGACTTCGGTGCTGGTAACCCCCGATGGAAAAACCATGGAAGCCGAAGCAGCCCACGGAACGGTTACCCGTCATTACCGCGAACACCAGAATGGAAGGCCAACATCGACAAACCCGATTGCTTCAATTTTTGCATGGACAAGAGGTTTGGCTTTCAGGGGTAAACTGGACGGCAACCAGAAATTAATTGACTTTGCCCATGCGCTTGAAACTGTTTGTATTGAAACTGTTGAAAGTGGTAAAATGACAAAGGACCTGGCTTTGATTATTTATGAGAATAATTTAAAACCCGGACATTACCTGACAACCGAGGGTTTTCTTGAAGCATTAAACGATAATCTTAAACAAAAATTAAATTAATAAACCGGTGGGTTCCAGTTAAAAAATAGCTATTTTGGCTAAGATTTAAATTGCGAAATGACAAATAAAACTCAATTAATCAACGGACATATAAATGTTCCCAAAAATCCTGTAATTCCTTTTATTGAAGGTGATGGTATTGGAAGGGATATTACAGCGCCCTCGCAAAAAGTAATCGATGCAGCGGTAAAAAAAGCTTACGGGGCTTCAAAAAAAATAATCTGGAAAGAAGTGTTTGCCGGTGAAAAAGCATTAAAGACCGCGGGCCAGCATCTGCCTGATGAAACAATCGGGGCATTCAGGGAACATTTACTCGGTATAAAGGGCCCGCTTGCTACACCAGTTGGCGAAGGCATTCGGTCGTTAAATGTAGCTTTGAGGCAAACACTCGACTTATTTGTGTGTTTGCGCCCTGTACGGTGGTTTAAAGGAGTTCCCTCGCCAATCAGGTATCCTTCACTTGTCGATATGCATATTTTCAGGGAAAACACCGAAGACATTTATGCTGGGATTGAGTACATGGCAGGCGAAGAAAACACAAAGAAATTCAGGGATTTCCTGATTAACGAAATGGGTGTCAGTCAGGTTCGCTTTCCCGAAAGTTCGTCATTTGGCGTAAAACCAATTTCCAAAGATGGTTCAGAACGCTTAATCAGGGCTGCACTTCAATATGCGGTAAAACGCCGTTTACCTTCGGTAACCCTTGTTCATAAAGGAAATATCATGAAATTTACAGAAGGTGCGTTTAAAAACTGGGGATTTGATTTGGCGGAAAATGAATTCGGGAAACAAACTTTTACCTGGAGACAATTTGCGAAAATAAAACTTGAAAGAGGGTTGATGGATGCGGAAAAAGCCTTAAACGATGCAAAAAAAGAGGGAAAAGTTATTGTTAAGGATGTTATTACGGATGCCTTTTTACAGGAATCATTGTTAAAACCTTTTGACCATTCGGTAATAGCTACAATGAACCTTAACGGCGATTATATTTCAGACCAGCTCGCTGCAATGGTTGGCGGAATAGGAATTTCACCCGGGGCAAATATCAATTACAAAAACGGATATGCCATCTTCGAAGCAACCCATGGAACTGCCCCCGATATTGCCGGGACCGGAAAGGCAAATCCAAGTTCGTTGTTGCTTTCGGGAGTTATGATGCTTGAATACATGGGTTGGGACGATGCTGCCGAGTATGTGTATGATGCACTGGAACACACGTTTGCCAAACGAAGGGTAACCTCCGATTTATTTGCCCAGATGGAAGGGGCAACTTTACTCTCAACCACCGAATTTGCCGACGAAATAATTAAAAATATGCACTAACAAAAATCAATAATACCAAATGGAATACATTAAAAACAGGTTTTACGAAAAGGCAATAAAATGCAATGCTGAATTTCAGCGTATCAGAAAAGAGCATGGCGATGTTGTGCTAGGGCAGGTAACTATCGACCAGGTATTGTCGGGAATGAAAGGGATTCCTGCACTGCTAACCGAAACTTCGAAACTGGATGCTAATGAAGGAATCCGCTTTAAAGGCTATTCGATACAGGAATTGAGGCAAAAACTACCGAAAATGGAAGAAGATGGCGAACCACTTCCTGAAGGCTTATTTTACTTAATGCTTATTGGCGAAATCCCGGATAAGGAAGACGCACTTAACCTGTCGAAAGACTGGTCAACGCGTTCGCATGTACCGCAGCACGTTTTTGACGTAATCGATGCCCTGCCAAAAAACAGCCGCCCAATGACCCAGTTTATTGCGGCAATTGTTGCCATGGCGCCAGAGTCTGTTTTTCAAAAAGCATACCGCGCAGGCGTAAATAAAAAATTTTACTGGGATTTCATGTACGAAGATGTTATGAATCTCATTGCGCGGCTTCCACGGATAGCCGCCTATATTTACCGGCGTATGTATTTCAAAAGCAAACACATCGAAGCTAATCACAATCTCGACTGGGCAGGCAACCTTGCACATATGATGGGATTTGAATCGAACGATGTAAAAAGGTTGCTGCGCCTGTACATGGTTATCCACGCCGACCACGAAGGAGGAAATGTTTCGGCACATGCCACCCACCTGGTTGGTACTGCCCTGAGTAATGCCTATTATTCTTTTGCTGCGGGAATGGCTGGCCTGGCCGGGCCCCTGCATGGTTTTGCCAACCAGGAAGTAATAAACTGGATAAATGAAATGCTCGAACAACTTGAAACCGATGAGCCTACCGACAAGCAAATTGCCGACTATATTGAAGAAACTTTGCTACAGGGACGTGTAGTCCCGGGTTATGGACATGCAGTTTTACGGATTACTGACCCCCGCTTTACCGTTCAACAAATGTTTGCCGAAAAATATATTGCAAACGACCAACTGATTAATGTGGTTAATGCCATTTACAGGGTTGCCCCGCCTATTCTTGAGGCTACCGGCAAAATAAAAAATCCGTGGCCAAATGTCGATGCAATTAGCGGCGCCCTTTTAAATCATTATGGAATTACTGAACACAATTTCTATACAGTTTTATTTGGGGTTTCGCGCTCATTGGGAGTTTTGGCTTCGCTTGTTTACGACCGTTTATATGGCCTTCCGCTCGAAAGGCCATCGTCGTACCCGTTAAACTGGTTTCACGAAAAAGCAGAACAAGGGAAAAAAGGCCCATGCTAAATACGGTAAGAAAAAAAAGCCAACCTTTTTGGGGTGGCTTTTTTTTATCTATTATTTCCGTTTTAATTATTAGAATTGAGTTGGTGTGTTTGAATTAAAATCTGTATAAATCTGGTCCACTTAGCCTATCACAAGTTAAAACCTTTAGAATTGACAGCTTTAACTAAACGCCCTTGAACCGGGTTTAATAAAATTATTTTGCTCCGGCAATATCATGAAAAGAGCGATTCAACAAATTCGTGCCGGTTAAAAATTTGAAGGTGCTCCATTTTTTCTCCAATTCCAATATATTTTACAGGTATTTTAAACTGATCGGAAATCCCGATTACCACTCCGCCCTTTGCTGTCCCGTCGAGCTTTGTGAGCACCATTGCATTAACTTCGGTTGCTAATGTAAACTGCCTGGCCTGTTCAAAGGCATTCTGCCCGGTTGAGCCGTCAAGTATCAGAAGAACCTCGTGCGGCGCTTCGGGGATAATTTTCTGCATTACTTTTTTGATTTTCGACAACTCGTTCATCAGGTTCACCTTGTTGTGCAAACGGCCTGCAGTATCAATAATTACCACATCGGCTTTTGAAGCTTTGGCCGAAGCCAGTGTATCGTATGCAACAGAAGCCGGATCGGCTCCCATTTTCTGACGTACAATAGGCACATCGACACGCTTTGCCCATATTTCGAGCTGCTCAATTGCCGCCGCCCTGAATGTATCGGCAGCGCCTAAGACCACCGATTTGCCGGCTTGTTTGAAATTATAAGCCAGTTTGCCGATTGTAGTGGTTTTTCCAACGCCATTTACGCCAACAACCATTATAACATAAGGATTGCCATTTTGGGGAAGGTCAAAATCGGAAACATCTGTCGAGTTGTTTTCGTCGAGAAGCGAAGTAATTTCCTCCCTCAGAATTTTATTTAACTCATTTATACCCAAATATTTATCTCGCGAAACCCGCTCTTCTATCCTTCTTATTATTTTTAAAGTGGTATCGACGCCAACATCCGACGAAATAAGCACTTCTTCCAGATTATCAAGCACCTCTTCGTCGACTTTCGATTTACCAACTACCGCCCTGCCAAGTTTTACAAAAACACTCTCTTTTGTTTTGGCTAGTCCTTCATTAAGACTTTCCTTTTTCTTTTTGTCAAAAAATCCAAAAATTCCCATTACTTAACTGATTTTCAGCAACTAAAATATCTTTTATTAATCATCCGCCCCGACTCCAAAGTAAAACAAAAAAAGCTTTCACCACTGATGAAAGCTTTTCCTGTTAATCAGAATTTTATTTTTTAGAAATACAGGGTTTATTTTCCAAAATAACCTGTAACCTCATCGTTAGGAATGACTTCTTCTTTAAACGTGTACGCTCCGGTTTTGGGCGATTTGCTCATTTTTATAACCTTTGCATAACCTTTACCAGCGCCTTTTTGTAATGTTGCAACCGTTTTCTTTGCCATGACTTAAACTATTTAATTTCTTTGTGTACTGTTACTTTCTTCAGAATCGGATTGTACTTTTTCAACTCGAGCCTTTCAGGAGTGTTTTTTCTGTTTTTGGTAGTAATATACCTCGAAGTACCAGGCATGCCGCTGGTTTTGTGCTCAGTGCATTCCATAATAACCTGGATTCTGTTTCCTTTACTCTTTTTAGCCATTTCTGAAAATCTTTAAATTTTTTCGATTAAACCCTTTTCTTTTGCATTATTAATGGCAGCTTTCAATCCATTTTTATTAATGGTACGCATACCTGCAGCCGAAATTGTTAACTCAACCCACCTGTCTTCGTCGGGTAAATAATATTTTTTTCTGAACAGGTTTACATCGAACTTTCTTTTAGTCCTTCTTTTCGAGTGAGAAACATTGTTGCCCACCATTGCTTTCTTACCTGTTATTTGACAAACTCGTGACATTTCTTTTTATTTTCTAAATGATCAAAATAAACACGTTCTTTAAACGGAGTGCAAAGGAAACACTTTTTTATAAATTAATCAAGCAGTTGACCGAATTTTAGTAAAAACAATTAACAAAAAATTGTTAGTTCCGGGGTTCGACATAATATTCAAATATTATTTTAATAAAAACGAGCTTCTATTTCCCAGATTATATCCCTAACCAGATTAAATTATAATCCAAAACAGCCTCAAAGTTTCAATTCAGTTTTTGTGAATTACGCCATCCTTATCATTTTGCCCTCTTTCTGGTATTCTTTCTGGATTCCTTTTGTCAAATCTTCGTAAGAAATTGTATTTGAATGCTTTTCAAGGGTTTTTAACCCTGCATAATGAATTACGTTTACAATGTTCGCCCCTGTAATTTCAAATTTCCGGGCGAGTTCCTTTAACGAAATCCTTTCGTCGATATTAATAAGTGGCGGGATGTAGTTTTGCCACAACTGCTCTCGTTCGGCAATTCCGGGATTTTCGAATTCTATAATTGAATTAAACCGGCGGGTAAACGAGGTGTCGATATTGCCTTTCATGTTCGATGCCAGAATTACAAGCCCCGAATGCGATTCGATGCGTTGCAGCAGATACGACACTTCCTGGTTGGCATATTTATCGTGGGCATCGCGCACACTTGTGCGTTTACCAAAAATGGCATCCGCCTCATCGAAAAAGAGTATCCAATCCTTGTTTGCGGCTTTATCGAACAGTTTTGAGAGGTTTTTCTCGGTTTCACCAATATATTTCGAAACAACAGTAGAAAGATCGATGCGAAAAACATCGCGGCCTGTGTATTTACCAAGTAAACATGCTGTCATTGTTTTTCCGGTACCGGCAGGGCCAAAAAATAAAATCCTGAAGCCGGGCTTAATTTTGCCCTTCATCTGCCATACATTGAGCAAGGTATCATTGTGTTTCAGCCAGGTTTCGATTTCCTTTATTTCTTCCATGGTTTTTTCCTGGAGTACAAGGTCTTTCCATTCCAGTTCGGTTGTAATTAATCCGGCCGGAAAATCGGCGCTCAGTTTTGGTTTCGAAATTTTTCCAGAAGTAAACAAATCCACATATTCCTCATCGATAATCAATCGGCCGCTCATCCGGGGCTCGCCTTTTCCCACAGATTCAATGAACACGAGATTTTTCCGGGCAAACAAATGTTTATCCTCAAACATTTTTGATACCTCCATGCGTTTTTCGAAGTCTTTGCCGGCAAGGACAAACAAAACTGTTTCGCCTGTTGGTAAAATCCCCCTGTGGTTTTTCCCTTTCACTCCTCCAAACTCGGGAAAATCGCCTCCTTTGGGAAGGTATTCGCCAATAACCTTACTAAAGAAATCGGGCATAAAATGTGGAACCAATGCAAGAAACAACACAACCAGCTCATCGCCCGATATTTGATTGTTCAAACAAAATTCTCCCAATTCCGAATTGTCACCGTTAAAACTATAGTTGCCCGGTTCAACTGGTGTTCCGCCAAACTCGGTATCCATACGGTATTTTACTACATTCCGCAGGTATGAAATAATCTGATTAAAATTCATATAACAAAGTTAGGATTCAATTTTCGATAATAACTCCTTTGCGCTTTGAGCATATGCATGTTCCTTTAAAATTAGTGATTTTAAAATTTTTATTGCCTCTGTTTTATTGTCTTTTAGTTCGGTAAAGGTTAGTGCTTTGTAATACATTGCTTTTGGGTTGTTTTTATCTTTCGAAAGCACAAAATCCAGTTCGGCCAGCGCTTTTTCAGTAAAACCATTTGCAAGCAACGCTACAGCTTTATCAATTCTAACCTTATGATTCAAATCGTCAAGCCGCAATACATAATTCCAGTGAAATATGGCTTTATCGAGCTGGGCAAGCGCAAGATATATAGTTGCTGCCAGTATCCTGAAATCTTCGTTATCGGGCTGTATACCAAGACTTTTATTGATAGAAACTTCGGCCAAACCAAAATTTCTTGAATTCAGGTGAATAACAGCCATGTAATACCACGCCAATTCCTGGTACTTGCCAAAATCAAGCGCTCCTGAAAGAACCTTTAGCGAGTACTGAAATTCCTTCAGTTCAATTAAATCTTTGGCCAACTGTATTTTATAATACGGGTCGATACTGTACTCAGCAATAATCCTCTCCCAGACTTTAACCGATTCTGAAAATCTTTTCTGAAACTGGTACAGTGAAGCCAGGCTTTTCCAGGCATTTAACGAATTTGTATTGATTTCGAGGCTTTTAGCATAACATTCCTCAGCTTGTTCCAACAAATTCTGGTTTGCGTACGCATGCCCAAGGTTTAGCAAATAAGTTGGGTTATTTGTGCCATTGTTTGCTTTAATAAAATACTTTTCGGCGCTTTTAAAATCTTTTTCCTGAAGGTACAACATTCCCAGATTATTCAGGGTTGTTGAATAATCCGGTAAGATTTCAAGCGCTTGCTGGTATTTTACTTTGGCTTCATGAAGGTTTCCGTTCAAAAAATGTTTTACCCCTTCGTTATTTAGATGTTCCACCTGATGATTCATACCTTAATTATTTAATCGAAAATATTGTCTTTAATATCCCTTGCTAATCCAACTGCCATGTCAACGATATCCAAATCAGGATAAATTACTTCAATATCGTCAAACGACATATCGAAAGGCTCACCTTCGCGATAATGTACCGGGAAGACAATTCCGAACTGGATATCGGGCCCCCACGAGAACGACGCGAGGTTGTAGCGCCAGGTTTCGGAAATAGATGTAACCCATAAATCGAGGCTGGCACGGGCAAAGGCGTTGATGTCGAAAGTGAATTTCGGGTTGACGGTAATCCTGCCTTCTGCATCGATTGCCAACCCGGTTTGCGGGCTCCAGTTAACATCGACTGCAGCCGACGCTTCGCCCTCAAGCCCAAGAGTTCCGGCAATTTCAATGCCTCCCGACAGGCTGGCAATCCCGATACTGACACCCAATCCAAGGTCGCCACGCAGGGTGAGTCCGGCATCAGCAGGTATGGCAAAGACACCACGGCCGGTTATGGTTGTCTGATCTTCATGATCCGGATTATAGGTAACTTCAGCCGATAATTCCCTTAATTGTCCCGGGCCAAATCCTGCCGAAAAATCGAGGCCTCCGGTAATGCGTGCAACCAGGCCAATGCTTCGCGGCCCGAGTGGTATGGCAAAAATCGGGATTTCGATTGCCGGAATGTTAAACAGGTTTCTGTTGATCGATTTCCTATCGAAAACATCTACCGTTCCGGGGAGCCCGATTCGCCCTGTCACCTCAATTTCTCCGTTGGGAAGGAAGTTAACGCCGGCAGTTGCCTGTAACCAGGGAGTTAGGGTAAGTGTGAGGCTGCCACCGCCATAAACACGCATGGTATTATCGGGTTCGCCCGTGGGCAGGCCATCGTCGCCAATTGTACGGTTGGTTGCCCCAATGTTCACTCTCCCCGACAACATTCCGCGACTATATGCAGCCGAACCTTCGATAGTGAGAGCGCCATTATCGTAGGTAACTGTAAGCGTTGAGTCGATTCCCGGAATGGCAGGTTGTGCAGTCCCTGAAACAAAAATATCGTAGTTTTCCGCCCCTTCGGCTTTTGAAACACGCGCTTCAACCGAACCGCCCCTTATACCCGGTATATCGTCGCTTAAATTAAAATTACCTGAAATTGAAAATCCTTCAGGGCTGTAATTAACCGACATTGTACCTCTTTCAATCCCGGGAATATCGAGTTCGGCTTCGCCGGTGGCGGTGAAATTGCCGGTTGTATCGTAGGTTGCTGTAATTGTTGCTGTTTCAATACCACGTACTTTTCCTCGCGGAATAGTTAAAGTGCCCCCAATTGTCAGAATATTATTTTCATATCTCACATCAATTCGCGCAGGGTCAAAAAGGGAAGTATCGAATTCCAGGTAACCTGCAATGTTGAATCCTGCTTCTTGCCCACCAGGTGAACCTGTTTGCGCCGAGGCTGAAACCTGTCCTCGAGCCAATTCAGGGATTTCAATTCCTGCTTCACCGGTAAGGCTAAATCCACTTTCGGTTCCAATGGCAACCGTCAGGGTTGAATTTGTGATATTTACTGGTCCGGGAATATTAAAATCACTACTATAAAAAGTTTTTTCCACCCTGATATCATTTCCTCGAATTGCAATATCGATATCAGCATTGTCTATCAACGGTATATTTGTGATAACTTTCCCGATAATTATCATATTCCCTTGTTCATCGACTTCAAAAGAAGTAATCTGGATCGGGCTTAATCCAGCTACCTGAATATTATTTGAACCGAAAAGTTGTTCAATGCTTCTCTGGAGTGCCGTTACATTCAATCTTCCTGTATGAGGAATACCTTCCATTGCACTGATTTCAACTGCACAATTCATCCCATGCCCATATAAAGCTGGATTCGTTGACCACAGTTGTCCCTGTATAGTAACAATTGTCGGCTGATTTGGTGTTATAATGGCCTGAGTTGGCCTGAAACCTGGTAAAAAAGTATTGTCGGTAAAAGGAACCGTATTAGCTTCAGAAGTAGGCACATTAATGCTATGCCTCCTTCCACCCGTAGCATTGTTAAAAATAATCAATTGGGTAGGCGAACCTGCAAGTCCTTCACTTTGAACCTGGGCAAGGGTTAATGGCTGTATTATATCCATTTGAGTTGCCTCTTCCTTTATCTGGTCTAACGTATATGAATAAGCTGGATTTCCGGCGGATTCTATCGGGAGATTAAAATTGACATTTCTGAAAGTTATGTCAAAATTTCGTTTTGCATCCCGAAAATTTGGTGCCTGATTATTGTTCCATACCTCAGTTCCTGAAGATGCTGTTAGTAAACGATTTACCCTGCTTTCCAACTCCCTGTCGATTCTTCTGCCGGAGCTGCCATTAGCCTCCCTCTCCAACAGCCACAAGTTATTTATTGTATCTTCACCGTTAAGCTGATATTCACGCTGATGGTCAACCTCAAACAATTGTGTCACTCCATTGGGCCTCCAGTATGGCCTGAGTAACCGGTTCCTGATATCCGTCCTTGTTCCGATCAGGTATTGCTGTGCATCCCCCGAACCATGTCCAATCTTCATATAATATGTTGGATTCGATGTAGAACCAAAGGGTCCGGCATTTGCAATTTTCTGATCCAATTTAGTATTAAGTCCCGACCCGTCCCTTGCAGCTGCATCCCACAATGTTCGTTGCTGAGTATCTCTTGATTCACCTTCAGCCCGACCTCTTCGGATAGTTAAATTTGAAGAGGGTGTAAAAGATTGTTTTAATGCTGGAATGCTAACTTCAGGAATTTCGATTGTATTTTGGGTTTTGTTTATTATTCCTTCGCTTCCCCTGTAAGTATTTGAATTTACCATTACCGGCAAATCCTCTTCCCCCTCCACTTTCTGCACCATCTTAGTCTGAAGCGATGCCCCCTGCTGAACGGTGTGGGTTAATTCGTGGGCCAGAAGGTGTTTGCCCGAACTGGTAGACGGGTTGTATTTTCCCTCGTTAAAATAAATATCGCTGCCATGGGTAAAAGCCTGCGCTCCCAGCCCTTTGCTCATTTGCACGGCTTCTGAACCAGTGTGGATTCGTACATTGCCAAAGTCGGATCCAAAACCCGGTTCCATTTCCGAACGGGTATCTTCGGGCAATGGCGAACCACTTCCTTTCGAACTGTTTAACTGCGATTCAATGGAAGAACCGTTTACCGGACTGCCATCGGCCTTTCGCTGAATATCTGAATGTTCTTCCTCCACAGGCATTTCGCCGCTGGCTTGTACAAATCTTTTCTCCTGGATGGGTTCCTCTTCATCATCTTCCTTTTCCCTGATTTCTTCCTCATCGTTTTTCTGAACAATCGGAACAGCCTTAAAACTTTCGGGTTTCGTTTGTAAGGGTGTGTCCTTTATTTCTCTCTTTTCTGTTTCCGAAACAGCCTGAATATCCGGCGATTCACCCTCTTTTTCCTGAACCGGTTCCTCTTCTTCCCGTTCCTGTTTACCTGCCAATTCATCGGCCCCGGTTAATTTATTCTGAACTGTGCCTTCATTTTCCTCTTCATTTCGAAAGGTTCCGGATAATTTTTGAATAACCGGTGCAGGACTGAAAAATGTATCGGCTTGCCGGCTATGGGAAGAAACGATTGTATCGGCCATTCGATCGGCTTCGACTTCATATTTATCATTCGATTTGCCAATATTTAGTTTTGGCTGAATAAAAAGATTATTATTCGGAGGCAGTTGCTGCCTGTGCGAAGCTGGTTTTTCAATTTTACTGAACATATCCCAATCGTTTGTTTATTTACACTCCATGAATAACCGTACCATTTACAAAACGAAGCACAAAGGTTCCGGCTTTGGAAATCAGCATTGTACCCGTTGAAGTGAAATAAAATGATTGAACGGTATCGACATAATGCCTGCCTTCAGAGTCCGGTTCTCCTTCAATTTTATACCGGTTTGGAATTACCCACTGAAACATACCGTCGGAATAAGGCGCTGAAAGCGAATGATAAGATGCATGATCAACCGTGGCATTATCGTTATTTAGTGCTGCGTAATGTCCGGCTGTTGTATGTGCCAGGTTATCGGTAGCAGCACTAAAATAGCCTGAAACGTTTGTGGCTGGTCCGGGAACTTCAGAAATCTCCACCCTTCCGAAACTGACATTTAAAGGATGTACAATAAAATCGGCCCTCATGCATGCACCTGCAGTTCCAACAGCAATATTGTCGCTGCTCCTGTAATTCATGTTAATTGAACCAGGAGCAATTACCGTCATATTAATTGAAGCAGAACCAGAGGGAGTTGTAAGGGTAACCGTTGGATTTGCGGCTTCCGGCGGCGCTTCCCAAAGCATATTTTCACCGGTATTCAGACCGATAATCCTTCCTTCGGTAGCGGTCCATGTACCGGCAGTGTTACCGTAAAATCTTACCATTTCTCCCACTCCTACATCAGTCCTGGTGGGATCTGCTGAATTGGGTGCAAAGTTTAGTGTATCCGACATTATTTCGGGCGCCACATCGGCAGCCGGCCCAGTAGGAAGCATTGGCTGATCCAGATAAAACAACGCATCAAGCGACGACATGGTTGCAGCATCAACAATCCCGGTAGGCGAAAGTGACGATGCCCGCTGAAAATCCTGCAATGCCCCCTGTGTTTCCGACATAAAAATCCCATCGACGCCGTACACCGGCAACGGAAAACCAGCATCGACCAGCGCCTGCTGTACTTTTGTTACCGCCGCCCCACGACTTCCAAAACTTAATGTTTGTTCACTGTCTAAACAGGCTTCAAGAACCATATCGCCCGAAAAACGTGCTGATTGCAGGTCGCGGTTGTCGCCGATTGTCCTCTGTAAGGTATTTGGAATCATTCCGGTCTGCTGAATTGTATGGGTTAATTCGTGGGCCAGCAAATGCTTACCGTCAGTTGAACCGGGATTGTATTTTCCTTTGTTAAAATAAATGTCGTTTCCATGCGTAAATGCCTGAGCGCCCAATTCGCGGTTCATTTGCACTGCTTCTGTGTCGGTATGGATATTTACCCCACTGAAATCGGCGCCAAATCCGGCCTCCATTTCCGACCGTGTTGTATTATCCATTTTATTGCCGTTACTGGTGCTGTTTTTTATTTTACTTTCGGTGTTTGATGACGCTACAGTACTACCGTTCGGATTTAACCGCCCGCTTTTATTAAAATATTTTGGCTGAAGCATTTCTTCTTCCTCCTCTTCCTGCATCTGCACCGGCCCTTCTTCCTCCTCCTCTGCCTGTGCCTGAACCATTTCCTCTTCTTCCTCCTGCATCTGAACCGGCTCTTCTTCCTCTTCCTCTGCCTGCGCCTGAACAATTTCCTCCTCTTCCTCCTGCAACTGAACAGGCTCCTCCTCTTCCTCAACCTGAGGCTGAAGCATCTCTTCCTCCTCCTCTGCCTGTGCCTGAACCATTTCTTCTTCTTCCTGCCTTTGAATATCTTTTAATTGTTTTGGTTGAATTTCCTCCTCTTCCACCTGTTTTTGCAAAACAGGGGTAATCGATTCAGCTAAAGGTTTTTCCTGAAAAAACTCCCCCGATTTCCGGAAAAACAATTTTCCACTTAAATCTGATGCGTTGCTATTTAAATGTTGCGTTTTATTTACAACCGTATCAGCTATCCTGTCGGCTTCCTGCTCATACCTGTCGTCAGGTTGCCCTATATCGAGTTTGGGTTGCACAGCAAAAAATCCGGAATTTTCATGCGGTGAAAAAAAAGGATTTTTTCTTATTCTTTTTCTTGCCTTTTTAATCCTTCCTGTTCTCATCTGTCTTATATTTTACCACTCCACAAAAATTATTTTCCTAATCCATGGTAATTTTACCATCGAAATATTCCAGTTTAGTTTTTCCAATAAAATATCCTGGGCTTTGCGTTCCACAATTATTTTATAATTATTTTCATTTTGTACCAGTTTTCCATCGCGCCAGATAAACATTTGCCTTAAACCATCGGCAGAGGTTTTCTTTAATGCAGGCCAGTTTTTTACCACTTCGTTTAATAAATCAGTAGCTTCCGATTTTATCTTTTCTGTAAGCTGGCTTTCAATACTAACCGGCATTTTTAAAGGAACTCCGCAAAGAAATTTCTCCATCACCAGCCTGCCTTCGAAAAAATTTTCGTCACCTGTTGCCAGGTAATGAAGCGATTGAACAGCCAAATCCAGGTCATCAGGAATAAATTTACCCGACTTGTCGGCTATACCTGTATTTATAAAGAATTGCCCGATAAAAGGATGCACTACTATCAACCCTGCATTTTGAACCCAGATTTCTTTTGTGTCTTCCCTGACTTCATCAATAAATGGCTGATCGGTATCTTTTTTTGTTATAAACCGCCGAACACCGGTTTTCGTGGCATTTTCATTTATTTGAACAGCATCGGGTTGTCCGGTTTTATTCAAAACAGGGACAGTTTCTTTTCGGGCAAAGTATCCTGTTTCATCCCCATTGTTATCTAATGGTCCCTTCTTAATTTCCTCCTCTTTTGTTTGCACTTTTCCCGATTTATTTATCCCGCTTATTTTAGGGCCTTCTTCGCTGGAATTTTCTGCGGTTTTTTCAATTACCAAATTTCCAGCAGTATCTTTTTTAATTGATTCTTTATCCTGAACGGAAAGACTCTGGTAATGTACGTTGTCGGGGATTAATTTAAAGATGATTTCGCGTATTCTTTGTACCTTCGCGTTTTGGAGACCTTCAAAAACTTCTTCACTTTTTTTCGCAGCCAAAGACTCTATTACCGATAACTTTCCGAACCAATTATCATATTCTTTTTGTGCAACGGACAAAAGCAGTTTAAAGAAAAGCAAGCGAAATTTAAAGGGCAGTTTTTTACTGATTTCGGAAATACCGGCTATTTCAGATTTAAAACCCGGGTTGTTTTTAATTAAATATTCAAAAATTGTATTGTCAGAAAACTGGATTAGAAACCGTTCTGCTGCAAGTTCACTTGATTTGAACAAGCCGTCTAATTTTGCTTTAAAATCATGATTTTCAAGCGCCTTAACCCAATTTCCGGCCTCAATGAATTCGTTAATTTGATCTTCTGCGCCATACCAGGGAAGAAAGCCATTCCCGAGAAAAAATAAAAAAACCTGGCTTGTATTTGATTCAGGCGAAACTTTAAGCGCTTCGTTTTGGCCTAAACCGTATCCTTGAATTATCGCGGTAGTATTAAGGGTTTCTTTTTTTGTCCTGGTTTCAAATTGTACTTTTAACTGATTGTAAATTTGAGTTTTAAGCCATACCGGATCGTCCCAGCTATTTATCGCAATGTTAAGTTGAATTTTATCGAACCGAATAATCTCATCATTAACCTGGTAGTCGTCAAACAATGTTTCAAGCCGAGGAAACAGTTCATCTCTTAAAAAAACGCCGATATTGTTTTTTATTGAATGCGCTGTTTCTGCACTGTAGGTGTTCACTTCCAGCAAAACTTTTTCTATGATATGGCTTGATTTTTTCAATTTCAGATAAGATTTTCATCCTTAATCCTTGCTAAATGTTCTGCCAATATTGCAATCTTACTAACCTTTTTAGTATATGCTTCAATAAAAGTCCGAAACGAATCGGGCAATTTTACATCAACTTCCCTAAGGAGCTGAAGCATTTCGATGATCTGGTTTAAAATTATTTTAATGATTTCGGCAAACTTGTCGATTGTTTCGCGATCCTGACAACCCAGAATATTATAGAACAACCTTAATTGCAGGACAAACAGCTGAATAAGTGCATTAAATTCTTCGGGACGCTTAATACGGTCAATTTCAACAATGCGGTTAACCGTATCCTGCATCAACTGAATAAACATATTGACCAGGCTTTCGTTATTGTTCCCCTTTAAGAAGTTATCCGTATCATCAAGAACACCTTTACCAAACTGTTCGCTTCCGCCATAAAGTTCACTTGTACTGGCCCAAATTTGCTGAACAAAATCTGAATTCGGCATTTCCAGCTTAGGCAGTCTTCGGGCATCGCCGGCAATCGATGATATGGTATCATCGATACAGGTATTTACCGGCACCTCGGATATAAATGTAATATCCCTGATCACGGTGTTTGAGCACACTCCATTTGCCGCGGTAACCGTAAGCGATACAGTTACTTTGTTTTCGGCATTTACAGGCAATTTGTACTGGTGCGTTGGATTCTGCACAGTTGAAACCGGGGTGCCATCGCCAAAATTCCAAACAAAAGTTGCCCCTTCGATTTCTCCGGCAGGCGTAAACGAAATGTTTGTTTGTGAAGCAGGTGAAGACGGTACTGCGAAATCAACCTGGATATTCCGGAAAACGGTTAAAGTTGCCGGTGTTGACTGATCGTTTACAGTAAACTGAATGGCTTTTCCAATCATGTCTTTTGGGAAAGTTTCAGCATCGATAAACAGTTTCAGCCCATCAATTTTCACCCCCGAAACAACAGGTACAGTCTTTACAACTCCGCCAACGGGCGCTACAACAATATTTAGCGGGCTTTTGTCTTTTCCCAGGCAGAATTTATCTTTTTCGAGTTGCAAATCGAACCTGATAAAAGCTGTATCAATCCTGACTTCTTTAGTCGTATTTGTCCCGCAGGTTTCGCTAATCGCACTAAGTATTAATGTTGATTCCCTCGGGCTGTTTGGAGAGAGATCGATAGTTAAAGGTTTGCTATCGCTTGTTTCTATTTTGCTACCGTTAATTACCCAAGTATACGAAACAGCGCCTGTCGAAATATTTGTCAATATAACCTGATTGCCCTTCCGTTCAGTGGTAAACTTAGCAACGGGCGCTTCATTTACAACAACTTTGAGACCCGATGGGCTTCCGTTTAGAACAAAAGCTGTTTCGCCAACCGGTGCATTTGCTGCCACAAAAACAAAACGGTTGTTTGCATCCTTTTCAACGCCGTTTCCTTCAATTTTTGCTTCGGCGCCCTCGGGTGTTATAATGAAAGGGTATTGATTTCTGTCGTTTGAACAGTATGCCAGCTTATCGAGATTTATTTTTGTATCCTCCAATTTAAAAGTAATATCGTGCGATACTGTATTGTGACAAACGCCGTTTGGCGCGGTAACCGTAAGTGAAACTGTTACTTTGTTCTCTTTGTTTACAGGCAGTTTGTACTGGTGGGTAGGATTTTGTGCGGTTGAAATAGCGCTTCCATCGCCAAAATCCCAGGCAAAGGATGCGCCATCGAGATCGCCGGTTGGGATAAACGTAATTTTTGTTTGCGATGTGGGCGGTCCGGGAACACTGAAATTGAATTGAACCGCACGGTAAACTATTAATATGGCTTGCGTAATTTGCTCGTTTACAGTAAAATGTATTGCTTTTCCCAACATTTCATTGGGGAAAGTTCCCGGGTCGATAAACAATTTAACACCTTCAACGCTTACCCCCTCAACCGGTGGATTGACTTTTATAACCCCATCAACCGGCGACACATCGAAAAGTAACGGGCTTGAATCTTTACCCAAACAGAACTGATCTTTTTCGAGACGAAGCGACACCGGTGGTTTTTGAATGATAAAATTAACCGGGGCACAATCGGAGCAACACATGTAAGGCAGCGAAAAATCGGCAACAACGGTATTGTCGGGCAAATCGACCGGCCTGATTAACCTGTCGAGTACTGAAAGCCGTTCTGCCAGTATTTCGGAAATATTAAGCTCCGTCAACTTATCGATATTTAAAACTGTTTCGGCTTTTGAAATATCGGTAACATTTCTAATATTCTTAATGTCGGTAAATTTCGATTCGGTAACAGTTTTTAATTTTTCGGATACGTTTAACAAAGAGGTTAAATCGCGTGCAGCAACAAGCTGACTCGCTACGTTGGTTTTTACTGCAGGCAATTTGTTCAGGTAAACCAAAATAAAAGTGCCCCCCGGCTGAACACCGGCAAGATGCTCTAGACCCGGATTTTTTTCGACAAATTTTGCAAGTTGCAGCCGTACCAGGATATCCTGTTTCCTTTTATCCACCTCTTCGAGCAAAATCTGGAGTTTTTTCCCTGAACAGCAAACATTGGCAAGCTGGTTAATCAGAATTCCCATAAATGCTTTCATTTCGGCAGAAAGTTTTGTGCTCTGGTAACTTGTTTTCAGTTTCTTGACCCGAGCGCACAAATCATCCATTGTTAATTTGTATGTCGAAATCCTGGTTGGATTGATGTCGATAAGCGCTCCGGGCATCTTTTGCGAAAGCACATGCGTAAATGCCATTAATTCAATCGATTGGTCGATTACAAGCGATTTTAATTCGGGTTCGTTCTTCCATTCATCGGTATTAACAATATCGGTTACGAGCGTATTTGCTTTTGCAATAATATCGTTTACCGATCCCCCAACCGTTTGATCAAAAGCCACTTTCATTACATTGCCCAGCGCATTCTCCTTAATGGTCAGATTATCGGGGATTACATTGCTCCTTGTATAAACTGTTGATTTTGAAATAACCTCTTTACCAGCAACCGTTTTTTCGCTTGCAGCCCTTGTTATAATTGGGGCGCTTTCTGCCTTAAAGGCCGGGGCGTTTGCCAGAAAATCGCTGGAGGCAACCCTTTTTATATCGAGCTGAGGTTCTTTTACATTTGTTCCCGGAACGGCTGTACTAAATCCCGAGAAAAAACCCGAAATCTCTGCCAGTACGCATTCCTGTTCGGCTGTCCAGGCGCGAAGCAAAACATTCAAATCTTCAAATTCGCATTGATAATCATCTACATTCAGGTTTTCGGTATTGATGTTTACAGATAAGGCTTTTACATCGAAGGCCAGACCGTAAGTGGTTTTTAATTTATCAAGTTCAGCGAGCACATCCTGGTAAACTTTTCCCTGATGCCCCTCGATGCGGTAAAAATCGAACCTGTCGGTATTAAAATCCAGCGGTTTTTGAATTTGAGGCGCAGTCGATAAATTGGCTGTATGATAGCTTAAATTTGTATTCTGCCTGTTTTTTACGGTTTTGGAGAAATTCCATGCAGCAAGTAATTTTTCCTGTAAATTGTAATAAAACGGGATACTCTTTAAACCCAACTCAGGTAATTTATTGGAAGGTGTAATTTTAATTTCGCCAACCGGGGTTTGAAACCTGTTAATAAGTTCGAACAAGCGGTTAACAAGGTTACGGCAAAGCTCAATTTTACCTGTCCCGCAATTTAAGATGGGAGATTTGTAGAAACTGTGCCTGTAATGTTTTTCGGCGCTTTTAATCTCGTCGAGTTGCCCGAGCATCAGATGTTTCGGGAACGATTTGATATCGGGGCAACATTCTTCCTTCAGTTCGGTTAAATGACATTTTAATTCGTTGTAAGTATCTGCTATATCTTTAATACAATCGTACCGATACTGTATGTTAAACGGAAGATTGTAAGCGCTTTTTCCAACCAGGTTTTTTAAGGCGGTAATTGAAGTTTGCAGGGTTTCCCGGGTTATGTCGAGCTTTAAAAGCGATTTAAAACCAGAGGTAATTTTTGTAATCCCGTCGGAAAGGTTACCTATGAGTGAATCGGAAGTCAGGGCCAGAAAATAGGCACGTTTTAACTCGTTGTATTCCGATGAATTTGTCGGATTTAAAACAACCCGGCGAACTGCAACTTCGGGCAATTCGAAAATTGAGCCTGCTACATTGTGCTTTGAATAAACCGTATCCTTTCCGGCAATGAATGCAGCATCGGCTTTCGAAACCAACAATACCCTTAACCGTGCAACCTGTTCAATCCCCTGGTTGTCGCAATCGACAGAAGTACACAAATCGGCTTCCTTCCCGTATGCTTCAAGATACAGTAAAACAACTTTGGAGCTCAAGGCAGAGATTGAACTATCGCCAAATTTAAAAAGCGAACTGTCTTTTAAATCGTGAAGGGTTGTGTTTTTGAGGCTTGAGACCGAAGTGTTTTTTAAACCCGAAAACAAGCTTAAGGGAATACCATCCTGGGCGCTTTCGGGTAAAATTTCGAACATTTCGATGGGTACTTCGGTAACTTTTCCATCGACCAAAACCGTTCTTTTAAAGAAACCGTACCTACCAAAACCATCTTCGAAAGCTTTATATTTAGTGTATTCAATTTCGGTCAAATCGATCGATTTCAATCCGGGCATCTTACTGTTTTGCCGAAGTTTAATCAAATCGCCATCGGTGGTCACCCCTACTCCCTGACCAATTGTAACAGATGGTTTTTCGGCATTAAATTTCAGTTCGAAACCACAGGCTATCCCCACGCCGCTCAGAAAAACTCGCGACAGCCGGTCCTGATCTTCAAAATAATCGATAAACTCGTTTAACTGTTGAGCCGTTAAAACCTGGTTATCCACAAATCGATGATATTGAGTAGTAATATCTGTTAATTTTGCTGCCATAACTTTTTCTTTAAATGTTTCCTATGTAAGTTCTGCCAAGAATTATCCTTCCTTCCAATATATCTTCCTCATCGTCGCAATCCATTAATCTGCCAGTGGGGTATATCGAATTCAGTTTACTTAGTATCATGTTTAAGCTTTTAAGACTTGTTTTTATTTCCTCTTTATCGCCTTTTGTTTTTGCCATTAAGAAATCTTTCCATGCTTTTTCGAACAATAACATTTCATTTTTATCATCATCCACTTCATTTTTCCGATCGCCAATCCAGCAAATACGTGCCAGAATATGAGCCGGGAGTTCTTTGCGGATTAGTTCTTCCATAAAATTCCGGAAATCGGGGTTTGAAAAACGGTAAGTCCAACCTGGCAAAACCACTGTAACCCGATATGAATACGGGTCGACAGGCTCGCAACTTTCGCAATTACTGGTGCAAATGGGCATAAATTCATCCAACTCGGTTTTTAACTGTTTGAAATCGGGCCGAAGCAGTATGTGTTCTACCAAAAACATTCCCTCCTCTGAGAAAAACATGGTCATAAACTCAATGATTTCGAGAATTGCAACTTTGAGTTCCTCCTGTGTATTGTAGTAATCGTACCTGCGGGCAATTATCCTTTTGGTACTGCTTGCAGGGGCTTCAAGATCGATAATATTAAAGGAGTATTTCCCGGAAAGCGCCTTTTGAATTTCGAAATTGCCGATTTCCTTTTCATCAGGCACGTTCTTTTTAAAAGCCTCAATTACGGTTTCGGGAGAAGTTTCGGTGATTTTAACCACCGCATGGTACATCTCCAGTTCGGCCCTGTTTTGGGTTGTGTAATTTTCTGTAGCCGATAAAATTATTTCACCCCCCGAATTCCTAATCCGCCAGCGGTAAACCTTTTTCCCATCAGAATCAATCAAATCGTAAATCTCCACGAATGAAGCAGATAAATTGCGCCTGAAACAGTTTTTCATTCCCGACAGCCTTGCAATTCTTTTCTGTACACCGGCCACATTGTCGGTGTCCCAGATTTTTGCAGGCGGTTGTTTATAATAATTAAACGCGGCCCCACGCTCTTTGCTTGTAAGGTTATAATCTTTAAGAAATGACTCTTTGGCGTGCAGTATTGCCTCGTTGGCATATTCGCCGTACAACTCTTTCATTAAAAATGCAAAATCGCTGAAACGTTCGGCAAATCTGGCAATCAGGTGGTCGAGCAAACGGTTTTTTCGTTCGGTTACCTTGTCCTGTTTCGAAAACAACAAATCGGTAAGTGATTCATCGTCATTGGCCGGATAGCCGGTAATTAGATCGTTAAAATCTTTTATGTCGGAAACGGCCTGGGTAAAATAGGTTTTTTTCAGTTGGTTATCGACCGAAAGTAGATCTTTTACTTTTTCGAGATGTTTGAAATATCCAGCCAGGATTTGATCGAAAAAGAGCAAATATGCCTTTAGCTGCTTGGCCTGCGACCGGCGAATTGTCCCAACCCGCGATGGCAGGCCAAATTCGCCAATTCCATAGGTGTCGGGGAAATCATTTTGTATTGTGGTGGTTTCGCTTGTGTTTAAATAAGAACCCGAAGGAATAGATATTTCCATTCCAACACCAGCTTTTTGCTGTTCCTCAAGTTCCTGTTTTTCAAGGTCTTTTTTGAAATAATCAACTCTTTTCTGGTTTATATTCAGGGGTAAAAATCCCTTGTAGTAACTAAAAGCGCTGTCGGTGCAGAGAACTGGTTTTTTTCCAGGCTCAACACAAATAAGCCAGCTATCGGTTTCATCGAACGGATTTTTGCAATTGTTAATCGAAATATCTTTAATTACATTAACACCTTCAATACCCATAATAACCTGCATAATATCTGAAAGGCGCACTTCTGTCCTTAATTTAGCTGCCTCCAATTCCTTTGGGTCTATAAAACCGTGTTCGAGTACAGGCCCCTCAAAAATCTGGTCGGCGGTGTACCCTTTATCAAACATTTCTTTAAGTGAATAAAACCTGAGCGAGGGCGAGAAGTATTTTTCGAGTGCCCTTAACACTTTGGCATGTACCAGCTCTTCATCGGTTTCGGGCAAAACATCGATAATTGCACAGACCGAAATCGGGTGGGTATCGACTTTTGTAATTTCTACCAAATCCTCGCAAAGGTTACGGTTAGAATGAAACCGCTTTGTGATAAGCTTTTTAATCCGATCGTATTCCTTTTTTACAAGTATATCGGTTGAGAATATTTTCTTATCCAATTCATCGAAATCGACAATTATCGAATACAATCCCTGCAGGTTGAAATTACCTCCCGGTTTCTCCAGTAATTTTGGATCGTAGGATAATTTGTCATTCTTACAATCAAAATAAACCGTTTTCTCAAAAGGTTTTAACCAGCAATTTTTTACCCCAACAATATCTATGAATAATTTTCTGTAATCGGTTTCAGAAACCGGGTTTATGGGTAAAATCTGGGTCGCCCTGAAAAACTGATCCGATATTTTCTGCGCTGTTTTGTTTTCGGGCGACAGAATATTTTCGATTGGCATTTCTATGCGGTTTCCCAGGTCGGTTATTGCATAACACAACATTTCGAGGATGGTTACCCCCGGATCGTGGGAATTGTAATCGGTCCACAAATTACTCGAAAGTTTTTCGATATATTCGAGACCTTTCCCCCGCAAAAACGAAAAATCCAAATCGTCTTCTGTGGCTACATTCTTAGGTATGCTGATATGTTTGTCTAAGTCTGACATTCTTCTGTTGTTTCGGTTTTTACTTTACAGGGATTGCTTACCGGCTCAATTCCGTGTTGTTTTGCCGATACCAGGATGGCTTTCGGGCTCGATGGCGTTACATTTGCAAAACTTGTTTCCCCTTTTTTCACCAGTTTTACATCTTCCACATATTCAATGTATTTGAGTTTTTCGATGTAATTTATAATAAAGCTTCGGTGCAGTGTAGCGCCAAACCTGATGCTTCCGGGTGTTCCGTATGCCCAGGGCGACAAAAACCGCTTAATATCCCCGTTTAATTCGCGGAGATAATAGTTTTGATCGTATCCCTGGTAAAACTTCACTTTGAGCTCTACCCTGACCTCTTCGTAATCGGGGTTAATAACTTTTGCATTTACATGCAGGGTGTTTAATTTGTTTACATGATCCTGTATTTTATTCAGCATTGCCTTGCTAACACGTGGCTGAAAAATATCGAATACATTTTTGTTTACGATGTCGGGAATAACCACAATTAATACATTTCCGGGCGACAGAAATGAGGTTTCGGAGCTGTGGTTCAAACATTTGACTTTAAAAACCCCGGGGAATTGCTGAAGAATAATATTTTCATAATCCCAAAGCGCGATAGCCCTGTTCTTATGCCTTAACCTCTCGCTGACCCGCCTGTAATAGGCCTCATCGGATTCAACCGGAACACCCCCGAACGAATTGAAGGGTTGCGAAACACTTTTTACTGTCGCTAATTTTTGTACAAGTTTCGAAATGGTTTTGGCCCCCAGGCCTTTCTCCAAATGCGATAACTCGTTTCCATTATCAGCAAATTCGGAAACAACGGCCTGTGCCATAATAGAAATGGCTTTGCAAACCACATCGTAATCCTTAAGAATTTTAACCCTAACCCACATCAGTTTTTTCGGCAGCCGGTTGTTTGTGGTTGTTGCATCAGAAGGAATTGAAAATTTTACTATCCCCGATTTCAGAAAATTGCCGGTTTCGTTGGTAACCATGTAGTCCGAATTGAGATTTTTCCACTCATCGGCACACAACACCGACCATTCTGCCTTCTGACTGCCGGTGAAAGAATCTTTCTGCGTGTTTTCGCTTCCTTCGAGCACCTGCACCAGCAAAGAAACCTGTTGCAGGTTTTTGGCATTTTCGAGGCCTAAATACAGTTCGCCGCCTTTACAATAAGCAGGGACAATATTCAGGTTTGATGAAGCTAAAAACCCCGTTTTTGTTTTTAAATACGGGTGCTCTTCCGATTGTCCGAACGGATGTTCGTGAAAAAGTTGTATTTGATTGTTTTTATAGTCGTCTTCCGTTGCCCCAATTAAAGCTATTGTTTTTGCCGTATAACCAAGAGAAATGGTTTCAACCATGGGTGTGTAGGGTTCGTTGGGGATAAGCGTGTCTTCCTGACTGCTAAATGCCAGCGCGTAAATCCTTGGAAAAAGTTCGTGAAGAAACGATTGGTTTAGCGATAAACGAACCTGGCCGTTTTTATCGGCTCCCAAACCCGAATTTGCTACGGAAAAACTTGTTTCGTACAAATCGGCCACTTTTGTAAAAAGTACCAGGTTGGTCTGGGTAGTTTCCCATTCCTCCTTGTGCTTTATTTCAACATCGGCTTTAAAATAACTATCGTTTTCAACAATCAGATCCTGCTCCACCACATTAAAAACACTTGTGCTTTGCTGAACGGATGGCCCGGCAGTTACTTTGGCTTTCAGCGCTTCAACCAGGGGTTTTATTTCTTCGGCGGCTAAAGCTTCGCTTACACTGAATTTTCCCATATTATTCAGAAACACCGAAGGGGTAACTTCGTACCTGTAACTTTTGCGGTATGCATAATATAGTGTTTTGAAATTATCGGGAGTGTTTTTCCATTCAATATCAACATCTGCTTTGGTCCAGTCTTTTTTAAACAATTCGGGGTAATCGATATAAAACTTTGAGTTTTTAACCGGTGTGGTGGTAAACGGGAAAAAGGGTTTGGATGCATTCAACGTGCCAATGTCGCTTTCAATTTTTAAGGTTTTAATCCCCCTCACGTCGACATTTACCGAAATACTTTTCACCTGTTTTTCGGCCCATTTGCGGTAAAGCGCGTGGCCTTCGGTATTTTGGGTCTTAATCAGTATCCGGCAAACTGGCTGAGTTGTAGTGAAGTTTTCACCCAATACAGTCGAATTATAACCTTTTATGGCTTTTTCTTCCCTGGGTACCTGAAAAACCAGTTTCAGGGTTTTGTTTGATGAAGCAAGTCCCGATTCGAATATTACCTTTTCTTCAGTATCCTTAATTTGCTCCTGAAGTGGGAACGGGCCAAGCCATTTCTTTTCGCCGCTGCAATAAATTTCGAGGTTTGCTTTAAGCGAATCAACAGTTATTGAATCGAGAGTTGAAGCAAATTCAACAGAAATCAGGATATTGCGTTCGCCTTCCTGCAATTCAAGGATTTCGCCAGAAACAGCGAAACCCAGGCGGGCATCGGCTAACGCGGGATATGATAGTTCCTTGCCTTCATTTTTAAATTCCAGCTCATCTTCGTAATATCCAAAAGGCCACCATTTTTCTTCACCCTCGGCAAATGTTTCTCCTTTGCCATCGAGCGAATTGGCAACTTCGGCTGCCTTTATTTTACCGAATTTGTGATCGTTGTACACCGATTTAATCTGGCTTATTTTTGTTTGGTTAGCGACCAGCTCTTCAGTTGTTTTATAAATCCGTTTTTTCCCGGATCCGTCTTTACCCCCATCGAATTCGGTAAACTGGCCAATTTTTGTGTCGACAATATTTTTAGCCAGTTCGAAAATTAGGTGCACTTTATCGGGTGTGGCAGGTAATTTCTGAATATTTAAAATTTTACTGTAATAGAAATCGAGATGCTTTTTGGTTAGAGCGTTAAACCGGTTTTGGGCAAATTCGAGGAGTTTAATAAAACTGATAAACAGCGCCAGATGCGGTGTAATATTTTTGCTTTCGGTATGGACAACATCCTGGTCAGCGTCAAACGCTTTCAGAAAATCTTTCAGTGCAGCATCTGAATTAAAAAACTCCTGCCAGTTACCTGCTTTGTTTTGCGAATCGACAGTGCTGAAATAATTTACATGACGGGCAAAATTGTAAGCAAACTGCATCCAGTCGGTTAAACTGAACTCGTTCAGTTTATAATAACCAGGGCTGAGCGCCTCTATAAAGCGCCATTGCTGCTCTGTTCCTTCCCGTGAAATTAATATGTCTTTGCCACAGTTAGCCATAATTTTATTTTAATACAGTTCGTTACCTTCTTCTTTGTAGAATGGGAAAACCATGTTTCTTCTCGAATTGGTCGCACGAACAGTATAGTCCAGATTAATAAGTAATTCGCCCTCAAGTTCGTTTGAAGGATCTATTTCAATTTTATTGAGTTCAATACGTGGTTCGTGGTAAAGAATGGCTGTTTTTATCAGGTCGATTACAAAAGTTTTGAGTGTAAGGGTAAGCGGTTTAAACAGTAATTCATCGAGGTTACAGCCATAATTCGGCACCATAACACGTTCACCCAACCGTGTAGAAAGAAGAATTTCGAGGCTGCTTTTGATATCTGCTTCGTCTTCGAGCATATTTACGGCTTTTGTAAGCCTGTTAAATTCAGGGGGAAACCCCCAGCCCCTTCCTAAAAATGATCGGTTTGTTTCCATAACTTATTAACCTCCAATAATAACTGTTGGACAACCTGCTACGATTACGCCACCGTGAACTGTAGAGTCGCCCATTCGGGCAGCTGGCATCCCACCAATCAATACGGTTGCCGAACCCATAGCAATTGTATCGGGCGGGCCAACGCAAACTGCCATATCTCCCACCCTTGCAGCAGGCATTCCGCCAATCAGCACCGTGGGTGATCCCGGGGGCAGAATCGGACCGCCAACATGAGGGACCGGCCCGGGATTTACCATCGGGCAGGTATGCATATCTGTTATTCGTGCTGCTGCTCCCATAATATCAATTAATTTGAACCAAAGAACCTTTTAGTATTGCAACCGCGCCTGATGAAACTTCGGCGCCTGCCGATCCTTCGGCTTTGAATTGTGCAGTTGCAGAAACGGTTACGTTTGTACCTTCTATTTTTATATCGCCTAACGCTTTTATCGATATGTCGCCCTGACTTTCAATCACAATCCCGCTGGAATCCATTGTCATTATGTTCGAGTTTTCGTCTTCGATTTGAATTATACCGGCATCTTCGTCGACAGTAATTTTCTTGCCAGCCGGTGTTTCGAGAATCGCAGATTTTTTATCGTCGTTGAAAATGAACTTCATCTCGCTGCGGGTAACAAATCCTTTTTCGTGATTATCGTCACTAGCCGTAAGCGGCGCTGGTTTTGCGCTGCTGTTCACCATGCCCAGCACAATCGGGTCGTTCGGACTGCCGTTAATAAACCCCACAATTACTTCATCCTCAATTTCGGGAAGAAAAAACGAACCCCTGTTATTACCTGCGTCAAGTGTTGAAACCCTTGCCCAGATACCCTGCCCGCTGCTGTCGATAATTGGCAGCCTGACCAGGATACGGTTTTCGCCATCGGGATCGGCTTCAAGCTGGGTTACAACTCCTACTTGCAGGCCATTAACAGCGGCGAGCAATCCGGAAGCCGGGGCATCGTTAATATTTACCGTTTCAGAAAACCATGTTGGGTTTATCCCAAACTGAGCGTCAACGGTCCAGTTTCCTTCGGTAATCTGGTGCCTGATTGCCGACACATACACCTTTCCGTTAAACCTGTCGCCAACTCCCTCGAGCTTTATTAAAGTATTGGGCTTAACACCCGGAATACCCTGGAATTTAACCCTGCCTTGAGTTTTAGAAAACTGGTTGAAAAGGATTCTGGAATCGGCCCAGGCCTGTAAATTTACATCGGCAGATCCCCCACCGTTTTTTAATTCGAGATCGGACAAGCCAATCACATCGGCCAAAACGCCAACCGTAACATTCCCATTCAATCCAACGGCAGGATCGGCGCCCTCCATTTCCAAAATCTGCTGGTCGGCTGCATTCCAGCCATACGAAGTAACTTTCTGAAACTGGTTGCGGGCATCCATTTCCACATCGAAATCGAGCATGGTTGCCCCAAAGGAAACGGTTTCAACTTCGGTTCCCGTAGTTACCGGCTTTTTAACCGATATTTTTCCATCGTCGACAATGCAAACTTTTCCGTTTGCCTGTGCACGTGTAACACAAAAATCCCAATCGGAGACGTTGAACTGAACCATTTCCTTGTGAGTGACAGTTGTAGCTTCAACATCCTTCTCCAGGCTGTATGTACCAGTAATTTCATCGATGATGTCGCTGTCTTTGCTCTCGTAGAAATATTTGCTTTTACGGCCAATGGTAAGTTTTACAGCTTTGTCTTTGCATTCAACAATAAGAAATGATTGTGTTCCCCTGATTTTAAGGCTGTGTTTAATAACTATTCCTTTGAAAACCGTATCTTCTGAGGAGTGGTAGCCGGCTTTTATTTCAATTTCTTTTCCTGGCAGAAAAAGATCCTGGTTGCTTAACTCAAAATCCTGCGATGCAGGATCACCATCGAGTAAAATAATCCTTGCCGTCGGAATCCGGTTGATTTCCTTTTCCACGACAATATTCACCACCGAAATGGCATTCGAAAGTTCGCTGCCTTCAACCAGAACGGTGAAAGTTACCAAATCGGCAGAATTGGAAGTTTGTATTACTCGTTGTTGTTGTGGCATATTCAGGAAGTTTTTTCGATAGGCGGAAAGAAAATTTTTCGCCCTACGGTTAATTTTCTGAAATTGGTAATGTTATTAGCTTTGGCAACTTCGAGGTAATATTTCGAATCGCCGTAAATCCGGAAAGTCATTAAGGGCAGGGTGTCGCCGTCTTTTACCATCCGTATGTGGGTTAAATCGGGAGAGCTGTTATTCTCCCTTGCCACCCTGAGGTTGTCTTCAACAAAACCCTTAAACTTAGCGGTTGCTGTTGCCCGCAGAGGAGTACCATCGGGTTTGAACAGCTTGTAAGTAATGTCCATTTCAGAGAGTGTGCCTTTAAATAAAAGCGTTCCCCATGATATAACCAGGTAATTTGGCCGGTGTTCGTCGCCATTGTAGTCGAAAACCACTTTTTTGAATTTGTCGATATCGTCAATAATACCGCTGCCTTCATCTTTAAATGTTTTATCGTCTGATGTTCCGGCAGCTCCGTAATCGGTAATAACACCGGTACGGTCGAAAACAAATTCGAGGCTCAAATCTTCGGGTAAGATTTTATTGAAACGGGGAGCCGAAGCGCTTGTTCCGGAAGCCTGTTCCTCATTCTGTTCAATTTTATATTTGAACGAATATTTATTAGGATTTAAAAGTGTTTTAAATTCACCGTCAGCAACTTCATCCGAAAATTGCTCATCCCGGTATGCTTTAATCCGTAATTTAATCAGCTCTCCGCTCATTTTACCTTTCCTGATTTTTCTTTAAAATTTCCATTACCTGTTCAACACAAGCTGCTATGATCGAATCCGCATCGTCTTTTCCCTTTTTTTCGGGGTCAGATGATTTTGGTTTGTCATCCACATTAATCCGGATGTTCAATTCCTTGATCTCAATTGGCATTTTATTGTATATTAAAATAGCTGTACGCCAGTTCGATGGTTTCGATTGCAATGCTGCTTGTTTCGGCATTAAAATCTGACATTGCCCATTTTAACGGGTAGGCATGGACCACATTCCATGTCATCAGGGGTTCATGCCCTTCGTTTAATAAACTGATTGTAATATCGGTTGGAACAATATCGAAATCTTCGACAGCGCTCCGGCACCATTTTATCAGCGATGAATCGACCAATAACCCACGTTTAAGGACGAGGTTTGGAAACCGGGTTGAAACGGGCAGTTTATGTTTAAACCGGTTTTCTCCACCTTCGGCAATTTGTTCCGTTTCAAGCTCAACATTTAAGCCTGAAACGGATTGAAACTGGTATTCGCCTTTCAGGTTGGCAAATTCAACCTTAAAATGAAAACCTAAAGGTGGATAGTAGTTGCTCATTCTTATTCATTTTGAATGGTTAAACCTTCATGCACGACCTCCATCGATTCAATTGCCACTTCGTTTCCGTCGGCTTTCAAATCTGTTGACTGGATTTTAGCCGGCCATGCTGATTTGACCTTCCATGTAACCACGGGATCATGATCTTCGTTGAGCAGGCTTATTGTAATATCGCGCCTTTCGATGGTGTTAAGTTTAACCGTATTCCACCATTTATAATATTCGTTATCGCTTTTAAAAGTTCCACGTTTAAATGTGAGGTTGCTGAATTTCTGCATTCCCGGCATTTTTATTTTCGAATACTCAGGACTTGCACCGTCGCGATATTCAACGACTTCAGTCTCCACATCCAATCCCGAAACTTCTGTAAAACCGATTTTTGTCCCACCCCATTCAACCTGGAAATGGAACTTGACCAATGGGTAATTTGTAGCCATGATATTATTTTTTTAGATTATATACTTACTATGCTTCCTGTAATTTGTGCGAGAATTTCAGAACAATAAATTCGGCAGGACGAACCACAGCCATACCAATTTCGATATGCATATAGCCATTCAGGATGTCTTGTGCAGTCATGGTCTGGCCTAAACCAACCCTTACATAAAATGCCTGCTCTTCCTTGGCACCTGCCAAAGCCCCGGCCCTCCACTGCAACGAAAGGAAGTTTTCGATCATCGCCCTGACTTTTACCCAGGTATTGGCATCATTAGGTTCGAACACAAATTGTGAAGTTGCTTTTTTAACCGATTCTTCGACCATATTAAAGAACCTGCGGACAGGAACATAGCGCCATTCGTTGTCGTTACCGGCCAGCGTACGCGCCCCCCAGACAAGGATTCCCTTACCCGTAAATGCCCTGATTGCATTGATTGATTTACCGGCAACTGTATCAACATTGAGGCTCTCCTGATCTTCGCTTGTTACTTTAACTGTAAGGCTGCTTACATAATTTAACCCGACATTAGCCGGAGCTTTCCAAACTCCCCTGTCCTTATCGGTCCGTGCATAAACGCCTGCAATTGCAGAACTTGGCGGCAATTCAAGCGGAAGGTTTCCGATTTCGGCGAGAATTTTGTTATACGTAGCATTGTCGACAGCTTCAACATCGCTTAATTTCCGCCCATTGAGTTCGCCGTTATTTTTATCTTTTCCTTCAACTTTTTTAATTTCGGTTGCAAGCGCGGTTAAATTGGTTATCAAATTGGCAAAGGCATTTACCGTTGACGTAATTCCGGTTTGAGTGTTTAATGGCGAATAGGTTTCCAATTTCAGCAGTTCGGCATTGAAATTTACCGCATTTACATTAAGCAGGTTCTTCAGTTTTGTATCGGTATTGGCTGTTTGTGCTTTTGTATACAAATCGTGCAGGTTGGTTGTAACTTCATCAATTTTGTTTGCCCCGGTAAAACTGGCATTGAAAGCAGCTAATGCCGCTGTAATGCCCGCAGCAATTGCCGGGTTTTCATCCTGCACTGTCATCACTGCTGCATTTGCTTCGGCGTTCAAATCTTTTTTGAAATCGGCAAGTTCATCCAGCGAGGCCAGAAGGGTTTCTACAAATCCCAGGAATGCAGTTTTCTTTGTGTCGCTGGTATTAAAAGTGCCTCCCAAATCGAAACCGGTTGTGTTATTGTACATGTGCAACAATACATCGCTTACATCGCCGGCAATGTCCCCTGGAACGGTTGTCAGATCTACCAGTTTCTTAACAGTGGCCGGCATTCCGGTTCCAGCATTTTCAATGGCTTCCAGGTTTTTCTTTATTTTTTCGTACGCATCGGCGCTGTACGAATAATGTTGTATAACAACTTCGCTGGCGGTGTATTGAAAATTCAGAATTGTTTTAAGGAATGGATAATATGCTGCCCCGTATTTTACAATATCCTTGTCGGAAAGTGTATTGTCCCTTAAATCGTCAATATTTGAATCGGTAGGGCTATTGGCATCATAGCTAAGCGTATCGATAATGGTGAACCTGTCCTGCAACTTATTGCATTGTAACAATGCATCGTTATATAATGAGTAAAATTCGGTGGCCGTTGACAGCGCGGTAGCATCGGGGAAAACAATAAGAGTAACTTCATCCACCTTCTCTACGGCAGTTAAGCCCGTTTTAAAAGCAGTTGAATCATTAATTGATGTAACCTGTGTATCGGCTGAATCGAGGTTGGTCCCATAACGGCCAACAGAAACAATATAACACGGCCCGCCCCCATTTGCAAAATACAATTGCATAGAATAATACATCAGGAAAGGTTGCCGCGAAGTGGGCTGGTCGACCACAATCCCCCTTGTTTTTGTCCCGTTCACAAGTGTGTCGTTAATTGTAACGCTTAAAGTAGTTTCCGGTTTAGCGAAACCAAAGTAGGTTTCGTATTCCAGCATTGAGGTAATTCTAGTAGGAATTCCCTTCAGATCTCCCTTAATTTTATTGGTTGCTTTTTCTGTATAACCAATAAAAGCAGGAATAGCAGTCTCAACTTGAGCTACCGAGGGGGGAAATTTTGCAATTTCCTCGACATAAACCCCGGGTGTTTTGTACGATGTTGCCATAATCTTTAATTTTAGTTTTACATATAAATTTCTGAATAATACTTGTTGTTCGAATTATCAGGTTTTACAATATGATTGCCTGGATTGGGCAGTTCCACCCCGCCAAGTTCTACGGAAATAAATCCGTTTTGAGTTAATGGCTTGTCATTTTTAGTAACCAGTATTTTTGAACTGGCACCTTCTTTTTTAACGTCATCACCGCCTTTTACCTGCTGGTCGGTTCTAAAAATATAGCGCCAGGTGGTTTTACGGTTATCAATACGTATTTCAAATACCTGAAATGGGTCCTTTAATTTACCCTGGTTGGTTACTACGCTTAAATTGTTATTGTCGCCATTGATGTATATGCGTATAAGTGCGAGGAGGTTATTTTTTTCGGGAACACTCAAAAGTGATAGTTCTTTTACCTGATTTCCGGCCGAGAGAATAAAATCGTTGTCCAATTTTGCATTGTTCCCTTCGGGCCTTAACCTGGGAAAGTTTGGGGATTCCAATCCTGGCCTTCGATTGCTTAGATAATAAAGTTTATTTGAATTAGCCATTTCCAGGTTTGAATAATTGTAGAACAGCGGATCTTTAATCTGAAGTAGAAAACTGAAGTTCAACTCACCACCGAGAGTGACAAATGGAGTTATATTATCATTCTCCACTTTTGCAAGTACCATAAAACCAGAATTTGTTAACCTCATTAAAAGTTGATGATCAGTAAGTGTTTGCGCTGTTGTTTTTGTTGGAAGAATAGAAAGTATTGACTTCAGGTTAAATAATTCAATCTGTTTTTGCCTTTGTTCGATATTCATTGAATTATTAAATGTGTCGGTACCTTTGTCGAGAAAGTAATTATGCCAGATATTTACTTTAAAAAGAGGTTTGTATTTTATTAAGAAGCTCATTGCTCGAAATGATCTAAACCGCCACTAACCTGCGAAATCAATTCAGAAGTTTCCAGTATCTTATCCTGTTCAATACGGATAAGCTGAATGCGATAAATTACAGAAGGCAGTTGGCGCCCGCCAAGGGTTCCCCAAACGTTGTTCAGCTCCTCGAAACCCGGGGAGTATAATTCAAGGATGAACTTAAACTGGTCGAAAATATCAAACGATACATTGTTCCGGTTGTAAACCGTATTTGACGCGTTAAATACTTTCTTTCCCTGAAAAAACTGGATAGTTTTTGAGATACTGCGAAGTGATTTTTCGTAAGTTTCGCAATTGGCGCTAACCAATAAATAGAGGTTTAAATGTACCGGGGGATTTCTGTATTCTGTTTTTCCATCTTTAATTTTATAGTTGGGCACATTTTTTAACGTGGCTTCTTCCTCCATTTTCAGCATGGTTAAAACCACTTTTCCTTCCAAACGCGAGGCATCATCGTTGCCCGACTCCCAAAGTGCAATGTTGTCGAGTATTACAATTTTTCCCAGCCCTACCGAATCGAAGTATGTTTCAAGTTGTTCTTTAAGTATTTGCAAAGTTTCGTAGATCATGCAGATAGTTTTGACAGGTCAATGAAAAAACATTAAAACAATTTTTAATATGCTAAATACAACACCTTGTATTTAACTGTGTATCACAACTTTTTTAAGGAAATTTTAATTAATACGCCTCCTTGGTGTGCGATTGCATCGTACCAACAACACAATCCGACTTAATGGTTAAGGCATACAAGTTACAATAAATAAAAGTACAAGTCAATAGTTTTTATAAAAAACTACAAATTTGTCTTAAATTATTTTTAGTTAATAAATTAACAGGAGACCACTTTAAATTTAGCAGCTTTTCTATTTGAAACGAAAACTAAAAAATTGTCTTTTTTAATACACAAAGAAAGTTTTCAATCTCTTTGGAAAGTTTTGAATTTGTGCCCGAAAAATGGTTAAACATAAACGAAAAAACAATGGTTTTTCCCGAATCAGTAAGTAAATAACCGGTATAACAACGCACACGTGTCATTGATCCACTTTTTGCCCTTAAGGTTTTCCCGGGAAAAATTCCGGAATCAAATCCGGAAAGCGTACCTTCTCCGGCAATGGGAAGAGAGTTGAGGAAGACATCGCGATTAACACTTTTTTGTGCCATGTATGTCAGTACAGAAGTTAGCTGGGCCGGAGAAATGGCATTAAAGTGCGATAACCCGCTCCCATCTTCCATAAAAAGGTTTTGAGTATCAATATCGTGGGATTGCCAGAACTTTTTAACTAATTCAATTCCTTTTTCCCTGCTTCCCTGACCCGTTTTCGCAAATGCAATTTGTTTTATTAAATGCTCTGCAAACAAGTTAACACTTTCATGATTCAGGACTTTTACAATTTCAGCCAGTGGAGGTGATTCATAAATATATATGGTATTAACCTCACTTTTATTTATTTTTTCAAACTCTACTTTGCCTGAAAAAAATATGCCCTCCGCTGCAAGTTGACGAACCAATTCAGCGGCCATCAATTCTCCGGGTTGAAACAATGAAGCCTTTATTGTGAAAGAGTTTTTGTTTTTTGGGATAGTCCCGCGGATAACACGGTTTTTGCTTAAGGGGCTACCGTAAACATAAGCAAGGTCGCGGTTGATATCCGATGCAACTACTTCGTTTTCAATTTTCAGACCTTCCGTTTTTGGATAAACTGAAATAATTTCTGTTTGCTCGCCCGCATTTGCCGGCGATCGAAATGTAATACTGAACCGGTTGTCGAAGCAGGTAAAAGCGTTTGCCCCCGCTCCATAATAATTGCCAATATCGCCCCAAACCCATGTAGGAGGGATTTCCTCGTTGTCGTACGCCGAGCCATCCATTATTATATTGCCGGTTATTTTCTTAACCCCCGATGCTTTTATTTTATTCACCCAAACCTGAATAAAACTGTCATTTAATGCAGAGTTTCTGAAATATACTGATCCAAGGGTTGGATCGCCGCCACCAATAATAACCAAATCGCCGTTCAATTCATTATTGTCTGCAATTTTACCTGTGTAACCTACATGGGTTTTGAAACAATAATCAGGGCCAAGAATCTCTAAAGCAGTTGCCGATGTAATTATTTTTAATGCCGACGCAGGGATTAACAGTTTATCACCATTCATTTCAATAAGGGTGGAACCATTTGCCAAATCAACTACATGTATTCCTATCGCGGCATTCCTGTATTGGGGTTGCTGAAGGAGTTTTTGCAATTCGAAATTGAAATCAGATTGCGAAAAACCGTAAAATGCGATAAATATGAATGAAAGTAAGGCAAAAATCTGTTTCATCATTTTTATTAATTTTGAAAAGTTAAAAATAGTTGATTGAATCAACTAATGAGCCAGAAACCTCATGTTTCTTAAAGTACTTGCTGAAATTCTAAATTATTACATCAAAAATGCTAAAAACCATATTGATTGTTGGTTCCGGGGGTTTTATAGGTAGCGTAATGCGTTACCTGGTCCAGATTTATGTTGAAAAAGGGATGAGCAGCACTTTTCCGCTGGGTACATTTATTGCCAACATTTCCGGCTGTTTTATAATCGGGGTGGTGTTCGCGCTTTCAGAAAAAGGGAATTTAATAAATGCCGAATGGCGCATGTTCCTTGGGGTCGGGATTTGCGGGGGGTTTACAACATTTTCGGCATTCTCATACAATAATTTCAACATGATAAAAGAACACTCGTTCAGCCAGTTATTCCTTAATGTCGGGGGCAACCTTTTTTTGGGTATCCTGGCTGTATATCTTGGAATTATTTTCATACGCACAATTTTTTAAACCCTTTATCATGAATAAATCGGAAGACTGTGGAATATTAAAAGTTGAGCCAACTCCGGAAAGTATGTAATCAATGATTTTCATCTGTTTGACCCCTGACCCTGAAGGGGAACATCTGAAAATCATTGAATTACAATCTCCCCCTTTGGGGGCCGGGGGGTGGTTTGCTTTTCGGAGCAGACTCAAAGTTTATTTTGGCGAAAACGACAAAGTAAACGGACGACCTTTGTTCGAAGAGACTGTATTTGAAGCCCGGAAAGCTGGATTAGCAGGAGCAACAGTTTCCAAAGGGGTTATGTCGTTCGGGGCCAGCCATTCAGTTTACACCCAAAAAATAGTTGCTCTTTCTGGAGATTTACCTGGTATTGTTGAAATTATAGGTTAATCCTATATGAAATAATGATAACCTTTTATCAAACCTACCTCAGTAAGAGAACAATTTATTATCTTTGAACCGCTTTGGCGAATCGGTATTAAAACACTGATTTACTGATTAAAACAATATAAGTTAAACAATAAAAACTACTCACAATGTTTATTAGCGAAGTAAAAGCAAGAGAGATTTTAGATTCCCGCGGCAATCCGACAATCGAAGTTGAAGTTGTACTTGAAAGTGGCGCTTTTGGCCGTGCTGCTGTACCTTCAGGCGCTTCAACCGGTGAAAACGAAGCGCTCGAATTGCGCGATGGCGACAAAGGACGTTACCTTGGGAAAGGAGTTTTAAAAGCCGTTGACAATGTAAATGAAGTTATTGCCAAAGAAATTATTGGCATGGATGCAACCGACCAGGTGGCGATTGACAGTAAGCTGCTTGAAATGGACGGCACAAAAACCAAATCGAAACTAGGAGCCAATGCCATGTTGGGAGTTTCTCTGGCTGTTGCAAAAGCCGCTGCGGATTATTCAGAATTGCCTTTATACCGCTATATCGGTGGTGCAAATGCCAAAACCTTGCCTGTCCCTATGATGAACATCATTAACGGTGGTTCACACTCTGATGCACCAATAGCCTTTCAGGAGTTTATGATTCGCCCTATCGGCGCAACTTCATTCCGCGAAGGATTGCGCATGGGTGCCGAAGTTTTCCATTCGCTTAAAAAAGTATTACACGATCGTGGATTGAGCACAGCTGTTGGCGATGAAGGTGGATTTGCCCCAACTCTCGATGGAACCGAGGATGCCTTGAACAGCATTATCGATGCGATTAAAAAAGCAGGTTATAAACCCGGCCGTACCGAAGATGGCGGAGATATTTCAATCGCCCTTGATTGTGCTGCTTCTGAATTTTATAAAGACGGTATTTACAATTACGCCAAATTTGAAGGTGAAAACGGAGCAAAACGCACATCGGCCGAGCAGGTTGATTTTCTTGCCAGCCTGGTTGAGAAGTTCCCAATTGACTCAATCGAAGATGGAATGCACGAAGGCGACTGGGATGGCTGGGTAGCCCTGACAAAGAAACTTGGCGATAAATGCCAGTTGGTTGGCGACGATTTGTTTGTTACCAACGTTGAGTACCTGAAAAAGGGTATTGAACTGGGTGCAGCTAACTCTATTCTTGTAAAAGTTAACCAGATTGGTACGTTAACCGAAACCCTTGATGCAATTGAAATGGCGCACCGTGCTGGTTACACTTCAGTAACTTCACACCGTTCGGGCGAAACTGAAGATTCGACCATTGCTGATATCGCTGTAGCAACCAATGCAGGTCAGATTAAAACCGGTTCGTTAAGCCGCTCCGACAGGATGGCAAAATACAACCAGTTGCTTCGCATCGAAGAAGAACTGGGAGCCAGCGCAATTTACGGGTATAAAAAAATATACAGGAAATAATTTTCTGTTTGTTTAAAATCGAGTAGGTAGGGGGATTACTCCCCCGCCCTCTCACACCACCGTGCATGCTCTCGCACACGGCGGTTTCTCTTAATTGTTCAACTTCACGTAATTTAATGTGAGGTTGTACAAACCTACATCGTCAA
>JBBINB010000011.1:0-70962 GCA_037444065.1 Draconibacterium sp.
GTACAACCTCACATTAAATTACGTGAAGTTGAACAATTAAGAGAAACCGCCGTGTGCGAGAGCATGCACGGTGGTGTGAGAGGGCGGGGGAGTAATCCCCCTACCTACTCGATTTAAATGGTTAAAAATTTTCATGAAATGCTTGCCGGCACAATTTCATTTCGTAATTTTAAATTCTGGCTTTCCAGTTATTTTTAATAAATTATTAGCTTATGAAAAAATCTTTTTTGCTCCTCACAGTATTTTTCCTGTTAAACGAATCGGTAGTAGCCCAAACCAGATCAATTAAAAAATCGCCGGTTTTAACCGAAGCTTCGCCCGAAAGTGCCGGCATTTCTGCTGAACGCCTTGCCCGGATCGATAAAATGTGCGAGGATGAAGTAGCCATAGGCAACCTGCCCGGAATCGTTTCGCTGGTTGCCCGAAACGGCAAAATTGTTCACTGGAAAGCTTACGGTATGGCCGATAATTCAGCCGGTAAAAAAATGGAACGCGATGCCATTTTCCGTATCGCCTCGCAAACTAAAGCCATTACCTCAACTGCCGTAATGATGTTATGGGAGGAAGGCAGATTCAAACTCGACGACCCTGTATCAAAATTTATCCCTGAATTTAAAAATCAGCAGGTATTAAAATCATTCCGTTACAGCGATACCACCTGGACCGGCGAACCTGTAAAACAGGAAATAACCATCCGCCATCTGTTAACTCATACATCCGGCATCGGTTATGGCGTCATCGATGGTGATGAGCGTTTCAAAATGATTTATGCCAAAGCTGGCGTAACCGATTTATTCACCACCGAAAAAGTAACGATATCCGAGAGTGTAAAAAAGCTGGCCCAACTTCCGTTACACCACAATCCGGGCGAAAAATATACATACAGCGAAGGATTGGACGTTTTGGGATATTTTATTGAAGTTATTTCGGGCATGCCTTTCGATAAATTCCTGCAAACGAGAATTTTCGACCCGCTGGGAATGAACGACACACGTTTTTACCTGCCCAATGAAAAGGCCGGGCGGTTAGTTCCGGTTCAGCATAAAGTGGATGGCAAATGGCAAAAATACCCGGTTACTTTTTATGATACGGATTACCCTGTAAAAGGGGCAAAATCATTTTTCTCCGGTGGGGCAGGTCTTTCGAGCACGATAAAAGACTATGCCACATTTCTGCAAATGTACCTGAACAGCGGCGAGCTGAACGGCGTACGTATCCTGGGCCGCACAACTGTTGATGTTATTATGGCCAACCAGACGGGAAAATTATTCGATTTCCCGAACCGTCATCACGGACTGGCATTTGGAGTTACTACAACTGAAGGACAAGCAAAGGGCGGAAATGGCAGCGTTGGCGCTTTCGACTGGGGCGGCTATTTTAATACCCAGTATTTTGCCGACCCGAAGGAAAAAGTGATAGGCATCATTTTCAAACAGACTCAGGGCCCGGTAAACGATATTACCGGCTGGAAATTCCGACAGCTTGTTTTTCAAACCATTGACGATTAAAATTTAAAACAGATAAAATGGCCACACCTGTTTATCCATGCCTGTGGTTCAATAAAGAGGCAAAAGAAGCGGCAGAATTGTACTGCTCGGTTTTTAAAAATTCGAAAATAACTGCAGAAACCCCGGTTGTTGTTTCGTTTGAGTTGAACGGAAAAAAAATAACAGGAATTAATGGAGGCCCGGTTTTCGAAAAAAATCCTTCCATTTCGCTGTTTGTGTATAGCGGTTCTGTGGCTGAAACCAACCGGATTTGGGATATTTTGAAAGATGGCGGCGATGTTTACTTGCCCATTGGTACCTATCCCTGGAGCGAACGCTATGGCTGGCTGAAAGACCGTTTTGGGATGACCTGGCAAATTGCTTCCACCGGTAAAAATGACAGAGAAGTGCGGATTATGCCTTCCATGCTTTTTGTTGGCGAACAATTCGGAAAGGCTGGAGATGCCATTCAATTGTATACCGGAATTTTTACTGAGGCTTCAACACTGATGATGGTCAATTACCCGGAAGGAGATTCAAACGAAGGCAAAGTAATGTATTCAGAAACCAGTCTGAACGGGGCAGAGTTGGTTTTAATGGATGGTCCCGGCGAACATCATTATCAGTTTAATGAGGGTGTTTCGCTGGTAGTGGAATGCGATGACCAGGCCGAAGTGGACCATTACTGGGATAAACTGTCCGAAGGCGGCGAGGAAAGCATGTGTGGCTGGTTGAAAGATAAATTTGGGGTTTCGTGGCAAATCGTTCCAAAAATGTTGATTGAACTGATGGCTGATCCTGAAAAGGCCCCATTGGCATTCGAAAAGTTTAAGGACATGAGAAAACTCGAAATCGAAAAATTAGTGATTGAATAAAAAATAATAACAATTGGAAGATCGGGTAATTAAAAAGTTGGCTTATCAACTTGCAGCTTTCGGCTTCCATCTTCAAACTATCTTTATATGGATAAAGTTAAAGAACTCGCCAAAATGATCGACCACTCCATTCTTCATCCCACCATGACAGATGAGGATTTGAAACGGGAGTGCGAAGTGGCAAAAAAATATGACGTGGCTTCGGTGTGTGTAAAACCTTATGCCGTAAAACAGGCTGTTGAATACCTTAAAGGCAGCGAAGTGCTTGTGGGTTGCGTAATAGGTTTTCCGGCAGGGAATTCGGCAATCGAAGTAAAAGTGTTCGAAACCGGGACAGCCTGCAATGATGGGGCAGTCGAAATTGATATGGTCATCAATATAGGAAAAGCATTGCAGGGCGATTGGGATTACATCGAAAAGGAAATCGGCGAGATTACAAAAGCATGTCATAAAAACGGGGCAATTTTAAAAGTAATTTTTGAAACCGATTATGTTTCGAAAGAGGAAGACATTGTAAAACTCTGCCATATTTGCACTTATGTGGGCGCCGATTATGTAAAAACCTCGTCGGGTTTTGGATTTGTAAAACAAGCCAGCGGCGATTACAATTACAAAGGAGCAACCATTCCGGTGTTGGAACTGATGAAAAAAAGCGTTGGGCCAAAAGTTAAAGTAAAGGCTGCCGGAGGGGTGCGCACACTCGATGGGCTGCTGGCTGTGCAAAAAGCCGGTTGTTCGCGCTGTGGGGCAACCGCCACAGCTGCAATAATTGAGGAGGCAAGAAAAAGATTTGAGTGAGTCCAAGCCCCCCTCCCGTTCCCCCTTTGGGGGAAGGCTTTGAAAAGCTTGGCGAGCTGGTGACTTTCGGTCACCGGTTCGCTTTAAAAAACTATTAGTGGACAGGTGAACTTCAGTCACCAGCCCACTAACAAAAGACAAGAAATGAGATAAAATAAAATTAACAACTGCCTTTCTCATCTCCCCCCTTTGGGGGGACAAAGGGGGGCTTAACTTAAACTAACTATGTACATTGTCGATTCGTATCCGCTTGCCGTAGTTTTTTGCATTGTAACAATGCTTTGCTGGGGCTCATGGGCCAACACGCAAAAACTGGCTTACAAGGAATGGGGTTTCCCGCTGTTTTACTGGGATTACACGCTTGGCATTATTATCCTTTCCCTCATCTTCGGAGTTACATTTGGGAGCATGGGCGAAAACGGCGAGGCATTTATTCCTAATCTTCTGAATGCCGCGCCAAAAGCTTTTCTGTATGCTTTGTTAGGCGGAATTGTTTTTAACATCGCCAACCTTTTGCTGGTGGCAGCCATCGAAATCGCGGGAATGGCCATTGCTTTTCCCATAGGTATTGGTCTTGCCCTGGTTCTGGGAGTGTTCAATAATTACCTGCCCAATCCTGAGAGTTACAACACGCTCTATTTGTTTCTGGGCGTAGGGCTGGTTGCAGGGGCAATTATTTTAAATGCCACAGCCTATAAAAAAGTCACGCAGGGGAGTAAATCCACAAAAGGAATTGTGCTCTCGCTGGTTGCCGGTTTCCTGATGTCGTTTTTCTACCGTTTTGTTGCCGATTCCATGTCAACTCATTTGGTGAACATCGAACCGGGAACGTTTACCCCATACAGCGCCGTGTTTGTTTTTGCAATCGGAATTTTCATTTCAAATTTTGTGTTTAACTACTATTTTATGCGAAAACCGGTTTCCGGAAATACTGTTTCTTTCGGAATGTATTTTAAAGGAACAGGAAAACTTCACCTGGTTGGAATCCTGGGCGGCATCATCTGGAACCTTGGGATGATGCTGAGCATTATGGCGGGCGATATTGCAGGGTATGCAATTTCATACGGATTAGGGCAGGGAGCTACCCTTGTTGCTGCCATCTGGGGCGTTTTTGTGTGGAAGGAATTTAAGGGAGCGCCAAGGGGAACAAATCCGCTGCTAATTGCAATGTTCGCTCTTTTTGTCGTGGGGCTCTTTCTCATTATTATTGCCCGTCAAAGCGCTGCATAGATTTCAATCCATGTAATTTTTTATTATGAATAGTTTGAAAATAAAAATCCTGGTTTTGTTTTTGATTTCCGGTTTTGTTTTGCAGGCTAAAACCTTTCAAATGAAAACCAGTTCAGAATTGGTGGAATGTTTCGATTTTGTGGAACTCACTTTTTTAACCAAAAAACTGAAAGTGCAGAACCCCTTTACCGATGTTTCAGTGGTTGCTGTATTTACTTCGGATGATGGGGTAAAAAACACCGTGGAAGGATTCTGTGATGAAGCTTCGGGAAAAATCTTCAAAGTTAGGTATATGCCGCGCACTGCTGGTGTTTACAACTTTACGGTTGAAATAAAAATTAAAGGCAAATCGGAAAAATATACCGGAATTTTTACCGTGGTAAAATCAGAAAGAAACGGGCCCATCCGTGTTGATGCTGTAAATCCGTGGCATTTTATTTACGAAAACACCGGGAAACACTATTTCTGGAACAGCACAACCACCTACTGGATGCTGGGCTGGAAAGACGACAAAATAATTACCGATGCCATCGACCGCCTTGCCGGGTACGATATTAACCGCATCCGCGTGGCCATGAACGGGCGCGCGCATGGCGGCAGCCGCTGGTACGAGGACAATGTGGTGGAATCAGAAAAATTTACATTCAAACTTAATCCCTGGCTGGCCGAACGGCCTGATGACCTGGATAATCCGGGTTTCGATGTTACACGTTTTAACCTTAAACATTGGCAAAAATTGGACAGGCTCCTGCTCCGTGCCCGCGAAAAAGGAATTATTGTTTCGCTCATTTATTATGTCGATGGGCTCGACCACGGCTGCGACCCATTCAAAAAAACTAATATGGGGAATGAAGACGAGCAGCGGTATTACCGTTTTGCCATTGCACGTTACTCGGGTTTTGAAAACATAATGTGGGATGTTACCAACGAATACCACCTTTTTCGCTCTGATGAGTGGGTTGAAAAAATGGGAAAGCTCATTCAGGAAAAAGACCCTGCAAAACACCTGATTTCAGTGCACGGGCATTCCGATTTTCCTTTTCGCGCATCATCGTGGGTCGATGTGGTGATGTTCCAGAGCTGGGACGAATGTGGCGGGTATAATTTTATTGCCGACAGCCGCGAAAAACAAAAAGCAACCGGCAGGATTTTACCACAAATCAACGAAGAATACGGCTATGAGCAACACTATTCGCCGTGGGGTTGCGGCGCTACCGCAGGAAAAGAACGTCCCGACGGCCGTTCGGCCGAAAACCGTGTGCAACTTGCCTGGGAAATCTGTATGGCTGGCGGCTACCAGACTACCGGTGAACGAGCCGACTTTGGCACGGGTGCAGGTGAAGATACCGGAGGCGGCTGGATAAACGGGCGCGGAAACGAAAAAATGACCATGCTCCGGTACTACAAAATAATGAAAGATATTTTTGAACAAACTGAATACTGGAAACTTACACCGGCCAATCAGCTGGTCAGTTTTGGAAATCTTTGCCTGGCCGAAGAAGGGAAGCAGTATTTGATTTACTCCCGTGTACAGCATTGCCGTTTGTACCTTCCGGCAGGTCAGAAATACAAAGTCTGGAAAATCAATCCTAATACAGGCGAAAGCGAACAGCTTGCCGATGCCGACAGCGATGTGGACAATTTTGCCTGGCAGTACCGTCGGAATCTCGACGAAAACACCGTATTCATTTTAAAACGAATCAATGAATAAAAAAACTTTAATCCTGATTTTGAATTGCCTGATTGGAATATTCATTTTTTCAGCCTGCAATTCATCGGTTCAAAAGAAAAATAAACCAAAACGGCTTTTTGCCGACACCAGTTTCTGGAACCAACCCTTACCGGAAAATCCTGAAATCCATCCCATGTCCGACAAATGGATTGAGGTTCTTTCGCACGAACCCGGCGGCGCTTATTTCGGAATCAACACCAACCGGTACACCGTTCCGGTTTACGAAGTCGATGAAAATACGCCGCGCCATGTAATCTTACCGCGGCCTGTTATCGACAAGTTCAAAATAGTTCACGGTTACAAAAACGGCTGGTTCGAAAGCCGCGATTTTTACGGTCACGGTCCCGGTTTTGACGATGGGGTTCCCATTCCCGCAGGTGCGCTTGGCGACCCGCAGGAAGATGCACATATTGTGTTTATCGACTGGAAAGCCAATCGGGTTTGGGATGTCTGGGGACTCGAGATTATTGATGGAAAATACCATTCATTTACCGGAATGACTTACCCGGCAAATGGAAACGGGGTGTTTAAAACATCGGATTTTGATATCAAAAACGGGGAAAGCATTCATTGTTTCGGGCCAGGCCGCGCTGCCGGTGTTCCGGTGGTAGCCGGTTTAATAATGTACGATGAAGCCATGGCAGGTGAAATTAACCACAAGTTAGCCGGCGCAACCCGTTTTAATGCTTACCAGGAATTTGTATACCCCGCAACATGGACTGACGGCGTCCTTGAGGGTGGAATCCCTGAAGGTTCGGTTATTCAGTTAGACCCAAAACTCGATTTGTCGAAGTTCGACCTCACCCCTCAGGAAAAAGCGCTGGCTGTGGCTGCCCAAAAATACGGAATTGTTATTGTCGACAATGCCGGTGGAAATGTTATCTATGCAGAGGGATTGTACGGTTATTCACCCAATACTTGGAACGGAAAATTACGCGGATGGGAAGCGGGTATTATCGGAATTCCAATTCAGAATTACCGGGTTTTGAAAACTTTTGAAGTGCAGAAAGGCGGTTTGTATCCAGAACTGCTTGATTCAGTGTATTTAAAGGTCGACCACGAAAAAATGAAAGAAATAATAAACCGGAATGAAGAATAAAATAGTTGTCATCGGCAGTTCAAATGTCGATTTAATTATGAAAATGGACCATCTTCCGCAAAAGGGGGAAACCGTTACCGATGCCGTTTTTTTCCAGGTTTATGGCGGAAAAGGGGCCAACCAGGCGGTGGCGGCAGCGCGTGCCGGCGGAAACGTGGCGTTTGTAAACTGCGTGGGTGAAGATGCCTACACCCCGCAAATGGTGCAGAATTACAAAAACGACGGCATCGACACGCGGTTTGTTTTTGCCGAAAAAGACATTGCCAGCGGTCATGCCTTAATTATGATTGGCGGCGCCGGAATGAACTACCTTTCCGTTGCACCAGGGGCCAATTACAAACTTACCCCGGAAAAAATTGATGAAGCAATGCCTCTGTTTGATGAAGCCGCGATGATTGTGATGCAGTACGAAATCACCGAAGAAACTATAAAATATGTAATTGACATTGCCAATCGAAAAGGTATTCCGGTAATGTGGAATTGCGCACCGGCAAGGGCTTTCGATGTGTCGTACATCCCGAAAATCAACATTTTGGTTTTAAACGAAGTGGAAGCGGGTTTCCTGGCAGGAATACCTGTAGAAACTGAAGCAGATGCCGAAAAAGCAGCACAGAAACTGTTGGAGCGTGGTGTTGAAAAAGTCATCATCACGCTGGGTTCAAAAGGCGCTTTTGTGGTAACAAAAAATGAAAAAGTAAGCGTACCCGCCTACCAAGTCGAAGCTGTTGATACAACCGCCGCCGGCGACACGTTTTGCGGCGCTTTGTCTGTGGCATTGGTTGAGGGAAAAAAATTGAAAGAATCGCTGCAGTTTGCCAGCGCCGCCGCCGCTATTTCCGTAACCCGCATGGGGGCGCAACCCTCGGCGCCAAACCGTTCCGAAATTGAACAGTTTCTTACTGTAAATAGGTAAAAAATACACTTCGATTACACTCAGGTTGACTGTCATCCTGAGTGGCAACCCAATTTTTATTGGGCACAATGTGAGAATGACAGAAAGGAGCATAAACGCTGTCATTTCGACGAGTGTGCGAGGAGAAATCTCTTCGAACAAACAGACCTCTCTCCCGAAAAAATCGGGATCGAGGTGACAGCAAATAGAAACTGTCATTAGTAGTGTAGTCGAAGGATGTTGATACATTAATATTTCTCAATTCTACCTTAATTAAACGCCATTGATAAAAAATTCAGGATAAAGGGGAAATGGGGAATATTTGAAAAATCAATGAAATATTGTATTTGGCAATCCAAAAAATCACCAGCCGCCGGTAAGCCCGTTTTCAAGCGCCTGCTGGTAGTTCTTCAAATCGAATTCATATAAAAATGGCGCTTTAAATGCGCCGCCGGTCCTTCTTTCGTTCAGCTTTGTCAGAATTTTATACGAAAGGATTTTTCGCTGAAAATTCCGGCGGTCGAGTTCTTTCCCCAATATCACTTCGTAAAGTTTCTGAAGCTCGGGCATCGTAAATTTTTTTGGCAGCAGTTTAAGCCCTATGGGCTGGTAATTTAGCTGCAGCCGCAACTCTTTCAGCGCTTCATTTATAATTGTGTGGTGGTCGAGAATCAGCGAAACCTCTTCGTTTACTCCTATCCAGTCGCATTTTGTCGAAAAACTGTCGGGGGTTGGTTGCACTTTTGTGTATTCTACCAGCGCAAAAAAACCTACCGAAAGAAATCTTTGTTCAAAAAAATGAAGGTCGGGTTTGTTGCCTGAATCTTTTAAATCCTTTAATGCTGCATTGGTTTTTGCCCGGTCGGGTTCACTGAATACTTTAAACTGTTGCAGAAAAATTTTATCCAACCCTGTCCGCTCCTTTAATATCCGTTTGGCGGCATCCTCCAGCGACTCGTCGGTTTTCAGAAACCCTCCCGGCAGCGCATGTTCTCTCGTGAATTTCATTTCAAGGGTAAGCGCCTTCAAATCAAATTCATGAAACCCGAAAACCACGCAGTCGATGGAAATATGATTCAGAAAATTTTTAAAATCCACAATTAACAGTTTGCATTTTTGGTTCAAAAAGCAAAGTAAATAATTTCTTCCATTCCATTTGAATAGTGGAGAAAAAACTATATTATTGTGTCTTTATGACACTTGCTTTGCAGGTTTGACCAAACGTAAGGTTTTAAACCTTCAGGAAAGTGGGTAATTTAATGAATTCGGCGTATAAACAGATTTTTTCCGGTTTTATCCTGTAAAAGAAAAACACTTAACCTAAAACTACATTTATGAAAGCAAACCTGATTTTTATCCTCACCTTATTTTTAAGCCTGAATTTATCTGCGCAACACGGAAAAGTTGATGCGTCGAAGGTAGTGAAAAGCCAGATTTTAGGGCGCGATATGCCCTATTCGGTGTATCTGCCGCCAAGTTACGAAACCTCTTCACGGCCATATCCGGTATTGTACCTGCTGCATGGCATGGGAGATAATTTTACCGGCTGGACCGTGAAAGGCGAAGTGGCTACCGTTGCCAACAACGCTTTTAAAAACGCCTCTGCCCCCGAAATGATTATTGTTATGCCCGATGGGTTGTCGGATGCGTTCTATATCAATAACTTTGATAAGTCCATCCGCTGGGAAGATTTTTTTTACGAAGAATTTATTCCTGAAATAGAAAAAAAATACCGCATCAGCGCAAATGTCAGGACCCGCGCCATTGCCGGGCTATCGATGGGCGGGTACGGTTCGCTTTACCATGCGGTGAAGCACAAGGATAAATTCGGCGCCTGTTATGCCATGAGCGCAGCCGTGCTTTTGGTGGAACCTATGAAAGAAGGAGACGAAGGCAGCGAGTGGCAAAAAAAATTCAACCTTAAAACCTGGGGTCCCAACAACAGCGAAGGGTTGCCTGAAAACTACAAAAAGCACAGCGTTCACGAAATGTTTCGCGAAATGGAAGCCATAAAACCGCAACAGGGTGGATTTCCGTTTATGGGCGGGCCGCAGTTGCCAAAAATCTGTATCGATTGCGGCGACGACGATTTTCTGTTAAAACAAAATACTGAACTGGTGCATATCATGAAATCGAAAAATGTACCGTTTGAATTCAGGGTGCGCGATGGCGGGCATACCTGGGAATACTGGCGTACTGCCCTCGGCCTGGCGCTGGAATTTGTTGGCGATACGTTTAGGAATTAATACCGGAATTTTACCGACGATGACTGTAAAATGTTCAGGTTATTGCCAGGTTTTTAACAAATCAAAAATCATTAACCAACTAATTAACTAACAATGAAACAAAAAATTACAATTGGAATTTCCCTGCTTTTTGCAGCGGTGTTGTTTTTTGGGTGTGGCCCGAAATGGACGGAAAAAGATATGGGCGATTTTCGACTTGTACATAACAAAGGAGGACAAAATTTAGGATATTCACCGGCCTCGGGTGTTAGTCTGATAACAAAAAAGGGATTTGCCTTTAAGGATTTGAATAAAAACGGTGAGCTCGACATCTACGAAGACTGGCGCTTACCAGTGGATGAACGTGCAATAGATTTAGCTTCAAAAATGTCGGTTGAACAAATTGCCGGGTTGATGCTGTACAGTGGTCACCAGTCAATTCCCGCTAATGCCGGGCCTTTTGGCGGAGGCACCTACGGTGGAAAACCGCTGGCCGAAAGCGGTGCAAAAGCCAGCGATTTAAGCGATCAGCAAATCAAATTCCTGACCGGCGACAACCTGCGGCATGTTCTGATAACTGCGGTTGAAAGCCCGGCTGTGGCAGCGCAATGGAACAATAACATGCAGGCGCTGGTTGAAGGTTTGGGTTTGGGGATTCCCGGAAATACAAGTTCCGATCCAAGGCACGGAACCGATGCAAATGCCGAATACAATGCGGGTGCTGGAGGCCGGATTTCCATGTGGCCGAGTACTTTAGGCCTTGCCGCCACTTTTGACCCGGAACTGATGAAGCAGTTTGGAACCATTGCATCAAAAGAATACCGTGCATTGGGAATTTCAACAGCTTTGTCGCCGCAAATCGACCTGGCAACCGAACCCCGCTGGAGCCGTTTTGAGGCAACGATGGGCGAAGACCCGGTTTTGGCAGCCGACCTGGCGCGCGCCTATGTAGATGGATTTCAGACTTCGGAAGGTGAAAAACAGATTGCCGGCGGCTGGGGCTATGAAAGTGTAAATACCATGGTAAAACACTGGCCCGGAGGAGGGCCCGAAGAAGGTGGCCGCGACGGCCATTTTGGATATGGCGCGTATGCAGTTTATCCCGGAGGAAATTTCAACGATCACCTTGCACCATTTACTGAAGGCGCTTTTAAACTGAATGGCGAAACTAAAATGGCTTCGGCAGTGATGCCTTATTATACAATTTCAGTAGGTATCGATGAAAAATATGGCGAAAATGTGGGTAACGCTTTCAGTAAATACATCATAAACGATTTATTAAGAGGAGAGTACGGTTATGATGGCGTTCTTTGCACCGATTGGGGGATTACTGCCGATGCCCCAAATGTGTACGAATTTCGCGGAAAGAGCTGGGGTGTTGAATCGCTGTCTGTTGCCGAAAGGCATTACAAAGCCATAATGGCAGGCATGGACCAGTTTGGAGGAAATAATGTGATGGGACCGGTTTTAGAAGCCTACCAGATGGGCGTTGCCGAACACGGCGGGGAATTTATGCGGAAACGCTTTGAAGAATCAGCAGTTCGTTTGCTCCGGAATATTTTCAGGCCCGGGTTGTTTGAAAACCCTTACCTGGTGGTGGAAGAATCGGCAAAAACAGTCGGGAATGCGGAATTTATGAAAGCCGGTTTCGAGGCCCAGCTCAAATCCATTGTAATGCTAAAAAATAAAGGAAATACACTTCCCCTTCAGAAAAACATCAAAGTGTATATCCCCCAGAAATACCATCCGGCAGCTACCAACTGGTTTGGCAGGACCACTCCGGAAAGCTGGGGCGATGCGGCCAACCTGAAAATTGTGGCTGATTTTTTCGAAGTAGCCGGTTCCCCTGAAAAGGCGGATGCCGCGCTGGTGTTCATCAACAGTCCTTCCGGCGGGACAGGTTATTCGGTTGAAGATGCAGCAAAGGGTGGCACGGGTTACGTTCCTATCAATCTTCAATACAATGAATATGTTGCTGAATTCGCACGCGAAACCAGCATTGGCGGTGGAAGCCCGTTTGAAAACTTTACCAACCGTTCCTACAAAGGAAAAAAAGGGGTGACAACCAATATCCGCGATATGCAGGCTGTAAACGAAACCAAAGCAAAAATGGGTGAAAAACCTGTAATTGTTGTAGTCCGGTTGTCGAATCCGTTTGTGTCTGCCGAGTTTGAAAAAAGCGCCGATGCCATTCTTGTTCATTGCGGCGTTCAGGACCAGGCCATTCTTGAAATTTTATCAGGGGTTGCGGAGCCTTCGGGATTATTGCCCTGCCAACTGCCGGCCAGTATGAAAACTGTGGATGAACAATTGGAAGATAAGCCCCGGGACATGGAATGTTACACCGATGCTGAAGGAAATCGGTACGATTTTGCTTTCGGGTTAAATTGGAAAGGTGTAATCGGCGACGAAAGGGTAAAAAAATACAAATAATTATTTTATCTGCAGAATTATTATTATTTAGCCAATGACCCCGTTCGATTTATTTTCGGATGGGGTTTAATAGTATGTTTGTGAAAATTTTTTAGAATGTTGAGATTGAAATTAGCCAGCCTTATCGCATTTTTAACTTTTGGGTGTTTTGTTGCAAGTAGCCAGGGTCAAACAGAAAATATCCGGCGGAATTACCAGGTAAAACCTGTAATCGACAATATTGTTGTGGATGGTGTTTTTAATGAAGAAACCTGGAAATCGGGAAAGGCTTCCACCGGTTTTTTTATGAGTTACCCGTCAGATAACCGGCAAGCCGATTCTGCCCGGCAAACCCAGGTGAAACTGGCGTTCGACAGTCAGTTCCTGTACATTGCCGCCACTTGTTTGGGCAATGGCGATGAATACATAATCCAGTCGTTAAAGCGCGACAATGAAATTAATACAGGCGACGCTTTCGGGGTTGTAATCGACCCGGTGAACGAGCGCACCAACGGTTTTGTTTTCGGGGTAAACCCGATGGGGGTTCAAACCGAGTTGCTGGTTTCCGGTAAAACCGGCCGCCGCGAAGTGCTGATGCCAGGCCGCAGGCCGCAGGGCGTGAATATTGCCTGGGACAACAAGTGGTTTTCGGAAGTAAAACGCTCGGCCGACAGGTGGGACGTGGAAATTGCCATTCCGTTTAAAACCCTTCGGTTTGATGAGGGGAAAAAGGTTTGGGGCATCAACTTTTTCCGGATCGACGCAACAACAAACAGCATCCATACCTGGGAACCGGTGCCCATAGAGTTCCAGGAAATCGATCTTGGCTACACCGGGAATCTGGTTTGGGAAACTTCTCCGGATAAAGTTAAAAGCAATATTTCTGTAATTCCGTACATGTTAACCGGCCTATCGAAAGATTTTAAAACGGACGAATTTTCAAAAGAACTGAAAGCGGGTATCGATGGGAAGGTGGCGTTAACGTCGAGCCTGAATTTCGACCTGACTGTTAATCCCAATTTTTCGCAGGTTGAAATCGATGAACAGGTAACCAACCTTACGCTTTTTGATATTCAGCTCCCCGAAAAACGGCTTTTTTTCCTTGAAAACAGCGATATTTTTGAAGATTTCGGGATACCGCCGATGCGTCCGTTTTTATCCAGAAAAATTGGGCTGGATGAATCTGGCAGCCCAATCCCGATTCTTTTTGGGGCGCGGTTAAGCGGAAATGTAAACAAAGATCTTCGCATTGGGCTGATGAATATGCAAACCCGCGGGAAAGACGATTTTCTGCCGCAAAATTACACATCGGCGGCGTTTCACCAGAAAGTGCTGGCGCGGTCGGTGATTAAAGGATTTTTTCATAACCGCCAGCAATTAAAATCGGAGGATGGAGATTTTAACCGGAATGCCGGCCTTGAATTTTTATACCGCTCAACCGATGGGCGGGCGCAGGCTTTTGCGGGCTATTCAAAATCATTCGGACCTGAAAAAAACCATCTGAATTATTTCTATAATTCGGGGGCAGGGTACGACAGTAAAAAAATCAGCCTGTACACCAACCTGGCTGGAGTTGGCGAAAATTATGTTTCGGATATGGGCTATATTCGCGGGCAGAATTATTACGATGCGGTACGCGATACAGTGATCCGGGTCGGCTTTAACCACAATTATACCAAAGCAGGTTATACATTTTATGCAAAAAACAGTAAGAAAATCATTTCAAACCAGTTGGCCATCAACAATATCCTCGATTACGGGACCGATATGAAACTGCTTTCAAACAGCCTGATTTTTAACTACACGCTGATGTTTACCAACACAAGCATATTAACCGCAAGTTATACTGCCAATAACTCCAATCTGCTTTTCCCTTTTTCTTTTACCCGGTCAACACCGCTGCCTGCGGGAAAATATTTGTACAACAGCGCCCGGTTGGGGTATGATTCCGACACCCGGAAACTCTTTAGTTTTAATGCGGGCGCGCTTTACGGGGGATTTTACAATGGGACCCGGTCCCAGCTTATGTTAGGGTTAAAATACCGCGTTCAGCCCTGGGGAAATTTTTCGGTGAAAATTGAACACAACAACCTTGTTTTTCCTGAAAATTATGGAAAAAAGGAGCTGCTGAATATTACGCCAAGAATCGATATCAATTTTTCGAGGGAATTGTTCTGGACAACTTTTATGCAGTACGAAACGCAAAGCGACAACTTTAACATCAACAGCAGGTTGCAATGGCGGTTTCAGCCCATGTCGGACATTTACCTGGTTTATACCGACAATTATTCCATCGAAAACCGGATACCGAAATACCGTGCGCTGGTGTTAAAACTAAACTACTGGCTCAATTTGTAATAAGCTTAATTCGAAGCTTTATTACGCATTGTGGTAAAACACAAACTTTACTTGTTTAGAGTTAAAAAATAGATATAACCAGTTGAATTAAAATCCTGTTACCTTAAGTTTTTTAGCATCGACAACAGCAACTGCAGTAATTCCCGGACAGTCAACGAAAGGTCTTTGATTGTCGGGGGAAAGCGCCAGTCTAAAAGGAATTACCCCGCGGAATTGTTTAATCCGCTCACAGGGTTTTATATAAATTGTACTTCGGTATCTTTTTCAATCGATATAACTGAAATATTGTCGTATTTGCCGTTGGTTACAAAAACATATTTGTCGGTAGCGACCAGCGAATTAGGACTTGCCCCACTTACCGCCGGAATGTCTTCAACCATCGCCCCTACAATGTTTCCGGTTTTTGTTTTGGCAATAACTTCAGGTTTATTTGGTTTTTCAGGCTAATGGTAAAAACCGAAAAAGCATCGGGCGGATTCATTTCACCCAAGCCTGGAACAGATAAACTATCGTTTTCAATCCCTTCGGCCATCTCGCGGCTTCCAAATGCAAAAGCCGGGAATTTCATTGCCTTTTCGGCTACATTTTCTTTGGTAACTCCATTTATCATACTGTATTGAAACATCCCCACATTGGCAACATACACCTTTTTTTCCATCTTTCGAAAGAACCATATCTCCGATGTAAACATGAGAATAGTCGAGGCTGTCAGAAACAAACGAGCAATTAACTGAATCTTTTTTCCCGCCGGTATTCAGGTCAAAAATGTAAATTTTATTTTCCTGGCCGCCCGATACATAAACCGAATTATAATCGTTCGAAACAGCCAGTCCCATAAAAACCGAAGCCATGATACCTTTGTCTGTCGATGGTACTGGAGGTACCTGCTGAACTTCCGGGTTTTCGTATAAAATCTTTCGGATTATGGTAACCGACAGCGGATTGGTCCCCGAATTGGCAGTAACAACAATTTGGCCGTCATGGCTAATGGTTTTGTTAATTTGAGTGAACCAATCTCTGGCCGGCGCTGAGATAATCCAGGGATCGGTTTTTTTTTACCAATAGCCCCGAAAAAAACAAAACAAAAATAATTGTTGAAAGTAGAGAAAATAATCTCATTTTATTGAAGTTTTTAGTTTGAGCAATGTATAAATGAATTATTGCGCTAAAAAGTTAAAGATAAACATTAGAAGAACTCAAATAATAATGTGCCACGAAAAACAAATTAGCGCAATACCTCTTGTTTCAGTGCAATTTTTTTACTGAACATTTTTACTTTTGAACATTTTCGGGATTTAATGCTTATAATCGTTGATGAAGAATTCACATCTGCTTATAATAAAGGTTTTTATTACAATTCTAAATGTTTTGACGGTCAGTATTGTTGCATTAGGGGAAATTGAAAATTTGCCGGCCCCAAATAAATTTAATTCAACAAAAACACTTGTTTTTTCAGGATTAACATGGACGGTTAGAAACGGTACCGGAAATCCCGGAGGGAACAACTGGTCAGATTCATCTGAATCGGTTTGGGTTGATAACGATGGCAGGCTACATTTGAAAATCAGGCAAATTGATGGGAAATGGCATTGTTCAGAGATTTATACCAAAGTGGCCATGGGTTATGGCGAATACAGGTTTTATATTGGTTCAGACGTTGAAACCCTTGATAAAAATGTGGTTGCAGGTTTATTTACTTATTTAAACGATCATAACGAAATTGATATTGAGTTTTCGAAATGGGGTGTTGCAACGCAAAAAAAAGTCGGAAATTATGTAATCCAACCTTCAAATAAAGCCGGAAATAAAAACAATTTTAATTTAAACCTGGCCGGGAATTTGTCGACCCACCGTTTTATCTGGAGGCCCAATTCCATAAATTTTAAAAGCTGGCAGGGTAATTCTGACAGGTCAACCGCTGACACTCAAATTGCTGAATGGAATTATTTTGGCGAAGATATTCCGGTTCCGGGTGGAGAAAATTTAATACTGAATCTTTGGTTGTACAAAGGAATTAGGCCGGATGACGGTAAAGAAGTGGAAATTATTATTGATTCGGTGAGGGTTAAAAAATTGCCCGATATCAGCGATTTAACAATTTCTGTCCCCGAAAATGCAGCTGTATTTGATATTCTTGGGAAGCTAAACATACTGGGATATAAAAACAACGAACTAAACTATTCCATTATTGAAGGTAATAACAGCGGGCTTTTTTCGGTTTCTGAAAATGGCGAAATTGTATTGGAAAAGCAACCTGATTCCGAAACTTCCCCGTTTGAAAAGTTTACCGTTGTTGCTTCAACCGGAGATTTAACCGATACCGCGTATGTTAAGGTTGAAATAATAAATGTTACAGAAACGGGGATAAATAATGCACGGCCGGTTTCCGGAATTTGTATTTTTCCAAATCCGGCAAAAAATACTTTGAATATTCATTGCAATCCGGGGTGTGGGTTTGAATACCAGGTTGTTGAACTCGATGGGAAAATAGTGCCCGTTAAAGAAACTGCCCGAAACGGCCATGAATTAACATTAAATATTGAAGAGTTGAATCCGGGAACCTATTTGGTTATTATAAAATTACCCGCCAAAACTGAAATTTTTAAATTCAGCAAAAATTAATTTTGAAGGGTGGCAATATCTGATGTCTGGATTTTCAGTAGGCCGACAGAACCAGTTTTTTTACAAAAGTTTTATTATCGGCTGTTAAAACCTGGACCATGTAAATACCGTTTGGTATTTCAGCAAGTTCCATTTGAATCCGGTTTGCCGGTACTTCTATCTTTTTAAGGTAAATCTCTTTTCCGGTAATATTTATAAATCGAATTTCTGAAAGTAATCCGCTGTTAAATTCGATGGTTACTTTTTTGTCTTTACTTGGGTTGGGATATAATTTTAATTCGGGCTGATTTTTGTCGGTTTCTCCCCAGGAATTATTGCTTACGCCAGATAAATTCCTTTGATAATCCTGTGTAAACCCGGGAATACTGAAGATAAAAAAAACAATTATGAGTAAAACCTGTTTCATTGCTATTTTCATTTCAAGGGAGCAAATTACAAATAATGTGCCTTTTTTTCAGAATGAATCGTTTTTCAAAAGTTGCAAGGCATTTTGTAAATCTTCGGGAGTGTCAATCCCAATACTTTGATACATTGTTTCGGCTGTTTTAATTTTAAACCCGTTTTCAAGCCACCGCAGTTGTTCCAGCGATTCGGCCTGTTCAAGAATTCCCTGGCTTAATTTTGAAATTTTCTGGAGAATATCCGATTTATAGGCATACATGCCAATATGGGCCCAAAATGTATGTTTTGAGATCCAGTTTTCGCCCGATTCCCCCCTTACAAACGGAATTGGGGAACGGCTAAAATAAAGGGCATTATTTTGGCTGTCAATCACCACTTTGGGCCGGTTCGGGTTAAAAAGTTCCTCGGTGCTGTCTATTCGTTTTACAAGGGTCGAAATCCCGGCATTTGATGTGAAACACGACTTTAGTAATTCTATTTGTTGCGGTTTAATAAAAGGTTCATCACCTTGTATATTTATAACCACATCAAAGTCAGTTTTTTTTGCAATAATCCGGGCGGCTTCGGCACAACGGTCGGTCCCGCTTTGATGTGTTGCCATTGTTTCCACAGCTTTTCCGCCAAAACCTTCCACGGCTTTAAAAATTCGTTCATCATCGGTGGCCACCCAAACCTCGCTTACCGCTTTTACTGCATTTTCGAAAACCCATTGAATCATAGGCTTATTGTCGATTTTTGCCAGGGGCTTCCCTGGGAAACGCGTCGATTGATAACGTGAAGGAATTATTGCTATAAATTTCATGCGCCAAAGATAAAACAGTTTCTTAAATCAACATACTTCCGCAGCAGCACAAGAAGAAGTTAAAAAAAAAGTAAATAATTTTCAAAGGGTCTGTTTCACAGCTAAAAATTGTAAATTTGCGAAGTTTAAAAATAACTGGCCTATGGGTCAAATGTTGAATACGATTTAAATTAAAAGCTTTTAAAAATATCTCCGGACAGGAGGTTGGGAGGGCTTTATGGATATACAGGGAATAAAACAAAGGTTTGAAATAATTGGGAACTCTGCCATTTTGAACAGGGCAATTGAAGTTGCCGTGCAGGTGGCGCCTACCGATTTGTCGGTTTTAATCACGGGTGAAAGCGGAACTGGAAAGGAAATTTTCCCACAGATAATACACCAGTTTTCGAGCCGTAAACATGGAAAGTATATCGCTGTAAACTGCGGTGCCATACCCGAAGGAACAATCGATTCAGAACTTTTCGGTCACGAAAAAGGCGCTTTTACAGGCGCTTTGGCCGACCGGAAAGGCTATTTTCATGAAGCCGATGGCGGGACAATTTTTCTCGATGAAATTGGCGAACTTCCAATGGCTACACAGGTACGGTTGCTCAGGGTGCTTGAAACGGGAGAATTTATTAAAGTGGGTTCGTCGAAAATGATTAAAACGAATGTGCGTGTTATTGCGGCAACAAATGTGATTTTACCCGAAGCAATTGAAGAGGGAAAATTCAGGGAAGACCTGTATTACAGGTTGAATACCGTACCCATTATTATAACCCCGCTTCGCGAAAGGGCCGATGACATTATCCTGCTTTTCAGAAAATTTGCCCGCGATTTTGCCGAAAAATACCGGATGCCGCCAATTGTTCTCGATGAACAGGCAAAAGCAGTTCTGCTTAATTATCGCTGGCCCGGAAATGTGAGGCAATTAAAGAATATTACCGAACAAATTTCTATAATCGAGAAGGAAAGGGATATTTCAGCCGAAATACTGAGAAACTATTTACCAACCGATTTTTCAAAAAACTTACCCGCCCTTTTTTCAAAAAAAGAAGAAGCCTCTTTCTCAACAGAACGGGAAATTCTTTACAAAGTGTTGTTCGATATGAAACGCGATATGACCGAACTGAAAAAGCTGGTCCTCGATCTCATGGAAAACAGGGATTCGCCGGTTACAGTTGATCAGGCCCGTGTTTTCAGAAATTTGTACGATAATGATTCAAAGGCTTATGTTTCAAATGAACAGCCGGCGAAACACATTCATATTGAATCGGTTGAGAAGGAAAACATTCAGGACACCGAGGAATTTGTTGAAGAATCGTTGTCGTTGGGAGAAAAGGAAATTGAACTGATAAAAAAAGCGCTCGGGAAAAACAAGGGTAAACGTAAATATGCCGCACAGGAACTCGGAATTTCGGAGCGCACACTTTACCGTAAAATAAAGGAATATGATATTAAAGGGTAATTCATTGCAGAAACGTTTTTTCTTTCTTATTATACTTTTTGCGGGGGCTGCAATAATTATGCAGGCTTGTAAAATATCGTATTCGTTTACAGGTGCAAATCTTTCGCCTGCGGTTAAAACTTATACGGTTTATTATTTTCCAAACCGCGCCAGGCTTATAAATCCCACACTGAGCCAGAGCTTTACCGAAGGGCTGCGCGAAAAACTGCAAAGGCAAACTTCGCTGAACGAGCTGCCCGAAAGGGGCGATATTGAATTTGAAGGACAAATTACCGATTATGAAGTGCGGCCAATGGCGGTACAGAAAGACGACCTTGCTTCTCAAAACAGGTTAACTGTATCGGTGAAAGTAAAATACACAAACCGTATAACGCCCGATGAAAATTTTGAACGCAGTTTTTCAGCTTACGAAGATTACGACAGCAATTTATCGATAAGCGATGTTGAAGGCGACCTTATGGTCGAAATAATTAAAAAACTTACCGAAGATATTTTTAATGCCACAATTGCCAACTGGTAAAAATGCAAAAAGAAGAACTACATAATTTATTATATAATAAACATCTGTTGAACCATAAGACCCTTGACCAACTAAAGGTTTTAACCGATAAATACCCGTGGTTTCAATCAGGCTGGATGCTATACCTCAAAAACCTTAAACTTGTTGAATCGCCTGAATATCTGGCGGTGCTGAAAAAAGTTGCTGTGCTTGTCCCCTGCCGCAAACAATTGTGTGGCTTTTTAAATCCGGGATTTCAGAAAAAACCGGATCAGTTCGAATTCGAAAGATCTTTTTCTGTTTTTAACGGGTCAGATGAAATTGATGACGAAACAAAAGGCAACTCGTTAATTAATCGGTTTTTATTAACCAATCCTTCGGGTATTGGGAGGAGTTATGAAGGCGAAAACAGGGCTGAAAACGTGAGCAGATTAAACATTGTCGAAAAATCGGCAGCCGAAAACGACGAGTTGGTTACCGAAACTTTGGCAACGATTTACTTTCAGCAAAAAAACTACGAAAAAGCATTGGAAGCATATAAAAAATTAAGTTTGAAATATCCGGAAAAAAGTATTTACTTTGCAACCCAAATTGAAGAAATAGAAAAAATAAAGAACAATAATTCTTAAGAAATGTACACATTAATAACTGTTTTAATATTTATCGTTTGCGTACTGTTGGTATTAATAGTATTGGTGCAAAACTCGAAAGGCGGCGGATTGGCAAGCAACTTTCAGTCGACAGGCCAGATTATGGGTGTTCGTAAAACAGCCGATTTTCTTGAAAAAGCAACTTGGGGTTTGGCTGGTGCATTATTGTTTTTATCCATAGCCGGATCGGCGTTTATACCTCGTACCCAGACAGGAGTCGAAGAGTCGCGTGTACGCCAGCAGGTTGAGCAGGCTAACGATCCGACACAGGTTCCCAATTTCCCAACCTCTGCACCTATCGATACAACAAAGTAGTTCAAATAAATTCATAAAAAAAGGCCGGTTAGCATTTTGTTGACCGGCTTTTTTTTAGCAATTTTATTCCCCTTTGTTTTTTACTTGCTTTCGGTGAAAATAATATCCAAACCCCCACTTAACATCCAAATTGTCGCTCGGAATTGATGCTACTGTGTTATAGTTTGTGTCAAAGTCTTCAGCCCTTCTGTATGCAACCCATAAAAAGGTATTCAGGTTTGGGGTAATGTTTATTGAAAATTTTGGCCCGGTTGTAAAAGACGAAACTGTATTGTCCAAATAGTCGCCCCAGATATTTATATCCGCGGCGACTTTAACCGACATACCGTATTTTTTTTGATTGATGATGAAAACATCGAGGGTTGGGACTAAAAAGCCAGAACCGCTCCATACTTTAAAAGCTTTATGAACCCGATCCTGGTATCCTTCTGCTGAAATTGTAATTCCACCAGAAAGATGTTTAAATACAAAATAATTCAAGCCGGCGTCAAGTTCGTATGTTTTAAATTGCAAATCCCCTTGGTTGTATACTTTTCCCCATGAGCCGGAACCGTTGATTTCCCAAGTCCCCTTTCGGGGTTGGGCGCTGATTATGCAGGAAATTCCTGCAAGCAATAAAAAAAGTGTAATTTTTGCATTCATGACTTTTAAAATTAATAAATAATTAGCTGTTGTTTGTATGTCTCCCCGTTGATGATAATATGTACAAAATAGTTACATTTATTGATGATTTAGCAGGTGTCCCTGAAGTAGAATTTACTATTGTTACGCTATTTTCGGTCCCAGTATAAGTAGTTAACTGATTGCCATTTATAAGAATTTTTAACCCATTCATTACAGTCCAAGTATGCGTTTGACTCCTTGGATCTGAAACGATGGAATAATTTTCATATGTACCACAAATTGTATAACTGCCAGTTAAACTAGGGTGTTTAATTTTCTGTAAACGTTAATAGTAGCCCAATCGCTGTATTCATAACAATGTATGTTTTTTGTTCTGAATTTAACCCATCCCGATAAATCTCCTGTAATTTGATAAGTAAATGTCCATAAAATATCGTCTCCAAGCAACACATTTGTTGAATGACCTGTCCATGTAATATTATTAGAAAAATCAGTATGGTAATTTAAATTTTTATGGGCTTTTAATTGAACCTGAAATGTTGACGTGCCATTTAAAACCTGTTTGTCGCCTTCACCTGGCGCAAACCTGGGAGCTTCTATAATTCCAACTACAAAATCCTGATCAATCCAGGTGGTGGCTTGTTTTAATCGCAACGTACCAGTATGTGACGTGTTGTCCCATCTGATTTTTATGGTGTTATTAGCACTGCTAAACGTTTTATAAATATTAGTGCTATCGGTTGATAAACAATAATTTGAACTGGGTTCGATAAAAACGCCATTTAAAACTTTCAATTCCTGAAATCCATAATAACTTGAATTAATGGTGTAAGTAATTGTAATTCTAGGGCAAGCTGGTTGTGTAGGAGTTACAAGTTGAGAAAAACTTTGTTTTACGACAAAAACACAGAAAACTGACAATGTAAAAAAGAATAAATTTTTCACACATAAAATTTTGAGGTTAATAATTAAACATGTTTAAATCAAAAATAAGTACCCGGGTTTTTAAAATTTGAACAGCTGTTTTTTATTGCGCATAATCCGAGGTAAACTTCTTATTGTGTGCAAGATAAAACTTTTATTTATTTTTTTTTAAAACATTTGTCAGTTATTTTTCGCTTTTAATACGTTTTAACAATTGGTGTGTGTACGTAAAATAAATTAACAAAATACTTTTGTTGCACTTCTGTAAAACGAGGGATTAAATTTGATTGAAACCCTCGCTATTAATATTGCAAACTGAGACTGCAACAGCAAACTACCCCTTTCTCTGTCAGCCTGTCATAATTTTTGTCATATTGGGTAAGTGTCAGATTGCTAGGTGATTACCTCAGTCTTAAACTCTCCGGATAATTTAACCTGTGCAACTTTGTCCTAGTTTAACAGAAAAACGAGTAGCTTGAGCTATTGGCACAGATTGTGTAAAAAAACGGTGTCGATTTTAAAATAATGTTTAATTCTAATAAAAAGAACTTAATAACTATGGCAGATTTAAAAGGTAAAATTCTGGCTGGAAAAATCCTGGTTCAACCACAGGCAGCAGAAGAGAAAACAGTAAGCGGAATTATTATTCCCGATTCAGCAAAAGAAAAACCACAGGTTGGTACAGTAGTTTTAGCGGGCAATGCAAAAAAAGACGAGCCCATGGAACTGAAAGTTGGTGATGTTGTTTTCTACGGAAAATATTCTGGCACCGAGTTGAATATTGACGGAGAAGATTACTTGTTAATGTCCCAGACAGATGTATTGTACATCGCTTAATTAAAATTCAAAAAAAGAAAATAGTATGGCAAAAGAAATTAAATTCGAAATTGAAGCGCGCGAGTTGTTAAAAACCGGCGTTGATAAACTGTCGAACGCAGTAAAAGTAACCCTCGGGCCAAAAGGCCGCAACGTGGTTATTGAAAAGAAATTTGGCGCACCTCAAATTACCAAGGATGGTGTTACAGTAGCAAAAGAAATCGATTTATCGAATGTTTACGAGAACCTTGGAGCTCAAATGGTTAAAGAGGTTGCTTCAAAAACCGGCGACGATGCCGGCGATGGAACTACAACTGCAACTGTTTTGGCTCAGTCGGTTATTACGGTTGGTTTAAAAAACGTAGCAGCCGGAGCAAATCCAATGGATCTGAAACGCGGTATCGACAAGGCAGTTGCAAAAGTAGTCGAAAGCATTGCTGCACAGGCGCATACAATTGGCGACGATTATGCAAAAATTGAATCGGTAGCGAAAGTTGCTGCTAATAACGACGAAACTATTGGCAGCCTGATTGCCGAAGCAATGAAAAAAGTTCACCGCGAAGGAGTAATTACTATCGAAGAATCAAAAGGTACCGATACTTATGTTGATGTAGTTGAAGGTATGCAGTTCGACCGCGGTTACATTTCGCCGTATTTTATTACCGATGCCGAAAAAATGGCAGCCGAGCTCGAACATCCGTATATTCTTATTTACGATAAGAAAATCAGCACAATGAAAGACCTTCTTCCAATTCTGGAAGCAAGCGCTCAAACCGGCCGCCCGCTTATGATTATTGCCGAAGATGTTGATGGAGAAGCATTGGCTACTTTGGTTGTAAACCGTTTGCGCGGTTCATTGAAAGTGTGTGCTGTTAAAGCTCCTGGCTTTGGCGACCGCCGTAAAGAAATGCTCGAAGATATCGCAATTTTGACCGGTGGAACAGTTATTACCGAAGAAAAAGGCATGAAACTGGAGCAAGCCAAACTTGATATGCTTGGCGTAGCCGAAAAAATTACAGTTGACAAGGAAAAAACCACTGTTGTAAACGGAGCTGGCGCTACCGAAGGTATTGCTGCCCGCGTCGGACAAATTAAAAAACAGATTGAGACTACAACTTCCGACTATGACAAGGAAAAACTACAGGAACGCCTGGCCAAATTGGCAGGCGGTGTTGCAGTGATTTATGTTGGAGCTACTTCGGAAGTTGAGATGAAAGAGAAAAAAGACCGCGTTGACGACGCATTGAGCGCAACCCGTGCAGCGGTCGAAGAGGGGATCGTTCCTGGAGGCGGTGTGGCTTACCTGCGTTCAATTGAACTTTTAAATTCGTTAAAAGGCGAAAACGACGACGAACAAACCGGTATCGAAATTATCAAGCGTGCAATCGAAGAACCGCTGCGACAGATAGTTGCAAATGCCGGAAAAGAAGGCGCCGTTATTGTTCAGAAAGTTAAAGAAGGCAAGGACGATTTTGGGTATAACGCCCGTACCGACGAATACCAAAATCTTTACGAAGCCGGAGTAATCGACCCGGCAAAAGTTACCCGTATAGCTCTTGAAAATGCTGCTTCTATTGCCGGAATGTTCCTCACAACCGAGGCTGTAGTTGTTGAAGAAAAAGAAGATAAACCTGCCATGCCAATGGGTGGCCCCGGCGGAATGGGCGGAATGGGTGGAATGATGTAACAAAAAGCTCAATTTGATAAAAAAAAGCTCTTTTCTGAAAAGAAAAGGGTTTTTTTTATTCCCAAAAATCTGACAATTGTCACACCCTGTTTTTTAACATCTTTATTTAGTTTATAAAATACAGATAATCAATTATATAAATTCAAGAGAATATAATCAGGCAACTTAATTTTTCATTTGTAAGAATTATACCTTAGCAAAAAATATTAAACTGTTTTTAATATGGGTAAAGATATTAATGAATTCCTGGCAAATTTGGTAAAAAGAACATCAGGCGAAAGCGAGTTTCATCAGGCAGTTGAAGAAGTTATAGGTTCAGTTTGGGATTTTTACAGTAAAAATCCCAAATACCAAAAAGCAAAAATCCTTGAAAGAATTGTTGAACCGGAAAGAGTTATTATGTTTCGTGTCCCGTGGGTCGACGATAGGGGAGAAGTTCAGATAAACCGTGGTTACCGTGTTGAGTTTAATTCGGCATTAGGGCCTTACAAGGGTGGTTTACGTTTTCACGCCAGTGTTACTTTAAGTATTCTTAAATTTCTTGGGTTCGAACAAACATTTAAAAACAGTTTAACCACTTTGCCAATGGGGGGCGGAAAGGGTGGATCAGATTTTAGCCCGAAAGGAAAAACCGACATGGAAATTATGAGGTTTTGCCAATCGTTTATGACCGAGCTTTACCGTCATATCGGGCCCAATACCGACGTTCCTGCCGGCGATATAGGAGTTGGCGGTCGCGAAATAGGTTATTTGTTTGGCCAGTATAAAAGGTTAAAAAACGAATTTACCGGTGTGCTAACAGGTAAAGGGCTCGCCTGGGGAGGAAGCCTGATTCGTCCGGAAGCAACCGGGTTTGGGGCTGTGTATTTTGCTCAGCTCATGTTACAACGTATGGGTAAAGATATCGAAGGGCAAAAAATTTCGGTTTCAGGATTTGGAAATGTTGCCTGGGGAACTATTATTAAGGCCAACGAGTTAGGCGGAAAAGTAGTTACACTTTCGGGCCCCGATGGTTATATTTACGATCCGGATGGAATTGTGGGCGATAAAGTTGAATATTTATTGCAGCTTCGCGCCAGCAACAACGACATTGTTGAACCTTATGCCGAAGAATTTGGTGTTAAGTTTATCCCCGGGAAACGTCCCTGGGAAGTGCCGGTTGATTTGGCAATTCCTTGTGCAACCGAGAACGAAGTAAATGAGAGCGATGCAATGGAACTTGTGAAGAACGGTTGCCTCCTGGTTGCCGAAGCTTCAAACATGGGTTGCACAGCCGAAGCGGCTGAATACCTTTCTGAACATATTGACTTTGCCCCCGGAAAGGCGGTCAACGCCGGTGGTGTCGCGGTTTCGGGCCTCGAAATGTCGCAAAACAGCATGAGGCTTAACTGGTCGCGAGAAGAAGTTGATATGCGCTTAAAGCAAATCATGAAAGATATTCACGAAACCTGCGTAACCTACGGAAAAAACGGAAATAAAGTCAATTATATCACAGGTGCAAATGTCGGCGGATTTGTTAAAGTAGCCGAAGCAATGCTCGCACAGGGAATTGTTTAGTTAATTCCAGGTTTCAGGTCATTTTTATATGTTTTATCCTGAAATACAATGAAAACTTAATTTTTTGTTAAAGTTGAATTGTATCTCAGGATAAATTCGTTTTATACATTTGTCGAAATTTTTTTCGCACATGCTGATTGATACTCATGCCCATATTTATTCTGAAGATTTTAATGACGACATTGACGAAGTGTTACAAAATGCTTACAACAACGATGTCAGAAAAATAGTACTTCCGAATATCGATTCGGGTACTATAAAGAGGTTAATCGATTTGAACAATACATATCCGCATGTTTGTTACCCGCTAATGGGCCTTCACCCGACCTCAGTCTCTTCCGATTATAAAGAAGAACTGAAAGTTGTTGAGTACTGGCTAAATAAACATAAGTTTTACGGAATTGGCGAAACCGGGATCGATCTCTATTGGGACCGTACTTACATAGAAGAACAAAAAGAAGCATTCCGTTATCAAATAAACCTGGCTAAAACTCGCAATCTTCCGATTGTTATTCACGTAAGGGAATCGTTTAATGAAGTTTACGAAATTGTAAAGGCTGAACAGGATGGCACGTTAAAAGGTATTTTCCACTGTTTTTCGGGTGATGGGGCTGAAGCAAATAAAATAATCGATCTGGGTTTTTTACTCGGAATCGGGGGAGTAATAACATATAAAAACAGTAATCTTAGCCAGGTACTTTCGCATATCGAACTGGATAAACTGGTATTGGAAACCGATTCGCCTTATCTGGCGCCGCAACCAAAACGCGGGATGCGAAACGAAAGCGCAAACCTGGTTTATATTGCGCAAAAGCTTGGCGAAGTATACCAGTTACCTATAAGGGAAATTGCTGAAATTACTACCGCAAATGCCCGTAAATTATTTGAAATTTAATAAATTGCAGCTAATGTCCAGTTTCTTATGACAACCGAAAAAAGCAGTAAAACTTCAATTTTAATAATTTATACGGGCGGAACCATCGGTATGGTGCAACGTCCAGAATCGGGAACTCTTGCGCCTGTTAAATTCGATCAGATTTTAAATGAAGTGCCCGAGCTGAATAAGTTCAACTTTAATATCCAGACAGTAATATTTAATCCCGCCCTTGATTCCTCGAATATGAACCCTTCGGTATGGGTAAAAATAGCAGCAACTATTAAAAAGAATTATAATGAGTTCGATGGGTTTGTAATTCTACACGGTACCGACACAATGGCATATACTGCATCGGCTTTAAGTTACATGTTCGAAAACCTGGATAAGCCAATCATATTGACCGGTTCGCAACTCCCCATTGGGACAATAAGAACCGATGGCAAAGAAAACCTCATTACTTCTGTTGAGATTGCAGCAGCAAAAGAGGGAGACAAAAGCAGGGTACCCGAGGTATGTATTTATTTCGATTTTAAACTATATCGCGGAAACCGCACTGTAAAAAGAGATTCAGAGCAATTTAGCGCATTTCATTCGGTTAATTATCCGGCCCTGGCCACTGCCGGAGTTGATATCCGTTACAGTAACGACTTTATCTGCAGGCCCGAGAATAAAGGGATATTAAAGGTTAACACTAAGTTTGACGATAACGTAGTGATCATCAAAATGTTTCCGGGAATAAGCGAGAGAGTGTTTAAATCCATTCTCGGCATACCCGGTTTAAAAGGTATCGTTCTGGAAACATTTGGTTCAGGAAATGTACCTACATCGCCATGGTTGATTAATTGCATTAAAAAAGCAGTTAAAACCGGTATTATTGTGTTGAATATTACTCAATGCGAGGGAGGGCGCGTAAATATGGGGCAGTACGAAACCAGTCTGGAGTTGTTAAATGCCGGGGTGGTATCGGGCAAAGACATGACCTCTGAAGCAGCGATTACCAAGTTGATGTTCCTTCTGGGACAAGGTTTAAACAATGGCGAAATTAAAATGTATCTCAATAAAAGTTTGAGAGGGGAAATAAGTGAGTAGTTTATTTTTAATTCACAATTTTTTATTAATTTGCACCCCTCGTTTCGGGGGATGCCAGTAAGTAGTAAGGAGAGATGCAGGAGTGGCTGAACTGGCACGCCTGGAAAGCGTGTGTACTGCAAAACGGTACCGAGGGTTCGAATCCCTCTCTCTCCGCCAGTAAAAAAAGTGTGGGTCGTTCTAAGAAATATTGTGCCTTTAATTTATATATAGAAAAGCAATTTTTTGCTTCACCTGGAGGAAATTTTTTTAAATAAAAATCAATACAAAACAAATTAGGGAATTATTAATTAAAAATTCAAAACAATTATGAAAAGACTATTCGCGTTAATAGCAGTATTTGGGATGCTATTTTTTATGGCGTCAGAAGTGGTAGTTGCGCAAGATACAGTAACTGCGCCGGGGGCAACTCCTCAGGTTGAGTCATCTGCAGTTGTGGAAGAAGCAGCAGCAGCACAAGCTGAAAAAGGACAATCATTTCACAGCGCTTTAAAACAAAAGTTTATTGAAGGTGGTCCTGGCTTTATGACAGCAGTATTGCTATCTTTAATTTTAGGTTTGGCTTTTGCAATCGAAAGGGTACTTTACCTTAACCTGGCTACAACCAATACCAAAAAATTACTGGCTAATGTTGAAGAAGCGCTTGAAAAAGGTGGAATCGCTGCAGCTAAAGATGTTTGCCGTAATACCCGCGGGCCAATTGCAAGTATTTTCTTCCAGGGCCTCGATAAAGCAGACGAAGGAATTGAAGTTGTTGAGAAATCAATAGTATCGTATGGTGGAGTCCAGGAAGGTTTGCTTGAAAGAGGATTAAGCTGGATAGCGCTTTTTATAGCGCTCGGGCCGATGCTTGGGTTCCTTGGAACTGTTATCGGTATGATTGCTGCATTTGATGCAATCGAAGCTGCTGGCGATATTTCTCCCTCTCTCGTGGCCGGCGGTATTAAAATTGCTTTGATCACTACTGTTGGTGGTTTGATTGTTGCTATTATTCTCCAGATTTTTTACAACTATTGTATCAATAAAATTGACAGCATTACCAGCAGTATGGAAGATGCTTCGATTTCGTTAATCGACATTTTGTTGAAACATAACCTGAAAAAATAGGAAATCATGGAAAAAACAGGTAAAATCGTTTCAATTTTCTTATGGGTAATTGTTGGAATTACCGCTGTTTTAGCTGTTTCATTAGGGGCAAATATCAGCGGTAATGAGCAGGACCCTGCCATGCTAAGCTGGATTAATACAAATATGGTTTGGACTTATATCCTTTTCATTCTCAGTATTATCTTGCTGCTAGGTTTTGGGATTGTCCAACTGGTTACCAATTTTAAGGAATCAAAAAAGGCGCTGCTTTCAGTGGGTGCCATTGGGGTTATTGTACTTATTGCGTATCTGTTTTCATCAGATTCAATCCCGACATTTTTGGGATCTGCAAAATTTGTTGAAGACGGCATCTTAACCCCGAAAGTTTCCAAATGGGTTGACACAGGGCTTTATACTACTTATATATTTTTCGGAATATCGATAATTGCAATTCTGTATTCTTCGATAAGCCGGGTTTTTAAATAATTTAATTCATTAATACAGGAAAATAATCATGTCAAGAAAAGTACCAGAAGTACCAACAGCATCATTGGCCGATATAGCCTTCTTGCTGCTCATTTTTTTCCTGGTAACAACTACAATGGACGTTGACAAGGGACTTGAACGCAGGCTGCCGCAATGGCAGGATCCCGAACAGAAACTTGAAGACGACCAGCAAATTAAGGAACGAAATGTTTTTGTTGTGCTGGTTAACAGGGACAATAACATTTTGGTCGAGAATGAATGGTCCCGCGTTGAGGATTTACGTGAAAAAGCCAAGGAATTTATGGCTAATCCTTTAAATGCAGATGACCTTCCTGAAAAAGAACCTGTTCAGGTACCATTGTTCGGAGAAGTTATGGTAACTAAAGGAGTAATTTCGCTACGAAATGACCTTGATACCAAATACGGAACTTATATTGCTGTACAAAACGAATTGGTTGCTGCCATTAATGAGTTACGAGAAGAACTGGCGATGGAAAAATTTGGAAAATCATATGCGAAATGCGATGATGATCAACAAGATGCAATTCGTACTATTTATCCTTCACGAATCTCTGAAGCTGAACCTAAAAGAAAGTAAATTATGAAAAAGTTTAAACAAAGCGGGAGTAAAGAACTTCCTCCTATTTCGACAGCTTCATTGCCCGACATTGTATTTATGTTATTGTTTTTCTTTATGGTAACTACAACAATGCGCCAAACTTCCTTGAAAGTAAGGGTGAGGTTGCCCGAGGCAACAGAGTTGAGCAAGCTTGAAAGAAAATCGTTGGTAAGTTATATTCATGTTGGCGAGCCGTTGCGTCAATATCAAAGTAAATTTGGTGTTGCACCGCGTATCCAGCTAAATGATGTTTTTGCCGATGTTGTAGATATTCAGGCATATATAATCGCTGAAAGAGAAGCAAGGGATGAAGCTGAAAGACCTTTGATGATTACCTCGCTTAAAGTCGATGAAAATACCAAAATGGGTATTGTAAACGATATTAAGCAGGAATTGCGAAAGTCAGCGGCGTTGCATATAAATTATTCTGCGCGACAGCACAATTAGCATTAATTTGGTATAAATAATTTATACATTATAAAAAAGGGAAGCTTTTGCTTCCCTTTTTTATTGAACTTATTTTACCCGGGTTTATTTCTTTAAATCGAGTTTTAGCTGTAATTCATCGAGTTGCTCGTATGCAATTGGCGACGGTGAATCGTTCATCACATCGCGGCCTGAATTATTTTTTGGAAAAGCGATTACATCGCGAATTGAGTCCAGCCCGGCAAACATCGAAACAAGCCTGTCGAATCCAAATGCAATTCCGGCGTGTGGCGGTGCGCCATATTTAAAGGCATTCATTAAAAATCCGAATTGGGCACTGGCCTGTTCTTTTGTAAAGCCTAATGTATCAAACATTTTCGACTGTAGTTCGGAGTCAAAAATCCTGACCGAACCGCCACCTATTTCAACCCCGTTTATAACAAGGTCGTAGGCGTTTGCACGCACTTTACCCGGCTCAATATCCAACAACCAAATGTCTTCGGGTTTTGGGGATGTAAACGGGTGGTGCATTGCGTGAAAGCGTTGGGTTTCTTCATTCCATTCAAGTAAAGGGAAATCGACCACCCAAAGTGGTTTAAATGTTCCTTTTTTACGAAGCCCCAGCTGATTGCCCAGTTCCAGCCTAAGTTCCCCGATAGCTTTCAAAGTGTGCCCTTTTTCGCCCGACATAATGAAAATTAAATCTCCGGGTTTTCCTCCAACCGTATCCTTCCATTGCTGTAAATCTTCGTTCGAATAAAATTTATCGACCGATGATTTGAAACTGCCATCGTTGTTGCATTTTACATAAACCAAACCTTTAGCGCCGATCTGTGGGCGTTTAACCCAATTCGTAAAGTCGTCGATTTGCTTGCGGGTATACTCGCTGCAGCCGGGTGCGCAAACAGCCCCGATATACTCAGCCGAATCGAATACCCCAAATCCTTTGCCTTTTACCAAATCTGATATATCGCTGATTTTCATTTCAAACCTGATATCGGGTTTGTCGCTGCCGTAATTTTCCATTGCTTCAGCATAGGGCATCCATGGAAAATCGGTTACATCAATTTGTAATACTTCTTTAAACATGTGCCTGATTAATCCCTCGAATGTTTCCAGGACATCCTTTTGCTCCACAAACGACATTTCGCAGTCAATCTGGGTAAACTCGGGCTGGCGATCGGCGCGTAAATCTTCATCCCTGAAACATTTTACAATCTGGTAATACCTGTCGAAACCGGCAACCATAAGAAGTTGCTTGAAAATTTGCGGAGACTGCGGAAGTGCATAAAACTCACCAGGGTTCATTCTCGAGGGAACAACAAAATCCCTTGCTCCTTCGGGTGTCGATTTAATTAGTACCGGTGTTTCTGTTTCAATAAAATCGCGATCGTTCAAATAGCTTCGAACTGCATGGGCCATTTTCGAGCGCAGAACAAGGTTTTCACGGACCGGGCCCCGGCGTAAATCCAGGTAACGGTATTTCATCCGTAAATCATCACCGCCATCTGTATCTTCCTGGATGGTAAAAGGGGGCACCAGCGATGGACTTAAAACTTTTATTTCCGTTAGGGTAATTTCAATATCGCCTGTTGGAATGTTTTTATTTTTACTCGAACGTTCGCGAACAGTCCCTTTAGCCTGAATCACAAATTCTCTCCCCAGATTACCTAATTGGGCAACAACCGAATTGTTTGTGTTTTCGTCGATTACCAGTTGAGTAATTCCGTAACGGTCGCGCAAATCGATAAACGACATGCCCCCAAAGTCGCGGATACGTTGAATCCAGCCCGAAAGGGTTACTTCCGAATTTACATTTGCGATACGAAGTTCGCCACAGGTGTGAGTTCTGTACATTTTATTTTTTTTAATTGGTTGCGAAAATAAGAAGATTTTGCCAATTTCACCTCCTCAAAATTAAAGCTTTTCTGATCAGTTATGATAGAACCTTTTGGCGACGGATATTTTATGAAAAAGGCTTTTGCCGAAGCGCTCCTGGCTTTCGAAAAAGGTGAAATTCCGGTTGGGGCTGTTGTGGTTGCCAATAATAAAATAATAGCCCGCACCCATAACCTTACCGAAACATTAAATGATGTAACCGCCCATGCCGAAATGCAGGCTATCACGGCAGCTGCAAATTTGCTTGGAGGTAAGTATTTGAACGACTGTATTTTATATGTAACGCTCGAACCCTGTGCAATGTGTGCCGGCGCTCTTGGCTGGTCGCAGGTTGGAAAAATTGTGTTCGGCGCTTCCGACGAAAAAAGAGGGTTTAAAAAATATGCACCCCGAAGTCTTCATCCTAAAACCGAAATTGTAGGGGGTGTATTTGAAACCGAATGTGCCGGGTTGCTGCAGGAGTTTTTTAAACAAAAAAGATAGCTAAAATTCCTTCTTTTCGAAAATACTAAAACCTGTTTTTCTTAAATCGTCCCAAAACCCGGGGTACGATTTTGTTACAACAAGCGGGTCGACAACCTGAACCTGATAACCTGCAAGCGCCATTGGCGCAAAGGCAAGCGCCATACGGTGATCGTGATATGTTTCGATTACCGGGTTTTGTATTATTCGGTTTGTTTCTGTAATTCCATTCCAGGCCAGTTCGCCTGGCGCCGGCTCGGTAAGGATGGCGCCAAATTTTGCCAGTTCGTTTTGCAGCGCTGAAATTCGATCGGTTTCCTTTATTTTAAGTGTTTTTAATCCCGAAAAATGGAAAGGGATTTTTTTTGCAACGCATAAACAAGCCATGGTTTGGGCAATATCGGGGTTTTCTTTAAAATCTGAAACCAGTGCTTTTGGAGATATTTCAATGGTCTTGCTAAGTAAAACACCATCGTCCTTTTGTGTTGAAATCACTCCGAATTGGTTAAACCATCCGGCAATGTTTGCATCACCCTGTAAACTTTCAAGTTCAAGGTTTTTAAGTAATATTTCCCCCGAATCGCATAACGATAAAATTTCATACCAGTACGAAGCCCCCGACCAGTCGGCCTCTACGGTATATTCGCGGGGGAGGTAATTTTGTTCCGGAATAGTAATTTCAATCCCTTCCCAGGTATAACTAATCCCATATTTTGCCATTAATTTCATGGTTAATTCGATATACGAACGCGACGTAATATCTCCGGTCAATTTAAGTGTCAGGCCGTTTTCAATGGTAGGGGCAATTAATAAAAGTGCCGAAATATATTGGCTCGACACACTGCCGTCCAACTCTATGGTTTTTCCGGTTAAACGCGAACCCAAAATTTTAAGGGGGGGGTAACCCTCGTTCTTTACATATTGTATTTGTGCACCCAGCGAATTTAATGCGTCAACCAATATTGAGATAGGCCGTTGTTGCATCCGTTCTGAACCTGTTATTTCCCATTCCCCAATAATTTTAGAAAGAAAGGCTGTCAGAAACCGCATAGCAGTCCCGGCATGGCCAATATCAAATTTAGAGTTGTTTGAGTTTAAAGCAGCAGCCATAACTACAGTATCATCGCTGTCAGACAGATTTCGCAAAGGGAACGGATTGTAGCTTAATGCATTGATAATTAGCGCCCTGTTACTGATACTTTTCGATGAAGGCAAATGAATGTCTGCGTTAATTATCTTATTTGCCGAAGAAATTTGGTAAATCATTATTGGTTTGCTAAAGTTTGGTGAAATAATTTAATGATTTGTAAACCAGTTCTTTTGAGCAATTCTGGTTGATTTCCATCCTGCCGATATCGGAAAGGAGGGTGAAATTAATTCTGCCTGCCTCATTCTTTTTGTCATGGGTCATTAATTCAAAAAGCGGATCGAAATCTTTTTCCTGAATATCAAACCTGCCGTACAAGTCCAGCAACCATTCTGTCATGATTTCAGATTCTTTTACCGGGAATCCGCATTTCTCCGCCGAAAGGTAAAGTTCGGCAATCATGCCGTAAGCTACTGCATAACCATGCTCAATTGGCTTGTTTTGTCCCATCGCGTAACTTTCGAAAGCATGGCCGATGGTATGCCCGAAATTTAGCGCTTTTCGAATATTTTGTTCCGTTGGGTCGTTGCGCACAAAATGCGTTTTTATATCGACCGAGTTCCGGACAATATTCTGCAAATGCCCGTAATCAATATTTCTCAGGTCAAACTCCCTGAGTTCTTTTAAATGAGAAGGACTGAAAATCAGGCCGTGTTTAATCATTTCGGCAAACCCGGAAATAAATTTTTTTTTGTCGATTGTTTTTAAAAATGTAGCGTTAATTATAACGGCAACAGGTTCTTTAAATGTGCCGATTTCATTTTTAAGCCCGGCGAAATTTATTCCGGTTTTTCCACCCACAGAGGCATCAACCTGCGAAAGCAGGGTGGTAGGCACATTCAGGAAATCGATGCCGCGTTTAAATGTGGTGGCGGCAAATGCAGCCAAATCGGTCAGCATGCCGCCCCCGATATTTATCAGGAGCGATTTGCGATCGCCACCGTTTTTCGAAAGGAACTCCCAGATTTTTACAACCGACCCTATTTTTTTATTGTTTTCACCTGCCGGAATTACCACTTTCCCAATCCCATTCGATTTAAAAAAACCGTCGTACTTTGTCACCCAAAGTTTGTCAACAGTTTCTTCGGTTGCCATGAATACTTTTCCTGAAGGATAATTCCGTATCCATTCCGTGAGTTCAGTTTCCAGGTTTCCGCTGTAGATTATTTTTGAATAAAATGTTGAATTTCCCATCGATTGCTTAAATTGCGGTAAAGTTAAAATAAAATTGGTTTTGAGAATTTGAAATAACTTTGGACAATGTTTTATTGAAAATTTGCTAACCACAATGAGAATTAATAATAAGAAAAGGGTTGTTATCATAAGGCGAATATTTTTTTTGGTAAGTGTTGTCATTGCCATTGCCGGGCTTTTGTTTTTTCTTTTCGGTATTTTCGAAAAGGCAGGGGCTGCCATTTTTAGTATCGGCTTATTTTCGTTGTGGTATCTCTATTTTCATGTAGCCGATTACCAGTTTATAGAATTTCGCCACGAAAATGGGAGAGTTGTGCTTCGGTATTATAAGGCAATTGGTTTTGGGAAGCCAAAATTTAACGAAATAGAATTCCCGGAAGTTGTTCTCCGGAGAGTGTTATTCGAGGATTCGGTTTACGGAAAAATGTCGGATATTACCTTCTTTATTAAAACTAAACGCGGTGTGGCAGAATATCCATCGGTAAGTTTATCGGCAGTAAATTCTGTCGACAGGCAAAAAATGGCAGATTCGCTCAACACTGTTTTACAAGGTTAAAATAACTTGTTCTACCCCATAATGGACGATAAACTTCTTTTCAAAATTGCCCTGTCGATAATACCCGGTATAGGTGGGGTACTTGCCCGGAACCTGGTGGCTTATGTTGGCAGTGTTGAAAATGTTTTTTCAGAATCGTTGAAAACACTGCAAAAAATTCCCGGGATTGGCGAGGTTAATGCTAAAAGGGTTAAAAATAAAAATATACTGTCAAACGCTGAAAAGGAACTGGATTTTATTTTGAAAAATGAAATAAACGTTCAATTTTATACCGATAAAAACTTCCCCCGAAGGCTGAAAAACTGTGTTGATGCTCCCGTAATTATATACACAAAAGGCAACCTCGATTTAAACCAACAGCGTGTGGTAAGCATTGTTGGGACCCGAAATGCCACTGCTTACGGGAAACAGGTTTGCGATGAAATTATTAAGAAATTTTCGGAAAGAAGCTACAAGGTTTTAATTGTCAGCGGGCTTGCTTATGGAATTGATATACAGGCACATAAGTCGGCTTTGAAATATCAGGTACCAACAGTTGGGGTTGTAGCCCACGGATTGGATAAAATTTATCCTTCGCTGCATACTGAAACAGCCCGTAAAATGCAGGAAGACGGAGGGCTCATAACCGATTTTCCAAGCGGTACGCGGATAGATCCGTCAAATTTTATTCGTCGCAACCGGATAATTGCGGGTTTGGCCGATTCCACAATCGTCATAGAATCGGCAATAAAGGGCGGGGCGCTGATTACAGCCGAAATTGCCTCATCATACAACCGCGATGTGTTTGCTTTTCCGGGGCGGGCAGGCGATGTTTATTCAAAGGGGTGCAACCAGCTTATACGCAATAATGCGGCAAACTTAATTGAAGGAATCGAGGATTTGGAGTTTTTTATGGGCTGGGAGGAGACTACTAAAAAACAAGCTGTACAATCGAGCCTGTTTGTTGATTTAACTCCCGATGAAGAAAAAGTTGTAGCGCTCCTGAGAGAAAAAGGCGAGCTATTTATCGATCAGATTTCGGACGAGCTGGCCATTACAGTTAGCCGCATTTCTGCCATGTTGCTGGCACTTGAGTTTAAAAATGTGCTGGTTGCCCTGCCTGGTAAGATGTATAGGTTAAAATAATTGGATGGTTTTTCTATTTTTGCGCCATGAAACAGACTTTCGAAGAATTAAAAGTGGCCAGGGTATTACTTAAAACACTGGATGATATTGGTTTTAAAGAGCCAACCCCGGTTCAGGTGAAAGCTATTCCGAAAATAAATTCCGGAATCAACCTGGTAGGTGTTGCTCAAACCGGAACCGGAAAAACCGCGGCTTATTTACTGCCGTTGTTAACCAAACTTAAAAAGGCTGAAGGCCACGATCCGCGCGTTGTAATAATTGTACCCACACGCGAACTGTCAATCCAGGTTGGCGACGATATTGAGGAATTAACAGCGCTATCTGATTTGCGCCATGCTGCGGTTTTTGGGGGTATAGGGTGGACAAAACATGCCGCCCTGCTTGAGCCTGGCGTCGATATCCTGGTTGCAACACCCGGAAGGATGTGGGAATTGTACAGGGCCGGCTCATTGTCGCTTAAAAAGGTAAAACACCTGGTTATCGACGAAGCCGACAGAATGCTGGACATGGGCTTTTTGCCCCAGCTCCGGCAACTTTTTGAAATAATTCCCCCCCGCCGGCAAAACCTGCTCTTTTCGGCTACATTTAACGAAAGTGTGGAAAAAATGGCTGAGGAATTTTTGGATCATTTTGAAAAGGTGGAAGTGGCCCCATCGGCAACAACTGTGGTGCAAGTAACACAGAGTGCCTACAGGGTGCCTAATTACCGCACAAAACTAAACCTGGTGCAGCATCTGTTAAAGGACGAGGAAGCTTTCTCGCGGGTGATAATCTTTGTAAAAACAAAAGAACATGCCGAGGAAGTATTTAAAGTTATAAAACGCAAGGTCGAAGGCGAAAAGCGGATACTGCATTCAAATAAAGGGCAAAATACACGCATTAATGCAATTAACGCATTCAAAAACGGAGAAATCAGAATTTTGATTTCGACTGATGTTTCGGCACGCGGGCTCGATGCAAGCCTGGTGAGCCATGTAATAAATTTTGATCTTCCGGCAAGTTACGAAGATTATGTACACCGTATCGGGCGGACCGCCAGGGCCGGAAACACGGGCGATGCAATTACGCTGATTAGCCCTGCCGACGAATGGCACCTGAAAAAAATTGAAGAGCTGATTAGAATGCCAATCCCCATGCTCGAAATTCCTCACGATGTGGAAGTGGTTGAAACCGGATTTAAAGAAAATCAGGATTATCTTCGTGAAATCGACCGGCAGCGGAAAATTGACGACCCGACCTACCAGGGTGCTTTTCATAAAAGGAAACGTGCTGTTTCATCGAAAAGAAATTTTGAAGATAAATTTAAACGCACCAAAGAAAAACAAAAAGGGGGCAGGAAACGGCGTTAATCAAACCTCAATCATATCATCCAGCAATCCAAATAATTTGTTTTTTTCGTCGAAAAGGATTTTGTATTCTTTTCTGTTAAAAAATTTCAGGCGCATCAACCTGCACCTGCCAACAGTTTTCCGGTATCGAATGTACCACAGAAAGGCTGCTTTCCCGGAAAAGGGCATAGCAGCTATAACAGCCAGTTTTAAATATGGCCCCGGTATCAACCATGAAACGGCAAAAAATTCAATCAGGTAAAAAATCGGGAAAAGCAGAATTCCAAGTACCAGAAAAAAAGTGCTCCAAAAAGCGGTATCCTTTATTTTTTTTCGGGTAATCCCATCAACTGTAAAAAATGGAATTGCATTAAAAACAAAACCGAAAATAAAAACCGGCAGCCCAGAAACCAGAATAAGCACATTTTGCACGATTTTTAACAAGTTATTGTTTGGATTTTCAACCAGCCAGTTCCTGATTTTCAGGTTTTTAATTTTCAGGACATAGCTTTGGGCCTGCTTTATAAAATTTTCAACTGCTTCCGGTTGGTTAATTTCAAGTTCGTCAAGCTTTTTTACCAGTTTTTGGTCAGATTCAAAAAGGTTTAGTACCGAATATTTATTGTTTTGCCTTTTCAGGAAATGTCTGCCATAAATTTCCCTTACGGTCTCAAAATCATCATAAAAGCGAGTGCTTTTAATGTCGAGCACAACCGTTTGCATTTCGTCAATAATTCTTTGCCTGAGCGAAAGTGTTGCCGCGTTCTCGCTTTGTTTGTATTCGTCGAGGAAATCGTTTACACTGATAGGTTTCCCGAAATTTACAACCAGGTTACGGTTAAACTTCCAGTAGTGACTGTAATAAATGCCCGTTGGGACAATTTGTATATCGAGGTTTTGGCCGGTTTTTTCTTCGGCCATAAAAACAATACGCGGAACAGCTTTTTTATGAACCAGCATTTGTCGCTTACCGGAGTGGGCTGCTTCGGGGAAAAGGCCAAGCGCAAAATTATTTTGAAGCACATTTACCGAACCTGAAAACGTTTCGTTGTTTTTTGTAAGGTTTTCTTTCCCGTCGCGCATACGGTAAACCGGCATTATTTTTAGAAACCTGAGAATAAGTGCGGCAGTTTTGTTTTTAAATATGTCGGCCCTTGCCAGCCATACCGGTTGAAAGCGCGTGTGTAACAGAATTGCCATCGGGTCGCTTAAAGCGTTTTGATGGTTAGGGGAGAAAACAATTGGCTTGTTATTAGGAATGTTTTCCAGGCCATTTACTATTACCTTGTTGTAAATCAGCCAGTCGGCAAATTGTACATATTTCTTTAGAAGCCAATAACCCCGGGACCATTTTTCATATTTCATATAAACCGAAATTTCAATTTTACCTTTACGAAAGTGAGATTCAAAATAAAAACAACAAGTTTATAGGATTATCCGGTTGATTATTTATTTGAATGCGTGAAAATAGAATACATTAGGTTAAGATCCATAAAAAGTAACCGGTCACTTTTATTTATGAAGTGGCCGGTTACCTGCTTTGTTTATATTTTACTTTGAAAGCAGCAGTTTTTTCATTTTTGCATGTATGTCGGTGTTTTCCATAATGCCTGTAAATTCTTCGGCGCCCGGTCCATATGAAAAAACCGGAACCATTACAGCAGTATGATCGCCTGTAGGGAATGCAGCTTTTACCATGCCTTTGTTTAAATCCCCGCCTGTAATTGCCATTCCGCCTGTTTCGTGGTCGGAAGTGACAATAACAAGGGTTTCCCTGTCTTTTTCGGCAAATTCCAGAACCTTGCCAATTGCTTTGTCCAAATCGAGCATTTCTTCAACAACATATATGGTACTTCCTGCATGGCCTCCCCAATCTATTTGCGAACCTTCAACCATAAGGAAAAAACCTTTTTTGTTTATGGTTAATATGTCGATGGCGGTTTGTGTTGCAACAGGCAGCATGTCGCCCCTTTCATTTATCCTTGCATTATGTATATCGGCTGTAAGGCCTGCAAGTTTACCTTTTTTTATGCTGTTTATTTTATTCAGATCGGTTTCAACGGCATACCCTTTTTGTTGGAGTTCTGTTACGAGGTTCCGGCCATCTTTCCGTTTTGTGAAATGGTCGAGCCCGCCACCGATAAAAACATCGATATCGGTTTTAAGAAAGTCGGCGGCAATATCTTCGTACGAATTCCTGCCCGCGTGGTGAGCAATAAAAGAAGCTGGTGTAGCGTGGGTAATCGACGATGTTGACACGAGCCCGGTGGAAAGGCCATGTTCAATAGCTTCTTCCAGGATTGTTTTCACCGGATTTTTGTTCACATCAACCCCAATTGCGCCGTTATACGTTTTTATACCCGACGATAAGGCTGTACCCCCTGCTGCACTGTCGGTAATGTAATTATCAGCAGCCTGGGTTTTAGAAAACCCAATGTGTTTGAAGTTTTCTAAAAAGAGTCGCCCTTTATTTGCTGTCAATCCGGCAAATATCTGCGAAACTCCCATTCCGTCGCCAATAAGCAGTATCACATTTTTGGGTTTTTTTGCTTTGAATTTTTGCTGGAATTGCTTTACCTCGTACGTTTTATTTCCAATGTAAGTTTTTTCAACATCATTGGATTTTGCATTGAGATAGTCGTTTTGCGCAATAACCGTAAAACCAAATACCACGAGCAGAATAAAAAGGTTTATTTTTTTAAGCATTGTGAATGTTTTATTATTGGATAAAAATATATTTTTTGAATATAATTAAAGCTAAAATATTGTTTTATTCTTTAATCGATTTTTTTTCCAGCGATCCCAAAATACTTTCATCGAACATTTTGTTCAGCGAAAAAAGGGTTCCTTCCTTTTCAGTTTTCATTTCAACAATATGCATAATAACAAAATTGGTTAATATTTCTTCGGCTTTTTTTCTGGAAATGTGTGCTAACCTGATAAATTTCGAGAATGTTATACCGGGATTTGTGCGTAAATAATCGATTAATAACTTTTCGTATTCGGAATAGGTAAAATGAATACCCGTTGCACTTTTGTGTTTTTTCCAGACATTAATCTGGATGTTATGTGCAAGGATGTTCTCGTCGTGTAACCTTATGTATGCCAGCCATTTTCCGCTTTCGTCTTTTGCAAAATGAGGTTTTGAAGCGCTGGGTTCTATTCTGATTTCCAGAACGGTTTTTCCTTCAATTTGCCATTGCTGGGTCGAAAATTGGATTGGTGGTTTACTGTAAATTTTTGCGGCTGCTTCAACCATGTAAAATTCCTCGTCGGTTTTAACACCCGCAATCTTACCGTTGTCTTTCACGCCAAGCAAAAGTCTGCCACCTTCTGTATTGGCAAATGCTACCAGCGATTTTGCAATTTTTTTTGAATCGTTAATACAATATTTAAAGTCTTGCTGCTGGTGTTCGCCTTCCTTGATCAATTTGTAAAGGTAGGTACTCAAAACAATTTTTTTAACGCAGGTAATATAGAATTAAAACTACAAAAATGGAATTATTTTAACCATTCAAAAGTGATGTAATGATCGGGGCTCATACCCAGTTGCCTGTAAGTATTGTGTGCGGTTACATTCGATTTGTCGGTATACAGCCGTATTCCGTTTAAATTTTGGTTTTCCAGCACCAACTTTTTAATGTGCGAATACATGTTCCGGTACACTCCTTTTCTTCGGTATTCATCGATTACGTAAACAGATTGAATCCAAAGAATTGTGCCGTTTCGCCAATCGCTCCATTCGTAAGTGGTTAAAAGCGAAGCAACAATCCTGCCATTAATTTCGGTCACGTAATACCGCCCTTTCGACGAATCGTTAATAACGGCTTTTACTCCGTCAATAACCGTAGATTCATTCAAAATAATCCCTTCGGTTTCGGCAGCCATTTTTAGCTGAAAGCTTACAATCGAATTTACATCGTTAATTGTTGCTGTTCTAACCTGCATGAATTATGGTTTTATTCTGTCCATTATTTCTTCAATTTTAATTCTTTCTTCGGGTAAAAGAATTAACTGGAGCTTTTCTTTTTCGAGAAGCGAACTTACTTTTGGGCCAACTTCGCCGGTAATAATTCCGGTAATCCCCTGTTCCTTTAGTAAATTAACAAGTTGAACACCACTGTTTTCTGTATCCCTAAACGGATTCTTAAAAATTGAAAATTGATTTTTGGCGACATTGAAAACAACCACGTTTTCACACTTTCCAAACCGAAGATCCATTAACGATTTTTCGGTTTTACCTACCGACGAAATTGCAAATATTTTATCCATATTATGTTGCTTTATTCTGTGAAACAATTTGCAAGTTTAAAATGTTGTGCCCCGAAGTTCTTCCCAATATTCAACAGCCCTCCGGGTATGCGGGATAACAATTGTACCCCCAACTACATTTGCAACGCCAAATAACTCAAATATTTCTTCGGTTGTTACACCCTGTTCATAACATTTTTCGAGATGATATTTAATGCAATCGTCGCAGCGAAGTACCATAGAAGTTGCCAGTCCGAGCATCTCTTTTGTTTTGGCGCTCAAAGCCCCTTCCTGGTAGGTTATAGTGTCGAGACTGTAAATTCTCTTCATTATCTTGTTTTCCGGGGCTAAAATTTTTTCGTTCATTTTGGCCCGATAAGCATTAAATTCTTCAACAAGCTTTCCCATTTATTTTGTTTTTTTAACTTTTGGTTACCCTGAATTTTTGTCCGGATACTTCCATTTGATTTGTATGGAAAAGAAATATTTTTATTCCGATTTTCAAAGTAAAGTGGTTAATTTTTTGATTAATACCGGTGCGTAAAGTTGGCCCCATAATAAAAGCCTGAATTCTAAACTGTATTATTTTATTTCAGTATGTTAAATCTATCTTATTTGGAAGGTTTTAAAAGTTATTAATAATTTGTTCGTAATTTGTATGTTGTTTAATTCCAGTATTTTGTGGGCAATTAGCTAATTTTTGAAAAAGGTTGTAATTAAAAATATTGCCGATTTCAGGCATTTTAAATTATATTTGCCAACTCAATTCGAAGGGAATAATGAAGCGGTTTATCATATTGTTTTTAATCAGTTTAACCAGTCCCATATTGTTTGCGCAGGTTTTAATACCCGATAAAAATAATGCGGAACCAAAACTTCCTGAAATAATCAGAAATTTAAATATCCGGCAGGATGCCCGAATTGAAAAAATGCTGAGTTGGCATATCGAGAACAATAAAATCAAAAACAAGATTGAGGGATTCAGGATTGAGATTTTTTTTAGTTCTGATGCCGATGCAAAAGAAAATGCGTTAAAAAAGAAAAAGGAATTCATGTCGGTTTACCCCGATTATGCTGTTCATGTAAAGTGGATATCTCCGAATTTCAGGGTGAGGGTTGGCGATTTCAGGACAAAAAATGAGGCATTAAAGCTTTACAGGGAGATAAAAAATAGTTATCCAGTTGCATTTATAGTAACCGACGAGATTGATTTTCCATTGATGAAATAAATTCAATATGAGCGACCAGATTAAGCATGAATGCGGTATTGCTTTAATTCGATTGTTAAAGCCCTTATCCTTTTACCAGGAAAAATATGGCACATGGAAATACGGGTTGAATAAATTGTACCTCTTAATGGAAAAGCAGCACAACCGCGGGCAGGACGGCGCCGGGGCGGTTTGTGTGAAAAACAGCCTGGCTCCCGGAAACGCATACATTAGCCGTTACCGTTCGGTTAAGGAAAATCCCATAAAAGATGTTTTCGATCAAATAAACCAACCTTTGCAAAAAGCAAAATGGGACCGGGTTGAAGACGGGGATATCGATTGGGCTTACCAAAACTTCCCATTTGCCGGCGAACTGTATCTCGGGCATTTACGTTATGGGACATTCGGAAAAAACAGCATCGATTTGGTCCACCCGGTAATGCGCCAAAATAATTGGAAATCGCGAAATCTTGTATTGGCCGGAAATTTTAATTTAACCAATACCGATGAGCTTTTTAAAGTCCTTATCGATTTGGGGCAACATCCAAAAGCGTACACCGATACGGTAACAGCCCTCGAAAAAGTCGGTCATTTTCTCGATCAGGAAAATGAGTTGTTGTTTAGAAAGTATAAAAACGAAGGGTTAAGCAACGATAAGATTTCGCATAAAATTGAAGCCAACCTCGATATTCAGAATATTTTGGAGCGGTCGACAAAAGACTGGGACGGAGGATATGCCATTGCAGGGTTAATAGGGCATGGCGATGCGTTTGTTTTTCGTGATCCGTGGGGAATAAGGCCGGCATTTTACTACTTCGACGAAGAAATTGCAGTGGTTGCATCTGAAAGGCCAGTTATTCAGACGGTTATGAATGTGAGGGTGGGCGATGTGAAGGAAATTATCCCTGGCGAAGCTTTAATAATAAAAAAAGACGGCTCGATAAATAAAGAATTGATTCGCGTACCTCATAAAAGAACTTCCTGTTCGTTTGAACGAATTTATTTTTCGCGGGGTAGCGACAAGGATATTTACAAGGAAAGAAAAGAACTTGGGAAACTAATCTGCCCGGCTGTTTTAAAAGCTATTAATTACGATTTCGAAAATACTGTATTTTCGTATATTCCAAATACTTCAGAAACAGCATTTTATGGATTGGTTGAAGGAATCGGCAACTATCTTGTCGACTGGAAAATTGAAGAGATAAGAAGAAAAAACGGAACGCTGACCGATGAAGATATCAAACGGATTATTTCGTTTGAGCCCCGCATCGAGAAAATTGCCATAAAGGATGTGAAACTGCGCACATTTATAGCCGACGATGCCAGCCGCGATGATCTTGTCGCCCACGTTTACGATGTTACTTACGGAATTATCAGGAACAATATCGACACGCTGGTTATTATCGACGATTCGATTGTAAGGGGCACTACGCTTAAAAACAGCATCTTGCGTATTCTTGACAGGCTCCATCCCAAAAAAATAATAGTGGTTTCATCGGCCCCTCAAATCCGTTACCCCGATTGCTACGGAATAGATATGACCCGTTTCGAAAAATTTATAGCCTTTAAAGCTGCAATCGAACTTTTAAAAGAATCGGGGCAACAGGCAGTAATAGACGAAGTTTATAAACTTTGCAAACAACAGCAAAATTTGCCAAAAGAAGAAATGGTAAATTATGTACAAAAGATTTATCAAAAATTTACAACCGAGCAAATTTCGTCGAAAATTGCCGGATTGTTAAAACCCGATGATTGCGAAGCCGAAGTAGAAATTGTGTACCAGACAGTTGAAAACCTGCATAAAGCCTGTCCCAACGATTTGGGCGACTGGTATTTTACAGGAAATTACCCGACACCCGGCGGGAACAGGGTTGTAAACAGTTCGTTTATAAATTATATGGAAGGGAAAAATATCCGGGCTTATTAAGAAATTTTATCAAACCGGGCAGAACCCTTCTTATAAATCAAAATTCAAACCTTTTTCGAGCAGTTCCTGGTATTTTTTCTGATTGAACCGATAGTAATAAGCGCCCTTTTTTGAAGTTTCCTTTTCTTTTTCATCCAGTTTTTCAAGCAAGCTCATTGCAAGGAGTTTCCTTCTGAAATTTCTTTTGTCGAAAGGGAATTGGTATATCGCCTCGTACAATCGTTGTAATTGAGGTATGGTAAACTTTTCGGGAAGAAGTTCAAAACCAATGGGTTGGGTGCGTGCCCTGATGCGTAGTTTGCGAAGGGCGCGATTTACCATCTCCGAATGATCAAAAATTAACTCGGGTAATTCCGATACCGAAATCCACGAAGCGCCGTGCCCTTTTACCGATTTGCTGTCGTGTTCGTTTATTTTTATCAGCGAAAAATAAGCTACAGAAATAATCCGTCCTCCCGTGTCGCGGTTAACATCGCCAAATGCATACAGTTGTTCCATATACACATTGTGCAGCCCTGTAAGTTGCGAAACGATGCGCTGGGCAGCGTTGTCAAGGTTTTCGTCCGTATCGACAAAGCCTCCCATCAACGACCAGTTGCCCTCTTCAGGGGGAAACCGGCGTTTTAACAAAAGCAATTTTAATTCGTGTTCGTTTTCGTTAAACCCGAAAATAATTGCATCGACAGCAACCAAAAGTTTAGGATGGTTGGAATAAAAATCCATGGTCATTATTTGGGATCGGGCCATTCGCTGTTTTCCTTCCCCCTTATGTAAGTTTCAATATGTCTTTCGGTTTTTATGCTGTAGATGTCTTCGATGGTTACAATTATCCCTGTTTCAAGAACTTCACCAAACTCCTTGTTTTTCGAGGTCCCAAAGGTTTTCATCGAAGGCGAAAGGTTCATATAGGCATTGATAAGTGGTGGGACATTTTCACCATATTGCCTTACAGCCTGGAAAAGAATTTTATAATCGTCCTTATAAGTTTCGCCCGTGAACAGCTTTTTCATTGCGTCAATATCCATATCAAATTCAACCGGTTCTTTCGGATAAACCAGGTTTTCCCTGTCCCTGAAATATTTTTTGAAAAAATACTGGATTAAATTTCTGGCTTCATTATGAAAGTGGGTATACATGGTTATTTTCCCAAAAAAGTATTTTATTTCGGGATGATCAACTGTTAATGCGCCCAGGCCGTCCCAGAGGTTGTCGAGGGCAAAAAGCGCTTTTGCGCCTGCTTTGCTCGACTGGTATTGGGGTTGAACAAACGAACGGCCCAACTCCAGAGAGTAGGGCAGGTATTCGTCGACAAACTTCTGCGAGAAATCGAACAGGTGCGAAGTTGCAAGCTGAACATGGCCGTCTTTGTCGTGCGGCGCTTCTCCGCAAAGTATATAACGGTAACCACCCAAAATCTCTTTTGCGTCAGGATCCCACACAATTAATTGTTTATACGGCACTGGTGCTGTATCAAAAAAGTCGATATCAGTTTCCAACCCTGTACCTCCACCGGCATCACGAAAAGTAATTTCGCGTAACCTGCCTATTTCGTGCATAATGGCCGGCGAGTCGTGGTATGAAATGACATAAATTTCGTTTCCGGCTTTGTTGGTTTTTCGAAGTAGTTTGTCTGGGGTAAGTTCAGCGTAAATTGCTTCCCTCGGTAGAGGATCTATTATTTTTTTCATTTACCGTATCTTCTTCTTTTTTTGAAAAATGGAATGTAAAATTAGAAAAATTCCTGTTTTGCTGGCTTATTATTTCGCTTTTAATTTTTGTCTGACAACTGAAAGGGTATTTTATAAGCCTGTTCTTTCACCCAATCTGCCCATTCCTGGTGTGTTTTTGATTTGTCAAATGTTTGGTAGGGAATAGGTTTGCCAAAATATACGGGGATATCGGCATTTTTTTGTTTTATCAGTTCATCGGGTAAATAGAACATTTCAATGTTCCATTTCAGGCGAAGAAATTTCCTGAGATTAGCTAACCTGTAAAAAAATTCGGAGTTTCTGCCACCAATAAAAACAGGTATTATATCGCGTTTGTGTTTTATTGCTTTTGTGATAAAATGTTTTTTCCATTCCAAATCAACGATTTTCCCTTTTATTTTTCTGGAAGCCAGGCCCGCCGGGAAAATTAATATCTGGTGGCCGGAATTGTATGCATTTTCAAGGTCAAGGGCAACTATACGGCTATTGGTGCCATGCTTGTTAACCGGTATAAACATGTAACTCAGCCCCGGAATGCTCATTAATACATCGTTGCTCAGAAATTTAAGGTTTCCAAGTTTTTTGTTTACATATTTCATTAGCAATAACGAATCGAACCCGCCAAGCGGATGGTTGCTGGCAAAAATAAAACGCCCCGATTCCGGGATGTTGTCATACCCGTAAATGTGTTCTTTCACATTAAACTCGGTTACAACCTGGTCGACAAACGAATTTCCCTTTAGATGCCCATTGCGCAAAAGAAAATCGTTAAAAAAATCGATATGCAGGATGTTGTTAATGTAACGATAAATAAAACCAGGAATAAATTTTGCCAATCCCGGGTTTTTTTGTTTAAATATCTCCCTGATATTCAAAGGTTTAAAGGTGTTTAATTTCTCTTCCGTCACTTTTCAGAAATTTGCAGCAATTAAATAAAAAATAGCCATAATTCAAACACGACGATTTGAATCACTGGTTCCTGTTTCATTATCTGCCTGTTTTTCGTTTACGGAATTTACCATCACGTTAGGTTGATCCAAAAATAATTTAAGTAATTAATTAGTTATTAACCGTTGTTGATAAAATCAACAATTATGTTCAATTTGCTGATTTAATGCAATTTATAGCCCTATTGAATTGCAGGATTTCGGGTTTTCAACAATATTTCAACAGTATTTCAACATTATACAGTTTTTTGTAATGATTTTAAAGTGGAATAAAATGGAATAGAGTGGCATATTTTGGAATAAATTTCTATTTTTACACTACAAAACATGAAGGATTTATTGCAGTGATTGAATTTGCAGGAACATACAGCGCAACCGTTGACGACAAAGGCCGGATAGTGCTTCCCTCTCCTTTTAAAAAGGAATTGGGAGAACTGGCTTCCGAATCGCTGGTTATCGAAAAAAACCTGCACAGGGAATGTCTCGACTTCCATCCTGAAAAATTCTGGAGAAAACGAGTTGAAGATTTTAAGAGTACGCTCGATCCCTTTGACGAAGACGACGATGCCCTGCTGCAATTTTTCTATCAGAATTTTGTGAAAGTCGGCATGGCCCCAAACGGACGGGTGAATATTCCGGATACCTATTTAAAATACGCCAGGCTCGGGAAAAATGCTGAGTTTATTGGAATGGGCGAATCGATAAGGCTCGTAGCTGTTGGAGAGGCAGAAAAACCGGTAATGGCCAAAGCCGAATTTCTGCTGAAATTAAAAGAAAAACGGCAGAAAAAACTCCAGTAAAAATGACATTGCCCTATCACATACCGGTTTTGGCTTCTGAAAGTATCGAGGGATTGAATTTGTTTCCTTCGGCCGATGTTGTGGATGCAACTTTTGGTGGAGGGGGGCATTCAAAATTAATCCTGGACCAAATTTCAAATGGGCGGCTTTTTGCTTTCGATCAGGACGAAGATGCCACAATAAACGCGCCCGATGATAAACGGCTTTACTTTATCCGTCACAATTTCAGGTACATTAAAAATTTCCTGAAGTATTACAAAGTCGATCGCGTAGATGCCATTTTTGCCGATCTCGGTGTTTCATCGCACGATTTTGATGTTCCCGGGCGTGGCTTTTCATTTCGTTTCGAAGGCAACCTGGATATGAGAATGAACCAAAATGCCGGAACCGATGCAGCAAAAATTGTAAACGAGTATTCCGAAGATCAATTGGAGTCGGTGTTCAGGGTATTTGGCGAGATAAAAAATTCGCGTCAACTGGCATCTTCAATCTGCAGGAAAAGAGAAGAAAAGAATATAAAATCTACCACCCAGCTTAAAAATATTGCAGCCGGATGTGCCCCTAAAGCCATCGAAAACAAATTTCTCGCACAGGTTTTTCAGGCTTTGCGAATTGAAGTTAATGACGAAATGGGAGCCCTGCAGGAATTTTTGGAGGCCTCGCTGCTCCTGCTGAAACCGGGTGGACGACTGGTGATTATTACCTATCACAGCCTGGAAGACAGGTTGTGTAAAAATTTCATGAAAACCGGCAATTTCGAGGGAAAAGTGCAAAAAGATTTTTATGGAAACATATCCTCGCCTTTTAAAATAGTGAATAAAAAGGTTATTACCCCCGGCGCCAGTGAATTAAAGTTAAATAGCCGCTCCAGAAGCGCGAAACTGCGAATTGCTGAAAAAATCTGATATGCCGGAAAAAGAAAGAAATAGCAGGAAGGCCCCGGGTGTGAAATCTTTTATCGGGGGGACAATATTAACCGATTACAGGGTGTCGAAACAAATCCCCTTTGTGATTTTTCTCGCATTTCTGGCCATCCTGTTAATTACAAACAGAAATTGGTCTGAACGCACCATCCGAAAAGTTGAAATCCTGCAGGATACGATTGACGAACTTCGTTCAGAGTCGATAACCCTGTCGGCAAAACTGATGAATTCGAGCCGCCCCTCCGAGATTGCCAGAAAAGTCGAAAAAGCAAATATTGATCTGAAGGAGCCTTCGAGGCCACCGCAAAAACTGGTTGTTAAGAAAAATAATATGCTGTGGAAATTAGGAGAATAATAATAACGCGTATTACCTTAATCTATCTGCTGCTTTTGGTATTTGCCCTGGTAGTGATAGCCAAAATGGTCTCTGTACAGAAGATCAAAAACGACCGTTGGGAACAAATCCAGGACAACCTGAGTCAAAATACGATTATTGTAAGTCCCGATCGGGGCAACATTTGCGCCGACGATGGGAGTGTGCTGGCTACTTCGGTGCCCGGCTATTATGTGCGAATCGATCTGGCTTCTGAAGGTGTAAGAAAAGTTTACAACAAAGAGAGCGATTCGCTTGCCTATTATCTCTCACGTTTTTTTGGTAACGGTTCCAAAGCCGATTATAACCGCAAACTGAATGAAGCTTTCAGGCAAAAAAACCGCGGGTACATGCTCACGCCAAGAAAAATTGATTACACCGAACTTCAGCAGGTGAAGAAATTTCCAATTCTCAGAAGAGGCCGTTACGGTGGCGGACTAATAATCGAAAAGGAAAACCGAAGGGTGAACCCTTTGGGTATCCTTGCATTGAGAACTTTAGGCGGATTAAACAAAGGGGCTCTTGGCGGCATACATGGCGCAGTTGGTTATACCGGCCTCGAAGGCTCTTTTGAAGAGTATTTAAAAGGAACCGATGGTATAAGTTACAAGCAAAACCTTTCGGGAAGATGGGTTGAACGGATTGAAATTGAGCCGGAAGATGGAATGGATATTATTACCACCCTGAATGTAAAAATACAAGACATTACCGAAAGCGCGCTTTACAAGCAAATTCAAAACTTTAATGCCGACTGGGCAACTGCTGTTGTAATGGAGGTTGGGTCGGGCGATGTTAAAGCAATTGCCAACCTCGGAAAACGAAATGGCGACTATTTCGAGACCGACAATTTTGCTTTGGGGCCCCGTGGTTGTTACGAACCCGGCTCAACATTTAAACTCATGTCGTTAATGGCTGCTCTGGAAGACGGTGTTATAGATACAAGCGATGTTTACGATACGGGCAATGGCCAGTGGTTTAAAAGCGGGCGAAAAATTTCGGATACACACGGTAACGGAAAAATAACGGTTAAACAAATTTTCGAAAAATCGTCGAACATCGGAGTGGCTAAGATTATAACCGAACATTACGAGAAAAATCCCAAAAAATATGTCGACAGGATTTACAGTTTTGGAATAAATAAACCTCTCGGACTTGACATAAACGGCGAAGGACAACCCCTTTTTAAATACCCCGGCGATTCCGATTGGTGGGGAACAACCCTGGCAGGTATGTCGTACGGGTACGAAACCAAAATGACCCCGATTCAGATTTTGACCTTTTATAATGCGGTAGCCAACAATGGTAAAATGGTAAAACCACGGCTTGTTGCAGAAGTCAGGGAAAAAGGGGTATTGGTTAAAAAATATAAAACCGAGGTACTGAACCCAAGGGTGGCATCCAGGGAAACCATCGCAAAAGCAAAAGATATGCTTAAGGGAGTTTGTACTGAAGGAACAGGAAAGGGACTTAACAACGATTATTTCAGTATTGCAGGAAAGACAGGTACAGCCCGCGTGGCAACCAGCAGCCAGGGATATAATGCCGGGATGTACCTGGCTTCGTTTGTCGGTTATTTCCCGGCCGACGACCCAAAATATTCAATGATAGTAACTTTTAATAATCCACGTGGTGGCGGTTATTATGGAGGTTCTGTTGCTGGTCCTGTTTTTAAGCAAATTGCAGAAAAGGTTTATGCCTTCGAAATGTTAAAAGAAAAGCCAATTGAAGAGGAGAATGACGATAAACTTCACCTTCCGGATATTAAAAAAGGCCAGTCAGAAAGCATTTTAGAGGTTGTCGATGCCTTGAACCTGAGGCATATTAAAGGGAACCCCGATACAGAATGGGCAAATATTGAGGTTAAGGACGACAAAATTACAATTACCGGAACACAGGTTCATGCTGACAGGGTCCCGAATGTTCAGGGTATGGGCGCCAGCAATGCCATCTACCTGATGGAAAAGGCCGGATTGAATGTGAGAATAAGCGGGATAGGAAAAGTGAAAAAACAGTCGTTGACGCCCGGTGGAAAATACATAAAAGGGCAAACTGTACTATTAACACTCGGTTAACATGAAAATTAATGAGCTAATTCAAAATATTACTTTTTCCGAAATTATCGGCGATACCGGTAAAGAAGTACAGGGAATTGAATTTGATTCAAGGCGGGTAAAACCCGGTTACATGTTTGTAGCACAGCCCGGTTTGCTTTCCGATGGGCACAGGTTTATCGGGAAGGCTATCGAAAATGGTACAAAAACTGTTGTCTGCGAACAATTTCCGGCTGAAAGAGTTGCTGAAGTTACTTATATAAAAGTGCCCGATTCGAACGAAGCATTGGGAAATCTGGCATCTGCGTTTTACAGGTTTCCTTCGGCAAAATTAAAAGTGGTAGGTGTCACCGGCACAAATGGAAAAACCAGCATTGCAACCCTTTTGTATAAAATGTTTTTAAGGCTGGGATATAAAACGGGACTTATTTCAACAATTTCTTATCGCATAAACGAAAGTGAAGAAACTGCTTCGCATACCACGCCAAATGCCCTTAAAATACAGCAACTCCTGGCTGAAATGGCGGAAGCGGGCTGCGATTATTGTTTTATGGAGGTTAGTTCGCATGCCATTCACCAGAAACGGATTGCCGGTATCGGGTTTACAGGGGGAATTTTTACCAACATCACACACGACCATCTCGATTATCATAAAACATTTGCCGAATATATTAAGGCAAAAAAGGCATTCTTCGATGGTTTGCCTGAGGGTGCATTTGCCATAACCAACACCGACGATAAAAACGGTCTGGTGATGTTGCAAAACACCAAGGCCGAAAAAATAACCTATTCGACCAGTTCTGTTGCCGATTTCAGGTGCAGGGTTATCGAAAGCCATTTCGACGGAATGCTGCTCAACCTTGATGGAAACGAGATCTGGACAAGGTTTGTCGGGAAATTTAATGCTTCGAATTTACTGGCTGTTTATGCCGCTTCAATAAAGCTCGGTCAAAAAAAGGAAGAGGTTCTGACCATTCTCAGCCATCTTACCCCTGTGAAAGGGCGGTTTGAAACAGTCCGCAGCCTGGATGGGATACTTGCAATAATTGATTATGCACATACCCCGGATGCCCTGAAAAACGTGCTCGATACAATTTCAAAAATCAGGACCCGTAACGAAAAGGTAATAACCGTTGTCGGGGCCGGTGGCGACCGCGATAAAACCAAACGCCCCGAAATGGCAAACGAAGCTGTTTTGGCCAGCGACAGGGTTATTCTTACATCAGATAATCCGCGTACCGAAAATCCTGCACAGATTATAAAAGATATGGAGGCCGGCGTGCCTGCGAAATACCTCAGTAAAGTGGTTTCAATCGAAAAAAGAAGCGAAGCAATAAAAACTGCCGCTATGATTGCGCGCCCCGGGGACATTATCCTGATAGCCGGCAAAGGACACGAAAATTACCAGGAAATAAACGGGGTCAAATACCACTTTGACGATAAGGAAGAAATTGAAAATTGCTTTGGCTTAAATAAATAAAACAGAACGACATGATTTACTGGTTGTACGAATTACTGATTGGCTACGATATTCCGGGGATTGGAATGATTCCGGGTATTACTTTCCGGGCTGGCGCAGCTATTATCACTTCGTTGTTTATAGCCGCAGTTTTTGGTAGAAAAATAATCAGGATTTTACAACGAAAACAAATCGGCGAGGTAATCCGCGATCTGGGCCTCGAAGGGCAAATGCAGAAAAAAGGGACACCAACTATGGGAGGGATTATCATCCTGGCGTCCATTTTAATTCCAACTCTCCTTTACGCCCGGCTCGACAATGTGTATGTAATTTTAATGCTGATAACAACTATTTTGCTTGGTTTCATTGGTTTTATCGACGATTATATCAAGGTTTTTCTGAAAAATAAAAAAGGTCTTGCAGGACGGTTTAAAATACTGGGACAAGTTTCGCTTGGGCTTATAGTAGCCCTTACATTGTTTGTTAGCGAAGATGTTAAGGTAAGGGAACATGTGAAAGACGAAAATGGCCAGAACCAGCAGGAAATACTGGTTGATCCCGTTACAGGCGAACAGGTGGTTCAGTATGTTACCGAGGATGTAAAATCAACGGTTACTACTATTCCCTTTGTTAAACAAAACGAATTTAATTACGAATGGCTTGTTGCTTTTACCGGCAGCGCCTCGGCCTATTTAAAGTGGGTTGTTTACGCAATTGCAATAATATTAATAATAACTGCCGTTTCAAATGCCGCGAATCTTACCGACGGCCTCGATGGGCTTGCATCAGGTACTTCGGCAATCAGCGGCGTAACATTGGGGGTACTTGCCTATGTCAGCGGTAACATCATTTATGCCGATTACCTGAATATCATGTACATCCCCAATATTGGGGAACTTACCATATTCATTGCCGCATTCATTGGCGCCACAGTAGGTTTCCTGTGGTACAATTCGTATCCGGCACAGGTTTTTATGGGCGATACCGGAAGCCTTGCATTAGGTGGCATATTGGCCGTTTTCTCTGTTATTATCCGTAAGGAAATCCTCATTCCGCTGCTTTGCGGAATCTTTCTAATCGAAAACCTATCGGTAATGGTTCAGGTGAGCTGGTTTAAATACACCAAAAAGAAATATGGCGAAGGGAGGCGCGTGTTTTTAATGAGCCCCATCCATCACCATTTCCAGAAAAAGGGAATTCCCGAACCCAAAATTGTAACAAGGTTCTGGATTATCGGGATAATACTGGCAGTAATTACAATGGTAACCTTAAAAATGAGATAGTTTGAATAACAGGGTTGCAATATTAGGCGGTGGCGAAAGTGGCGTTGGTGCAGCTATTCTGGCCCAGCAAAAGGGCTTTTCTGTTTTCCTGTCAGACCTGGGCAAAATAAAGGAAAATTACAAAAAAGTACTGACTGGGTACAATATCGATTTTGAAGAAGAAAAACATACTGCCGGGAAAATAGTAACAGCCGGACTGGTTGTTAAAAGCCCCGGCATACCCGATAAAGCGCCTTTAATTATCCAACTGAAACAAGCAGGTATTCCCGTAATTTCTGAAATCGAATTTGCAGGCAGGTATACAAAGGCAAAAACAATCTGTATTACCGGCAGCAACGGCAAAACCACAACAACTTTACTAATTTATCACATCCTGAAAAATGCCGGGTTGAATGTGGGTTTGGCCGGAAACGTGGGGAAAAGTTTTGCATGGCAGGTGGCCACTGAAAATTACGATGTTTATGTAATCGAAATCAGCAGTTTTCAGCTCGATGGGATGTACGGTTTCAGGGCCGATGTGGCCATTCTGTTAAATATCACCCCCGACCATCTCGACCGGTATAATTACAACATGCAGGATTATGTCGATTCTAAATTCCGCATCATTCAAAACCAAACCAAAAACGACTGGTTCATTGTTTGTGCCGACGATGAAGTAACCCAAAACGAATTAATAAAGAGAAAAATTGAGCCTGTAACAATACAATTCGGGTTGGGTGGGCCAACTGCGAATTCAGCGGGGGTTAAAGACAATCAGATAGTTATTAATATACACCAAAACCAATTCATTATGTCTATTCTTGATTTAGCATTACAAGGAAAACACAACACTTACAATTCTATGGCAGCCGGAATTGCAAGTATGATTTTTGAAATCCGCAACGAACAGTTAAGGGAAAGCCTTGCGAATTTTACCGGCGTTGAACATCGTTTGGAGCGGTTCATTAAGGTTCACGGAATTGAGTTTGTTAACGATTCGAAAGCCACAAACGTAAATTCGACCTGGTATGCTTTGGAGAGTATTTCAAAACCCATTGTCTGGATTGCCGGAGGAGTCGATAAAGGAAACGACTATTCCATGCTGAAAGCGCTGGTTAAGGAAAAAGTAAAAGCAATTGTGTGTTTGGGAAAAGACAATAAAAAACTGCATGAAGCATTCAAAGGGTTAGTTAAAAATATTACCGACGCATCCAGCATGGAAGAAGCTGTAAAAACGGCTTATTACCTGGCCCGTAACGGCGATACGGTGCTGCTTTCACCTTCATGTGCAAGTTTCGATTTGTTCGAAAATTACGAAGACAGGGGGAAACAGTTTAAGCAGAATGTCAGGAATTTATAATGGAAACTTCGATTCTCAGATATTTTAAGGGCGACCGGGTTATCTGGACCGTACTCATTTTTTTGTCGCTGCTCTCGCTATTGATCGTCTACAGTGCAACAGGGGCGCTGGCATACCGCGTTCATGGCGGAAATACCATGCACTACCTGGTCCGTCAGGTTTTCTTCCTGAGTGCGGGTTTGGGTGTTATTTTGTTTATGGTGAATGTGTTGCCGGTAAAATTTTATTCTGTTGCCGCCAATTACCTGCTATACGGGAGCATCCTCCTGCTCGTTGCTGCAGTAGCGCTAAAATATGCAGGGGTAATTAAAGGTACCGGCCGTACTTTTAACCTGGGAATTTTTTCGTTTCAGCCAGCCGAAGTTGCTAAAATTTCGCTTATCCTGTTTACAGCCAAAGTGCTCGGGAAAAAACAGAAATCGAAAAAAGATTTGGGGGCAGCGTTTAAAAAAATTATAATTTTTACGGGGTTGGTGTGTAGCCTCATTCTTTTATCCAACTTTTCCACCTCAGCTTTAATCTTTGCAACAATCCTGTCGATGATGTTTGTTGGGAGGATTCCGCTCAAATACATATTTCTGGTTGTAGCGACTGGCGTTGTATTAATATTTGCAATTTATAAACTGGCCGACTTTGTTCCCGACAGTGTTGGCCGTATCCATACTATCCAGGGCCGTATCGACAGGTTTATTCACGGCGACCCGAACTCTGAAAAAGGGATTACCCAGGCCGATTATGCCAAACTGGCCATTTATTCCGGCGGATTTTTTGGAAAAGGCCCCGGGCAGTCTGATGTAAGTAACTACATGGCTGCGGCATACAACGATTTTATTTTTGCAATTATCGTCGAGGAATACGGTTTGATTTTTGGCACCGGGGTGATTTTCCTTTACCTGATCTTTTTTTTCAGGGGAATTATTATTGTAAGGCGATCGACACGTACTTTTCCTGCATTTGTGGTAATTGGGCTTAGCCTGGTTATGGTTTACCAGGCAATGATAAATATTGGTGTTTCGAGTGGCGTTTTGCCGGTTACCGGGCAGCCATTGCCCTGGATTAGTTTAGGTGGTACTTCGTTGCTGTTTACTTCGGTTGCGTTTGGCTGTATTTTGAGTGTCAGCCATCAAAACCAGGTCGACAGCGAGATTCAGAAACAGCCCATCCAGGTTAACGTGCCCGACGAAGACGAAGAGATGAAACAATGACAATAAAAAGAGTAATAATAAGTGGTGGCGGTACGGGCGGACATATTTTTCCGGCCCTTTCGATAGCTAACGAAATCAGGAAGCGGTACCCCGGTTCCGAAATTTTGTTCGTGGGGGCATTGGGCCGCATGGAAATGGAAAAAATTCCGGCCGCCGGTTACAAAATTATCGGTTTGCCGGTAATCGGCTTTCCCCGGAAACCCAGCCTGAAAATATTTACTTTCGTTAATAAATTAAGGCAAAGCGCCTCGCTTGCCAATAAAATAGTAAAGGATTTTAAGCCCGAAATTGCAATTGGGGTCGGGGGGTTTGCCAGTGGCCCGCTACTTTGGGCGGCGGTGAGAAGAAAAATCCCCACTTTAATTCAGGAACAAAACTCGTATGCCGGAATGACCAACAAAATACTCAGCAGGAGAGTGAATCGGATTTGTGTGGCCTACGACGGTATGGAACGGTTTTTTCCTGCAAAAAAGATTGTTCTTACTGGAAATCCTGTACGCGATAACCTTTTGGCAAAACTTCAGAATAAAAATGAAGCGCTTCAGTTTTTTGGGTTGAATGAAACCGCTAAAGTGGTTCTGGTTACAGGGGGGAGCCTTGGGGCCCGCTCAATAAATAATGCGGTGCTTAAAAATCTTGATTTTATTGCGGATTCGGGAGTACAGGTTATCTGGCAAACGGGTGCTTTTTATTTCGACCAGGTAATCAATGAAACAAAGGGCAAAAAACCCGAAAACCTGCAGATTCATCAGTTTTTGTCGAGGATGGATTTGGCGTATCTGGCAGCCGACGTGGTAATTTCAAGGGCTGGCGCAGGTACAATTTCAGAGCTTTGCCTGGTTGGTAAACCGGCCATTTTGGTTCCATCGCCAAATGTTGCCGAAGATCACCAGACAAAAAATGCGATGGCGCTCGTCGAAAAAGATGCGGCAATAATGCTAACCGATAAGGAGATTGACAAAAAACTGTTCAGCGAGGCTTTCGAACTGGTTAATAATAACGAAATGTGCCGGTTAATGGCAACACATATAAAAACATTGGCAAAACCCGAAGCAACAAGAACGATAGTTGACGAGGTTGAAAAGTTAATTTTAAAATGAAAAATCTTCAACATATTAAAAATGTATATTTCCTCGGTATCGGGGGAATTGGTATGAGTGCGCTTGCACGCTATTTTAAATTTACAGGCCGCAATGTGGCCGGTTACGACCGTACACCCACCGCCCTCACCAAAGCAATGCAGGCCGAAGGAATTGATGTCCACTTTGTCGACGATATCCGTAACATTCCCAAAAATTGGGATCCGGCAAATACACTGGCAGTTTTTACCCCTGCTTTGCCCGAAGAACATTCCGAATTGTCGTGGTTCAGGGAAAAACCCATAGGCTTGCTAAAACGTGCAAAAGTACTGGGGCTGGTGTGTAACGAAAGAAGCGGAATTGCGGTGTCGGGTACTCACGGAAAAACTACGGTTAGCACCATGGTTGCTAATATTCTGAATAAAACTAATAAGGGTTGCGGGGCTTTTTTGGGAGGGATATCTAAAAATTTTGGAACAAATTTGTTGCTCCCGAAAGTGGAGTCGCCCTGGATTGTTGCTGAAGCCGACGAATTCGACAGGTCATTTTTGCACCTTACACCCTTTCTTGCGCTGGTTACCAGTATCGATGCCGACCATCTTGATATTTACGGACAAAAAGATAAAATTGTAGAATCGTTCGAAAAGTTTATTTCCCAAATTCAGCCGGGGGGAAAACTGGTTGTTAAAAAAGGTGTCGAACTGAACCTTGCAAAAACTTCGGCACAAACATTTACATACTCGTTAAGTGGCGATGCCGATTTTACCACCCTTAATCTTGAACTAAATGCAGTAGGTGGTTTTTACCAGTTCGATATAAAGACCCCCGACGGGATTATTCCCAATTGTAAAATGAACTATCCGGGTTTACTGAATGTAGAGAATGCCGTAGGGGCCGCTTCCCTCGCTTTTCTGGCCGGTGCCACTGCCGACGAAATTAAAACCGGGCTTGAAGATTACCAGGGCGTTATCCGCAGGTTTGATATCAGGTTCAGGAATGAAAAATACATCTTTATCGATGATTATGCGCACCATCCCGAAGAATTGAAAGCAATCATTTCGTCGGTGAAGGAATTGTACAAAGGGCGCAAAATAACAGGTATTTTTCAGCCCCATTTATATTCCCGGACCCGCGATTTTTCTGCCGAATTTGCTGCAAGCCTCGATTTGCTCGACACGGCAATTCTAATTCCGCTGTACCCTGCACGCGAAGAGCCAATTAAAGGAATTTCTTCGGAAATTATTTATAACCAAATGAAATCGCAGGATAAACATCTGGTTACAAAATCCGAAATGCTCGAAATTCTGAAAAACGAAAGTTGTGAAATTGTACTTACTATGGGCGCCGGCGATATCGATGGAATGGCCGGCGATATTATTGAAATACTCAAAGAAAAAGAATGATGTTTAAAAGGTTGATGAAAATAGCTGGCTTTCTGTTGCTGATAATTTTTATTATTGGCACACTGGCTTTTACATCCATCGAAAGCAAAAATATCAAATGCTCGGGCATCGAAGTGGTTTTCGACGAAGATGAAATAATCAAGATTAATAAAGAAAAAATAATTCGCCTGGTAAAAGCAACAGACAGTAAAGTTTTAAATAAGACTCTTGGTGAAATCAATGCCGAAAAAATAGAAAAGGAAATAGAAGAAGTGCCTGCCATATTAAAAGCCGATGTTTATAAATTAAAAGTAAGCGAAAAAGGTACATACAAAGGGGTGCTGGTTGTAAAGGTAACCCACCGCGAGCCGGTGTTACGGGTGATAACTTCTAACGGCAGTTATTATCTCGACAGGTTTGGCCAGAAAATCCCTTCCTCTCCGAATTACACCGCAAATGTATTGGTAGCTTCGGGTTCCATATCTGAGCAGTTTGCGGTCGAAAAACTACTTCCGTTTGTTTTGTATGTTAGTGGGAATGATTTTTGGAAAGCACAGATAACACAGATTTTTGTCGAAAAAGATGGTGATATTTTGCTGACACCCTTGGTTGGGAGCAACATTATCGAACTGGGCGATGCAGAGAATTACCCCGAAAAACTTAATGTGATGAGGACATTCTATAATCAGGTCCTGGCAAAAAATAACTGGGACAAATACGAAAAAATAAGTTTGAAATACAATAACCAGGTTGTTGCTAAAAGAAGATAAATTATGGCTTCAGAAAATAAACTTTCGGTAGTAATTGATATTGGCACGTCAAAATTTGTCGCCCTGGCAGGCACAAAAAATGATTCAGGTAAATTCGAGATTTCTGGTATTGCTAAAACTCCGTCAAAAGGGATGAAAAGGGGGGTTATTTTTAATATCGAAGAAGTGGCTTCTGCCCTGGATGAGCTGCTCAAATTACTTGAATCGAAGATAAACGAACCTGTTGAGGAAGTGCATGTTGCTTACGCAGGGCAACACATGAAAACAGTTAATTTCAGAAAGGTAATTTTTACATCCGAAGAAGGGGTGGTTACCAAATCTGATATCGAAAGTTTATACGAACAAGCTAAAAATGCCGAAATAGAAGAGGGGTATAAGCTTATTGAAGTTATTCCTGTTTCGTTTGTTGTCGACAATGAATTAAGCGAAAAACCGGTTGGAAGCACGGGACGCAAAGTTGAAGCCACTTATAAACTGGTTGTTATTCCGAATAGCTATTGGTTAAACCTTCTCAAGGTTTTTGGCAAGCTCGAAGTTAAACTCAAAAAAATCTCACATTCATCTCTTGCCATTGCTGAAGCTGTAATTACCAAAGACGAAAAGGAAATGGGTGTTATTGTGCTCGATATTGGGTGTGGGACAACAAACATGGCAATTTTCCACAGCAACATGCTCATTCATACTGCTGTAATACCCTTTGGGGGCGAGGTTATAACTAATGATATTAAAGAAGGTTGTGGAATACTGGCAAAATATGCTGAGCAGTTAAAAATACAGTACGGACAGGCATTGGGCGATTTTGCCGACGATCAGAAAGTTGTGACAATACCCGGTAATAATGGATGGGAGCCTAAAGAAATCTCCTTTAAAAGCCTGGCGTTTATTATTCAGGCCCGCATGGAAGAAATTATCGATAGCGTAAACTACCAGATTGAAAAATCGGGAATTGCCGATAGGCTGGGCGCCGGAATAGTATTAGCCGGAGGTACTTCTAACCTGCATAATCTGATTTCACTGGTTAAATTCCGTACTGGGTTAGATGCACGAAAAGCCAGCCTGGCTATCGGATTACATGATATCGGCAAAGAAATTCACGAAATTGATAATTACACTGCGCTTGGTTTACTTGGGCTCGACTGTAAAAAAGCTGTTACAACAATGCCAGTAACCGGGAAAAAAGACGATTCGCAAAAGCAAAAACAACCCGGCAGGTTTTCGCCTTTATTGAAAAAATTGGATAAAGCTGTTCAGGGAGTTATAGATTGGGTCGATAAAGATAATGATGACACCGAAGATGAAAAGTTGAAATAAAAAATAAAAAGATATGACCGAAGAATTAGTAAATTTTCAGTTTCCAAAGGTTACATCAAGCATTATTAAAGTAATTGGTGTAGGCGGAGGTGGGTGCAACGCGGTTAATCATATGTGCGAAGAGGGAATCCAGGGGGTCGATTACATTATTTGTAATACCGATTCGCAGGCCCTTGAAAACAGTATCGTTCCGGTTAAAATACAGTTGGGTGTAACTTTAACCGAAGGCCGTGGGGCTGGCAACCAACCCGAAATGGGCGAAGAGGCCGCCCGCGAGAATTACGAGGATTTGAAAAATGTACTGAAGGACAGTACAAAGATGCTTTTTATTGCTGCAGGTATGGGAGGGGGAACCGGTACCGGTGCGGCGCCGGTTATTGCCAGCCTCGCGCGCGAACTCGACATTTTAACCATAGCCGTAGTAACAATTCCTTCTCCAGCCGAGGGCAAAAAGCGTTACGGGCAGGCAATGGAAGGAATAAAAAAACTGGGCGAATATGTCGATAGCATGCTGGTAATCAGTAATCAACGCCTTCATAATATATATGGAGACCTGCCTACCCGCAAGGCATTTAAAATGGCCGATAACATTATAACAACCGCAGTTAAAGGTGTTGCAGAAATTATAACTGTTCACGGAAACGTAAATATCGACTTTGCCGATGTAAAAACCGTAATGCAAAAAAGCAATGTCTTTATCATGGGAACCGGGCACGCATCGGGCGAGGGCAGGGCTATGGAAGCTGTCAGCCTGGCGCTCGAATCGCCGCTTCTCGACAGCAACGATATTTACGGAACCAAAAATATACTGTTGAATATTATTTCCGGAAAACAGGAAATTACCATTGGCGAGATTGGTGAAATTATTGAAACCTTACAGGAACGTGCAGGTCAGGAAGCAGAAATTATCTGGGGAAATGGCTATGACGAATCGTTGGGTGATAAAGTTAGCGTAACAATCCTGGCCACGGGTTTTATAACTAACCCCAATCAAACATTACAGCCAAAAACCGAACCTGAAAAATTTGATCTGAACCAGGTTGAAAAAATGAAAACTGAGACGGCATTTGGGTTGAAAGCAACCTGTGTGTATGGTGTTGAAGAGGAAGAAGATGTTGAAAATGAGATTGGGCTTGAAGTAGAATCAAAGAATAAATCCAAAGACTTAGAAGAAAAAGAGCTGATTAAGAACACTTCCGTTACCAACCGGATAAAAGCCGGAAGTGCAAAAAAAATGAAAAAGGGTAAACCTGTTCCTGAAGGTAGCGTCGATAACTGGTTTTTTAAAAACTTTGGATTGGATAAATGGTTCAGCGATGACGACGACGACCAGGCTTTGAAATAAAACCCTTATAACTGTAAAATAAATTGAAATGGAAGATAAAATGTCGAAATTATCAGGTCAAAAAAACTTTGATCCAGAAATTAAAGTGATTGGAGTTGGCGGTGGGGGAGGTAATGCTGTTAATTACATGCACAGGCAGGGGATTCGCGATGTTGGTTTCATAATCTGTAATACCGATGCACAGGCTATGGAATCCAGCCCAATAACGAAAAGGGTCCAGTTGGGCGCTTCATTAACCGAAGGCAGGGGAGCTGGAAACAAACCCGAAGTAGGAAGGGAAGCAGCTATTGAAAATATTGAAGATGTAAAAAAAGCGCTGCATGAAAACACAAAAATGGTCTTTATAACCGCCGGCATGGGAGGTGGTACAGGCACCGGCGCAGCGCCGGTTATTGCAAAAGCATGCCAGGAAGCTGGTTATCTGACGGTTGGTATTGTTACTATCCCTTTTCGGAATGAAGGGCGCCGCAGGATAAAACAGGCTGCCGAGGGAATTGCCGAACTCGAAGGGTATGTCGATTCATTGCTGGTCATAAATAACGAGCGTATCCGCGATATGTACGGCGATTTTGGAATATCGGAAGCATTTTCGCGTGCTGATAATGTGCTTACCACAGCTGCAAAAGGCATCGCCGAAATTATTACTGTTCCGGGTTATATAAATGTCGATTTTGCCGATGTGGAAACAGTAATGAGAAACAGCGGCCTGGCAATTATGGGGACTGGGGTATCATCTGGCGAAAATCGTGCGGAAGATGCCGTTGAAGCTGCATTGAATTCGCCCCTTTTAAACAACAACGACATAAGGGGTGCGCGAAATATTCTATTAAATATCACTTCGGGAAGCCACGAAGTAACTATGGCAGAGGTTGGATTAATTACCGACATAGTTCAAAACAAAGCGGGTTTCGATGCCGATTTGATTTGGGGAAACGGAAAAGATGAGGCGCTGGGGGAAAAATTATCGGTTACAATTATTGCAACAGGTTTTAATACCAGTAGTATCCCCGAATTAAATAAGGATACTAATTTGGCAAGAGAAAAACATCATCTTGTTGACAATGAAATTGCTAAAAACATTGCTAATTCGGGTAAAACTGCAAATAAGGAAGTTGTAAAACCCAACCAAAAATATATAGAATTTAATATTGGCGAAGATGAGCGTAAAGGGGAAAACGATTTTGAAACTCTTTACCCGGGAACAATAAGGGACCGACGCGGTTTCGACAAAAAACCAACATTATCCGATTATTCGGCAATGAGCGAAGAGGACATCGACAGCCTTGAAAACACCCCGGCTTTTCGCCGCCGCCAGATTAGAATGAATGATCCGCAATACAATAAACAACGGTCAAATTTTTCAGTATCAAAGGATAATATTATATCCGACAGAAACGCTTACATTCATAAAAATGTTGATTAAAAACCTTTACTTATGACACTTTCAGAAAAAATTAGCGAAGATTTAATGGAAGCAATGAAATCTCGTGAAAAAGAGAAGCTTGAAGCATTGCGTAACATTAAAAAGGTGATAATTGAAGCTAAAACATCAAAGGGTGCCGGAAGTGAACTTGATGATGACGAAGTGCTGAAAATCATTTCAAAACTGGCAAAACAGGGCTCCGAATCGGCAGTAATTTACAAACAGCAGGGAAGAGACGATTTGTATGCCCAGGAAATGTTCCAGGTTGGGGTTTTTGAAAAATACCTTCCTGCAAAACTTTCTGCCGAAGAATTGAACAGCGCGATAAAATCAATAATTGCTGAGCTGGAGGCGACATCGGTAAAAGATATGGGAAAAGTTATGGGTGTGGCATCGAAAAAACTTGCGGGTTTAGCCGACGGAAGGGATATATCGGCAAAAGTTAAAGAATTATTACAGTAATAGAAATAGACTTTTTAGACTTTTTCTAAAAATTACCTGCCATTAAAAGAAAAAAGGGTTTGCGAACGCAAACCCTTTCCTTTTCAGTGTTTTCTACATGGTAACGATTAATCTTCGTCATCGTCATCGTCAGCATCGCCATCGTCATTGTCATCATCGTCGTCCATTACATCGTCGTCATCGTCATTCATCTGCTCTGCAATATGATCCAGGTCGGCGTACTTGTCCTCGTAATCTTGTTTTACTTCATTTTTCAGGAATCCGTCATCATCAAAATCGTCGTCATCATCAACAATTTTAACAGCCTCAATTTCTGTCATCCTGAGCATATAATGTTTATCTTCGGTTTCAAAGGGCAAAACTGTAATTTTTAAACCTTCTTTATTAAAAAAATGAATCAGGTGATCGGCAAACCCATCGGCATAAACAAGTTTAATCTGTTGCTGGAGATCCTTATCTAACTTGTTATAGTCTTTTATTACTCTTGGCTTATTATCGCTCATAACAATATTTTAAATTTTAAGTTCGCTTTTGTTAAAACAATTTTACCGGTTGTAATTTTGTTTTAAAGATTAGATAAAAGTAAAAATGATTAAAAAATCTTCAACAAATAAAGATTTTAGTAATGAATAATCCAACAGTTTTTTACGATTTTTTAAATCTTTTTCTTTCGTTTTATTTTGCCAAACATGCAGCTTCTGTCAGAACACCAATGGCACTGGTACCCCTTTTTCTGAAGGTTTGTCCCTATGGCAATAATGCCACTTACCGATTTAATTGGATACATCAAAGAGCTTTCGGAAAGTGTAATTCCACAAAAACCCAAGGGAAGCAATTTGAAAAGCTGTTGTTGTTCAGAAACGCTCCATTCGCAGTAACCTGGTGAGAAACGATCTGAAATCTTTAACCCCTGAAGGGTTACTTCATTTTCAAGTTCTAATTGAATTTTGTCAGTTGCTTTTTCAACTGTCAAAGAGCCAACAATATCGAAAACGTAGCTTAACAGCGGATCCACACAGTTATTAATTTCGTGCATGTGTTGTGATATTTCGGCGCCAGCGGTACAAATAAACAACGCAACTGAATTTGCTTTTTTGAATTGTGCAGTTACAATTTTCGAAGGATGAAATACCTCATTGCAAACCTTTATTGTATTCTCACCAAACACTACTTCTTTTGGGCTAAAAATTTTATATCCTCCCCGGATATTACTTACCGAGGGGGCTTTTTTTAGCGCCTGTTCTATTAATTCAGGGAAGGGTGGGGGAATATCCGCTTCATCAAATCCTAAAAGCTCTCCGATATCGCTTTTTAAAATATCCAAATCATTAAAAGAGTACCTGAACTCGCTAATCATATAAAAGTTAACCGTTTTTGAAAAGTAGTATTTTAATCGAAGTTTGAAATTGGAATAGGATGCGGAAAGGGCAGAAATCAAATAAATAAGTGGATATTCATTATAAAAAAACTGAGGCTGATTTATTATGTGAATCAGCCTCTTATAAAAATTTATCCTTCGATTATTATAATTTTTTCAATTTCATCGCCTTGCCTTATTTTATCAATCACATCCAGACCTTCGTAAACTTTTCCGAAACAGGTATGGTGGCGATCTAAATGCTGGGTACCCTGGCGGTTATGGCATATAAAAAACTGTGATCCACCTGTATTTCTTCCAGCATGGGCCATCGAAAGAACCCCTCTCTCATGATATTGGTTGTTGCCGTCAAGTTCGCATACCACATTATAGCCCGGACCTCCGGCGCCGGTTCCGTCAGGACAACCTCCCTGTATAACAAAGTTGGGTATAACCCTGTGAAATGTTAATCCATCGTAAAACCCCGATTTGGCAAGTTTTACAAAGTTGGCTACATTCTTAGGTGCATCTTCCTCGTAAAACTTTACTTTCATAATTCCCTTTGAGGTATGGATTTCTGCTTCTCTCATTTATGTCTGTTTTAAATTTTGCGACAAAAATAGAAAAAGTTGCCACATTATACTAAATTGAATGAGGCCATATTTTGAATATCAATATATTTGATACTGAATTTTAACGATAATAATTGGTGTAAAATGCCACTTTAGCTCAGTTGGTAGAGCAGCTCATTCGTAATGAGCAGGTCGCGGGTTCGAGTCCCGCAATTGGCTCCAAATCATTAAGCATAAATGTAAAAACCTTATTCCCGGAATCCCCGGATTCGGGGAATTTTTGTTCCTTTTTTGATGTATCCTCTTGATTTACAAAGGGCTATAACGGAAAGGAGAAAGCTCAATAGCTTTCTCCTTAAATGTTAACCCCCAAACACACAATATGGGATGAATCCCAAATGCACTACAAATGTAATCCTGTTTTACTAATAAAAAAATTTTTTGCCTATTTTTTTTTAACTTTTTAACAAATTTATTGTAATCGCAGAATATAAATTCAGTCTGATTAAAAGCTCCACCAAACAGATACTCAATTTAAATATTTTATATTAATTTTATAAAATACTTAATATGATTGACTATGAGGTTAAAAAGTATAATTTTTTCAACTTTGGTTCTGTTGTTCTGTTGCCAAAGTAAGGGGCAATATCCTGAGGTCGAAAACGAGCTCGATGACAAAGTTAAATCGTTTTTAAAGGAAAACGCCGAAAATTGGCGCGACATGAATATTCCAATAAGCGATGGAAAAATTTTGTACGACATTATTATTAAGAACAACTATAAAAGTGCGGTCGAGATTGGAACTTCAACAGGCCATTCGGCTATTTGGATAGCATGGGCTTTAAGCAAGACCGGGGGAAAATTGATAACAATTGAAATTGACAAAGCCCGTTATGTTGAAGCAAAAGCAAACTTTAAAAAAGCAGGTGTCGATAAATTTATAGATGCGCGTTTAGCCGATGCACATGAACTTGTACCCCAGTTGCCCGGGAAATACGACTTTGTTTTTAGCGATGCAGATAAATACTGGTACAAGAATTATTTTATAGCTATGGACCCAAAACTAAAGGTAGGGGCCTGTTTTACTGCTCATAACACTGCAATGCGATCGTCGGGAATAACCGAATTTCTGGATTATATAGAGGGTTTAAAAAACTATCAGACTGCAATTGACCGGACCAGCCGATCGGGTATTTCGGTAAGTTATAAAATTGCTGAAAACTAAAACGTATCTGCTTTTTTGGATTTCCAGTAGCATGGTTTCGATTTGCATTCTGGTTTTTTGTTGAATTATTTTATTCAATTATTAATACCAGGTATTTCGTTCCGGTCGACTTTCATTCCCAAAACAAAAAGGGTGCTTTTTCCCCATGTCTGCATTACCCAACTTTGCAATCTGCGGCCGAATCCAAATAATTTCAGCCAAATCAATCCGACAACTGCAACATAACACGAAATAAAAAACCTTTACAAATTATTCATTTATAAAGGTTGCCTGAATTTATTTTTTGAGGTCTCTGGCGGATTCGAACCGCCGTACACGGTTTTGCAGACCGCTGCCTAGCCACTCGGCCAAGAGACCGTTTTTATTTAGGTGTGCAAATGTAAGGAATTTTGCCATTTAAACAAGCAGTCCCTTCAAAAGAAAATATTCAGCGCAATTTCTGCCAGTTTGAATTGCCACAGGATTGAGATTTCAATGCTTTGGATCCCGGAAATTTTTGTCCGGGTAAAAACGGCTTTGGATTTTTTCCTTCGGAAAAACCAGGTTTTTTGTTTTCTGATCTATTGACAGCTATTTTGCCTTCGTTTAAAATATCGTAATTCAAAAACATGATTTATGGAATTAATCTACGTTTCGAAATTACATATAATATGTTTGAAAAATTGAATATTTATCAGCTTTTTAGAATTGTATTACTATTAGAGTTTATACCGAATAAGAATTTAACAGTAGAAAGTTAGTAAAAAGAATAATTAGGTCGCAATTATAGTTCATTGAGTTATTGTCACCGGATAATTTTGTGGCATGAATTTAA
>JBBINB010000012.1:0-66739 GCA_037444065.1 Draconibacterium sp.
GGCAGGAATGTATTTGTTAAAACTTGTTTCACAATCAAACCAGCTCAATCAAATATTTGTAAAGAAATAAAGTTCTGATACCGGTTAGGCTGCTGTATAAATTCAGTTGTTTATAATTATTTTCAACTTTAACCAGTTCAATGTAAAATATTTACAGGTGTATAGCAAAATTTGTAATGTATTTCGGGAAATAAGTTTTTGTTGAGTTTGAATACAAATAAATTTAAAAACCATAAAAATGAAAAAACCAATATCTCTTTTAATTCTAATGTTTGCTTTGTTAAATGCAGCATATTCGCAAACAGTTAAAATCCAGGTTTATCCTGAAATGTTAAAGCAAAAAATAGTATCGATAGGCGGCAACTATTGCCAGGCCAACTATACCAGTCACGCATGGGACGCCATTGGCGAAGCAACATTAAACGATTTTAAACCCAGCCATGTACGGCTTGCTCTCCCGCTCGAATTCCGTAATTTAAGCTACACTGAATACAAAGGCGATAAAATTACGGAGCAGCCAGCAGTAATAACGCTGTTGGAAAGTATGAGGCGCATGAAAACCGAATTTGGGGTTTCCAATTTCACTGTTTCGGTGTGGCGCGTTGCCGATGAACTGGTTTCGAACCCCGAAAAAAGTTCTCAACGACGGATTAAACCCGAAAAATATGACGAGTTGATTGATCAGATTGAAGCCTTTTTGGTAGCCGCAAAAAACGGGTATGGGGTTGAAGCCGACTATTTTTCATTTAACGAATCGGACGGTGGTTACCAGGTAATTTTTTCTCCTGAAGAAACCATTGCATTTTTCAAAAAGGCCGGCGAACGCTTTAAAAAAGCGGGACTGAAAACCAAATTTCTTTGGGCCGACACTGCCCAGCCTAAAGGAACAGTTGAATTTGCCACCATGATAGCTGCCGACTCCACCATATGGAAATACCTGGGGCCCCTGTGTTTTCACAGTTGGTGGGCCGAAAAAATGCCCGACAGCGAATTTGAGCGCATCGCCAGTTTTGCAAAAGCGTGGAACAGGCCTGTTTGGTGCAATGAACTCGGATTCGATGCGATGGCCTGGAGAATCAAAGGAATGAACGAAAGCTGGGATTATGCTTTCAGGTTTGCAAAAATCTCGCACCGTATTATTAATTATGCTTGGGTTGAAGTTTCGCAGTACTGGACCTGGCAAAACAATTACGGGATTATGTCGGGCGATACCAAAACCAAGTATCCCTCTTACTTTGTTACGCGCCATTACACAGAGTTTCTGAATTCGGGCACACAAATTATCAACTCCATAAGTTCCGACCCTGAAATCCTTGCTATTTGCGGCATAAAAACCGACGGAAGGTTCGTGCTACAAATATTAAATACAAAAAAAGACAAAGTCGCTGTTGAAATTGCCGGTTTCAAAAAACCAATATCAAAATCTGTTACAACAACCCAAAATTCGAACTGGAAAGAAGGTGCAATTAAGGTTGAAACATTAAAGGAAAAGGTGAAAGCCTTTATTGAACCCGAATCGGTTAATACATTGATATTCTGACAACTGCTATATTTTTCTTAGTAGCGGATAATATTTCGGATAACCGGATTTTTATCAGGATAAATTATTTCAAGTAAATAGGTTCCAGGTTTTAATTCTGAAAAATCGAGCCGGTAAATTCCATTATCAATTTCTGCGTGTAGCGGTATTCTGCTGCCGCTTAATGTATAAACATTAATTTCCCTGATAATTTCTTCTGATGAAACCGACAATTTCTTTTTCACCGGATTAGGCCAGATTTTAAGGTTTTCAGTAATCCCTATGTTAAGGAGCCCAACCGGTATTGCCCTCATTGCTACATTCACAGTTGTATCGGTTTGTAAAAAAACCGTTCCCGACTCCACCTGGTAGCGCGATTTGTAAATGTTGTAGATGTACGACCTGAACACGGGCAGTCCTTTAAACCTTGCTATTCCGAGTGCTGTTGAAAGTATGGTGTCCTTCCCGATTATTACCGAAGCATCATTTAAAGGGGTAATTCCTTCCTTTAACACAAATTTAATTTCAGCATCGGTACGGACAAGGAAAACATGGATTATGGTGTCTGATTCAATTTTAAAGGTCCCTTTTTCATCACGAAATGAATTTTTCGTGATTGCATAGTTATAATCTCCGGTGTAAGTGGTAAAAAGGGCCTCACCTTTGGTGTTTGTAATTTGTTGTATTGAGTTGAAAAATACCGGAACTCCCTCAAATGGTTTTCCATCGTAACTATCACGGACAACAATTACAACTTCACTTTTTTTTTGTGCCAGGTAAAAAACCAGCGTGGTGTCGCTGTAAACGCTGAGTTGTTTTATATTTTTCGGGAAATACCTTTCATGTTCGAGTTTAACATTTAAAATACCCGGTATCTGCTCAAATTTTGCTTCGCCCGAAATATTTGTCACAATCTCCTTATCCCCGATAAGAACTTTGCTTTTCGAAATAACCTTGTTTGTAATACTGTCTTTTACAACAATAACAACATCATATTTCATTGGCTTTACCGTAATTTCAATGACACCCGATTTGGCTGAAAAGCCGCTTTTATCGACTACCTTTGCCGACAATTTGGCTGTTCCGTAACCAGGTTTTTCCCAGGTAAACTGAAAAGGCGCTTTATTGCTTTGCCCTATTTTATGCCAGTCGTTATAAAATTCAACCCATGCAATATCTTCGTTTCCATTGGGATCGACAGCTTTAACACCGATATTTATCTTTCCTTCAATTTCGCTGTTTGGCACAGGCGAAACTATTTCGACAGATGGTTTTTTATTTGGCTTGAACGAACCATCGGGACCGTTACATAAATAACCATAAACTACAGCCGAAAGGACGGTATTCTGATGAATGGTAAATTCGGTATTTAAGGGCGTGGTGTAGTTGTTAAACCAACGCTCGTGACCGGGCCAGTTAGTAATACCTTCGGGATATAAGGTCTTATAAGGCCATTGAAGGCTCCAGGGGCCAATTGCGCCGGCAGGATCATCTTTCCATGGCCCGTACGGTGTAATACCAGGAATCATTTCACCGTTATTGTTGTACCACGAATCGAGGTGCAGCACGCGCTCCGGATAACGCACACCAACATGGGTTATATAGGCCATGTTAAGCGGGTTACAGCCCAGAAAATAATCGGCGGTGGTAAACAATCCGGCCCAGTAATTAAGCGCTTTTGAAGGGACAAAAGTTTTTGCCAGAAAATGCCCCATCATCATCTCGAAAACCATTGGAGTTGTACCCTGGCCAACCAACATTGGGAACCAAATATTTCCGCCATACCTGCATGCCCGCTGATCGATGCTGGAGTATTTTTGATCGGCAGTTGCAATAATAGCCCCCTTAACTTTCAGCATAAAAGGCGCATCATTGATATCGTGCTCATTTCCGGTTATCAGTGCATAAGCCCCCCATTTTTTATCTTCATCCAAAACCGATGCCGAAGTAACAGGTTCAAGATTTTTTTTAACAATCTGCGCGTATTCATTATTACCGGTCAACCTGAAAAGGGTGGCGGCTGCATACAATTCGAAATCCTTCAAATTATAGTTATGGACTTTAGATGGGATGGTATCGTTTTGCCTGGTATTGTTTTTCGCCCATTGAAAAGCTTCCCTGGCTTCTTTTGCCCAATCTATTCCATCGGGGTCAGCAATTTTTAGTTTATTTAAAATCAATGCAAAATGACCGGCCAGCCCTGCATAAAAATAGGTGGTAAAAGGATCTTCCCCCGAAATAATCCATTGACCATTGTCGAGGTATGAAGGTATGCCATCTGCAGCGTTGCCAAACCAATCGGGAGCCACGCGGGAACCAATTCCACCGGAACCAAATCCTTTATTAATAATTTCATGGCGGGTCCTGTGGAAAAATCGGATTAACCAGCGGGCTTCATCCAGAATATCAGGAATTTGGTTCACCCCTTCGGGGAGGTTTAATTCGCCATCGGCAAATTTTTCGGGGGCTATTTCCCATGTCAACATTAATATTGAAGGAATTTTCATGTGGGTGAAATAACCATCCCAGTCACCGGCATCCTGGTACCAGCCCCAGGTATTAACCGACCCGCGTATTCCGGCTTCGATTGCCGGTTTATCAAGTGACGAATGATCAAGGTCCTTCCAGTCAATAAACCTTGAGGTTGTGTATTTAAGTTTCCCGCTAAATCCGGGTGTTAACAGCGGGTTATGAGGTGCAGGCCGGGTAAAATCAGTAAACGGCCCTTTGAGCTCGATTCCCGATCGGTTATGGTACAAGCCCCTGATTGAGGTATAATAGGGCAAGCGGTAAATATCTTTTTTAATTTTGAATGGGAACGAACTTCCAATTTCATCGACAGCAAGAATATATTCGCCCGGGGTATTAAAACCAGAGAAATCACACTCATAAACATCGGCCCCCAGGAAGTTTTTGTTGGGCGTATCATTAGGCTGCTGCGTTTCGGTATTGGTTTTATTTTTTCTGAAATTTAATTTCCCTGAATGTACCTTTTCACCGGTTTGGGTGTCAATCAAATAAAAACTCTTTCCAGAGTATTTCGAAAAATCAACTCCCCCGCTTTCGCCTGCCCAATGATAAACGTAGCCATATTTTTTTGGTGCCAGCGGATCGTACCCAACCAGATTTACGTGCACAGCTTCAGACCTGTTATTAACGAATGAAAAATCCAATTTCCACTCTTTTCCATTTCCCGCAAGATCAAGAGTTGTAACCGTATAGGTATTTCCCATTTCCAGGGGTTGAGGCAAGTGCAGATAAATCCAGTGTTCTTTTGCATGATCGGGATTGGAATTAACACAGCCAACATTCGACACATAATTCTGGCACAACCAGGTGAATTCTGTCCCTTTTGATTTACGGGTTACCTTAACCGGATTTTTTGCAGTTTCGTAATAGCCTGCCGAAGTTTTAACTGTGTAATTTGAACTGGTTATTGCCTTTATCACATCCAATGGCTCTGAAACAACCCATTCGTTTTGTCGCGATTCACCTTTCCGGTGATACCGGACGTAACCATCGTCGAAATGAATCATAATTACCCGGCTATTTAGCGCCTGAACATTTACTATATCAGAAGAAGCCGAGTTCTTTACAAAACCAATTAAAAACAAGATAAGAAAACCAATATATACCTGTTTCATATTCCTATATAAAAAAAAGGCAGGCAACTATAACATTACCTGCCAGATATTATTCCTTTTATCGATACTGATTAATCGAAATAGTTAATGTACCAGTTTTTTTCATCGAGCAACAAATTGTACATTGCCTGACGTCTGTTTTTAGGGAATTTTTCCGAAACCCTGGAGGCGAGAAATTTAGGATCGTTTCTACGTTTTGCAACTCTGATTAAATCGTAGAACCGCTCACCTTCGTAAGCCAATTCCCTGGCGCGCTCGTCCATAATTTTATCTTCGAGATACAATTGAAGGCCTCTAAAATCGCCTGTAACATTTATATACCCAGTAACCTTGTTTGTAAACGGGTGAAAGGTGTAGTTTATATTACCCGGCCTGATCCCATCGGTTGCACCGCCAAATCCAACGCGCCCCCTGACACCACGCTGTAAACGGGTACTGCTAATACTGTAATTTGCCCCATCGTTCAGAATATTTACAGCATTAGAGGTGAATTCCCTGACAATGTTATTTTGCGAAAATCTCCACCAAACATACAACTCGGCCAGCCAAAGGTGAACCCCGGCAGCCCGGTAAACACAAAAATTGGCATCCTGGTCGAACACACCTTTGTTAATTGAATATTTATAAATAACAGTATCGGCATTTTCAACCAATAATGACGAGGTACGGTAATCTTCTTCCGATTTAAGCCACAACATATTAAAAACGTTTGTTTGCGAAACCGGCACACCGTTTTGCATATAAGAATATGATGCGCCGTACCCTCTGTGAAAATCTCCGGGCATACCTTTAAACACAGTACGCGTTAACCAGGGTTGGTTGTTGTTTACCGCCAAAACATAATTGTCCCAAGTTGTTTCCCAGTGCATAATTGCTGTTCTGGTTGGTTTTAACATGTATTTATGTGGGGCACGAGGTTCGAAAAATTGTTGTAGCTGGTTTTGTTGAAAATACGATTTTCTGAACCAGATAGTAAAAATATGTTCGCGAAGATCGATGTTGGTAAAAATATTTTTCCAGTTGCCTGTACCAAAACTTGCATCAATCTGGTACCTGTAATTATCCGAATTAAGATAAATAACATTTTCAAAACGTTTGGCTGCTTTGGCTAAATCGCCATCGGTTAAATACATTATCCCAAGCAAAGTATTTAATGCATGCGTGTTCCAAATGGTAACCTCCCAGGTTTGGTCGTTATTATCGATAAAGTGGTTTACGCCAACCGCTTTAACCTGGGTTTCGAGTTCGTTGGTAAAATAATCGATAACAAGGCCAATATCATAAAATTTTTTTTCAAGTTTAACAGGAACATTCTTCAAGGTATCGTTTGTATAGCCATCAATTCCATATCTGATATTATTCTTTGTGCTATCGACGGCTGAATTCAGAAATTTATTTACGTCTTCAATAGAAGTAAGCGACTCGGGCAGGAATGGAATTTTCCCATAAATACGGACAGCATTAAAATATGCCCACGCGCGCATACACAAAGCTTCGCCATATAACCTGTCGTAATTTGTAATCGGGCTTTTGGGATCGAGCACTTCGGGCCGATTGGTTTTTAATTGGGTGATAAAACTGTTGGTAGCAGTAATTAACTTAAAGAAATTTGTGGGCTGCGCGTATTTATTCTGTTTTGAAACATTGAAGTTATAAATTTCGACCATGTCGGCATCGGCATTTTCAGTAATCTGCATTAAATCGCCCCTTAATTCTCCAAGAATCACAAGCTGTTCCACAAGTTTTGCCTGCAAGCCATATAATCCCATCATTGCTGATCTGTATTCGTACCAGTCGTCGTATAATTTATCCTTTGTAATGTTTATTTCCTGTTCTGGATTAAGAAAATCTTTGCACGATGGAAAAATAACCAACAATAAAAGTAAAAGACCAATTACTTTTGTGTATTTATTATAAGTTCTCATAACATTCAAAATTAAAACTTTATAAACCAAGTTGAATACCAATTATAAACTGCCGCGGTTGAGGTGTTAACCCATAATCAATTCCCTGGCTTAAATGTTTGCTCGAAAATGCAAATTCAGGATCATAACCCAGATAGGTTGATAAGGTTAATAAATTAGATCCGGCTATATAAAACTGGGCATTTTTAAACACTAAAAATTCGTGGGGAATTGTATAACTTAAAGAAACATTTTTAAGCCTCATGTAAGAGCCATTTTCAATCCAACGGTTAGAGAAATCGGCATTACCTATCACATCATTATAAACCGCACGGGGCACTTCGGTTTGCTGACCGTCATACACCCAACGGTCGAGAACTTTTGTACTTTGGTTACCCAATCCGGCCATATTTTCGTTAAGATAACGCACATAATTGAAAACTTCGTTACCTGAAACAAACTGCATGAAAGCATTTAATGACCAACGTTTATAGGTGAAAGTGTTGCTTATGCCACCGAAACTTTCGGGATTTGACGAGCCAATTACAGTTTTATCGTAATCGTTAATTATTCCATCGGGACTACCTGCAGGACCTGAAATATCCCTGAATTTGGCATCCCCTGCTTCATATTTAATTAACCGGTCGTTAACCAACCCGGCGCCCTGGGCCTCGGCAACGGTTGAATACACACCTTCGAAAAGGTAACCATAAAAACTGTTTGCCTGTTCGCCGGGCATATTGACCAACTCGGCTCCCTGAATTGCTGTTACCCGCTTGTCCCCTTTAATTTCAAGAACTTCGTTTTTAACATTGGCGTATGAAGTTTGTACTTCCCATTTGAAATTTGGCCTGTCCATCAAACGGAAAAACAAACTTACATCAATACCTTTGTTTTGCATTTTCCCGCCGTTTTCAGGTCGGAAGTTAAACCCAAAATATGCTTCCAGTGGGGCATAAATCAACATATTGTCAATTGTCGACTGATAAACATCGACACTTGCCTGTGTCCTTCCCCCCCATAACGAAAGGTCGACCCCCGCATTCAGTTGCGACAATTTTTCGTATGTCAGGCTTTCATTTGCAACCACGCCCGGTATCAAACCCGAAGTTTCGCGGAACTTAATTGCATTATAGTAATTGGTGGCATTTGATTCGCCAATATCATCGTTCCCGGAAACACCATAAGTCAGTCTTAATTTTAACTCTTCGAGTTTTGATTTATCTTTCAGAAACGATTCGTTTGAAATTCTCCAGGCGCCCCCAAAAGAATAAAACAAGCCAAAGGGTACACCGCCTACCTTCACTGTGTTTGCTGCATTATCGCCAACCCTCGACGATCCGTCGAAGGTAACTGTTGCCGTGGCCAGGTATTTGTCCTTATATCCGTAATTTACAGTTTCGTAAAACGATAACCAGTTCCAGGTACGGTTTGCACCACCGATTTCGCGCAGACTATTCTGGCCATCCTGAATCATACGGTACTCATCGTTTTCGTGTGCATTTTTGGTCAGCCCCCAATCGAGTTCAAACTTGTTTGAAAAAATATTTACGCCTGTATTGGAAGTGAGCGAGTGATTTCTTCCAAAATTTTTCCTGTATATTAAATAGGTGTTGTTGTAAAACGAATTTAAAGTATTGTTGGTAGCCTTCGAAACGTTAATAGCCTCTTTGTTATAGTATCTTTCCATCCCCTTGTTTGGCATGAAAATTTGCTCTTTCAATACATTGTACCTTACACCAAAATTCGAATTTAACAACAGGTTCTTTTTCAACTCTGCAGAAAATCCCAGTGTCGAAATAAAATTAAAGTTGTTGTTTTTTGCCTCGTAATTATCGATTATCGATTGCGGATTGCTAATGCCCAATTCATCCACATTGGTAAGCGCAATAAGTTCCCGTCCTTCATCGTCATACTGGTATGGGTTTAACAGGGGCGATTTGGCCAAACTGGCATAAATCGGACTTGTTTCGTTAATTCTGGCCGACTCTTTTAGTTGTGAATTGTTGTAGCTTAACCCAACAGTTGCATTCATTTTAAGCCAGGTGAATATATTCAACAAACTTACAAACCGCAGGTTATACCCTTCGTAACCCGTTGTTTTAATAATGCCATCGTTGTTCATATAACCGAACGAAAGCCCGTAGCGCGCAATTTCATCTCCTCCCTTTACCTTAACATTTACGTTTGTGAATGCCGAATTTGCGAAGATAAGTTCCTGCCAGTTTGTATTGTGCTGATAATCGATGTACCTGTCTTCTTTAGGGGTAAGAAACAAGTTTGGATATTCAAGCAAAACCCTCTCTTCTGCCATACCCGATGAAAACAGCAACTCACTCATATACGTTTTGTGTTGCCCTGCATTCATTTGCGGAATGTGGGTTGATGGGGCAAGCGAGTACCCACTGCGCAAATTGAGCTCAACAACAGTTTCAGTAGCGCTTGGGTCAAGTGTTTCGATAAGGATCAAACCATTCGAAGCTTTTGAACCATAAGCAGCCGTAATAGCCGGATCCTTAATAACCGTAGTTTTCGAAATATCAAGCGGGTTAATACCGAGAAGGGGGTTATATTCAAAACCGTCGAGATTTGAACCAAAAACAGTGGGTTGCATAACCGGTATTCCATCGACAATGTATAACGGTGAAACAGATGAATTAATTGAATTTACCCCGCGCAATAACGAAACCGCACCACTTCCGGGATCACCTGAACGGTTGACAACATTTAAACCTGACACCTTTCCCTGGAAGAACTGGTTAATTGTAATAACCGGGGTTTCTTTTAACAATCCGGTATTCACAGAGTTAAACGAAGCTACCATATCGCGTTTTAACACATCCTGCGACAAAATTATTAAGTTGTCATCGCCCGATTGCATGGAGTTTTCTGCCAGGTAAATTTTAAGTTCTGTCCGGTTATTCAGGAATACCCTTCTTTTTTTATAATTTTCAGAAGGTGAAATATTTAACCAGCTATCGCCCGATAATGCGACGAGTGTAAATTCACCGGCCTCGTTTGTTACAGCAGGCAGTTCAAATGATCCTTCAATACCTACCGACACATTGGCCAAAGGTTTGTTTAACCCATTCACAACAGTCCCTTTCACCCGAATAGTATCCTGCGAAAAAACCGTTGAAATACCCAAAATCAGCACGGCCACTGTGGCAGCTATTTTTCTTAAATTTGCTGTTAAGCATTTACTGTTCATTATAGTATTTATTTGCATTTGAAGCGCATTTCCAGGGTTTATGAACCCGTTGGTGAAATGCGACCTGGTTTTGCCTGAATTACCTGTTAAAAGCATATCATTCACTTTATTTTTGCGGCTATAGCAAGCTATCATGTTTAAAATTCTGTTCATCTATCAGATTAAATTCAATTACTCAGTTACTCCTGTCAAAACTAATTGGCTTGTGGAATAAACTCAATACAGTCAATCACCAAACCGTTACTAGGTGAGAATCCCGGCGCCTTGTAATCGAATCTTATTTTTGGGCTGCCATACTCGCTTATATTATCTACAATCATATCGAACTTGTTAAAACGGCCACGCGGGGTATACCTGTTACCCGGAATTACGCTGGGCATAACTCCCCTGAAAAGGATAAAATTGTAATAATCGAAGGTTCTTATCAGTTGATTGTTCACATAAATATCATAAATACCACCTATGTCCATGTGGGTACTAATAACCATCAGGTATTTCCGCGGGAACAATTTTACAGTTTTAAAATCGAGGGTAAACCTTCCGGTATAACCTTTCGGGAAATTAACCCTGATGATGGAGTCGTTTGATGCCCCCTGTATCAATTCCTGTGTTGGCACCAACGAAATTGTACTTTTAGCGCTGACGCTGTCGTGCCATGCAAATTTATTCAAACCTTTAGGCGTAAGAAGCCTTTCACCCTCGTATTTGGTACCTCCCATGTACAGCGAGTCGGGGATAACATATGATTTGTAATTATAAGCATACCCGTTACTGCATAATTCCTTGTCAACCGGAACATAAAGTATCTTCACGCTATCGCCAAGAACATTAAGTAGTTTTAACGTATCTTTTGGCGACTTCCATACAAATTCTTCAGGTTCCAGGCGGTTAAGAAAAATCCCTTGTTTTAATATGTGTGGTATTAAAATATTCTCCTGCCACTCGATTGGAATATCCCTGTACGATGTGTATTTTCCGCCCAGTTTAGCAGCCATTATATTAAGCGCATTCCGGTAATCTTGTGTTTTTGGAAATACAACGGTTGCCGAAAGTGTTCTAAACTCTTCGCTAACCGGGAAATATTTCATTTCGAATTTATTAGCAATAACTGAAACCGTATCGTAAACCGTGTTACCTTTTTCATCGAAGCCAAGGGGTTTACTTTTTTCCTTATCGAGTATTATTGTATCCTGACGGTCGATGTAATTGGTTAACACGGGGTTGGTAACCTTATAAAATTCATACAAATTAGGTCTTGGCTCAATTACTTTGCCCAAAGTGAAAAATTTACCGTTTTTATATAATTTACTTTCTCCATCAACTTTAACTCCATCTATTTCAACAACGCTCCCCTTTCTTTCGAATAAAGCGAATTTTTCGGTTAAGGTCTGGATTTGCCTTTTTCCCTGTATACTGCTGAAATTTATAAAGTGTGAGCAAAAATGATAAGCCAGGACTACATTGCTTATTTGTTTACCCCCTGTATATTGCGCTATCGCACTATTTGTGGGGGCAAATATGGTATACGCAATATCCGAATTGAAAAGCGTATCCATTTTAGCAGATTTAACAATTTGAACAAAACTTGAAAACTGTTGATCGTTTTGGATAACCTCCCAAACATTCTGATCGACAGTTTCGGGATATACGTTATAATGGTCTTCCCAATCCTTTCTACAGCTTGAAAGAATTATAACCATAAATCCTGCCAATAAAATTCCCAATGTCTGTTTCATCTGATTAATATTTAATCTATTTTGGGTTTTCGATATAAACCGTGTCTTTTTCATTTCACCAACATTCCGAATTATCATCATCACCCTTTTTAAATTGGTTCAAAACGAATGTAATCCCACAAAAACCTACCCGGAATTAAGGGTATTACTTCTACTTTATGATTTTCGTACTTTTTGAAATCAACAGTACCGAGTTCAATGCGCTGGAATGGATTGTTAGAAGTTCCACCCTGCGATAAATCGATAAGGCTGCTTACCTTTTTTCCGTCAATATAAACTTCTACGAGGGCATTTGCAGAGCTGAACCTTTCTGCTCCGAGAAATACCTTGTATTTTCCCTGTACAATTCTTGGTATTGTGTACGAAATTCTAAAATCCCCCGTAATCTCAAGGTAATCATTTCCCCATGCCGATGTTTGTTCGTCGCCTTTCTCAACAAACGATAATTTTGCTCCCGACCATTTAACATTGTATAATGCAGCCTGATCTTCTATGAGGTATGTTCCGGGTGTTCTGCGGTAAAAATTAATTAGTGGTTCTTCCCAGAATTCATACGTACTGATTGCCCTTGAAGGACTTACCTGTTGCATAACCCTGTCAATAATATGAATTGACCCTGACTGGGTTGTAACATTACTTTCATCGTAATTGAATCCGACATAATCAATAATTGTACTGTCTTTCCCTGAAACTATAATTTCAAAAATCTGTTTTCCTTTATTAATAAGAAGGTCTTTCCCCAATCCGTTTATATTTAGGGGTATTTCTGAAAATGTAGTATAGTTTGTTGCGGTGCCTTCGAAATCGTTTATATACCGGCCGCCGGTTAAAATATGATAGGTACAGAAATTATACAACGGATTGGCAGGACTGGTGTAATTTGTATTGTTTGGACTTATAAATTTTGCCAAATCGTTGGCAGAATTGATCCCTATCTTTTTGTAAACGGCATCGGGTTCAACAAGCAAAGTAACCGGCGAACCATTCTCAATCAGTTTCAAATTAAAATCGACCATGCTCTTAACGCCTGTTAAATCAAGCGCCCCCCTGAATATTGAATAGGCCGGATTTGCTTTCAGCCAGCCATAGGTGGTAAGTGTAATGGGCTCAAGCGCTGTTTCAATTAAATGGATGAAACCATTTGAAACTTCAATATTCGGGTAAATAACTGCTGCCTGGTTGTTTATTTTGTAATACGACGTATCTTTTTCTATAACGAAGCTAACAGTCAGATAGTCTTTTGACAATGTTGGTTCAGGGAAAGCCCCAAACGGAAAGTTCTGTGTGTGAATGCTTTTATTTACCACATGAAAACGGGCAAAAGCGTATGCAAATTCTTTATTGTTCAGTATATCATTAATCGATGAGAAACCTGGTGTTTTTGAAATAAAATTACTAATAGCTTTATTGCTCGGCAAAAAGAGCGTATAATTGTCCCCGTCGGGATTATAAGCGCTTAATGTTTTATCGATACCGGCCACCTTAAGGATGGCCAGGAAATTGGAAAAATCCTTTTCATTTTCAACAATATAATCGTAAATAGTAAATTGTTCGGCATCTTCAAAGCCAGCAATCCTTTCAGGTTCCGTGCACGAATTTACAGCAAGCGTAAGGAGGGCTAAACTAATTATATAAACTATTTTTTTCATCTGACATCATTTTAATTTTCAATGATTACTCGTTCATTCATTTCCGGAAATTTCCATTCTGTTTTTTACAGTTTTTTAAACCACATTGCTAAAAATCGTAATAAGGGTTTTGCAAAAGGTTTTTGTTTCTGTCCATTTCCTTTTCAAAAATCGGCAAATACCAACCTAAGGGATTGGTAAGTTTAGTTGCAAGTATTCGTTTCTGTGTTGAGGGGACATTACTTACAATAATTTCAATGAGCTTTTGTTTTCTGGCAAAGTTGTTCCGGCGTCCCATCCTTAGTAAATCAAACCACCTTTTTCCTTCGTAAGCCAGCTCCAGCGCACGTTCATTTAATATTGCGTCTTCATAGGCAGTAGCAGTATTGGCAATATTAATAGCGCCTACACCTGCCCTGTCCCTTATATCGGAAATAATATCATAAGCTTCCATATATCTTTCCAACTGCGATAATGCCTCAGCTTTCATAAGCAAAACATCGGCATAACGGTAAACAATCCAGTTACAACTGAACTGTTCGGCGCCGGAACGTGCCGACTGACCGTCGGGGGCCTGTCCAACATATTTCCAGATGATAAAATCATCTTCGCCGTATTTACGGATTGAAGAATCTTCGCCCCTAACCAGTTCGCTTGCATATTTATAGCTAAACATTTCGAGCGCCTTCTGGCTTGGTTTGTACTGGTTGCTAGGCCGGTTGGTAAGACCATAGGTTGAATTGTTTTGCGACATCATCCCATCGAACTGAAATTCAAAAATCCCTTCGAGCGAATTACCAGGGTAAAACAACTCAAACCATCTTCCACTGGGCATTAACAAAAATTTCTTTGTAATGATAATATCATTTACATGCTTTATGACCTTCTCGTATTTAAACTCCCACAATGCAATGTCGGCAAGTAATGCATCAAACGATGCTTTTGAAGCCCTTCCTTTATTTTCCCTAATGGTCTTAAAACTTTCCGAAGGCGCAAAAGCACGGTTCGCCTCAAGGTCGGCGACAATTTTTGTTAATATGGTCGCCTCTGTTGATTTTGTAACATAAAATTCGGCATCATCACTTTCTGTCGGGTCCAAAATCAGGGGTACATCTTTATAAATGCGGACCAGGTAGAAATAAGCGAGGCTTCGAAGGAAATAAGCTTCTGAAACCAGACTCTGCATCTGATAATCAGTAAACGTGTTATCAATTTTCTGGACCTTGGGGGCATTTACAATAACCTCGTTACAATAATTAATTACCTTATAAAAGTTTTGCCAGTTGGTTTCACTGTTATCGGGATGGATGTTATTTTCTGCAATTCGTTGTTGGTTTCCGGATTGGTTAGGCCCACCAATAAGCATATCGCCCCTTAACTCGCCAAACAGAAACAATCTGCTGTCTAAAGCCGAAAATCCGCTGTAAGCTGCCATTAACACTGCATCGACATCAGCCCTTGTTTTCCAGAATTCTTCCCTGATCAAACCTCCGGGTGGAATTAATTCCAACCAATCGTTGCAAGAGATTTGAGTTAAAACAAGCATCGCAAGTACCAAATATTTTAATTTCTTTCTCATTTTTCTTCAGCAATTTATTAGAATCCAACACCAACACTTAAAGTAATAATTTTTGGAGGGGGTGTTCTTGCATAGTCAACCCCAATCCAGAACGGGTCCGAAGCATTCTGCCCTACTTCGGGGTCCTGTCCTGAGTAGCCTGTCCATGTAAAAAGTTTTCGTGCGCTAAGCGCTATATTGGCTTTTCGGACCCTTAATTTACGGCACATGTCGTTACTGAGTTGGTACGACAGTTTAATGTTGTTTAACCTCAGGTAGTCGCCTTTTTCAACGTACCTGTCGGAGCCAAGGTTATTGGCCGGATGGTACATGTAAGCCCTCGGCAAAAGCCCTTCTTCCTGTTGACCCTGAACACGCCACCTGCTAAGCACCGCTTTGCTCTGGTTGTCTTTATTGTTCATTGCCTGGGTTTGAAGGGCAATACCATTGATAATATCGAAACCGGTACGGTAATGGAATGCAAGTGAGAAATCCCAGTTCTTATATTTTACTGTCGATCCAAAACCGCCCAGAAAATTTGGGTTCGAGTCACCAATATAAACCACGTCGTTTATATCGATTTTTCCGTCCTTGTTTATATCTTCATAAATTGGATCGCCGCCTTTAAACACGTACGAATCGGTGTATCTCATCGGAATGGCCCTTCCCTCGCTGTCGCGGAGTATTTCGCCGGCAGCATCCCTGGCAACCACATCCCCATCGCTGGGATAAACCCCCAGATAACGGAACCCAAAAAACGAACCGATGGGTTCTCCTTGAACTACACGCAACGGGTATTGGCCGTTTCCGATAGAGGTTGATCTTTCGGAGTTAAAGTTATCGGGTAGTTTGCTAAAAGAGTTAATGTTTTGTGAAATGTTAAAATTGAAGGATACAAGCCAGTCGGTATTTCTGAAAACCTTTCCATCAGCCATTAATTCCCAACCGGTATTGCGCATCTCACCACCATTTAAATAAACTAATGATGTAAAGCCCGAAGAATACGGAATGTCGTAATTAGGGAACAAAATGTCGGTGGAGACCTTCTCATAAATATCGCCCTCAAGGTAAATCCTGTCTTTAAACAGGCTTAGCTCCCCACCAATGTTCCATGACGCTATAGTTTCCCAACGCAGGTTATTTAACTGGACGCTTGTTGGTGCAATTGCGGGATTTAGGATATAAGCGCCTGTACTGGTCGATTCGTAAGTTGCAAACCTTGCATAAACGTTGCCCGGCTGCCTGCCCGAAATACCGTAACTGGCCCTAATCATACTTTCGCCAAGCCAGGGCAACGATTTCATAAACGGTTCGCTCGAAAACCTCCAGCCTGCAAAAGCGCCGAAAAATGTTCCCCATCGGTTATTAGAGCCAAATGAGGAATGCGCATCAGAACGTAAATTTCCCTGTACCAGGTAGCGGTCGCCGTATTTATAGTTAACATTTGCCAATCCGCTAAGAAGCCTGTTTTCTCCCGAACCATTTCCAATCCAGTTAATTGCAGCATCAACAGCAGGATCCTGAATATTTGTACTCGGGATTTTATTGCTTTGTATGTTCATCCACTCATATCCCGACTGGTCGGTTGAAAAGGTGAAAGCCCCGGAAATCTCGTGTTCCTTATTTTTAAACGGCGAACCAAAGGAAAGCTGCGACTCGGTCTGTATACTCTGGTTAAGGTTATTTCCCTCTTCGGCTTTATTGATTTGCCAGTTCAACCAATCGGCGCCGATCGCGTTATAGGGTAGAAACCTTTTATCTTTGGTGCCGGCATACTGGAATGAAATGGTTTCGCGCAGTGTTATCCAATCGTTTAGCCTGTATTGCAGCATGAACGTATTTTCGAGCTTGCTGAAATACTCGTCCCTTCTGCCAAGTTTCGCAACTGCAACGGGGTTAAAGTAGGTAATCCCATCGCCCTGATAACTTTGTATGGGTGTAAAGTATTCACCCGTTGGGTTGCCAAATTCATCAAATTCATACACACTCATATTTGGCGATTTAATATACGCCATCTCTCTGATATTCCTTCCGCTTAACTCGAGGTTTCGCTCGGTAAGGCTCGATGTGTAATTGAATTTAATCTGGAATAGCAGGTTCCGGGAAAGAAAATAGTCGAGGTTGATACGGGTTGAAAACCTTTGATACCCGGTATTAATAGTAGTACCACCTTCGTCGAGGTAACCAAACGAAGTAAAATACCTTGTTTTTTCGCCACCTCCCGAAACGCTGAAATAATGATCGTCGGATGTGCCGTTTTGTGTAATTTCCGCCAGCCAGTCGGTGTTAGCCGAGTAATTATAGAACTGGTTGAAGTCCCTGTCGTAAGCTATTTCTGGTGCAATATTAAAAACACCGCGGGCATTGTGCCATTCCTCTAACTGAAGCATAATGTATTCATCGCCATTTAACATGGGTATGGCAGGCGGCTGTATGCTGTAATTGTTTTTGTACTGGTAATCAAACTGAACTTTTCCCATCCTACCTTTGTGGGTTTCGATAAGCAGTACCCCGTCGGCGCCCCTCGATCCGTAAATGGCTGTTGAAGCGGCGTCTTTTAAAACTTCAATCGATTTAATATCCTGGAGGGCAATATTAATTAGGTTACTGATATCTTCGCTGTCAGCCGAACTTAAATCAACGCTTCCCCTTTCGATTTTAAACTGCGGGACCCCATCGATTACAATAAGCGGCTGGTTGTTGCCCATCGAACTTAATCCGCGGATAACCAATTGGGAACCTGAACCCGGGTCACCGGAAGAACTGATAATATCGAGCCCGCTAATTTTTCCCTGGAGCGCATCGGCTGCCGAAGTAATACCGGCATCCTGCATGTCCATCAAATCGATTTTTACACTTGAGCCTGCTTTATCGCGATCGGCGATATTTGTAAGCCCGGCTGAGGATCGCGCTTCGGCTACAACTTTTACTTCACCAATTGCCACATCGTCAGAAACCAGTTCAACCATTATCGATTTTGCCGGATCTATAGCAATCTCAAGTGGTTTGTATCCAATAACACTGACCTTGACTGTGTTTCTTGGATCCCTCATTGTTAGTACAAAGTCGCCATTTACGTTAGTAATTGTACCATTTATAACCCGGTTATCCTTGTCATATTCCACAACATTGGCCCCAATAATGGTTGATTTATCGTTTTTGTCGATAACACGTCCCCTTAATATGGTTCTATCCTGTGCAAAAACAGAGGTAAGGTTCAGTATTGCAATGATTAGAATTATAGCTGATTTGATTTTTTTCATCTCATTGTTGTTGTAAATTTTCAATGGTAACCGATGCCAGCCCGACAAAATCATTCTGGCGGGTAACTCGCTTAAATGTACTCCCTTGAACGTTAAATTTTGAAGTGCCCGTTTCATCTTACTCACAAACCTTTGGTTTAATTTTTTATAAGAATTGTTCTTTTAGTATTACCTTACATCCAATTCTCCAACCTGTAATACTTTATCTATCTCATGAATAACACCATTATTATAAATGATTGGGAACACTTCCTGGCCTGTTCCTTTTGTTACCCCGGTTAATAAATTGGTTTTCTTGTCTGCTTCTTCAATCCGGACATAATTGGCGCCGTCCTTTTTTGGAATTTCAATTAAATCAATACCGGTTTTAACATTCAATGAAGTAAAAATAGTGGTATACTGTGTCGATTTCTCATCAATTCTGGCGGTTTCAAAATATCCCCCTGCTTTTTTCCCATCGGTAAATATCATTTCACCCTGGATAAAATGGAAAAGGAGGATATTTCTTAACTGGGCTACAGGCAACGCATTCAGACCAGCATCGTCTATTGCCTTATCGCTTGGCAAAAACACTGTGTAAAAGTCGTTGTCGGTGACAAAATTGTACCTGAATTCCTTGTCGTTTGTTAATCCGGCTTTTTTAAGAAGCGCATGGAATCTTGGATAATCGGTTGATATTTTACTGAACAATGAGGGACTTGAAAAACTAAACCAGTTTTTTACCTCATAAGTTAAGCCATTATCCTGTTTGTTACTTAAAAGCACCGGAAACTCGGGTTGGGCCAGGGTTCCCCTGAAACCCCTTGTTGTAGCGCCGGTACCCGAAACTTCGCCGGTTACATTGTTAAATATAATGATGTTACCTGCCAGATTTGGAATAAATTCCTTGCGTGCAATTCCTTTTGCACGGCCGGTAGCTACCTGATTAAGAAGCAGGGTGCGAAGATCATTGATAGTCAAAGGGTATTCCTGAAACGAACCTGGAGAAACCAAAAACGCAGAGAATCTTCTTGTTAACGGATAATAAATCAGCGAAGAGTCAACGGCGCTGTTAGCATCATTTTCACAAAAAAACGTATAGTCTGCATTTTGCCTTTTCAGCGCCGATAGCAAACCCGAAATCTCTATGGCAAACATTACCTTGCTGTAACCCCTTTGCAGATAAACCGGTCCGGTTACACTTTTAAATGCCCTTGGAACTATGGCTTTTTTCAAACCTATAAATGTACTGTTGCTACCAAATTTCTTTTCTACAATATCAGCCGGATCAAGTTTTACAATATCCAATTCACCGTTATAAAAACCTTTTTCAAAATCGGTCGGATATATTGTATTTTCCGACATATAAGTATTGGCAATAATCCTTTTAATATTTTCGGGAGCCCCGGCAAAAGTACCCCAGCCATTCGGAATCTTAATGTATTCATCTACAAAGGCCTGGAAAGCTTCGTTGGTGGGTGCCATTAAACCATGATGATAACGTATGGTTACATTTGATGGTAAGCCGAAGGTCCCGCGCGGTACATTTGTTTTTTCGGCGGCAATGTTAAATGCCAGGGTCGGGTACGTTAAATCAAACAACGAGTCAACTGCCAAACCCTGATCGGCGCCGGGCTGTTGAAAAGTTTTTTCGCGGTTGTACCTGAATGTTGGGAACAGGTTTATTACATCCAGAAAATCGGTATATTTATACGTCCCTGTTTTATTGGCAATTATTTGTGAAGCATTTTGTAAAGGTTCCACAACCCTGTCGATTTTATAAACAAAACCATTTTCAGCAGATATTTCGTCGCTAACAATTTTCGCTCCTGCAAAGTAAATATCATTAGGGCTATCAAAAGGCCTGTTGAAATAAAATTCATAATCACTTTTTTTCAGTTCGTATATATCAAAATACTCCTGGTAAAAAATGGGTACAAATTTTCGCGAATCGGTAATCACTTTTCGATACCTTGTTGATGCCAAAGTGTCGATAATTACAAACTTGGATTCCTGATCTTTACCCGAACTCAGAACACCGTATTTACGATTTGGGTCGAGCAGCAAGGTTTCCCTTTTAAAACCCTTTGGTTTATCGTTATTAACATCTAGCGTATCAATCCAACCGTATATATCAAGGTTGCGGAGTTGAATTTTACTCCAGGGATTTTGAACGATATGATACTTTACAATTTTTGTTAACTCGGCTATAGGTATGTCCTGAACCGATTTGTATTTCGTATTTTGTGAAAAATACGTTTGAAATGCCTGGTTTGATGGCGCAAAAACAGTGTAACTCCCGGAAACATCCAGAATTTTATCGTAGCCCGTCAGCTCAATACAAGTTGCAAAAGTTGAAAGTTCGGGTTGTTCTTTGATTTGGGTATATACCTTTCCTGCCAACCATTCCGGTCTTTTATATATGTCGGGCTCCTGTTTGCAACTGTATATCAACATAAACAGCAATGCAAACAACAAAAATGGCTTGATTTTGATCATATCAATTATATTAGTGTAAACTATCTTAAATTTAGCAAAAATTTTAGCAGTCAAACTTACAAAAAAAATGAAACTCTACCTGCCGTGTTTCCATTTTTTAGGATAAAAAGGGCCCATTTCCGAAATTTAGAGAAAATCTAAATAATAACTTGTTTACGAGAATTAGTGCGGACTTTACATATCTATTCCCAGTTTTATTTTTCAAAAATTTCAAAAAAAGAGTCATTTATTCTCTCTGTCTTGTTTTAATTTGACACAAAATTGTTATAAAAGTTTATGGCAATAATTGTTAAAAAAAGTAAAAAATTGACTTAAAATCAACCAGTTATTTCAACCGTTTTATCTTCAATAAAGTGTAAGGTTTTCCGGTTAGGATTCGTAATTTTGTTGATACCTTGTTTAACAATTCAATTTTTAATACTGTTTGTATATTTTTAGAAATAAATTTATTCTATGTGCATAACTGAAAAAATGTATTGTTTGTAATGCATTAATAACCAGCGATAATTCTTAATTTAACTGGGAAGTGAATCTTCGGGTTTGCAAGCAATGCGTTGGAAGCAACAACGAAAAAGAAAAAATTTCGGAATTGCCCGATAGCCTTGCTGATGGATTCGTTTGTGGATGTTTCTAAGTAAATTAATTGTTAACAAATCTGTCTGCTGAGCATCGAAAAGTAATTTTCAAGCCTGTTCATAGCTTCTTCAATATTCCCGATTGAATTCGCATAAGAGAGCCTTAAGAATCCTTCCCCGTTTTCACCAAAATCAATTCCGGGGGTTACCCCAACTTGAGCTTTCTCCAAAATATCAAAGGCAAGCGTATAGCTGTCGGACGAAATATGTTTAACATTTACAAATAAATAAAAGGCCCCTGTAGGTGGCGCTTTTATTTTAAATCCGGCCTTCGTTAACCTGTCTATCATGTATTTTCTGCGTTCATTGTACGTTTCCCTCATAAAATCCACATCAGTCCCGGCATTTTTCAGCGCTGCGATGCCCGCGCGCTGAACAGTTGAACCTGCACAGATAAAAAGGTTTTGCTGGAGTTTTTGCATTGTGCGCACACACTGGTCGGGCGCAATTACATAACCCAGGCGTAAACCGGTCATTGCAAACAATTTTGAGAATCCGTTTAGCACAAACGCATTTTCAGTAAATTCAAGAATTGAATGTGCCCGCCCTTCGTAAACCAAACCGTGATATATTTCGTCCGAAATAATTGGAATTCCAAACTTTGTTAGTTCTTTCATCACCTCAGCCGTGAGCAGGTTTCCTGTCGGGTTCATCGGGCTGTTAATCATTATTGCTTTTGTTTTGCCCGTAATTCGTTTGGCAATTTCTGCTGGCCGGAATTGAAATCCGTCTTCTTCAAACACAGGCACTTTTACAGGTTTTGCATTTAAAAACCTGATAAAATTCTGGTAACAGGCATACCCTGGATCCGAAATTATCACTTCATCGCCAGTATCGCAAAGAACGCCAAGCGTTAACAGAATCGCCGGCGAACTGCCCGAAGTAACAATAATCTGCCCGGGAGAAACGGTTACTCCGTATTTATTAAAATGCCAACTGGCAATTTCCCTGCGCAAATCGGGGTCTCCCAAACTGTGGGTATAATGTGTCCGCCCTTCCCGAAAAGCCTCAGAAGCAGCGTTTGAAACGCATTGCGGAACATCGAAATCGGGTTCGCCAACCTCGAGGTGTATTACTTTTATCCCTCTTTTTTCCATTTCGGCCGCTTTCTCCAAAACGTCCATTACAATAAACGGCCTTATGTCGTTTGCTTTTTGAATTATCATTAAACAGCGGTTTTTGGTTGAGTGGTAAATTTAAACAGAATTGACAACAGATTACTCCCATTTTGTAATTAAAGATAGCTTTTGGCAATTTGGAGCGCCTGGTTTCGGTAACCTCCGCCAAATAAATAAAAATGGTTTAAAACATGGTATAACTGATAAAGATTGTTCCTCCGTTTCCAATCGGCAGGCAATGGGTCTGCTTCGTTATACGAAGCAAAAAAACGTTGCGAAAAACCGCCGAACATAGTTATTATGGCAAATTCCATTTCCCTGTCGGCATAATATGGGGCCGGATCAACCAGTGCAGGCCCCTTATCGGTAATCATGCAGTTTCCCGACCATAAGTCGCCATGTATTAAAACTGGAACAGATTCTCCCGGAATCAGAATATCAATCCGCTCAAGCAGTTTTTCGAATATCTTAAATTCGTCATTCCTGAATGGACGATTGTTTTGAATTAAACTTAATAAAAATCCCAGCCGGTTCTCCCTGAAAAATCCCGGCCAGTTGGTTTTCCATTCATTATTTTGATAGGTTGCCCCGCAATAGTTGTCGTTATAAAATCCAAACATGGAACCACTATAACGATGAACCGCTGCAAGCCCCCTGCCCAGTTTTTCATCGATACTGGAATGAAAACCGGGTTCAAGAAATTCGAGCACCAAAAACCCTGGAGTGTCATCGATTTGTTTTTCGGCAAACACTTCGGGAACAACAAGATAATCTCCGGCAGCTTTCTTAAGTTCCCTTAAACTTTCAGCCTCTCGTATAAAAATGTCGCTTGCACAGGCGCTGTTCCATTTCAGGAAGAAATCGCCACCATTGGTTATAAGTTTCGAAGCGTTGTTCATACAACCACCGCTAACGGGGCTTGAAGAAAAAATTTGGATCGGTTTCCCTAATTTTCCCGAAAGCATTTGCTCAATGCCCTCTTTTAATCTAGTATGCAAAATTTTCTTTTATTCCTGTTTCACCGGCGTCATTGTAAATTCACTCTCACCATAATCTCCGCTCGATTTTATTTTAAGTTCCCCGTTCACCAGTTTCCCTTTGTGCTTTATCAAGCTGTTTTCAATGTAGAATGAGTACTCAAATTCATCACCTTTAACAACCCCTTCGCTTATTGTTACCGAACCCATGTCGCTTGACAATGTTCCCGAAATTTTTTCACCCTCTGTTTTATACTCTGCTGTGAAAGAAAACGGGCCATTGTCGGTTTCAATGGTTGCCTTCCATTTACCCTGTATTTCACCGGCGAATAATGCCGTACCGCAAAATAGCAGTACTACCATGGAAATTAAAATCCTTTTCATTTTACCTTCATTTTACTTAGTTAATTATAATTTTATTGGTTGAAATCATACAGTTTTCTCAAAGGAATATATCTAAAAATACCTGCCAATCATCGGGTTTTCGACAATAGCTTTTCTGAATTCAAGAAAATTCAATCCTCCCGATTTGCGCCAGACTATTTTACCTCCGGGTTCAACAATAACAGTGTACGGAATTTCACCCGGCCATTTTGGATCCAGATTTTCAATCAGGTCGTATTTATTTTCCGACCCAAAAATAAAGTTGTTGTTAATGGCTGCATGTTTCGATTGAAGAAATTCCTTTACTTTTTCTTTTTTATCAAGCTTGTCGGTGCTGATGGTGTACATTTCAAAATCGCGGCCGTAGAACATCCGGTAGGTATCAACCAATTCGCTAAATTCGGCAATGCACGGACCGCACCATGTTGCCCAGACATTTATTACGCGAAGTTTTTTAGAGTTATTCTTTAACAGTTCCTTCATTTGTTTTATTGACAATGTTTCGAGCGGTACCTGTTTTTTAACCCATTCTGCATCCAGTTTTTTTCTTGTGTCGTTTTTCCATTTCCATTTAATTGAGCAGCCAAATACCTTTGTTTGTTTAACAGCAACTTCTTTCCCGGCAAGCACCGCTTCTATTGCATTTCGTAAATCGTGCTGTTTTGCAGTTCCAATTTTTTCCGACTCGTCAATCCTGCCCGCATAACGTAATATTCTGTCCTTATCGAAAACATAAGCGTGCGGTGTGGCAACCGGCCCGTATTTAACCGATGTTTCCCCGGTTTCACCGTCATCGAGAAAAGGAAAGTTAAATTTCTTATCATTTGCCCTTATTTTTATATCCTCGAATGAATCGCCTAAATCGGTATAACCCCGCTCTTCAAGGCAAACCGATTCGGGTGAATTTGGATTTATCAAAACAACCTGAACCCCCTGTTTTTTATAATCGTTTTGAACCTGAATAATGCGATCATCGTAAGCCTGTGCAGTTGGGCAGTGAGGTGCGCTGAATATAATTACCAAAACCTTTGCATCTTTAAATGATGCCAGGGTATAGAATTTTTCATCGGTACCCTTTAATTTAAAATCAATGGCTTTTGAACCTGGTCCGAGAGTAACCGGCTCGGGGTGAGATTGCGCAATTGCAAGGTTTGCAATACAAACCAAAAACAAAAAAAGCAGTTTATTCATTACAGTTAATTTAGTTTTATAATTTTTGAACGACGCTCAAATGTAGTGAAATATGATTTAATCCAAAAAAATTAAATTATATTATGCTTCTAAATTATTTGGGTGTGCCGGTAGAACAAAATTTATATTTTTTGGTATTTTACGATTAAAGGGAAACAATTAATGAAAAGAATAAAACTGATAATTCTGTTACTAATTTTGACTGGCCACTCAGTATTATTAGGCCAGGAAATAATCAAATCTGAAATAGATACAACGGTTCTGACAGGCAACATTGAAGAAGTGACCATCAGCGCGTTTCGCTCCCCTTACAACCTGTTCAATACTCCGGCGCCAATAAATGTTTTAACCCCGCTTCAGCTTGAAATGGGAAATGCATTAACAACCGTGGAAGCTTTAAACCAGGCGCCCGGATTGTTAATGCAAAGCGGGACAATAAACACCAACCGGTTAACCATCAGGGGAATAGGTTCCCGAACACCCTACGCAACCAATAAAATAAAAGCCTTTTTTGGCGAAATACCCTTAACTTCGGGCGACGGGGAGACAACCCTCGAAGATTTGGAAAATACAGCAATTAAGCGGGTTGAAATTATTAAGGGGCCTTCGTCGAGCTTGTTTGGGGCAGGATTGGCAGGCGTGGTTTTGTTTCACCCCAGAACAGCCAACCAGGATTTTGTGCAGAACCAAACCACTATAGGCTCTTTCGGTACATTAAAAAATGTTCTGTCAGCAGGCATAACAGAAAATAAACTAAACATTTTTGCGCTTGGGGCTTTTTTAAAAAGCAATGGGTTCAGGGAAAATAATGAAACCAAACGTTCCAACCTGCTTTTTAATTCAATGGTTTCAATCACCGAAAATACAAACCTCCAGGTATTATTAAAAGCGACTAAAATGAAAGCTTATATCCCGAGTTCGCTCGATTTGGCCACCTTTCAGCAGGCGCCGCAAAAAGCTGCCACAAACTGGAAAAATATTGAAGGGTTTGAAGAATACAATAACGGGCAATTCGGGGTATCGCTTAACATAGAAATGGCCAATAATCATAAGATATCGACAGCAGCCTTCGGAAGTTACCAGGACAGCGATGAATTGAGGCCATTCAACCGGCTTACAGAATCAGGGAGTTTTATCGGATGGAGATCTTACGGTCAGAAAATAATTTCAGGAATAAACACCCGGATTATTTTTTCAACCGGGTTTGAATTTTTCAGGGAAAGGTACGATTGGTCAACCTATTCCAATAGTTCCCCCACCGGGTTACTGTCTGAAAATACGGAACGAAGACAGTACGAAAACCTGTTTTTTCAAATGGAATCGGGGTTTTCGGAAAGGTTTTTTATTTCGGCCGGAGTTAATGGAAACCTGACCCGGTTTTATTACACCGACAAATTCATTCAAAACGGCGATCAATCCGGCAATCAACATTATCAGCCCACAATTTCACCAAGAGTGGGCGTGAATGTAATATTGAACCGGAGTATATCGGTTTTTGGCAATGTTAGCCATGGTTTTTCGACCCCAACTTTCGAGGAAACGTTAATGCCTGAAGGAGAAATTAATAGCGACATTAAACCTGAAACCGGATGGAATGCAGAAATCGGGTTTCGTTCGCAACTTGCAGGCCAAATCCAGTTTTCGGTCAGTTATTATCGCATTTACATCAGCAATTTACTGGTTGCACGCCGCACGGGCGAGGATGCTTATGTTGGCGTAAATGCCGGAAAATCGCTGCACCCCGGGCTTGAATCGGAAATTAAATGGAATGTTACAAATCCGGCAACTTTTCCTTCGCTTTCGTTTACAGCAAATGCAACTATTGCCAACTATCATTTCGACGATTTTACAGACCAGGGTTACAATTACTCAGGAAACAGCCTTCCCGGAACTGCAAAAAGCACCTGGTTTGCACTTGCAAGTTTTAACCCGACAAACACCATCAACCTGAATTTATGGCACCGGTTTACAGGTAAAATGCCGGTAAACGATGGCAATACGACTTTTTCAGAAGCTAACGGGATTACCAATATTGAGGCCAGATACACTGAAAAAATCAATAAGCTGAAACTGGAATTTAAAGCTGGTATCCAAAATGTTTTTGATATCGCCTATGCATCAATGCTTGCGGTAAACGCCCCGGCCTTTGGCAACAGCAAGCCCCGCTATTATTATCCAGGAAACCCAAGAAATTATTTTGTGTCGGTGCTGATTGGATTGGAATAAATTGTTGAAAAATTATATTTCAACTTCTATTTTCTCCTTGTTTTCACCGGGTTTGGTTTTAAAACTCCCTATTTCCTTCTCCCCAATTTTAATTAAAAACGTACCTGGATGAAACAACTTAACCTGAACAGTGTCCCCCTTCATTCTAAAAATACGGACAAGCGCGTTGTTATCGGCTTTTCTGACTTCAATCAACTGGTTTGGTTTGTTTACAATTACTTCGGGCAAAACGTTGTTTGCGCCCATCCCGAAATTATCGTATTGGTTTATCTGAAAAGGCCAGCCAGGAAACTGGTCGCTGATTGGATTTGGATTTTCGACATCGGCAATAAACCGCCATGCATCAATGTCTATATTTCGCGAAGCCTGGTCAAAAGTAACCAGCCCAAATCCCGATGAACGAATCTGGGCATGCGTGTACCGGCTTTCGGTATCGACAGTATTTTTACCTGGATTTCCGATGGCGTAAACGTAGTTTTTATTTCCAAAGGCATCGGTATATTTTCCTGTGTTCGGATATCCATGTCCGGGCCTATCCACCACTGCCAGGTCCATTTCGTCCGGCAAAAACCAGCGAAGGTACATAACAGCTATTGCAGGTGTGCAGTAACTCCATCCGGCATCGCGGTAACTTTCGAGCCCATACTGAACAAGTGATGGCAGGTGTTGATCGCCGTTAATATGAAAAGCGCCCACCCTGCGCATAATTTTAATTGCCTCATCGCGCCCCGATTTTGGCCAGCCCCCCGAATCCAAATCTCCAAACAGGTACTCTTCCAAACCACCGTGATGAGTGGCTACATTGGCAAAAACTGTCTGCGAAAGCAAAACTTTCATGTCTGCATTATCCCAATCCATTTGCCAGTCGTTTAAAAATTTCAACTGGCGTTCGCCCAACATTTGCACACCCGGTTTATCGAGGGACGATAAATCATTCCGGGGCGCTTTCATGTGGTCGTGCCTGCCTTCCCAGTCTGAAACCGCTTCAGGCCCGGTTTTGAAAATACGGTCGCTTACTATGGCAAAACTCACTCTTCCGTAAGTTAATCCTGTGTACCAGACCGACATTCCCTGCTCAATGGGAGTTGGATCGTAGGGGTCGGGCAATTGTCCGCATTGGGTGCGGTTAACTGCATTTACCATCTGCACCGGCTCCATAAAACCACGCGTATCCGAACTTCCAGCCCCGCCGGGCTTTGCAATTCCGCTTTCGCCCCAAAGGTTCCCTTGGAATACATCGTGGTCGTCGGGGGTGCAAATGGTTGGCCTGTCGCGCATTAAACTACCAAACGCCCAACCAAACATGTAGTATTTCCCCAAATAATTCACTATTGCTGCATCGGCAGGTTCGCGTTTAATTCCGTACCCGCCATTTCCTTCATAAATCTGGTCGCCCGAAAAATAAAGCAAATCGGGATCTAACTTCGACAGGTTATTTACAAGCGGCGTGTATGGAAACCCAAAATGAAACTGACAGGTTAACCCAGCAACCTTTAACGGCCGGTCAACAGGATCCCTCCTGATTGTACCCTCGTAATAATTTGGAGTTTCAGAGCCATCCTTTCCCTTTTCAATATATTCAACCCTGTATCCGGTATCGTTTGTGCCGTCCCAGTTTTCGAGTTTAAAAACTGCTGTTCTTGAATCGGGTTCGATGGTTTCTGTTGCAGCAGTTTTCCAGTTTTCACCATGTTTTAACTGAAGCGAAACAAGTTGGTTGTCATTAACCCCTATTGGAGGAAGCATCGCCATCAGCTTAACCGTTTTCTTGCTTAAAGTGTGCATCGTCCAAAGTATTGGGCCAAACGAATTATCCTGTTTTTCAACTATTTTGGAACCCGAAATTTTGAAATCATCAAAACAAAAATGCGATTTTCCCGGATTTTCTTTTTGCCCCATATCGAAATTATTTACAACTGCTACCAGCCCTTGAACGCCTTCTCCATCACATATCAGCTTTTCTGTTTTTACCCCGTTTTTATCAATAACATCCATTTTAAGTTTCATGTTATTCCCGGTAATCTTTATGGTAAATTCTTTAAAATCAAAGTTTTCAGGAATCTTTGTGGTTTTATCTTTCAAAAATGCATAACCATTTAAACTGACCCCGGCCTTAATTCCCTTTCCAAAATAACAGGCCGCCCTTACATCGGGATCTTCCTTATCTTCGATTCCAATAAGAAGGCCAGCCGAACCGGGAGTTTTACCCGAATCAGTTAACATGATTTTCACGGAAATATCATACTCGCCCAGTTCCGGGCTAATTACATGCGTCAATAAATTTACCCGCGAGTTCAATACATTACCTGTGCAAAACAATTTACCATCCTCAACTTTCCAGTCTTCGAGCGGTACCGACCAAAAATCTTTTCCAATCCATAAACGGTTGTTAATGTTGTCGAAACCGGCATTGAAACTGGTATCTTTTGTACACGATGATGCAACCATCAGAAGAATAATGACAATAAAAGTTTCAAGGTTTTTCATGGTATTTTTTTTATGTAAAAAACAAAAATAAATAAAATGAGCTTTTGTTTTCACCTTTTGCACGAATATCACATTTCAGTATCTTAGGTCCTTTTATTGGATAATCAACTAATTGAACCTAAACTATTATCAACTAATTAGAATCATTCCGGATTATTTGAAACAATAGGAAATTAATCCCAAAAAATTAAATTTGCGTGAACAACTTATACCTGTAAATCAATGAATTCAAGCCGAAGAGACTTTATCCGACAACTGGGATTGGCATGCGGAAGTGTTATGTTTATCCCGGCCTGTTCGGGTTACGATTCAGTATGGAGGTTTTTTACCGAATCAGAAGCAAAAACTGTAATTGCATTCGCCGAACAAATCATCCCGCGCGACCAGGATCCCGGGGCAACCGATGCCAATATTATCAACTTCATCGACAAGCAACTGGTTGGGCCATACACCCGTTTCCAGGAAATATACAGAAAGGGAATTCCAGCACTTGAAAATTCATCTTATAAATTGTACAAAAAACCATTTTCGGAACTCGAGTTTAATGTACAAACCGAATTCATGATAAAAATGGAAAAAGGTGAGTTACCAGATGAAATTTGGGGTGAAAACAGACAAACCGATTTTTTCAGGTTAATGCTCGACCACACCATGCAAGGATTTTATGGTTCCCCACGCCATGGGGGAAACAAAAACTATGTAAGCTACAAAATGATGAGAATTGATTATCCGCACGTAATTGGTCAAAACCGCTACAAATCGGCTTGTGCCCGGCAAACCCTTCAGACATCGTTGTAACATGCTGTGAAAGCTAAATTAAATACCCGGGATAAAAACAAAAACTGACAGGTAATGAAAAATAAACATGTAAATGCGATAGTGGTTGGCGCTGGCGCCGGCGGCGGAGTAGTTGCAAAGGAAATGGCCCTGGCCGGGTTAAGCGTGGTTTTATTCGAACGCGGCGGCTGGGCAACCTACGACGACCACGACGATGACGAACTGATTTCGCAACGTACCACCGTTTTGGGAAATGCCTTTGGCCCCGACGATAAAAGATACCGGCGCGTTGTGGTTTATGGTGACGGCAAACCAAGGACCGTATTGCCCAGCGACGGCGGATATAGCAACAATGCCGCTTGTGTGGGCTCAGGTACAGTTAGTTACGGCGCAATGGCCTGGCGGTTTATGGAAAAAGATTTCAAAATGAAAACCACATACGGCCATGTAGAGGGATCAACGCTGGAAGACTGGCCAATTGATTATTTCGATTTGGAACCTTTTTACGAAAAGGCGGAATGGGAAATTGGCGTATCGGGCGACCATCATCCAAACCCGTTTATGGCACCGCGTAAAAAACCTTATCCGATGCCCGCGTTTACATATAACCGCGAAGGCCGGCTATTGCACGATGCCTCCAGGCGGCTCGGCCTGAACCCTTTTCCAATCCCCATGTTACGAAACTCTGTCCGTTACAACGGAAGGCCTGCCTGTTACAGGATGCGGAGCTGTGTTGGGTTTGCATGCCCGGTAAATGCAAAATGCGGCACCCACAACACGGTAATACCGGCTGCATTGGAGTCGGGGAATTGCGAATTGCGAACCCAGTGCCAGGTGACAGAAATTATTGTCGATGAAAAAGGGCGCGCAACCGGTGTAAATTATTTCGATGAAAAAAACAAAGGACAAACTCAAACGGCTGATATTGTAGTAGTTTCGGCAGCAGCCATTGAAACTGCACGGCTGCTTTTGAATTCGAAATCGAAACTTTTTCCAAACGGGGCAGGAAATAACAGCGACTGGGTTGGCCGGAATTTGCAGGGACATGCTTATACGGGCGCCCTTGGATTAATGAAAGATGAAGTTTACGATGACGTAGGGCCTGGGGCTTGCATGGCAATTTGCGATTTTAACCACGATAATGAAGGGATTATTGGTGGTGGCGCTTTATGCAACGAGTTTACAGCAATGCCATACCTGTTTTCAAGGATGCGCCCGCCGGGTGCAAAACGATGGGGTGTGGAACATAAGGAATTTCAACGGAGCATGTTTAAAAGGGTTATCAGGCTGCATGGCCCTTTCCAGGAAATTCCGAATTTTGAATCGCGTGTTACCATCGATCCTGAAGTAAAAGACGATTGGGGCATTCCAACAGTTCGGCTTTCGGGTTCGCGGCATGCACACGACCGAATTGGATGCCAGTTTATGTCCGATAAGGCCGAACAGGTTTTAAAGGAAGCCGGGGCTTATTTCACCTGGCAAAATGTAGGGGGTGGCGGACTTAGCGGTGGCCAGCACCAATCGGGAACAACGCGTATGGGAAACGATCCGAAAACTTCGGTCACCAATAAATTTGGCCAGGTTCATGAAATTGATAACCTTTTTGTGGCCGATGGCAGCCTGAATGTTACCAATGGCGGGTTTAACCCTGTGCTTACCATCATGGCGCTTGGTTATTATGTTGGCGATTTTATTGTAAAGAACTGGAATGGAACAAAATTCAGATAATATGGGAGACCTGAACATGAAAAACGGCTCAACTCTTTCAGAGAGGGAAGCAGGAGGTAAAAACAATAAAAATAAAAAATCGGTGAGTAGCAGAATCGTAAAATTCATTATCTGGTTGCCCTTTTTTTTGCTTTTATTATTAATTGTTATGGGAATTGGATATACACGCTGGAATGCTGCCCATCCCGAAAAATCATGTGCAAGATGTCACGAAATTAGCCCGGCACACCAGTCGTGGGCAGGTTCTGCGCATCGCGATGTAACCTGTTTAAAATGTCACGGGACTGCTTTGGAAAATGGCTGGCACAGTTTATCGGAGAAAGCAAAGATGGTGCTTTCTCATGCAAAATCTGCACCACGGTTTGATGAAATTCAAATGAACGAAGACCAGGCGCTTTTGACAATGCTCCGTTGCAAGAACTGTCATGAAAACGAATACGCTAACTGGATAGCCGGCGGGCATTCAGCAAGCTATTCCGATATTTTTCTCGACGAAAAGCACAATACTACCGAACAGTTGAATTTCGATTGCCTCCGTTGCCATGGGATGTATTACGAAGGCACTACCAACGATTTGGTTGAACCCATTTCGATAAAAGGGCCCTGGAAAATGAAAGATAAAAGCCGGAAAAACCTGGCTACAATACCCTGTATGGCTTGTCACCAGATACATAGTGTGGGGGCACCTGCTGTTCGTCCGGATTATTCTAACCCTGACTTTGTTTTCTATGGAAGGAGCATGGAGAACAATTCGATTGCATTTTACTCGAGACATGAAAAATCGCATTTCGATTTGCCGAATCTACCCCAGCCGGTAATCTTAAACGGCACCGACACGGTTAAAACCCCGTCGGACCCGGTATACAAACTGTGTGTGCAATGCCACGCCCCTTCGGTATGGCGCCAGGCCGGTAGCAGCGACGACCACACCCCCACGGGCGTACATGAAGGGTTGAGTTGCAGGGCATGCCACGAACCTCATTCCAATTATCAGAGAAATTCGTGTGATAAATGCCACCCGGCAATATCAAATTGCAAGCTGGATGTTAAAACCATGAATACAACGTACTTCTCGCCAAACAGCGAGCACGACATTCACTTTGTTTCGTGCGATGACTGCCACAAGGATGGCCTCCGGACACCGACTTTCCAAAGCCGGTGAATAAGCTTCGACTTGGGAAAGCCGAAGTCCCGGAAAGCCGAAGTCCTAGAGCGAATTTCGTTTTATAAACTCAAAGGGGCTTTTTATCCGGCTAAAATTGCCTGTTAAAATCATTTGTCCGGCCATTCGGCCAATTGCATCGTGGTCGGTTGAAATGGTGGTTATCCCATTCTCAAGTAACTCTTTCACAGGATTATCATTGTATGCCACCAGGCCAATATCGCTGCCGGGTTTCCAGCCTTTTTTTCTGCATATTTTAATAAACAGGTATAAATCGTCATCCGAAACCAGGACAAAAGCCTCCCCTTTTTTAATATCCGGTTCCTGTAACTGATCAATAATGGAAAATGTAAGCCCGTTTACCTGACAGAAAATCTGAAAACCCCTTGCAATATTTCGCGAGTAGTACTGGTTAAGCGGGAAAGCAAGGTGAATTTTATTGTATTTTCTAATCAAATCAATCCCTTTTTCGAGCGCCGACTGAATATCTTTTTCGTATTCCTGGTAAACTACCGGATAATCTTTTAAAAGTTCAACATTACGGTCGACAAGCAATACCTTCTTCTTGGAAATGGTTTTAATTACCTTTGCCACATCTTCATCTTCTACCTTGAAATGGGGTAAAATCACAAAATATTCGTAGTTAACCACCTGGTTGGCTATAATTTCCTCAAATTGTTCGATACTGTAGTTGTAAATAAAAACATCGACGCTTGCTTTACTACCAAGGGTTTCGCTAAGCGAATAGTAAATACTGCGTTTATAATTACTTAATTTGTTAAGGATTAATGCAACCTTTATTTTTTTATGAAAATTAACCTGGTTAACATAGAACCCTTTTCCGCGAACCGACTCAAGGATTCCCTCTTTACGCAGGTGAACATACGCTTTTTCAACTGTATCGCGCGAGATTAACAATTCGTCGCTTGTTTCGTTAATTGAAGGGATGCGTTGACCGATTTTAAAGATACCTGCTTCAATATCAGACAAAATAAGGTCAACAACCTGTTTGTATTTAGGTATTTCGGAGTCGTGATTGATGCGCAAATCCTGGTTCATTTAAATAAAATAATAAACAAAAATAAGAAGTGTTAAGAAATTACTGTTCTTTGTAAATAAAAACCTTCGCAAATTTTTACTGAACTTTCAAATATAAATTTCGTTTTATTGAAAATTGTTAAATCAGGATAATATGAAAAATGCATTTTTTATTTTTTCAATGTTAATTGTAATAAGTTCGTGCAGTGGTAAGAACCCGGAGGGCAGTAAATCAGTCATTTTGCAACCCGATAAATCCAAAACTGCATTAGCAGCTAATAAACAGACTGGCAAAATGGATAGCCATCCGGGCAAAAAAGTATACGAATCGGCTTGTTTGGCTTGTCACATGCGCGAAGGCCAGGGTGTTCCAAGGATGCACCCCCCGTTAACCAATTCTGAATTTGTAAATGGTGATCCAGATAAATTAATAACCATCATTTTAAAGGGATTATCCGGAAAAGTTGAAATCAAGGGTGTGGTTTACAACGGAATAATGCCCCCGATGGCCAATTTATCCGACAAACAAATTGCCGATGTTTTAACCTATGTCAGGGGAAGTTTTGGCAACAACTCGGGAGAAATTTTACCGGAACAGGTTATGAAAATAAGGAATAAGTAGAAGAAAGACGGGAGACGGAAGACGGAAGACGGGGGACGGAAGACGGGAGACGGAAGACGGGGGACGGAAGACGGGAGTTGGAAGCAGGGAGACGGAAGCTGGAAGAACTATAGTAAAGTAAAAAGTGGGGAGCAAGGTGTTACAATAAAGCAATTTCCTGCTCCCCGCTTAGCCGATTTATTCCAGTATTTTAATGGTGGTCCTGCGGTTTAACGTTCGCCCTTCGGCAGTTTCGTTACTTGCAATTGGAATTCTGTCTCCGTAACCACTAAATTTCAGCCTGTTCAGCTCAATACCGTTCTTAACCAGGTAATCAACAACAGATTTCGACCTCTGGCCCGAAAGTTTCATGTTGTTTTCCGGGTTACCCGAACTGTCGGTATGTCCCTGGATTTCGACTTTTAATTTTGCGTTATTTTTAAGAAAAGCCACAAGATATTGTAGTTCTGGTTCAGATTGCGGAAGAATCCTGAACGAGTCGGTTTCGAAATAGATATTGTATAATTGTACCTCAGCCCCAATTTCAATGGGTTGAAGTTCAATATCCAGTACCACCGGTTCGCGCATTGAATTAGCTTCTTCGGGTTGCATATTATTCGAAAAAAAGAGATACCCCGGTTCAGAAACACTAAACATATAATTTCTTTTTAATTGCAGGCAAAACATGGCCTCACCATTATTGTCGGTTTGTACTGCCTGAAACTGGTTGGTTTTAAGCGACTGGTTTTCGAGTTTAACAGCAGCGGAAAGAGGCTGTTTTGTTTTCATGTCTCTAACTTTTGCTCTTGCGTAAGCAACGGGTGTGGTTTCGATACCCCTGTCGAGGTTAAAAGCGAAAATTTCCGTTCCTTTTTCGGTTAAACGCGATGAAGCGAAATATGCAGTACCACCGATAGAACTCATTGTAATTTCAAACTCATCATTATGCGTATTAACCGGATATCCAAGATTTTTTACCTCCGATATATTTCCCGACTCACCCAATTGGGCTACAAACAAATCCTTTCCTCCCATACCGGGCAAAACATCGGAAACGAAATATAAATCGCGGTTATTTGTAGCAATTAATGGCGAGGTTTCATTGCCCGAGGTATTTACAAAGCTCCCGAGGTTTAATGGTTGCTTCCATTGTGGCATTCCATTTTCGCCAAAACCGGTAAGTTCTGCCTTCCATATATCCAATTTACCTTTACTCCCGGTCCTGTTGCTTGTAAAATAAAGCATTCGGTTTTCGGGCGAGAAAGAGGGTTGTGACTCATGGAGCCCTGAATTTAAAGTTGTTCCGGCGTTTGTGGGGTTACCCCATTTTCCGTTTTCGAACCTTACGAAATAAATGTCGCAATCGCCCAAACCATCCTGTCGGTTACAAGCCGTAAAAAATAATATTTTTGTTTCATCAGAAAGAATTTGCACCCCTAAATTATCGAATTCAACCGTATCGCTCGGTGGTTTAGTAATATCCCAAAGAGTTGAATCGGGAACTGACAGGTACATTTTACCAGGTTTTGATTGTTCAGTATCTTTTGAAATCCGGCTAAATACCAGCCTCTTTCCATCGGCAGATGGGGTTGGCCAATATTCATCTGTATTAAGGTTGCTTCTGTTTCCGTTTTTTGGCAAATGATTCTGGCCTAAATTATTTAGTGAGTTAATTGTAAACCTGCAACTTGCCATTTTACAGGCAAGCAAAAACTGCCGTTTTTCGGGTATATATTTATTTGCACTGTAAATATTATAATATCTCAACGCTTCAGGAATATCACCCTTTTTAAAATATGCTTCGCCCAGCTTGAAAACCACCTCCCATTCGCGGCCAATTTCCCCGGCTTTATTTAAATGTAAAATTTCAAGATCAACAGAGTCAAGACTATTATACACGTCAGCCAGTACCAAATGTGCATCCTTAAATTCAGGATGGGTTTTTAGAATCTGATTGCAGATTTTTATTGCACCCGTATAATTTCTTTCGGTTAAATATTTTTTGGCATCATTGATTAAATCATCAGCTTTTTTATTCGATTGGGCATGTACATTAACTGTCGAAAGCAATAAAACAAGTGCAAAAAACAGTTTCAACATACTTTTTGCTTTACTTTTTTCGAAAATAACCTTTTTCATTTTCAAATGTAAAATAATGATTATCAAATTTATATGCAATTCTTTGGTCCCTATTCAGGTAAAAGTCTGTAAATACTGCCCTAAAAATATAATTTTTCTTTATTTACAACATTTCAAAAGGCCCCGATTTTTACGGTTGTCCGTCGGTTTAACCTTTTCCCCTCTTCGTTTTCATTCGAAGCCACAGGTTTTGTTTCGCCATATCCTTTGGATTTTAACCGTGAAGCTTCAATACCGCCGGAAACCAGATAGTCAACCACCGATTGTGCCCTGTGCCACGAAAGTTCCAGGTTATGTTGCGGAGTACCTGTATTATCGGTATGTCCCTGTATTTCAACATTCAAACCATGATTGTTTTTAAAAAATAAAACAAGTTTTTGCAACTCGGGCTCCGAAGGGGGCAAAATTCTGAATGAATCGGTTTCGAAATAAATATTGTATAAATTCATTTCGGCGCCCGGTTTTATCTTATCCAGGCGAATATCGATGTTGACCGGTTTTCCAACAGTTTTCAGTTCGTTAAGCTGAAACGACCTCGAATAAAACAGGTATCCTTTTTCAGAAACATTAAATGCGTAATTTGCGTTCAGCGGCAAACAGAGCAGAACTTCACCATTTTCATCGGCTTTTTCTTTTCTGTAAACCAGCGAATCTGAAGAAAGATTTATCAATTCGATGCCGGCTTGCAGAATTGCCCCGGTTTCATTATCAGTAATTTTCGCTTTTACGTACGAAACCGGATCGGGACGTACTTCCGGTGGCAGTTGAAATGCATATATATCGAGGCCAAACCGGGGTTCCCGAGCTGAGGCAAAATAAGCTGTTGTTCCGTCAGCACTTATATTCAAGCCTTGTTCGTTGCTAAATGTATTGATTGGATAACCAATGTTTTTGTGTTGGGTAAAGGTACCATCCCATTTTATTTCAGCATAAAACAAATCCATTCCTCCCATACCCGGATAAAAATCGGAACCAAAATATAAGCTTTTATTGTTTGGATGAATAAAGGGCGAAATCTCGTCGCCCGGAGAATTAATGCTGTCGCCAAGATTTTTAGGAATGCCCCACCTCAATATTCCATTTTCCTGAATTTCAAGCAATTCGGTGCGCCAGATATCTTTCTTCCCCCTACCGCCAGCACGGTTTGACGAAAAATAGAGGAAACGGTTATCAGAAGTTACCGAAGGTTGAGCATCCCAGCCACTGCTGTTTACCGTTCCTCCTGCATTTTTAGGTATACCCCAGTTATTTCCATTGTAAACCGAGTAATAAATGTCGCAACTTCCAAACCCTTCAGGCCGGTTACAGGCAGTAAAAAACAACAACCTGCCATTCGGGGAAAGCGCCTGAGCCCCTTCATTTTCATTGGTGTTGATCCCGGTAATCGGTATGGCTTTCCTCCACCCACCCGAATCTGCTTCAGAAATAAAAAAATCTTCCTGAGGCAAACCCGAAGCCTGGTGCACTAAACGGGTAAATACAAGCCTGCTCCTGTCGAGCGAAACAGATGGCCAGTATTCATGAGTATTTGAATTGACACTATCAGACAAACGCAGCGGATTAAAATCCACCGGGTGCTTTACCGCATCAATTGCAAACCGGCAACTAAGAATATCCCGGTTAATTTCTGCCGTTCTTGATTCCGACAATTCCTGGTTGTCAAGGTACCTTTCGTAATTAACCAAAGCTTTTTCGTATTCCCCTGTGGAATGATAAGCTTTCCCAAGCCTGAGATAAATCAATGGGTTTTTTGAATATTCAATTGCAGTTTCGAGGGTGGAAATTTCAAGATCGGAGGATTTTAAATCGTGATAGATATCAGACAGTAAAAGAATTGCATCGACAAAACGGGGATTCTTTTTTCGGATTTTTTCAATCTCATTTTTTGCACTATCATAATCCCTAAGGTTGTAGAACTGCATAGCCTTATCAAATTGCTGCTGTATTTTTGAGTTACTTTGGGCCTTAACCAAATTAACCGAAAATATTAAAACGATGAAAACCAATACTTTGTATTTCCTGCAATTTTGAAGCATCATTTATTCTGTATTCGAAATAAAACGAAAAATTGGCGACCTTATTTTAATGGTTTTTAAAATAAAACTGAAAGTAAGAATAAATTTAAAATCTCTGAACTTGCATCAGTTATGGCTCCGATACAACAAATAACAAAAAAAACCAAATCAGGAGTAGAACATTTTTAAAAATTTATTTATTTTACCCACTTTATCAATTAATAATTCATTAACAATTACACTATTAGTTTTATTTACTCACTCAAATGAAGAAAAATAGTTTGAAAAAAAATCATTCTGATTTTGACGACAATTTTGGTCCCGGAAAAAAAAGTACAATAGGAAAGGACAAAAGTTCGAAAAAAAGGCTTTCAATTTATGATGAGTACGAGGATGATGATGACCTTCTGCCTCACCAGGAAAAATTTAAAAGCCGTCGAAAATAAGCGGAGTAAAGATTAGTTTATAAAATAAGCCATTTCGAAATGACCTGAAATAATCTCAATTTTATTTCCCCGAATTTAAACCGCCAGGGTAACTGTTAAACTGTCAATGGCATTTTATTTTTGATAAAATGCCTGTATACCAGGATAATGGTATTTTTCTTTTGCAATATTTTCAGGAAAGCAAAAATAGATTATTTCGCCGGAGGCACACACCGCCCCTTCGCCATCGGTAAGCGAAGCGGCAATGGTTACCAGCTTTTTACTGGTTGAAACCACTTTACCCCTGACAGTAACTTCACCTTTTGAGATATTTACGGGTTTATGGTACCTGATATTTAAAGCCGATGTAACACCGGCAGTCTTCGATTTAATCAACACTATCCAACCTGCCAGTTCATCGAGCAAGGCTGCCTGGATACCTCCATGCACAACGTTATTCCAGCCTTCGAGCGATTTGCGGGGCTTCCATTTGGCTATAAGCTCATCATCGTTTTCCCAGAATTCGAGGTGCAGACCTATCTCGTTATATGGCGAGCAGCCAAAACAGTTGTAATTATGCCGGGAACCCATTTCGGTAAATGGGTTATAAATTTTTATCATACAGTTGGTTTTAAAACGGTGCAGGCCGGTTTTTAAACCAGCCTGCACCTGAAAATATACTTTTTACTAATTATTTCCCAGAATCAATGGCAATCCGTCCTTACCGCTACCAATCACAACCACTTTGGAGTTTTGCGATTTGGACAGTTCAAGCGTGGCTTCAATTCCCCTCTGCTGGATAATTTTATCGGTAAGGCTCGCATTGATAATCCTGTTGTAGTTAGCGATTCCTTCGGCCTCAATCCTGCGTCTTTCTGCTTCCGATTCCTCGCTCCGCAACCTGAACTCGTAGGCCAGGGCTTCCTGTTCCTGTTTCAGTTTACTCTCAATTGCACCTTTAATTTGTTCGGGAAGGTTTATCGAACGTATAAGCAAGGCCTTCATTTCGATATAGTTATCTCCCAAAACCCGTTTTGTTTCGTCTATAATATTTTGTTCAACCTCTGCACGTTTAGTCGAATAAATTTCCTCGGCGGTATAACGCCCGGCAACTTTACGGACACACGAACGTACTTCGGGAATAACCAGTACATTGATAAAATTTACGCCAAACTGTTCGTGCAAATTTCCGATTTTTGTATAAGTTGGATTAAAACGGACCGTAACATCCATACTTATCGACAAGCCGTTTTTATCAAGAACGTCCATTGGCTCATCGCGCTGTTGTTCGCGGACATCGTATATATACATGTTGTTCCAGGGTGCAATGATTTGAAATCCCTCGCTGTAAATATTTTCCTTATCCAAACCCGAGGTATAGGGTTTAAAAATTACCCCCCGCTCGCCCGACTGAATTATTAAGAACATTTTGCCCCCAAACAGAAGTAATAGTATGATAATAACTGCTACAACAATAAGATACTGTGTTTTAAAATTGAATTTCATTTTACAATATTTTTTAAATTTCCGACAAATGTACAAATTTTGAAGGTTTTGTCTTTATGATTTTGTTTTTGTTTGAGAATGAGATTGTACTATTTTTGGTTAACAAAAATTAAATAAAAAAAATGAAACGACCGCTTCTGATATTTATTGCAACTACCTGGTTTTTAACTGCATTTTCGCAGGATTTTTTTGATTCTGATTTTGACCGCACAAAAAAATACATCATTTTAACCAATCCAACAGTAGGTAACCTGAAGACCATTCAATTTCTTTTGGCTAACAAAATTTTTAAAGTGGACACCCGAAAAATGAAATTCGTAGGGGTTTATTACGAAAGACAGGGATACGATTTTAAAGAGACAAAACAATATATTGATACCGGCGGGCATACGGATTTTTATCTGCACGAAATCAAGGGGGTTTTAAATGAAAAAAACATTTTTGAAGAAAACGACTGTACCATCGGATTAAAAAGGGTATTCGACAATTCAGCCGGAATCTTTTTCTTTGGCGGCCCGGATATTCCGCCTGGAGTGTACGACGAGGAAAACTCGCTTTCGGTAGTTACCGACCCCAACAGGCATTTATTCGAAACAACGTTTCTTTTTCACTTGTTGGGCAGTTTTCGGAACAATAAATTTACCCCGTTTTTAAAAGATAAGCCCAATTACGTTGTAACCGGCTTTTGTCTTGGCATGCAAACCATGAATGTTGCTACAGGCGGAACCTTAATCCAGGATATTCCGGCAGAAGTTTACAATAAAAAAACGCCCGAAGCCAAACTTGAAACCGGAAGGCTTAACCTTCACCGCAATTACTGGCAGGAAATTGTTCAGGATACATTGCTAATGGGGATTAACCTGCATCCCATTCAGTTTACTTCAAATCCGTTTTTTAGCAAAACGGTCCGAATTTCAAAAAAAATCCGCCCGTTGGTTTACAGCAGCCACCATCAGGCAGCAGAGAAAATTGGAAAAGGACTTGAAATTACAGCCCTTTCGCCCGACGGCAAAATTGTGGAAGGCCTGGCGCATAAGGAATATCCCAACGTTTTTGCCGTTCAGTTTCACCCCGAAGTACCGGGCTTATACCGCGATTTATCTATTCGTAAATTCAGCCCCGACGATAATCCTCAAAGCTACAATGATATTATTGGCAGAAAAAGTGTAAGGTTTCATAAAAAATACTGGGCACACATTTCAAGGATTCTAAGTAAGCAACATAATGAAACGCAGATTTGGATAGGCTCAGATCTACAATGGGAATTTTAAAGCCCCGCCTGTTATGTTTAGTCAGCAGGTGACTTCGAGTCACCCGGTGAATAACAAACAATTATTAAACTTCTTTTCATACTTTTACGCGCTAATTGAAGCCAGCACATGTCAGGAATTTCGCTTGAAAGTTTAATCGAAGTTGGGGTAACCACCGGAAAAAGAAGGACAAGGCTCGCTGTGGCCCTTGTTTATTTCAGCATGGGACTGGCATTTTCTTCGTGGGCAAGCCGTATTCCGGATATTAAGACGGCATTGAATTTAAGCGACGGGGCATTTGGCAGCATCCTGTTTGCCATTCCTGCCGGACAGTTCCTGATGATGTCATTTTCGGGGAAGCTTGTAACCCGCTTTGGCAGTCACAATGTTCTAAAGGTTGGCTTGCCAATTTACACCATTGCACTTACCAGCATCGGATTGGTGCAGACAGGTTGGCAACTGGCCATCGTACTTTTTCTATTTGGGGTCTCGGGTAACACCTGCAATATTTCGGTTAATACACAAGGTATAGCTGCCGAGCGATTGTACGGACGTCCAATTATGGCATCGTTTCACGGAGGCTGGAGCCTTGCAGGTTTTACCGGCGCTCTTATCGGGTTGCTGATGATTAACCTGAAAGTCCCCCCGCTATGGCATTTTGCAGCTATTATCCTCACGGTTTGGACTATTGTCCGCGTTAACTACCCTCACCTTGTCCGGGTGGATGCCGACCCGAAAAAACATGAGCCACGCCGGAAATTTTTTATGAAGCCCGACAAAATTCTCCTTCAGCTTGGTATAATTGGTTTTTTCAGTATGGCCAGCGAAGGGGCTATGTTCGACTGGAGCGGCGTATATTTCAAAGATGTGGTGAAAGCTCCGGATTCACTGGTAATTCTTGGATACACTACATTTATGGTAATGATGGCAACCGGTCGTTTTTTAGCCGATACCCTTATTTCGAAAATTGGGAGAAAACGACTGATGCAGATTTGCGGTGTTTTAATTTCCGGCGGGCTTTTTATCGCGGTAATCTTTCCTTACCTGGTCCCTTGCACCATTGCCTTTATGATGGTAGGGCTGGGAGTTTCGAGTATCGTACCAACAGTTTACAGCATGGCCGGAAAACATGAAAAAATACCTCCGGGAATAGCCCTGGCAACTGTTGCCAGTGTAAGTTTCCTGGGATTTTTGATGGGGCCTCCGCTTATCGGTTTTATTGCCGAAGCCTTCGGACTGCGCTATTCCTATGCAGTTATCGGGGTTTTTGGTATTGCCATCACGCTGATGGTGGGAAAAGTTAAAGCCATTCAAAAACACAATAAAGGCTGAAAGGTTTTTTTTAAACTTTTTAACCGAAAAGAACGCGGAAATTGGCAACGACCGAAAAGTCAAATTCATAAAACCAAGTTGGAACCCGCATCAGCACAATCACCAAATAGCAAATAATTTCCAATTTTCAATACTCAATTTTCAAATTTCAGACAACTACTAACCTGATACCAGCAACGATTTTTTAACACAGAGGACGCAGAGAAGACACAAAGAACCACAGAGCGGTTATTTTTTTTGCCAACTGCTTTTTGCCTGCTGCCTACTTTTTACTTTAAACTTTCAACTTTAAATACCGAACTTCCAACTTCTTTCCCTATTTTTGCGCCCGCAAAATAATTTTGATTCGATGACATTTCTTGAAGAGATACAACGCCGGCGGACTTTTGGCATTGTCAGCCACCCGGATGCTGGTAAAACAACGCTCACAGAAAAATTGCTGCTTTTTGGCGGAGCAATTCGGGTTGCCGGTGCGGTAAAAAGCAATAAAATCAAAAAAGGGGCCACTTCCGATTTTATGGAAATCGAACGCCAGCGCGGTATTTCGGTTGCAACTTCGGTTATGGGTTTTGAATACGGCGGTTACAAGGTGAACATTCTCGATACCCCCGGCCACCAGGACTTTCAGGAAGATACTTTTCGCACACTCACTGCTGTTGACAGCGTAATCATTGTTATTGATGCAGCAAAAGGTGTTGAACCGCAAACCGAAAAACTTATGAATGTCTGCCGGATGCGAAAAACGCCCGTAATTGTTTTTGTAAACAAAATGGACCGCCCGGCACAGGATCCGTTTACCTTAATGGACGAAGTTGAGCAACAGTTGAAAATAAAAGTAAGGCCTTTGAGCTGGCCAATTAATAACGGCCCCGATTTTAAAGGGGTTTACAATATTTTCAATAAAAGCTTAAAACTTTTTACCCCCGATATCCAGTCGATTGAAGAGCGGATTAAATTCGAAGATTTAAACGACCCCCGGCTGGAAGATTATATCGGGGCCGATGCAGAAGTATTGCGCGAAGAGCTGGAACTGACAGAGGGCGTTTATCATCAGTTTAACCGCGATGAATACCTTGCCGGCAACCTGGCCCCTGTTTTTTTTGGCAGCGCGCTTTACAATTTTGGGGTGCAGGAGTTGCTCGGCACCTTTCTGAAAATTGCCCCGTCGCCAAGGCCAAGCAACAGCGAAGAACGCGAAATAAAACCCGAAGAAAACGGGTTTACAGGATTTGTTTTTAAAATTCATGCTAACATCGATCCCAACCACCGGAGCAGGATAGCTTTTGTAAAAATCTGTTCGGGAAGGTTCTTACGCAATAATGTATACAAAAATGTAAGGCTCGGAAAATCGTTCAGGATATCGAGCCCAACCGCATTTATGGCCTCGCAAAAAGAGATTGTCGAGGAAGCTTTTCCAGGGGATATTGTTGGTGTTCCCGATACTGGCAATTTTATTATCGGCGATACGCTGACCGAAGGCGAAGATATACATTTTAAGGGGCTTCCGAGTTTTTCGCCCGAAATGTTCCGTTATGTAGAAAATGCCGACCCTATGAAATCGAAACAACTCGCCAAAGGAATAGACCAACTGATGGATGAAGGGGTTGCACAGCTTTTTACGAGCGAATTTAATGGCCGGAAAATTATCGGTACCGTGGGGCAGCTCCAGTTCGAAGTCATTCAATACCGGCTGGAGCACGAATACACTGCCAAATGCCGTTTCGAGCCCTTATCGATGTACAAGGCATGCTGGGTTCAATCGGACGATAAAAAAATGCTCGAGGAATTTAAAAAGCGGAAACACCAAAAAATGGCAAAAGATAAACTTGGACGCGATGTGTTTATGGCCGATTCTGCTTTTATACTCCAAATGGCCCAGGAAGAGTTTAAAACCATAAAATTCCATTTTACTTCAGAATTTTAACCTAATTTTGAAATAAAAAATCATGCTTTTACTCAATTCAATTTACGAAAGTGCAACTTTTACCTACATAATTTTGCCCTTTCTTATTTTTATTGCCCGCATTTGCGATGTTACCATTGGAACTGTCAGGATTGTAATGGTTGCTAAGGGACAAAAAATCCTGGCGCCGGTTCTGGGTTTCTTCGAAGTTTTAATATGGCTGCTTGCCATTTCCCGGATTTTCGAAAACCTTGACAATTGGGTCTGTTACCTGGCTTACGGAGCCGGGTTTGCAGCAGGTAACTATATTGGCCTTTATGTCGAGGAAAGACTTGCCATGGGAATCATTAAAATCCAGATTATAACCAGTAAGCCTGCCGATTTGTTAATTGAGAAGCTGGTTGCTGCCGGTTACGGAATCACCCATCAGGACGCTAAAGGCGGAGTAGACCATGTAAGCATTATTTACAGTATCATCAAGCGAACTGAACTGCCGCAAATGGTGGAGCACATAAAAACCTACAATCCAAACGCCTTTTATTCGGTTGAAGACGTGAAATTTGTAAGCCACGGCGTTTTTACAGAGAAAGTTGCTTCCGGACGCTGGCGAATAGGGAAATAAAGGAGTTCCGCGTTACGGGTTTCGGGTTTCAAGTTCAGAATTCAGAGTTCAAAGTTCAAAGTTCAGAGTTGAGCGAATGTTAACCGAAACGTCATGTTGCTAAGTTCAAAGCAAGCAGGAAAATTTCGATTGATATATAAAACAGAAAAATCCAATAAAAATTTCAAGCCACAGATTCACAGATTTTAGTTTATAAAAATCTGTGAATCTGTGGCAAAATTTTATTTAATGCGTGTTTTATAATTCTGTAAAAATCACCGAATATTTCTGGAGCATTTTTTCCAAATCGTCGGCTACCTCCTTTTTCTTTTCGGCAAACAACTTTTTGTAATAGTTTATTCCCTCGAAAAGGTTTTCCTGGAACGATTTCAGGTTGCGTTTTTCCTTCAGGTTTTCAGCATCCTTCAGAAACTCTTCAACCCTTTCTTTAAAAATATCGAGGTACATTCCCAACTCCTTCAAAAACATGTGTGGGCGGTGCCTTTTATCGAGCAAGTTAATCCGGCCGTAAATATGGTCGGCCATTTCTTTTAAAGTCGAAATTTTTGAAAAATACGCCAGGTTTGGACCCGGACAGCATGATACCTTATAATCGGGTTTAACATCGAGGTTTTTCGAAAGCAAGGCTGAGGTACTCAATCCTTTGCAAAGACACTCCTTCTCCACGATACCATTGTATGCTTTTTGGTATTCTTCCTCCGCCAGGTTTTGCCCCTGAAGCTCCTTTAATTTTAATGCCTGATACTGCCGGGAGGAAGTGCAAATGGGTTTTTCGGTATATTCGGTATTGTACTTTAAAAATCCCTTTGTACAAGCCGCTCCGGCTTTTCCCTGCTCTGCAAGATCCATTTTATACGCACTCATAGACACGTTTTTAACCGTGTTAAATGGTACACCCAATGGCGACAAACCGCTGTAAACCAAATCATCTTCTTTGGCTTTTGCCAGCATGTCCAGGGTTTCAGTATCAATACTTATTACTTCGGGAACCAGCATAAACGGAGTTGCCCAGCCTACGCTATCGAGTTCATAATAATCAAGCAATAAATTGTGTTCTTCCGCAGTTCCAACCCCCCCCTGGGCTGTAATTTTTATAAATGGGGTTTCCGCGGGTTGAACATGCCCTTTGTTTTCGAGGGCCGATTTATAAATTTCGATACATGTTTCGTAAAGTTTTTCTTTGTTCTGTTTAAACTCTTCAAGAATAGGCCCGAAAAGTATACCATTTGTAGGGAAACAATGACCTCCGCAGTTCACCCCCGATTCAATCCGGTATTCAGAAATCCATAATCCTTTTGCCGAAAGCATCTTCCCCTGTACAAATGCCGATCTGTAATCGCTTACTTTTAAAATGATTTTTTTCCTGATAAACCCGTTTTTGTCCGGAAAAAAATCCTCAAAATTTTCAATATAGCTGTAAAGCCTGGGGCTCATCCCGGCAGAAAGCACAAGCGAAGAACTTAAATTACTTGTTGCAAACCCGCGCAGTGCAGCATGTGCATCGTTGTATTCAACCGGAAGTTCAACACCATCTTTTGTGTTTACTTTATCGAGTTTAGTCATAATATTGACATCGATAGATCCGACATGAAGCTTTTCATTAATCCAGGTTTTTAACTCATCTACCGCATGATGGCTCATTTCAGCGAAATTTAACTTCGATTTAATTGAAGTAAAATCGGGCAACATGCTGACATATTTTTCCAGCTCACCGCCTGCTTTAGTAGCCGAATCTTTCAATTCCCGGACTTTTCTTTTTACAATTTCGTCGACAAGGTTGAGGTACGAAGCGATTCGTTTTGCCCTGAAATCGTCGACTTTTTTTGATATCGATTGAAAAGGGATATCAAACTTTTTACTGTAGAACTCGCGCATTTTTTCTATCGTCGAATCATCGACAAGCGAAATTACAGATGAGATTCCGTAATGTGCCACATTTATTGGCGTATCTATTGAATAACCAACCCCAAGGACGGGGATGTGAAAGGTATGTTGTTTAAATAATTTCATAAAATCTGTTTTTAAAAGCCTTCAAAGTTAAATTTACACCTGAAAAAGCAAAATCATTTTCCGGTTTGCGCGCAACAAAGAAATCAAGTTAACCTGTCAATTTCTGCAACATATAGTGCAACAAAACTTTCAACCTTTTTTATTATTTTCATACTTATTTAAACTGTTTAACATGGACTACAAAGGGCGCGATTTTATAAAAACTGCAGCTGCCGGGGCTGCGGCCGTTACTGTTGGCCCTAAACCGGCATTTTCGCCTGACAAAAACCTGTCTGTTGAAGTTGTACATCCACGGAACAGGATCCCGGTAAGTTTGATTATCGACGATCCCACAACCCTGGTAAATATGGCCTATTTCGGAATTCCGCAATTTGCGGAAGTTTTTCCTGAAAACTATAAACAAGACTGGCGTATACTTCCCCGCGAAATTCCGGATAGTTTCGTGGGCGAATTTGGCGAGCGGGGACAGGAAGTAAGGAGTGAAAGGAAAATACAGCATTGTTCCTTACCCGGCCTGCACCGGATGGATAAACCGCTTTATACCGGGCTGGACAGAAAAAGTGTTGAAGGATAGCCTGCATCTTATCAGAATTACATTATTGGCAATTATTGCGGCAAAACCAAAATTACTGTCCCGGAAAATCCTATTTTTGGTTATAGATTTAAGTTTATTATATGTCTTTTTTTTTGAATGTAATGCCGCATATTAATTAGAATGAATCATTCCAAAAACACCTGAAAGCCGTATAATTTATTAATCGGGTAATTACAATTGAATTTATACTTTTACATGACGGAAAATTTAAAAAATTCTTGAAAAATTCCAAATCAAATAACGAATTGGTTGTGCTCCTGAAAAAGGGGGACATGGCTGCATTCGATGCCATATACTATAAGTATTGTCGCAGGTTGTACGGATTTGTATTAAGGTATCTGAAACAGGAAGAAGATGCCGAAGGGATAGTCCAGGAAGTTTTTATAAAAATATGGGAAACAAGAAATAAAATTGATGTTTATTCATCTTTCGAATCTTTCTTGTTTACGGTTGCATACAATTCAACCATTAGCCTTTTAAGAAAGAGGTTAGCCGAAATCAAATCAAAAGAATATTTAAAATCATTGCAGCAATTCAGCAGTACCGTAGATGTTATCGATGAATTGCAATTTAAGGAGTTAAACGAAAAAGTCCAGTGTTTATTAAAACAACTGACGCCCCGCCAGAAAGAAATATATCTGTTAAGCCGCGAAGAAGGTCTTACGCATAAGGAAATTGCACAAAAACTTGATATTTCTGAAAACACAATAAAAAATCACATGGTAACTACCTTGAAATATTTAAAATCTCATCTTGATAACAGCCTTACAGTCAACGTTTTATTTCTTTTCTTGTTTTTATAAAAAAATATTGTTTTCCATATAGTCCCCTTTTATTGTTTTTGCGTATTATTTATGCTTGTTAAAAACAATTGTTCTGCCTTTACATAGGTTTAGTTTGGTTAGTTTTAAAATACCACCCTGCTTGCTGCAAGGTATTATTTCTTAAACAAAAGAATGAAAAAAGAATTACTTACAAAATATTTAAATAACAGATCCCCAGAAAAAGAATTTGAAGAGTTTGTTGACTGGGTTCAACATGAATCGTTTCAGGGAGAAGGGAAAAGTTGGATGTTAAAGGACTGGGAATCTTTTTGTCCGGACTATTCAATTCAGAACAAAAAGAAATACAATCGGTTACTGGATAAAATTCATCACCAGATAAATCTTGGAAACTATCGAAGTAAGGAAAAATCCGGATTTAACCCTATCTTTCAATGGTTGGTGCGTGCGGCTGCAATCCTGTTTATCCCGCTGCTGGGTATATTTTTCTATACGCTTTTATCCAAAAATAATTTCGTTGAAAAATATGCTGATTTGGCTGTTGATTCCCTTGAAATCATTGCCCCAATAGGTTCCCGTACAATGGTACAGTTATCCGACGGCACTGAAGTGAACCTGAATTATGGTAGTAAAATTAAGTACCCAATGATTTTTAACGAAGATAAAAGAGAAATTACACTTGTGGGCGAAGCATATTTTGCCGTAGCCCATAATCCCGAAAAACCATTTATTGTTAAAACCGCTAAATTAAATGTAAAAGCCCTGGGAACAGAATTTAATCTAAACGCGTATCCGGGTAGTGATATAGTAGCAACAACCCTGGTTAAAGGAAAGGTTGTTATTGAGAAAATATTGCCTGAAAAAAAAGTTGAATCAATTGTAACAATGGTTCCCGGGCAACATACAGAATTCAATATAAAATCGGGCAGGATTATTTCTATTGAAAAAAGTGTTCAAAAATACATCGCCTGGAAAGATGGCAAACTGGTTTTTGATAATGAACCGATAACCGGTGTAGCCGAAAGCCTGAGCCGAATGTTTAATGTTGATATAGAGGTTAACGATAATGTAAAAGATTTTACTTACACGGTAACTTTTGAGAACGATCCTCTCTTTCTCATTCTTGATTTGATGACTGAAATAACCCCCATTAAATATAAGGTATTCCCAAGAAGGAAATTGCCCGATGGAGCCTATTCAAAACAAAAAATCAGTATTGAAAAACGATAATAAAACTGAAAAAACAAAATGAAATGCTTATGAATGAACAACAGACAAAAACAAAAAAGGAAGTGCGCCAACACTCCCTTTAATCAAGTTAAAATCAATCCTGCTTTCAAACCAGGAAAAATTCTAATCTAAACATTACAAAAATATGAAAAAAAATTATGGATTAGTTTGGGAGCAGAAGGTTCCCGGGCTACAAAAACTATGTAGAGTTATGAAACTAACAGTCTTGTTATTACTAACATCTGTAATAAGCGTTTTGGCCGGAAAATCTTATTCTCAGACAAAAGCGCTGAACTTTGACCTCAAAAACTCAACTGTAAAAAAAGTACTTCAAAATATTGAAGAGCAAAGTGAATTTTACTTTATGTACAGCGAAAAAATTGTTGATGTAAATCGCGAAATTTCAGTTACGGCAAACAACGAAAAAATAGATGAAGTACTCAACGAAATGTTCGAAGGTACAAATGTAAATTACCGGATAAAAGACAGGTTTATTTTGCTTACCGCCGGCAATATTCCTGACATAGATGAAGCATCTCAGCAGAAAGCAGTTACAGGAAAAATTACGGATGAAAACGGAAATCCGCTGCCAGGTGTAACTGTGATTGTAAAAGGAACCGGCAAAGGATCAGTAACAAATAATGATGGGATTTATTCGCTTCAAGATGTTTTTAACGGCGATGTGTTGCAATACTCATTTATAGGAATGAAAACACAGGAAATTACTTTTAACGGCCAGCCAAATATAGATATTACACTTGAAGTGGACGCCATCGGGATTGAAGAAGTGGTTGCTATTGGATACGGTACCATGAAAAAAAGCGATTTAACCGGGTCGGTTGCCACGCTTAAAAATGAAGATATTGCTTACAAAGCCACAGCAAACGCCGCTCAGGCCCTACAGGGGAAAGTGGCAGGCGTTCAGGTAACCAATAGCGGCGCTCCCGGAAGTTCGCCAATTGTCCGCATCAGGGGTCTGGGTTCCGTTCGTTCCGACACCGAACCGTTATATGTTGTCGACGGCGTATTAACCAGCGACATTACTTTCCTGAGCAACAACGATATTGAATCCATATCAGTTTTAAAAGATGCATCTGCTTCGGCTATTTATGGGGTAAGGGCTGCAAACGGCGTAATTATTATCACAACGAAACGCGGTAATAAGGACATGATTAATGTATCATATTCAGGATATGCAGGCGTTCAGGCGCCCGTAGATGTTATGAAAATGGCAAATGCGCAGCAATACGTAAACTTACTCAATGAAAAAGGAGAAATAGCTGCCAAAAAAACCGGAGGATCATTTACACCATATAATGTTTCGAAGTATAAGGTTTCAACTGACTGGTTTGACGAAATTCTAAGAGACCAGGCTTTTACAACAAGCCACGATTTGAGTTTTTCAGGCGGAAATGAAAAGACTTTGTTTGCAACCGGGATAAACTATTTCGAGCAGGAAGGCTTAATGCTTTACGACCTGTATAAAAGACTAAATATCAGGGCGTCAGTAGATAGTAAAGTACGGGATTACCTGAAAATTGGGTTCAGTTTCAATCTTTCGAACCGCTATTCGAACAATTCCCCTAATGTGGCTCACGCTGCATTTATCGCACCGCCTGCCGTTTCAATGATAGATCCTGTAACAGGGAAATATATGGCAATGACCGAATTCGGCGATTACGCCAATCCAATGGTTGGACTGGTTTACAACAACAATAAAACAAACAGCAACAGGTTGGTTGGAAGCGGTTACGCTGAATTTTACATTTTGAAGGGACTAACCTTCAAATCATTATATGGAGTCGATGGCATGTATGTTCGCGACAGAATTTATACTCCAAAATATGAACTCGCGGGAGGTTCTCCCTCAGATGAAGTGGAAAGATTGCAGCGCAAAATATCCTATGCTTTTAACTGGTACTGGGACAATACACTTACCTATAATGGACAATTGGCCGAACAGACAACGTTTACGGCTATGTTGGGTTTGAGCGCGCAGGAGCAGAACGGGCTGTGGCTCTTTGGTTCGCGTTTGGGCGTACCTTTATACAAAAACTACAATACACTTTATCTGAACCTTGGAAAACCTGATTCGCAGACAAATAACGATGGAGGTTCCCATGTGGCTTCAAATTCTTATTTCGGAAGGGTTAATGTTTCGCATCTCGAGAAATACCTGCTTACAGCAACTATTCGCAGAGACGGTTCTTCTATTTTCCCTGAAAACAACCGCTACGATTTTTTCCCTTCCGTTGGATTGGGTTGGGTATTGAGCAAAGAAGGTTTCATGGCAGGCCAAAAAACCTTTGAATATTTAAAATTACGCGCCAGTTGGGGTGAAATGGGGAACAATAAAATACCTGAATTAACGGCTGTAAGCACTGTCGATTATGGCAACTGGAATTCAACTGAATTTGGGGGGGCCATTCACCAGGGAGCTTCGGCCACCTATATCGGTCCGGCAAACCTGCTTTGGGAAAAAACACAGGAATACGGCCTTGCACTGGAAGGTTATATGCTGAATTCAAGGTTAAGTTTTGAAGTTGATTATTACAACAAAAAAACTATCGGCGCAATTTTCCCTGTTACCGTGAACAGCGCGCTTGGCGCATCAAACGCATCATACCTCGACAACAATGCCGACGTTTTGAACAGCGGCGTTGAACTGAGCCTGGGATGGAGAAACAGTTACCGGAAATTTAATTACAGAATGAATGGAAATATTGCATTTAACCATAACGAAGTGATTGCCCTAAAACCGGGGACTATTGGCATATACGGAGGCTGGATGAATGTTAACGCTTCAACCTATACAACGCTCGGGCATCCTATTGGTGAATTTTATGGAAGGGAAGTTCTTGGTATTTTCCAGAATGCAAATGAAATACTGAACTACAAAGGCCCTGACGGCACACCGGTTCAGCCCAATGCACAACCGGGTGATTTTAAATATAAAGACCTGAATAACGATGGTGTGATAAACGACAAAGACAGGACTTTTCTTGGTACTGCCCTACCTACTTATAACTTTGCCCTAAGCTATTTCATGAAATACAAAGGCCTCGACTTCCAAATCGAACTGTACGGACAAGGCGGCAACCATATTTATAATGCCAAACGGTTCCGCCAAATTGGAAATGAAAATTACGACAAGGATTTTTATGATAACCGCTGGCATGGCGAAGGCACTTCAACCACTTATCCGTCAGCCGATATGGCCAGCAACGACAATAAAGTTGTAAATTCATGGACTATTGAAAAAGGCAATTTCTGGAGAATCCAGAATATGCAGATGGGATACACGCTGCCGGGCGCTTTTGCATCAAAAATTGGTGTGGGTAGTGTTAGAATTTATGCCAACGCAGCAAATCCCAAAACCTTCTTCAAATACAAAGGTTTTACTCCGGAAATAGCAAAAACAGGACCTGAATCGGCTACAAGCCAGGGTGTTGACAGTTATATTTACCCAATGTCGGCAACATACAACTTTGGTGTAAATATTAATTTCTAATAGTTTAAAAATTGACAATTATGAAAAAGAATAGATTAAAATTTGCCATCATAGCTTTTGCCACAATTTTAACAGTATCTTGTAATGAAAGCTTTTTGAATTTTCCTCCCGAAGGCAAACTTCCCGAAGAAGAATTCTTTACAACCGAAGCACATGCCGAACAGGCAGTTAATGCAGCCTATGCGCATATGCGCACCTGGTCGCAGGTTGCTTTTCCACTTTACGCCATCCAGGAAATGCCTTCTGATAACGCATTAAAAGGAAGCGCTGTTGGCGACGCCGCATTTTTAAACGACTATGTTTATTTTACCGTTACCCCAAACGAAGGCCAGTTGAATGGGTACTGGGCATCTCGTTATAAAGGCGTAAACCTTTGCAATCAGGTACTTTTTAAAATCGACAACACTTCAGCTCCAGAAGCTAAAAAGGCAAGGTTAATTGCAGAAGCTAAATTTCTGAGAGCATACTATTATTTCGATCTTGTAAGGGCGTTTGGAGATATACCGTTGGTAATAAATTTAGATGAAGCAGTAGCGCAGGCTTCGGTAAGGGTAGCAAAAGCCGAGGTTTACAGCCAGATTGTAGTCGATTTGAAAGATGCAATTTCAGGCTTACCTGTTGTCTATGACCCTTTAAATAAAGGCAGGGCAACCAAAGGGGCTGCACAGAGTTTGCTGGCAAAAGTCGACCTTTATCTCCAAAATTGGTCTGAAGCAGCGGCCCTCACAGATGAGGTAATATCTTCAGGCCAATACCAGCTTATGGATGATTTCTGGGGAATGTTCAGGATTGCCGGTGAAAATTGTAAAGAATCGGTTTTCGAAATACAGTGTCCTTATGATCCGGGCGACTGGGATTTAACCAACTGTCAGAATGCCGAACCTCAGGGACCAAGAGGAGATTATGGCTGGGGATTTAATGTGCCAACGAATAATCTTGCCGAAGCTTTTGATTTAGCCGGCGATACAATTCGTAAAAATGCCACCATCATTTACTACGGCAAAAAGACTCCAAACGGCGATGTTATTACCGGAATTGGCCTTAACGAAATGGAAGGGGTTGCAGTCCCACGTTATAATGGCAAAGTTTACTCAACTCAAAAAGAAAGAGAAGATCTTGGCTGGTGGTGTTCATGGGGGGCGAATGTCCGTGTAATCCGTTATGCTGAAGTATTGTTGATTAATGCCGAAGCAAAAGCAAGGGTTGGAAATGCTTCCGGGGCAGCGGCGTCTTTGAACCAGGTCAGAAAAAGGGCCGGACTTCCTGTTATTGCCAGTCCAACCGTAGATCAGATAATTAACGAAAGAAGGCTCGAACTTGCTATGGAAGGAGACCGCTTCTTCGACCTTGTCCGCACCGGACAAGCTGCTGCAAAACTGGCTTCAAAGGGATTTAAGGCCGGGAAAAACGAAGTTTTCCCAATACCACAGGATATAATTGACATGACTAACGGATCTGTTTCACAAAATCCGGGATATTAAAAAAGATAATTCGATCAGGGGTATTCTGCGCCCCTGATCGAAATTATTATTACAGTTGGTTTTTCTATCTTAATTGTTCTTTTTTACTAAAAAATTGCTTTAAAAAATTATTAAATTTTAATTTAATGTCGTTTAGTTAAGAACTAAGATGAAAAAATCTGAAAGGCCAACACCCTTCGACTCCGCTCAGGGTGACAGTCAGACTGAGCGAAGTCCCTGTCTGCCGACAGGCAGGGAAGTCTGTTTTTACTAACTAAACGACATTGAATTTTAATTTGTTGTAAATATCAGGGTAAAAGCAGGTATTAAATCAACTTCCTTAAAATTATCAGATAACCAATTGTTAGGGCATGTTCAAAAAATGCATTAAAATATTTCTGGGAATTTGCCGAACCTAATTCGCTGATGGCCAAAGATTAATATGGTATCGATGAAATTTATCCCGAAAACGATGAAATTATTAATGCAACCGGTGGGAACAGGGTTTGGATTAATAACCTTTCTTGCCCAGGTATTGACTTGCCTAAGGGAGTTCTTCCACAACTATCCCGGTTAAACCTGAATGTTACTTCAAAGAATGGTCAAAAAACGGGACCTTTACTCCAAAACAATATATACAAATAAGAAAGTTTGAATAAAAAGATTAATCAATTAATAAACCAAAAATGAAAACAAATAATCAAAACACAAATGGAATTACCCGGTCTGAATTTTTGAAACGCACGGCCATGGCTGGCGCCGCGCTTTTGGTAACCTCTCTCGAAGGCATGGCAGCAATTTCGTCCGACAAAAAAATAAGAGTGGCCGTACTAGGTTGCGGAAGCGTAAGCAACCCCTATATCCCTCAACTGTTGTCGTCCGGCAAAATTGAGGTGGTCAGCCTTTGCGACATCAAATACGAAAGAGCAGTAGCACAAAACAAGCTATACAACGTCAATGCTAAAACTTACCGGAATATCGGTGAAATGCTGGCAGGCGTGCCTTTCGACATGATGGTGACCCTCACCGACATGCAGGTACACGAAGAGCTGAACAAAAAAGCGCTTTTGGCCGGGAAACATGTGTGGAGCGAAAAACCACTGGCCAACTCGTATGCTGCCGGTAAAAAACTGCTCGAACTGGCCAAAAGTAAAAATCTCAGGCTTTGGGGAGCCCCGGCAGTGGTTAACAGCCCGCAGTTTGCCTACATGAGCAAAGCTATTCAGGATGGAAAACTCGGCCTGATTTCGAGCGCCCACGGCCAGTACGGCCATACCGGCCCCGACTGGAGCGCCTTCTTTTACGAAAAAGGCGGTGGTAGCATGCCCGACCTGGGGGTGTACAATATGACAACTTTAACAGGACTATTGGGGCCGGCGCGAAGCGTTATGGCCATGCTCAATATTGTAAAACCAGAACGTACTGTTGCAGATAAAGGAAAAATAAAGGTGGAAGAAGAAGACAATGCCCATATCCTTCTCGAACACGACAACAATGTGATTAGCCATGTAATGTGTGGATTTAACTTTTTTGATCCTCACGGTCATGTTGCCGGGGACACCATGATGCATTCCATACAGATATACGGCGACAAAGGGAACATGCGCCTGCTGGGTTACGACTGGGAAACAAACGGCGTTGTAATGGATGCTTCCGAAACCGAACCTGCCAAACTCGAATGTGCCGGCAAAGGCGGTTATAAATGGCAGGAAGGCGCCCGCATTGTGGCCGAACACATGATGGCAGGAAAGGAACCTTTAATCAACGTGGAGCACGCCCTGCATGTACTCGAAATCATCGAGGCAGCCCATAAATCGCAGGATACAGGGAAAAGGGTAAAACTGACTTCAAGCTTCCCGTTCCCGGTAATTAAATAAATGAGTTTATTAATAACATGATGTTATAATACTATTTATAATAAAAATTGCAAGAATTTTTTCGGTTGCTGCTACTGCCCTGTTTTTTCAGGCTTCAACAACCATGTGCCATCAACCTGATAAAATGGCGGAAAACAAACCGGGTTATATTGAACCCGTGGGGATAATAAATAACCTACCCGGCGACCAGCTCCTGGAAACCGTGCAACGCCAGACATTCCGCTTATTCTGGCATGGTGCCCACCCGGTGGCAGAATGGCGCTTGAAAGGAGCAATACGGTGTTGGCTGAACATTATTGGGATTTTATTAACAAAGCCTGGGATGAGCCCAATTTCAGCAAAACCGAATTTGGCCCCGACGCCTGCGCTGTTGGCGGAACGGGTTTTGGCGTAATGAGTACCGTTATTGCCGTGGAACGGGGCTGGATAGGGCGCGATACTGTAGTAAGCCGCTTGATACAAATCGCCGACTTCCTGATACATGCCGACTGTTTTCACGGAATTTACCCGCATTTTATGAACGGCCGAACGGGTAAAACCATTAAATCCGACCGCCTCGACGATGGGGCCGACATCGTTGAAACATCATACCTGATTATGGGGTTCCTTGTTGCCCGCGAATATTTCAGAAGCGACAATCCAAAAGAAGCGTATCTGCGCAAACGCATCAAAACCATGTGGAACGTGGCCAACTGGAATTGGCACACCAACGGACAAAACAAGCTTTTCTGGCACTGGAGCCCAAATAACGGGTTCGACATGAATTTTCCGGTGTGGGGTTGGAACGAATGCCTGATTACATACATAATGGCAGCTTCCTCAACCCGGCATGCCATTCCAAAAAGCGTTTACGACGGGACCTGTGCCGGAAGCCAGGGTTTCAGAAACGAACGGGAATATTACGGAATGAAATTTCCACTTGGAAATTACCACGAAGATAAGGGTGGCCCGCTGTTTTTCGAGCATTACACTTTTATGGGGATCGTTCCAAATGGATTGACCGATTCGCTATTGCATTGGCGATGCCTGCGAGGTGTAATTGAAAGGAATAAAAGACGCTGCTAAAACAATCCTTCGTGCATAATGATAATGTACTCAAAAATATTTGGTAAGTATTACAGACTGTTTTGATTTTCTATTTTCATGATTTTTGTTGATGACATTAGTTAAACCTGACAGGATCTTCGGACTCTGTCAGGTTATACAGACCCTACCTTTCAGCGTTGTTAGACCTGAAAGCGTATTTATCATAAATAGAACGTCATTCATTTATTATAAAAATCCGGGAATTTAATTTCAAAACAGTCAAATAAATTGAAACCAGGATTATAAAATGTCCCTGATTTTGTTTCCCGGAAATAAAAAGAGCAAACGTTATTTCATTTTATAGATTTCGCTGCCAGCCAACAAAAAGCGCCCAAATCCGAAATCCTCGAAATCGGGGACTTTATCAATTGTAACAGGCTGTCCGTCTTTCGGTTCCTTGCCCGTACTTTGCACATAACACCAAAAACCGCCCGGCTGCAAACTTTCTGTGGCCATCGCATTTCAGGCTTTAAGGGGTACTGGTAAATATTTTTCACGGGGCAGGAACCCATTGTTAAGGCCATAAGCCATTCCGTATATAAACAAGGCAATTCCGGTAAAACATTTACATGTTTGCCCGCAACACTAGTCATCGGCATTCCGGGTTTCATTTCCGTTTCTCATCCCCCACTTATGAAATTCGGCCTGCGAAGCTGCGTAATCGTAATTTTCTTTTTTCGGGTAAATGTGGCGCAGCGCCATTAAACCTTAATAATACGCGCCACGCGTCAGGATGTTGCCGGGCCTTTCCCAGTTGGTACCAATGGTTTTTCCAACAACGGGCCATTTTTTCATAAAATATTCATTAGAAAGAATCATCTGTTTTAATACCAAGTTCCTGTCTGGCAATTCAAGAGCAATGATTTTGTTGCTCCCCGAAAACAAAATTATATCGACTAATATAAATGCTTTCATCAGCATATTATTTTTGAATGTTTATTTTGATTGCAAGACAGCAAATGACCGATAATTTGAAGATCACTGATAAGTATTAAAATTAGTCAGGAACTGCAGAAATACGATTAAAACCACAAAGTTGCTAAAAATAAATAACCCACTGTTGAGTTTGCAAAACTGTGGGTTGAAGGAATACCCATTACGGCTGCCATCGGGTTGGCCGAATATCACCATATAACATTGGTTGAAACCTTATCAGCATTCTGCCTTTTTTAGAGTATTTGCAACCGCCTGTTTTACGGCGGTTATTCATTTTTAATCCTGTAAAGGACTAAAAAAGCCCGCTAAAAAATGAAGTTCAAAATAATATCAAACTACTTCCCCAAACAAATCGTAATCTTCGGCACCTGTAATTTTTACATTTACAAAATCGCCGTTTTTAAGTTTTAATGCGGAAGTGACCAAAACCTCGCCATCCACCTCCGGAGAGTCAAATTCGGTGCGGCCTACATAAAAATCGCCCTCGTTCTTATCAATTATTACTTTAAACGTTTTACCGATTTTTTCAAGGTTTAATTCGGCCGAAATCTGTTGCTGGATTTCCATAATTTCATCGGCCCGTTCCTGTTTTATGTCTTCAGGCACATTATCCTTAAAGTTTTTGTATGCGTAGGTCCCTTCCTCGTTGGAGAATGCAAAAACTCCCAGCCGCTCAAACCTTGTTTCTTTTATAAACGATTTAAGTTCTTCAAAATCTTCCTCTGTTTCGCCCGGGAACCCAACAAGCATTGTAGTGCGGAGAATTACCCCCGGAACTTCATCTTTTATTCTTCTTATCAACGCTTCGGTCTCTTGGCGGGTAACATGACGCATCATATTTTTTAACACTGGGTTGGCAATATGTTGCAAAGGCATATCGAGGTATTTGCAGACTTTTGGGTTTTCGCGCATTACCGGGAGGATTTCGAAAGGAAATTTGGCTGGGTACAGGTAATGCAGGCGGATCCATTCGATTCCGTCGATTTTAGAAATTTCGGCAATCAGCTCTGCAAGGCGCGATTTCCCATAAATATCGATGCCGTAATACGACAATTCCTGTGCAATCAGTAAAATTTCCTTCACGCCTTTTTTGGCAAGATAGCGGGTCTCGGCCAGCAGGCTTTCGATGGCGCGCGACTTGTGGCGACCTGTCATCATAGGAATGGCACAAAACGAACACGAGCGGTTGCAACCTTCAGAAACTTTCAGATAAGCAAAATGCGATGGCGTGGTTATTTTCCGTTCGTAAATATACTCGGGGTGAAAGGTAACCTTTAGCTGGTCGACCATGGCTTTCATATCGAATTTGCCAAAATAACGGTCAACCTCGGGGAGTTCTTTTTCCAGATCGTGCTGGTAACGCTCCGAAAGACAACCCATTACATACAGCTTGTTAATTTCGCCACGTTTTTTGGCTTCGGCATAATCGAGGATCATATCGATGGATTCCTGTTTGGCGTCGTGAATAAAACCGCAGGTGTTGACAAAAACCGCATCAAAACCTGTTTCGTTCGAATCGTGGACCACTTCGAACTTTCCCCGTTCGAGCTGGTTCATCAAAACTTCCGAATCGACAAGGTTTTTCGAACAACCCATCGTAACCACGTTAACCCTTTTCTTTTTCATCCCTTCAAAATTTTGTGCAAAGAAAAGGTTTTTTCGGGAAACGGACTTTCCAAAGTCCGTTAAAGTACTAAACTCAGGGAAACGGACTTCCCTAAGTCCGTTAAAGTGCAATTCCAGGGAAACGGATTTTCCAAAGTCCGTTTCTAACAAATCTTCGGCTTTGGAAAGCCAAAGTCCCAGGGGCGGCATTCATTCCTTCGATGCGGAAAAATGGGTTATGTTTTATGTTTTTTAAGGGCGATACGAATTTCCTGTCCAGCATTGTGATCCAGACGGGCGATTCCTATTTTTTGGCGGTTTGGAAACCGCCACACCCAAAATCCTACTGTTTTGTATTCAGCGGGTTTTCTGCTTCCTTAAAAAACCGGTTTTGAAGTTCGGGGACTATTTTGTCGCCCTTTACCTGTTTTATCATTTTAACCAGTTGGCTAACTGTTTCGTTAATCATCAATTCACCGGCTTCGGCTTTGGCTTTTGAGCCATCGCCGCCATAATGGTTCGGGTAACTTGCATACCACCAGATTCCGGTATAAATATAATTCAGTTCTTTCATGCGTTCCAAATCCACTCCTGACTGCTGGCCTGCTCTTTCAGTAAACGTAAGGCCAGGTTGCGCTGCAGCCATTTCCGAAGTCTCGCTGTTGCCTGCGTGCGAATCGTATTTATCGTTCATGGTTAAACCTGCGGCTTTTTTCTCTACCTCAGCATTTGGCTCCGGCCTGAACCAGTACAGCGAGTATTTCCTTGTTTCAGAAAGTTGTGCCATTCCGAAATAATTCAGAAAGGCGTTGTTACCGCCGTGTCCGTTTACAATAATAATTTTATCGAACCCGTTCCGGTTTAGTTCATCGAGGGTTTCCTGAAGCATTTTCCAAATGAGTTCCGGGCTGTAAGAAATGGTGCCGGGCTGGTGGCGCGCCTCATTTATCTGGCTGAAATAATACCACGGAAAAACTACTGTATATTCTTTCGCGGCAGCCCTCAACGCATACTCGCGGGCTAAATACAAATCGGTGCCCAGCGGCAGGTGGGGCCCGTGTTTTTCCATCACACCAATAGGAATTATGCAGGTTTTACCGCTTTTTTCGACAGCCCTGATAAAATCGGGGGTAGTTAATTCTTCGAAACGGAACGGTATTTCCTGGGCAGAAACAATAAAGGGGAAAAACATGGTAATAAAAAGTAATGCAGCTGTTTTCATTTTAGTCAATGGTTTAAATTATTTATTTTTAAGTATTTTGGGTAATGTTTGTATTTATTTTAGAAACTCGTCGCTATTGGCAAATTCCCAGGTATTCAGGAAACCTATTCTGATAATATTGGTCATTTTTTCCCAATTAATTTTACTTAATTCATCCGATGGCTGATGATAATCGGGGTGCATGGCAGCCATAAAATAAAAAATTGGTATTCCGGCATCGGCAAATGGCGCATGATCGCTCCCACCTGAAGGTTTTTCCGATGGCCTGTATGACAAATCCAAATCAATTTTGTAGTGTTCAATATTTTTTCTTGTCAGTCTTTCAATTGCCGGGAACGCTTTTGTATAATTCATTTCCGCCTTATTTTTCATCGAATCTCTATCCGAATCGCGTGCTATCATGTCGTAATTCAGTTTAACAGCAATATTTAATTTTTCTTTTTGGGCTTGCCGGACAAAAAATTTCGAACCGTAGAGTCCTTTTTCCTCACCCGTCCAGGCTGCAAAAATGATAGATTTTTCGGGTTTTTTGCCGGTTGCCATGCAAGCTTTTGCAATTGTCATTACCCCAACTGTGCCTGAAGCATTGTCGTCGGCCCCATTCCAAATAAATCCATTCCATTTCCCAATGTGATCGTAATGTCCGCCAACAACAATAAATTCATCCTTTTTCACCCCTTCAATATACCCAACTACATTTCGCGCCTTAATAATCCCTGATTTAACAGTTGTATTAAAGGCCACCATTTTACCAGGAAGTTCTTTTGACCCGGGAATCATTTTTTCAGCAGCAGTTTTTTCAAAGTCGCTAAAATTTATGCCTGTTCCCGAAATTATTTCATTTGCAAGACGTTTGGTTACGGTGAAAACCGGCATATTCGACGATAAAGTATCTGTTGGCATTGCAAGCGAAGTGTTGTAATACGAATCATGTGGTTCATCGGCTTCATAGTGATTGCCCCTTGCCTGGTAAATCTGGTTTTGCGCCCACGAGATCACCGGGTCGCTCTCGGGGTTTATTTGAATTATTGCAACCGCCCCTGCTTTTTCGAGGCTGCTGATTTTATTCCGCTCAATCATAAACATGGCCCGTCTGCCTTCGGGTGCGAATCTTTTATAGGCAGCCGATTCAGTATCTTTGTGACCGGGAAAACCAGCAAGTACAACGGCAATTTTACCTTTCAGGTTTAACTTTTGAAGGTCGTCGTACCCTTTTTCAATATTCTGATATCCGTAGCCAACAAATACCAAAGGCGCTTTTGCCGTTTGGCCTACTGCTCCGGTACGCACATAAAAATCGGTTTTAAATCCAAAATTAATGGCGCTTTCGCTGTTAATCCCGGTTGAAATAACCGAAAGGGATTGTTCAGCGCCAGGTTCGTACTGTATGAAACTTATATTTTGAAAATACGTTTTCCCGCTTTTTGGCCTTACCCCTGCCATCATTTCGCTTCTCGAAGGGGAGCTAACCGCAATATCCCCAAAGGGTTTCAGGCCATAAAATTCAAACATTGAAGCAATATAATCGGCAGCAAGGTATTCGCCTTTTGTGCCAACTGCGCGGCCTTCAGTCCAGTCTGAGGCCAGAAATCTGAGCTGCCCCTTAACAACATCGGCGGTTATTGCCTGTAACCCTATCACGGTTTCGGTTTGGGCAAAAACCGAGATGCCTGATAATACAAAAACAGAAATAACAAATTGCTTTTTCATTGAATGATGGTTTAATAAATTAATATTTTACTGTTCAACTGGCTTTTAAATCGAAACTGTAATATTAAACAATTGGAACTAAAAAACGACAATACAAAAATTTATATTCATTATAAATTATGAAGCAAACAAGTGGCCGGATAAATAACTTTTGTTCGTCATAACCGGCAAAAGAAATGCTCCTATAACATAAAATTTAATTCATATTAACAGTAACCAAGGCGTTAAATGAAAGTATAACCAATTAAAACCGATTCGTTAGTTAGTCAAAAGCTCTAATAAATATTGCCATGAAAACGAAAAAACTCATCCAGGTTTGCGGTTCAATAATAAAGGTAGAATCTATTGTGCCCATCACCGCCCACATTGCAAAAAATACGGTTGTTGCCGAAGCAAACAAACCTTATTCAGATTATTACGGCGTTGCACCTTTTAACATGCCCACAAAACCAAATTCACTGTTTTTTTTCACTGTCCCATATTATTCTCTCCAGGAAGCGCTCCGTTTTGCCAAACTCATAAATTTATCCTGTATGCAGGAATTAAATATTGCGGTTTCGGTGCTTGAGTTTGCAAGCGGCCAATATCCTGCCATCAGAATAAAAAACTTCCCCGATTACAAAATGATCCATAAACTTCAGGAATGTTTTGAAGAACAGGGAGTTGAATTTGCGAAAAAGGTTAGCCTGGGCAACGAGGCCAACATTAGGGCAAACAAATGTTTTAGCCTGGAAAAACTTGACAGAAACATTTATATCGACCATCTGCAGGAAAAAACCGCTTATGTTGCACTTTCGAAACTTATTAGCCAGGAAAATTACTCACAGGTAATTGCCAATATCAGAAACAACCCCGATTTTCCAATGTTCGATGCGGCGCGAGGGGCGATTATACTTGATAATCAAATAACTGACATTGTCCGTATTTACTCAGGCCGTTTGGAAGTTGAAATGCTCAAAAATATTTTGAACGAGTTTGAAAAGGCAATTTAAACTAAACATCATCCGTAAGGTTCATATTTAATAATATACACCCCAAAGTCTTTAGTTAATAATATTCCATAACCGATATACTTTGCAATTACCTTTTCTTCGATCGGATGTGCATAAGCCGCACAAAGTGTCATTAAAAATACCTTGGCAAAGAAATCATGCCTGACCGCCCCGGCTGTTTTTCCTGAAAAATTTTCCGATTCAACCCCGCTCTTCAATAACTTGCAGGCTCCTTCCCCGTTCCGTCTGTAATAATAAAATTCCTTGAAATCTTTATTATTGTATTTTTCCGTATCAGTCAGCGAAGTACAAAGTATTTCGGTTTCACCATTTTCAAGTTCAGCTTTTATCACCCGGCAAATAATCACAGCGTTTTGCACCTGTGGATACCCGCCAAGCTTCTTACGGTCTTTTTTGGGTAGCGAAAAAGATACGACCCGCTCTGTTTCACCGCTTTCCCTGAAGCTTTTTTACCTCCAGCCACCAATCGTCTTTCAGCCTGACATAAAATTCGATGCCCCGTGCCTTTAACAAAAACAGCAGCCAAAAACAGGGATAGCCCCTGTCCAACAACAGCAAACCGCCGGTTACCTCTTTGTCGAGATGGCCCACCTGCAAACCGCGTTCTCCGGATGACCATGCTTTGAGTTTACTGTCGATGGTGATAAGGACAATTAAATTCCTGAATGTCAACTTTCTGTCTGTGAAAATACTTTATACTACTACAAAATAACCATCTTGTCGCAAACTACAAACTCTTCAAAGAATTATTTTATCCAAATTGCCAATAAAATAAAGCCTTTTAGCTATTTTTACTAACTAAACGACAATAAAATAAAAACAGATATGAATTTTATTGATTTTTCATTTAAAACATCAATCTTAAAAGGTTTATCTTTTAAAGAAATTTTCGATAATAGCCTCACTGGTAATTATATAGCAACACAAAACGGCAAAATATTAACCTGCAACAAAGCATTTGCCCTGATTTTGGGATATGAAAAGCCTAAAGAACTAATTGGCAGAAACATTATAGAATTCTTTCAAAAAGCAAAAGACAGAAAAGATTTAATAACAAAGCTAAATAATCAGAAAATTTTAGAGGGTTATATTGTATATCTTAAAAACAAGGATGGTAATTCTACTTTGACACATTTATAAATTCTTCTTTATAATATCGGTTAATATCGTTTTGTCTTCGTAAGTGCCTGAAAAACATCAATTCTATCATTTCTTCATCTGTTCTTGTCTGAAAGAATTTGAAAA
>JBBINB010000013.1:0-61592 GCA_037444065.1 Draconibacterium sp.
AGTAAAGCTCTTTGTCGTGGTGTGGAGAAAACAGGTTGATCCTTGATATATTTTCCCCGAAATTGATTACTTTAGCCATAGTTGAAAAAAAGAATTACCCCGAATTTACTCGTTTTGACGGTACTTTCGGGGTTTTTATTTATCCTTTTATCAACTTAATGTGTTGATATCTAATATCCTGGTTAATTAGCGAAACTCCCAAATTACGATGAACGGATGAACAATATTAAGTTAACATGCTGACAATCATGCAATCCAGGCAATTCTGAATCAGACAATTAAAATTCAGCCAATTTTTTTATTGCCGTTTTTATCCTTGAAACAGTTTCCTCTTTCCCTAAAATTTCGCAGATTTTAAATAAATCGGGCCCTACGTTTCCACCTACCAGGCAAAGCCTGAGCGGGTTCATAACTGCTCCGAAATTCCATCCCTTTTCGTTCATGAAATTCGAAAAAGCCTCCTTGATCAAAGGTTGTTCCCAGTTTCCGGCCGAATCAAACACCCCGCAAATAGCAGTTAACTGGCCGGGCGTTTCGGGCAACCAGCGTTTTTGAACCGTTTTTTCATCATAGCTTTCGGGTACCAAAAAAAAGAAACTGCCTTGCTCCCAAAGTTCTGCTACAAACTGGCAACGCTCTTTCACCTCTGAAACTACTTTCAATACTTTCCCGTCAGATGCGGTTACCTGTTTTTCCTTTAAGACCGGTTTGAAAAGCTCCGTCAGTTCTGCATCTGTTTTTTGCTGGAAATAATGCTTGTTGAACCATTTTGCCTTTTCAGGATCAAACCGCGAACCCGATTTAACCACCCTTTCGAGACTGAAAATTCCGGCAAGTTCTTCTTTTGAAAAAATTTCCTGTTCGGTTCCCGGGTTCCAACCGAGCAATGCCAGCAAATTGATAAACGCTTCGGGGAAATATCCGTCTTCGCGGTACCCGTGAAAAGTTTCCCCGGTTTCCTTGTCTTCCCATTTCAGCGGAAAAACCGGGAATCCCATTTTATCGCCGTCGCGCTTACTGAGTTTTCCTTTGCCAACGGGTTTTAAAATCAGCGGTAAATGTGCAAACCGCGGTTTTGTATTTTCCCAGCCCAGCGCTTTATACAAAAGCACATGCAGCGGCATCGACGACAACCATTCTTCGCCGCGGATAACATGCGAAATTTCCATTAAATAATCGTCGACCACATTTGCCAGATGGTAGGTAGGCATCCCGTTGGCTTTAAAAACCACTTTGTCGTCGAGCGCGTTGGTGTAAAAAGTTACTTCGCCCCGGATAATATCGTTTTCGGTTACATTGGTGTTTTCAGGCATTTTAAACCTGACCACAAAATTTTCACCTGTTGCCACTCTTTTTTCAACCTCATTTTTTTCGAGTGTCAGTGAATTGCAAAGCTTTCCACGCGTTTGAATTCCGTATGAAAAAACTTCGCCGTCCTTTTCAGCTTCAAGCCGTATCGCTTCCAGCTCTTCCGGCGTATCGAAAGCATAATATGCCCAGCCTGATTCGAGCAGTTGATCGGCATATTTTTTATACAGCGATTTTCGTTCGCTCTGGCGGTAAGGGCCATAATTACCCCCAATCCCGGGCCCTTCGTTAAACTGTAATCCACACCAGTTAAGGCTTTCAATAATATATTCCTCAGCTCCCGGCACAAACCGGTTCTGGTCAGTATCTTCAATACGCAGCAGAAAATCGCCGCCGTGTTTTTTTGCAAACAGGTAATTAAATAATGCAGTCCTCACACCGCCCATATGCAGCGGCCCGGTTGGGCTCGGGGCAAAACGTACCCGGACTTTTCTGTCAGTCATTTTCTATTTCATTTTAATTTCATGCAAAGATAGAAGAAAAATGTGTGAAGGGTTGAAAGTGTAAATGATGCAAAAAAACTATTTCTTACTTAAAATCTGGTTTAGGTATTTCAAGTTGTTTACAAATTAACTCGCACAGATAATCATCAATTTCAGGATGTCGGGGAATTACGGTTCTTTTGCCGTTTAAATGATTTTTGTACTTATCGTGTTTGCTGCCATGTTTGATAAAACCACAATTATGCTGATTCAGATATTTAATAAATTTGGCCCTTTTCATCTTATAGGTTAAGCAATAACAATTTCTTCTTCCAAAATCATTTCTCCTTTAAGAGAATATTGTTCCCTTAAATCTTCAAAGTACATCTCAAGTGCTTCTACTATATTTTCACGAAGTTCTTCATTGTTTTTCCCCTGAGTGAAAACGGCCGGTAATTCTTTTAACTGACCAACCAAATATCCGCTTTTCCCTTTTTTAATAACCAACGTCAATTTCATATTTTGTGTATTTACTGTAAAATTAAGAAAATATATTATTAATGGGTGTCGTTCATAAGACTGCTTTTTATCACCAAAATTTCATGAGGATTTTTCTTATTTTGTGAATCTGAAAACAATTTTAAATTCAGTCAACATGTACGGAAAAATAAAGCAAGACCTTCAAAACACCCTCGAAGAGTTGAAACAACAGGGTTTATATAAAACCGAACGGATTATAACCTCATCTCAGAGTTCGCAGATTAAGGTAGGTGAAGGTAAAGAAGTGCTCAATTTTTGCGCCAACAATTACCTTGGCCTGGCCAACCACCCTGAAGTGGTTAAAGCCGCGCAGGATATAATGAACGACTGGGGTTTCGGGCTTTCGTCGGTGCGTTTTATTTGCGGGACACAGCAAATTCATAAAGATCTGGAAATAAAAGTTTCGGAATTCCTGGGAACAGAAGACACTATTTTGTACTGCGCCTGTTTCGATGCCAACGGCGGTGTTTTTGAACCTTTGCTGGGGGAAGACTCGGCCATTATTTCCGACGAATTAAACCACGCCTCCATTATCGACGGTGTTCGGCTTTGCAAAGCACAGCGTTTCCGGTACAAACATTCCAACATGGAAGAACTGGAAAAGTGTCTGAAAGATTCTCAGAATTTAAAATACAGACTGATTGTTACCGACGGCGTTTTTTCTATGGACGGCGATATTGCCAAACTCCCTGATATTGTTGCCCTTGCCGAAAAATACGATGCGCTTCTATTGGTCGACGATTCGCATGCAACGGGTTACATCGGAAAAACCGGTCGCGGAACAGCAGAGCATTTTGGATTACTGGGAAAAATCGACATCATCACCACTACTTTCGGAAAAGCTATGGGTGGCGGTAACGGGGGCTGCACTTCGGGACGTAAGGAAATTATCGAAATGCTCCGCCAGCGTTCGCGCCCCTACCTGTTTTCAAATACGCTGGCACCGGCTACAGTCGGGGCAACCCTGAAAGTTATCGACATGCTTTCCGGATCAGCCGATCTGCCGGCAAAAACCATGGCAAATGCCCAACGTTTCAGGAGCAAAATGGAAGCTGCCGGTTTCGACCTTGTTAAAGGCAATACCGCCATTGTCCCGGTAATGATTTACGATGCGCCGCTGGCCGTTAAGTTTGCCGATGAATTGCTCAAAGAAGGCGTTTATGTTATCGGGTTTGTGTACCCGGTTGTTCCCAAAGGAAAGGCCCGGATCCGGGTTCAGCTTTCGGCATCACATACAACAGAACAAATCGACAAGGCTGTCGGTGCATTTATAAACGTGGGGAAAAAACTCCACATCATTTAATTAACCTGCCCTCTAGCTCATTACCATAAGGCTTTGAATATAAAATAGCAGCGCCAGCTTCCAGAAATTAAATTGTAGGTTTTAAATTAATTGCCTTTGTTATCCAAAAGCAATGTTGGCCAATCCGTGTAATTCTGAGACTATCTTAAAATCATCCAAATCGTTAATAGTTAATTATCAATAAATATTCTAAATTACCTCACTGTCTGATTTTCAGATAGTGAGAAATTTCTTTTATTCCGGAAATTGATATTTTTGCTTACAACAAAACTAAATTTGATATACCCATGAAAAACCGGGACTGGCAGAAAATATTTATCACCCTTTTCAGAGTTGCCATTGGCTGGCATTTTTTATACGAAGGGCTTTCAAAAATGATAGTTGGTAACTGGAGCGCTGCCGGCTACCTTGCCAATGCAACTGGTCCTTTTGCCGGATTATACCATTGGATGGCAGATTCTGAAGTACTGATGAATGTAATCGATCCGTTAAACATGGCAGGATTGGTACTGATAGGGCTGGGATTGTTCCTGGGCCTTGCAATCCGTATTTCTTCAGTTTCAGGAATTCTGCTGTTAATGCTTTATTATTTCGCCTATCCGCCTTTTGGTGGCGATCTGTTTGGCAGCTCCGAGGGCAATTTGTATATCGTCAATAAAAATTTAATCGAAGCTCTTGCCCTGCTGGTTATTTTTCTGATTAAAGAGAAAGGATACGGAATTTATGCACTTTTACAGTCTAAAACCAAAATTAAATCTGCAGAAACAAATCCTGCAGTAGAACAGGTTGCGGTTAGTTCAAGGCGCGAAGCCCTTAAAAATATGGCTACGATTCCAGCCCTCGGAATCATTGGATTCGGGGCTTTTCGCGAAGCAAGCCAGTATGGTGTTGATACCTTATCGGGGGCCACAATCCAGGTTGGCGGTGCCGGGCTGAAAGATCTTAAGGGTGTTCTCCCGAAAGGGAAAATCGGGAAACACGAAATGAGCCGTTTAATTCTTGGCGGAAATCTGATTGGAGGATGGGCGCACTCCCGCGATCTCATATATGTCCCTTCTCTGTTTCGTGCCTACAATACCGAAAAAAAGATTTTCGAAACCCTGATGCTTGCCGAAAAAGCAGGTATCGACACCATAAATATCGGCTTCCCTACCATTGACACAATGAATAAATACCGTAAACTGGCGGGAAGCAACATCAAAGTCATTGTTCAGGTAGCCCCCGAAATGGAAAAGAACGACTACTTTGTAAATATCAACAAAGCCGTGGACGCCGGAATGGATATTATTCAGATACAGGGCAATTGGTGCGATTGGCTGGTCCGCGACAACAGGCTGGATGTTATCGATAAAATGCTCGAAAAAATAAGAAGCAACAATATTGTTGCCGGATTGGGAGCGCACACAATACACGCGCTGATTGCGTGTGAAGAGCAGGGTATTGTCCCCGACTACTACATGAAAACCATGCACCACGATCAATACTGGTCGGCCCACCCGCGCGAAAACAGGTTCCCGTTTGAAGTTGACGGGAAAAGGCACCTCGACCACAACCGCTTCCACGATAATTGTTTCTGCCTCTTCCCCGACATGACAGTTGAATTTGTGCAACGCGCCAAAGTGCCCGTTATGGGTTTTAAAGTGTTGGCTGCCGGCGCAATAAAACCTGAAGATGGTTTTAACTGGGCCTTCCGGAATGGCGCCGATTTTATTTGCGTGGGCATGTTCGATTTCCAGATTGTAAACGATGTGAACATTACAATTGACGTGCTGGAAAAACTGCAGGGCAGAACCCGCGAGTGGTACGCCTGATATTGAGGGTATTTGTGTTTTTTTTCGAGATTTTATCCCTCAATACGGCAAAGACTCAAAAAATAGATATCAACAATGAAAATTACCTTACTTTTCCTCATTATGTTATTTTTTGCAACCAGAATTATTGCGCAGAATGAAATAAAACTATTGGTACGTGCCGATGATATTGGTTCGTTTCATTTGGCCAATGTGGCTTGTATCGAAGCATACCAAAACGGGATTGCACGCTCGGTTGAGCTAATGGCGCCCTGTGCCTGGTTTCCCGAAGCTGTAAAAATGTTGGCCGAAAATCCCGGATACGATGTTGGCATCCATCTGGTTTTAACCAGCGAATGGAGCAGCGTTAAATGGCGCCCGCTCACCCACTGCCCAAGCCTGGTTGACAAAGACGGTTATTTCTTCCCGATGGTCTGGAAAAATCCAAACTTCCCTCCAAACAACTCTATACAGGAATCGGCATGGAAAATTGAAGAAGTGGAGCAGGAACTGCGCGCCCAGATTGAACTGTCGCTCAGGTATCTGCCACATATTTCTCACCTTAGCAACCACATGGGTTTCACAGGCCTCGATCCCAAACTTAAAGAACTGGTTGAAAAGCTGGCCAAAGAATATAACCTGGTTACCGAAACAAGTAACCTAAAGTACTTTCAGGGTTGGGGGCGTAGCGCCAGGCCCGAAGAACGGATTGGGCAGTTTTGCGAAAACCTTCAAAAACTTACCCCCGGTGAATACCTTTTTGTCGAGCACCCTGCCAAAGATTCGGAAGAAATGAAAACGGTTGGCCATGTTGGTTATGAGAATGTAGGCCTCGACCGCGAATGGGTAACCCGCGTCTTTACCAGCGAAAAAGTAAAACAGGTGATTCGCGAAAAAGGGATAAAACTGATTGGTTACAGGGATTTAAAGGAGAAATAAACCGATTGAAACCCCAATTTTATTTCAACTCTTTCAACATCACGGAAATTGGTAGGTTTTGTAAACAGAACTTACTAAATATTTCAGATTAGATTTTTAAATTTGTATTTATGACTCATCAGGAAATCATATTTAAAGTAAAAGAAACCATAAAAAAACACGATCCCCGGGCCAGGATCATCCTTTTTGGTTCAAGGGCACGCGGGAACTTTAATACCGGATCGGATTGGGATTTTCTTATTCTCACCTCTTTCCAGATCGATGAAAAATTAAAAAAACAAATCCGGACGAGTTTAATCGATACTGAACTGGATGCCGAAGAAGTAATCAGTACACTTATTTATTCCCAAAACCAATGGAAGGATTACAAATTGACCCAACTGTACAAAAACATAACCAATGAAGGCGTTGAAGTATGACCTGGCTGAAAAATGATATCATTCGTTACAGGCTTGAAAAATCAGAAACTACGTTTAACGAGGCTAAATCTTTGGCAGACAATGGATTCTGGGATGGCGCTGCAAACCGGTTGTATTACAGTTGTTTTTATACTGTAATTGCTTTACTGGCAAAAGATGATATCCCGGCATCGACCCACAACGGAGTTAGAACCGAGTTTTTCAGAAAATACATTAAAACTGAAATTTTTGACAGAAACCTAAGTTCATTATATACTGATTTAATGGGCAAACGCCAGGAAAGTGATTATGACGATTTCCATTCTTTCTCAAAGGAAGATATTTTGCCTTTGTTTAAAAACGTCCGTGATTTTAACCAGACTATCAGGGAATATATTCTTTCCAATCTGAATTCAGATTGAAGAAAACGGTTGGACACCAAGGTTATGAAAATTATGGAATCGACCCGGTTTCAGGTTTATAAGACCAATGCAAAATATATGAAGTTTTACCTTGTGTTTTGTGTTGTAATGACTTGCGCAGGATTGACAGGGTTGATTTCTGAGCTCGCCTTTGATTACCGGTTTTTCAATCTGCAGACCACGGTTTTTGTATTTCTGGCATTGCAGGGAGCATTTGGGATATACATTTCGCGAAAAAACATCGAAAGCAATAAATACTTTGTTTCATGGGACAAAAATCAAATAAGTTACCATTTGCCAAATACAAATGAACCCATTAATATAAGGCTTTCAGAAATCAGGAAAGTTGAAAGGGGACCACAGAAAATAAGGATAGAGCTGAATAACAGCGAAATAGAATATTTCAGTTTTAACTACTTCTATTTTCCGCACCGGGCAACGATTCTCAGCTTTTTTGAAGAGCTGAAAGACCGGGAAAAAACAATCGAATGAAAGGAATAACCGGTATGGGCATTTCCAATCATCAACCTAAGAAAACTGAATTAGAAAACAGGAAAACACAGGCATCAGAAATTTGCCTTGTGTTGAATTTACATTCTGGTTTAATATCAAAATTAAATTTCCTTTTTTGTTTTTTGGAAAATCAGTCCTTCGAAACAGAACAGATTAACTGAATAAAAAACTATATTTAAACCTGAAACTAAATATCAACCTATGAAACCAAAAAAACTACTTCAATTTATAGCAATTGCTTTTGTAATGCTGGCCATCTCTTGCCAGACCAATCAGCCCAAAACTACCGAAAACGTATTAAGCGCTCCGCTTTTTCAATACCACGATTTGGAACCCCGTTGGAACAGTTTCGAGAATCCGACATCTGAAAAAGGGATGGGGGGAACCGAAAACCAGGGCGCAAAGGGACACCCCTACGATTACCTAAAAGCCGGGGAAACCAAGGTTTTACTCGATGTTCAGGGTTCAGGGATAATTACCCGTATGTGGTTTACCATCCAGGATCGTTCGCCAAAAATGCTGCGCTCGCTGAAAATCGAAATGTTCTGGGATGGGAACGATAAACCGGCAGTTTCGGTGCCCTTTGGCGATTTTTTCGGGAACGGGCTTGGCCTGATGGTCCCCCACGAAAACGAATTGTTTGCCAATCCCGAAGGCCGTTCGTTTAACTGCTTTATCCCTATGCCGTTTAAAACAGGGGCTAAAGTGCAGATTACCAACGAAAACGACATTGATTTGAATATGCTGTTTTATGATATCAATTTTGTAAAATTAAAGGAATGGAACAACGACAACCTTTATTTCCACAGCTTTTGGAACCGCGATACAGCCACTACACCCGGAATTGATTATACCATTTTGCCAAAAACAGAAGGAAAAGGCAGGTTTTTGGGTGTTAATTTTGGGGTAATCGGTAATCCCGGCTATCAGAAATCATGGTGGGGCGAAGGCGAGGTAAAAATGTATCTCGACGGCGATGGCGAACTGCCAACGCTGGTCGGCACAGGCACGGAAGATTATATCGGAACTGCCTGGGGACAGGGCAAATTTATTAACCGGTACACAGGTTGCCTCGTAGCCGATACCGAAAAAGACCACTGGACTTTTTACCGCTATCACATTCCGGACCCCATCATGTTCAGAAATGATTTACGCGTTACCATACAAGCCATGGGAGGCAATATGAAAGACAAGGTTATTGAAATGCTGGATAAAGGAATAAAACTTATCCCGGTTAGCATCCAGGAAGGACAGGTATTTATGGGATTGATGGATTCCGTACCGCCGGTTGATTTGAAAAACCCAAAACTTATGTCGGGATGGACCAATTTTTACCGCTCCGACGACTGGTCGTCAACAGCACATTTTTATCTCCACAAGCCTGCCAGCAACTTACCCAGGTTGGCTGAAATTGAATTGCGTACATATAAAACAAACCAAAAATGAATCTGCTCAAAAACCTTTTCCTCTCTTTAGTTATTCTTACTCATGCCGCACTTATTTCAAATGCGCAGGACCCTAACCGTTTTAAACAACAAGTTGATGAACTGGCTCAAAGGGAGATAAAAGCCGGGGATAAAAAACTGGCGGTTTTTGCCGGTAGCTCGAGTATCAGGATGTGGAATGACATTCAGGATTATTTTCCGGGTTACCATGTGATTAATAACGGTTTTGGGGGATCGCATTTTAGCGACCTGTTATATTTCTACGGGGAATTGATCTTAAAACCAAAGCCTGAAATATTGTTGATTTACGAAGGTGATAATGACATTGCCAGTAACAAAAAAACACGCACTATTATTAATGAAGTTAAGGAGCTAACAGCGAAAATAAAATGTGATTTACCCGGTACAAAAATTATTTTCATTTCGCCAAAACCCAGTATTGCCAGGGTCCATCTTAAAAATGAATACATCAGGTTTAATAAAAAACTGAAAAACTATTGCAACAGGCAGGAAAACGTTCAATATGCCGATGTTTGGTCGCCTATGCTCGACAAAAAAGGGAATGTTTTCAAGGATATTTTTATTGAAGATGGCCTTCACATGAATAAAAAGGGTTACGATATTTGGGGAAAAGTAATTGGAGAAATTCTGAAGGATTAAAAAACCTTGTTGTTACAATCGAATAAAAGTCAGGCTTCCGGAACTGCAACCATCAACCAATCAGTTATAATAAAAAAGAATGGCCCCGCCGCTGGCGGGGCCATTCCTGTATATAAAATCGCCTATTGTGCTTCAATCATTTTTTTGTAATCCTCTGCTGGCATCAATTCTTCAAGTTCGGATGGATCGGCAACAATGGCTTTTATCATCCAGCCCTCGTTGTAAGGGTCTTTGTTTACCAGCTCGGGTGTGTCGGCAAGCGCCGGGTTCACCTCTTTTACCTGTCCGCCAACAGGCATAAACAAATCTGATACGGTTTTTACAGCTTCAACAGTCCCAAAAGTGTCACCTCTCCCCAGATGTTCGCCTTCGGTCTCTATTTCAACAAAAACAACATCTCCCAGTTCGCCCTGGGCAAAATCGGTTATCCCGATTACGACTAAATCGCCCTCTACGCGAACCCACTCGTGATCTTGCGTATATTTTAATCCTTCTGGAATATTCATGTCAAAAAAATTTTAAAAGACTTGCTCAAAAATAATACTTTTTAACGAAAGAAAGAGGTATAAAAATCAGCCATTTCACGATTTATTTATTTTACAAACCATCTTCTTACTTAATTGAATGGTTGTCATTTTGTATTATTGCATAAAAAACAACTCATGTTTTCCGAAAAAGCAAACCAGAAGTCCGAGCTAATTACATTGGCTGCGAAATTAATCAATCAATTTTCCGGCTATCGTATTTTTGCGTTTTATGGCAAAATGGGGGCCGGAAAAACAACTTTTATCCAATCGGTTTGTAAAGCGCTGGGGTCGCCCGACAATGTCACCAGCCCAACATTTGCTTTAATTAACGAATACAAATCGGGGCATCAGGACTCAATTTTTCATTTCGATTTTTACCGGATTAAGGATATTGAGGAAGTATTTGATTTGGGTTACGAAGATTATTTTTTCAGCGGCAATTACTGTTTAATTGAATGGCCTGAATTGGTCGAACACCTGCTTCCTGAAAACATTGTAAGAGTGAATATTGAAGTGGCAGAAGACGGGGCCCGTGTTATTAGGGCCGGAATTGTATAAACCTGTCGTTTGCAGGCAGGCTAAACCTAAGGCAGAAACAATACAGGCGCTGTTTGCCGTATTTTGAAAATCCGGCATTTGAATGTAACTTGCTAACCGTTTTAAACGATATAAACCAATACCATTTCAATCGGACAAAATGAAAGAAGAAAAATCGAAGGAGAATCACCTGATTTCCAAAACCATGCTCATGCCCCAGGAGGAGATGCTTGAAATTAAAAAAAGGGGGCAGAAAATAAAAATCGGAATCCCCTCTGATTTTTCCAAAGTTGAATACCGTGTGCCGCTTACACCACAGGCTGTTGATTTGCTTGTTTCGTACGGGCACGAAATCCTGATTGAAACAAACGCTGGCAAATCGGCAAGTTATTCCGATAAAACCTACAGCGAAATGGGTGCAAGAATTATTGAAAACAGCGCTGAAATATTTCAGTGCGACATAATATTGCGCATTGCACCTTTTAGCAGCGAAGAAATTGATATGCTCCGCGGAAACCAGGTAATAATTTCGAGTTTGCAGCCCTATGCACATTGTACAGAAACCATTCAGAAAATGATGCAAAAAAAGGTTACTGCCATTGCATTTGAATACCTCGAAAACGAAGATGGTTTTATGCCCTTTGTTCATCAGATGAGCCAGATTGCCGGGGTAACTTCTATCACCTTAGCCAGCGAATATTTAAGCAAATCGCGCAATGGCAAGGGGGTTCTTTTTGGCGAGGTTACCGGGGTCACCCCGGCCGAACTGGTTATTATCGGCACCAGCACCGCTGCCGAATATGCTGCCCGGGCAGCAATTGGGCTGGGAATTTTTGTAAAGGTTTTCGATACTTCGGTTTATGAATTAAGCAGGTTGGAAGAAAAACTGGGACGCCGGATTTTTACCTCCGTGTTTTACCCCAAAGTGCTTAAAAAAGCGCTGGTTTCGGCTGATGTGGTTATCGGCGCCATGTCGTTTAACTCGGTCCTTAAATTTAAAGTTTCAGAAGAACTTATTAAACAAATGAAAGAAGGTTCGGTTATTATTGATTTAAACGTAAGCCAGGGCGGTTGTTTCGAAACAACTGAATGTACGAATTTTAATAATCCAACCTATGTAAAACACGGGGTAGTTCATTACTGCGTGCCCAACTCCCCGGCCCTTGTGGCGCGTACAGCATCAATTTCGATGAGTAATATACTGATACCTGTATTGCTCTCGATTAGCGACGACGGAGGCGTAAACAATTATATAAAAACTTCAAAGGGTTTCCGGAAAGGAGTATACATTTACCATGGGATTCTTACCAATCACGAGGTTGGCTACCTTTTTAATATACCGGCAAAAGATATCGATTTGCTTCTTGCCGTATTCTGAAATACCGCCAACGGTAAAGGATTTCGGTTTTGTTTACAAACCGTATTTATTAAATTGATTTTTCAGGAACACGAGATCCGCCTTTAAACAGGCCTCAATTTTTTCAAGGCTCATGGTTGTTTCTTTATTCCCATGTTCAGCCCCACCCAAATCATATTCGTAATGTATCGAAACAGGCGCCTGTATATTCATGGCCGAGTACATTTCGAAGTATTTATCAAAATCAACCATTCCTTCACCCAAGGGTACATTCAAAAGTTCCCATTTGCCTTTCTCGTTTTTCTGCCATATAAAATCCTTGATGCCGGTAGTTTGAATCCAGGGACCAAGTAATTTCAATCCAAGCGGCCACGAAATGCCTCCTTCAACAACCGCATGACGAATATCGTACTGTACGCCAATGTATTTTGGGTCGCAATCCTTTAAACAATGGTATAAATCCCACACCGGCCCGCCAACCCTTGTTCCCGAATGGTTCTGGTAATTGCCCGAAACACCGTACTCGCGGTTGAGTTGTTCGAGCTTTTTAAACGTGCGTTTTATTTCATCAAGATTTTGGGGCATCGTTTTTTTCGAATCATAATTAATATAACCCATCCGGTAATATTTTATTCCCAAATCGGCCATGGTTTTTAATATCGGACGGGTAAATTTATCATCGGCATCATTAATATTGGTGACTATCATATTTGAACCGACACCCTCTTTTTTCAGCGCTTTTATTGCTTTTGGCAAATCGGCATCCACGTTTCCGGGCAAAACCTGGCCACCTTCGCGCACCGTTAAATCTGCGCCATCGAAACCTTGCCGGGCAACAACCCCGGCCATTTTATCAAAATCGAGAAACTGAAGGCACTTGGTAAAAACATGAACCGGGCGAATTACATTTTTTACTGCCGCCACTGTTTGAAATGTATTTTCATTTCCAAAAACATTTAACCCTGCAGATACTCCGGCTATTGCTGCAGAACTTTTTGCGATAAATTCGCGGCGCGAACTGGTTTTCATTGGTTTGGATACTAATTATTTTACGTCGAAAGATAATAAAAAACAAGGCCGGCCCATTGGCCAAAGAGCGCCCGGTTTATTTTTCCCAAATCAGTTTTTTCCCAAATCCGAGCCGGTTGTCAGTCATTTTAATATAGTTTAACTTTACCACCCAAAGCGAAGTTTTCATAAGTATCGCAAACGGAAACCGCTTCAGGTAGGTAAATTTTGCTTTTGACGCCAATTTATCCCCGGGAATTTCCATAATCCCGCGGAACTGTATTCCACGAATTTTCCCAACTGTGTTTGTTTCCAAAACCACGCTTCCGGCAACTTTTGAATTGGTAATAACATCCTGCACATGTTTTGTTTCGTTATCCGAAGTAAAAACAAAACAGTTCTCCTCTTCGAGATAAACATAAAAACAATTGGCACACCACGGATTATTTTCCGTACTTGTTGCCAATGTTAAAACATGGTGTTCGTTTATAAAATCGACAATCCGTTTTTCAGGATAATTCATTTTCTTTCAATTTTTGCTAAAAATAGAAGGATCTTTTTTATAAGGCAAATTGTAATTAGATTTGAAAAAAAGAAAAATAAAAACAGAATAAAATGGCAACAGTTAAAACAATTTACCTGGGCGATTTACGCACCGAGAACGAACATTTGCAATCGGGGAATAAAATTATAACCGATGCGCCCACCGATAACCAGGGGAAAGGCGAGGCATTTTCGCCTACCGATTTGCTGGCCACAGCTTTGGGAAACTGTATTATGACCATTATGGGAATAAAAGCCCGCGATAACGGCATCGATATTAAAGGCACCGAAATAGAAGTCACAAAAATTATGGCTTCCGACCCGAGGCGGGTTGCCGAAGTTGTGGTAGAGTTCAATTTTCCGAAAAAGAACTATTCAAGTGAAGAAAAGAAACTGATTGAAAGCGTGGCCGGCATAAGCCCTGTACCTTTGAGCCTTCACCCCGATTTGAAACAAACCATAAAGTTTAACTGGTAAAGGTAAGTTTTTAGTTCTTGGTTCAACATTCCAGGTTCCGGTGATTTTTAATTAACCCCGGTGAACCAGAAGTTGAATTCTTTAGACTACCTATTTTCAGAAACCTGAGGCAAGCTTTTCCAAAGTTTTGAACTTTGGAAAAGCTACGCGCTAGATTTGTAATCCTGGGGCAGGCTTATTTTTCGAATACTACGTAAATCTGTACAACTTACTGATTTTTATATGGATAGTTTAAATCCTGTCGTAATTTGTTATGCAAGATTTTCTTTGGTTTTGCAATTTGATAATTATTATTGATTAGTTACTGGATTTGGCTGTCGGCCAAAACAAAAATTTGTGCCTGCTAGAACTTTACAATATTTTGAACGAAAACTTCCCCCGTAGTTTGTAATCGTAAAATATAAATTCCTTTTGGCAAGCCGGGTAAGTTAAAATCCGTATTATTCCCCTGTAAGTGTTTTACGCACCTTCCATCGGGTGTAAAAAGCTGCAACGAAATCAATTCCTGGCCTGGTGGCAGCGTTACCGAAAAAGCGGTAGTAAACGGATTTGGATAAACCTGTTTTTCGTTTAAAACCGGTTTAACCTGAACACCAACTATTTGCCCGGTTTTTGACACCAGCCATTGATCGGGATCAATTTTCAATTCAGCTACTGTAAAATTAGGTTTCACCAAAAACTCCTGGTTATTTTTATTATGAAGTAAACGAAAATCTGCCGAATCGGTTTTACCGGCGTTGTACACCCGCACAGGAACAGGCATTTCGAAAAACCCGGCTGAAGTATGGGATGAGGTTTGTGAAAGTGTAATTTTCAGGGCGCCATTTTCAACCTGCTTATAATCTGCCGAATAAACCGGGAAACCTTCACCGTAAAACCAGTCGTTAAAAAACTCCGTAAGGCTTGTATCGCCTGCTATTTCCATGTGTTTTACAAATTGGCTGGTTCTGGCAAAACCATTGGCTATTTCCGGGTCGATGAAGTAGTTTCTCATCCCTTTAAAAAAATTGTCCGTGCCTAAAATCCATCTCAGCATGTGCAACAAATACGCTCCTTTTGAATAGGATAAGCGTCCGCTAAAAATCTGCCTTTCATTGGTTGTATCGCGAACAAAAACCGACCCTCCGGGTTGGCTTACAATTCTGTCGACATTCAGCTTTTTCCAGCGGGGCCACCAGTACCCGTCCTGCAAATTTTCATAAACAAGCCCGGTGAGGTAAGTTGCAAATCCCTCGTTCAGCCAGATATCCTGCCATGAACCGCACGTAATGAAATTTCCAAACCACTGGTGTGCCAGCTCGTGGGCCACCAGTTCGTAATTAAAATTAAACATGAAACTCATGGTTTGGTGCTCCATTCCACCTCCCCAGCCAAACTGGGCATGCCCGTATTTTTCGCTGGCAAACGGGTATTCGCCAATTAATTGGTTAAAAAGCTGCATAAATTCAACAGTAACCGGTGTTTCATCCATTGCTTTTTTCAGGTTTTCAGGATAAACATAGTTCAGGATTTCAATTTTTCTCCCATCGCCCAACTCAAACCAATCTGAATAACGGGCATAATTTGTAACTGCAATTGCCACAAGATAGGTTGCAATGGGGTACCGGTGTTTCCAGTGCATTGTCCTAAATCCGTTATCTACCTTATCATCAACAAGAATCCCGTTGCTGGCAGTTCGAAAAACTTCGGGTGTGGTAACTATAACATCTATCGAATCGATTTTATCCTGAAGGGATTGCTTGCAGGGCCACCATTCCATTGCCCCGTAAGGTTCCGAAAGTGTCCATAAAACAGGAATTCCGTTGTGTTCGCCCCTTGTAAACGAACCAAATCCCGACATTGCCGGCTCAGGCATACCCTGGTAAAAAACCTGTACCGAATCGAGGGCAGAAAAAGTTAACGGATTGTTTAACCGGAAACTGAGTTTGTTTTCTTTGTGAACAAAATCGATTTTCTGCTTATGCTGAACAATAGAATCGACCGTCAATGCACCATTCAAATCAAATTCGATTTCCGTCAGATTGGCTACCCGGCTTTTAAAGTACGAAGTTACATTTCCTTTGATGAATCTTATATTTGGATTAATCTCCCATTCCATTCGCTGATAAACCAAATCATAATCCGAATAATTCCGGCTTTCCTTAAAGGCCGATTTAAGCTGGTAGCTTTTGCTTTCCCTTTCCGCCATTTTATCGTTAAAATCCGGATCGGGTCCCTGGGCAATCGCAATATAAGCTATTGCGATAAAAACAAGTGCAAAATATATAGATTTGAGCATAGCCAAAGTTAAAAAATGTTTTAAACCGAATTCAACTAATTTAATCGAGTATCCGTATTTATACCTAAATAAAGAATCTCTTTTCTGAATATCCCCGCCTGCATCGGGCAGGAATTCGTTTACCCCATCCCTAAAGGGAGCGAATTCCTGCCTGTTTGGCAGACAGGGATTGTCTCTGCTCCCTTTAGGGCCGGGGTATTCAGAGAGAATCAATTTGCGATATAGGTATCTAAACGGATATTCAACTAATTTAATATCAGAAATAGCCGGGTTTAGCTGAATCGGTTTTAATCTACGTTATATATTTTAGACCCTCAATTTTCGATTTTCAGAATTTAGAGATATAGCATTTCAACTCCGTGTTTTGATCTGCTAATTCGATTTATCTCCTTTTTATTGCGAAAATGAGAAATCAATTGTGAAAATATCATTATTAAATACTTTTTTGTCTTTTTATTTGAACCTTTGTAACTACTTAAATGTTATGAGGTTCGTAAACTATTAAAATTATAAACCATGAAGAAAACACTGCTACTTTTGGTAACCTCTTTCTTCCTTGTAATAACATCGTGTATTGCTCCTGTGGAAGAAGAATTTCAGGATGAAGCGCTTTTAAAAAGCGGACAAAAGGTATTAAATTTCAGGGCACACCTATCGGGCGATCAGGAAGTGCCTGCAAACGATTCGAAGGCCCAGGGCCAGGCAATTTTCCAGCTTAGCAAGGACGGAACTGAACTAAGCTACAAACTTATTGTAGCCAATCTTGAAAATGTTAGAATGGCACACATTCATTTGGCACCTGCCGGCAGCAACGGTGGAGTTGTTGCATGGCTGTACCCTTCAGCTCCGCCACCGGTTCTTTTGCCAGGGACTACAAATGGTATTCTGGCAGAAGGTGTTATCAAACAAACTGATTTAAGGGGCGTTTTAGCCGGACAGCCTTTATCAATGCTCATTGACGCAATGCTGACTGACAATGCTTATGTAAACGTTCACACTGTTGCCTTTCCCGGTGGCGAAATAAGGGGCCAAATAAGTGGGAATATGCCTGGGAACTGATTTGTGAAAACAAAGCCTTTTTCATTAAATGAACAAAAAGCCGATGAATTTTTCACCGGCTTTTTGTTTATAATGAAAGACGTCCATCCATATCATTTCCATTTTCAGGCTGTGGCGGAAATTTTACCGGCTTGTTGTCGCGGGTTGAGCGATAAATGGCGGTAAACAATTCCACGGTCCTTCTGCCGTCTTCGCCGGTAACCAGCGGCTCGGAGTTATTTTCCAGGGCATTCAGAAAATCTTCAATCTGGCGTTCCATGTAATAAACCATCGGGTCGATGCTGTTGAAATGCTCCGAATCTTCAGCTTTCCACTGTTCCAGCAAATTTTCTTCCCCGGCAACAGTCCAGATATCGTTAACCGGAGGTTCAAGTATTCCCTGCATCCCGGCTATAAACATTGGCCCGCCATCGGTCTGTACGCCCACCGATGCACCGTTTTCGCCATGAACATGCACTTTGCCGTAAATCCCTGGTTTCTGTGAGTTGCTGACGATGATATTCCCGATGGCGCCGTTTTTAAATTTCACAATTGCCACGGCAGTATCTTCCACTTCGATATAGGGGTGGTTCAGGTTTTTCCATAACCCGAAAACCTCATCAATTTCGCCCATATACCAAAGAAGCAAATCGAGTTGATGGGGAGCCTGGTTTACAAGCACACCTCCACCCTCCATACGCCAGGTTCCGCGCCATTCGTCGGAATCGTAATATTTTTTATCGCGCCAGCCCAACATGTTTATCGTGCCAAAAACAGGTTTGCCAATTTTCCCCGCTTCGATAGCTTCTTTCACCCTAATCACCGGTTCGTACCATCGCCGCTGACTAATTACACCCAGTTTTACACCGGCATTTTTGCAGGCCTCAATAATTTTATCAGCATCCTCCAAAGTTGAAGCAAGCGGTTTTTCGACAAGGATGTTTGCCCCGGCGGCTGCGGCTTCCAAAATGGGTCCGAGATGAAACGGGTGCGGGGTGCAAATGATTGCCAAATCGATTTTCTCCTTTTCAACTAATGTTCCAATATCGGTATAAAACAATGTGTTGTATAGTACCGCAAAGTTTTGGGCTGTTTTTTCAGTCCGGCTCCAAACGCCCGCCAGTTTTGCATTTTTCAGATTTTGCACTGCCTTGGCGTGCAGGTGGGCAACTTTCCCGCAACCGAGAATGGCGATGTTGAAAAGGGAGTCAGAAGCCTGAAGTCGGAAGCCGGAAGTTTTTTGTTCGTGTTTCATAGTTGGTTCTGATTTGCGGTGCATAAATGGCCGGATTTTCAATCACCGGGCGTGGATGCACCTTGTTCGTTTTGTTTTGTTTTATCCCCGGCTTAAAAGCTGGGGTTATTCAAGTTAAAGTCTTTCAGACTTTTATTCTTTGTTCCCCTCCTTCGGAGGGGTCAGGGGAGGCTTGGTCTTAAAATAACCTTATTCAGCCCTGGTTCTTTGTTATACAAACGGTTAAACCAAACAGCCCCTTCCGACAGCGGCGCCACTGCCGAAATCATTTTTTCGACATCGATTTTGCCCGAAGCCATCAGGTCGAGTACCAGCTCGTACTCTCCGTTTATAGCACAACTTCCGAGCAGCGAAAGTTCGGTAGTTACCATTTTTTGCAGCGGTATGGTAATTTCGGATTTTAAGTTACCGACCAAAACTGCTGTTCCCCCTTTTCGCAAACTGTTAATACAAATATTCACTGTTTCGGAAATTCCAACTACTTCGAACCCAATATCGGTGCCGCGTGATTTAGTCAGTTCCTTTACTTTTTCTGTAAGATTTGATGTGGTGCTTTTCAGCGAGTGCGTCGCTCCGAATTCTTTGGCAAGTTCCAGTTTTTTATCATCCAAATCGATGGCAATAATTGGATTTGCACCGGCAATTTTCAACATATTAACTACAAACATTCCAACCATACCGGCTCCTATAACCACAGCGCTTTTCCCTGGTTTTATTCCTGAAATGTTTACTGCATGGGCTGCCACTGCCACTGGTTCGACCATGGCCGCCTGTTCGAAAGTTACATTGTCGGGAATTTTATACAGAATGTGGGCAGGAACCGATACCAATTCGGCAAAAGCTCCGTGTTTCCTGTAATCGCCGGGCGAAACGCCAAGGACTTTGCGGTTATCGCTCAGGTTGTAATGCCCTTGGCGGGTGTACCAGTCGTCGAGCGGATAAATTGTGGAATCGAAAGTAACGCGGTCACCGATTTTCCAACATTTAACCAATGTTCCTATTTTCACAATAATCCCGGAAGCTTCGTGCCCCATTATAATTGGCGGTTTCCGGCGGCCGGTGCTACCATCCATTCCGTGTACATCGCTGCCGCAAATACCGCAGGCTTTCACCCTGATTAAAACCTCGTCAGGTTCAATTTCGGGATCGGGAAAATCGCGGTAATTAAGTAGATTGTATTCATCAAGAACCAGTGCTTTCATAATTAAAAGTCGGAAGACCGAAGTCGGAAGCCGGAAGACTAACTCCGGAGTTAATTGTTAAAATCCTGTATTTTAAAATTGTACGTTTTCCCTTTCTCTGTTTCCTGGTTAACCATATTTCCATTGTATCGCAAATTCAGTTTTTTGCCCAGAAGTGATTTTACATCGACTGAAACTAACTGGCCGTTTTCCCATGAAAAGGCAAATTCAAAACCTCCGCGTCCTTTTATCCCTGCTACTTTACCATTCGAAAGCGCAGTTGGAAGTGCCGGGAGTATATCCATATAAAAGTCACCGTTTTCATCGCGAAGGTGCGATTGTAAAAGCATTTCGGTAATTCCAGAAGTTGCCCCGAAATTTCCGTCGATTTGAAAAGGCGGGTGCGCATCGAAAAGGTTCATGTACAACCCTCCCCTGTCCCTCATATCGGTTTCCATCGAAATTGAAGGGACCATCAGGTTTTTAAGCAATAAGAACGAATGATCGCCATCGAGGAGCCTGGCCCAGAAATTAATTTTCCAGGCGCGCGACCATCCTGTCCCGCCATCGCCACGGTGCGTAAGCGTTACTTTACCGGCTTCGGCAAGTCCGGGAGTTGTAAGCGGGTGAATTTCGCTACCGGGATGCAGTCCCCACAAATGCGAAACATGGCGGTGTTTATCATTTGGATCGTCCTTATCGACGAGCCATTCCTGTAATTGCCCATGCTGGCCTATCAGGTTTGGGGCTATTTTAATCCGTTTTTCCTTTAACATCGCTGCAAAATCGTTATCGACCCCCAATATTTCAGCAGCTTCGATTGTGTTTGCAAAAAGCTCGCGGATAATCTGGTGATCCATGGTTGGCGCCATCACCAAACCGCCCAGCTCGGGGCTGTTGCTTGGTCCGCTTACAAGCCATTCGGGATTTTTAGGGTCGGGAACCAGGTATTCGGTAAAAAAGCGCGATGCTTCTTTTAAAATTGGGTAAGCCCTATTTTTCAGGTAATCTGCATCGCCCGAAAACTGGTAATGCCACCATAAATGCTGGCTCAGCCAGGCGCCTCCAGTTGGCCAGATTCCGTGATTTGCATTGTTTATTGGCGCCGCCCCCCGCCAGATATCGGTATTGTGGTGGGCAACCCAGCCATTCATGTTGTAATGTTCCTTTGCAACATTTCGCCCTGTAACTGCAAGGTCTTCAACCATTTTAATGAGCGGCTCGGTGCATTCGGCAAGATTGGTTATTTCTGACGGCCAATAATTCATTTCGGTGTTGATGTTAATGGTGTATTTGCTGTCCCAGGGCGGCGCCATCCGGTTGTTCCAGATTCCCTGAAGATTGGCAGGCTGAGTACCGGGGCGCGACGAGGAAATGAGTAAACACCTTCCGTATTGATATAAAAGCGATACCAGCGATGGATCTTCATCTGTTTTAAACGAAGTCAGTCTTTCGTTGGTGGGCCTTTTTGATATTTCTGAACTGCCCAAATCAAGTTCAACTCTTTTAAATAAACGTTGATAGTCGGCAATGTGAGCAACTTTTAGCTCCCCATACGTTTTCCCGTTGAGTTCTTCAAGGTATTTCTCGCATCTGGCTGCCGGATCTGCGCTGATATCGTTGTAATTCACAAAACTGGTTGCAGCAACCAGGTACAAAGTCGCTTTTTTTGCCCTGTTAATACTAATAGAATTCGCTGTTTGAACGATTTCACCGCCTTCGTTTACCACTTTTAAACGGGCTTCGAAGATAATTTTGCTCTCAGGATATGGATAACCATCCATCCCTGCCGGTTTATGATAATTATTTACTTTTCCCTTCAGTATTAAAACGTCACCTTCAACCGAAACAGAGTTTTCTGAATGGGGAGAATTAAGGCCAACAGAAAAGCTGAGCGCACCTTTTTTTGAAGATTCGAGTTGTAAAATAATTGCCTGACCGGGATTGGTTGCAATAACCTCGCGTTTGTATTTCACACCGTCAACTTCGTAGGTGACAGTTGTAACCGCGTCTTCCAGATCGAGTTTCCTGTTGTAATTTGCAACTTCTTCATGTCCAGGAAAATTCAGCAAAATGTTTGCAAACGGCATATAGCACAACTGCCCGAATGGCTGCGACATAAACTGTTCGTTGGCAAGTTTAGTTGCTTCTGCCTGTTTGCCTGACCATAGTAAGTCCCTGATTTCGCCCAGGTACCGGTGTGCGCCGGTGTGCGCATAATCGTGGGGTTGACCGCTCCACAGCGTTTCTTCGTTAAACTGAATGGTGTCGGTTAAATTTCCGCCATAAACCATTGCCCCCAATCGTCCGTTCCCAACCGGGAGCGCCTCAGTCCAGCCATTGGCGGGCTTGTCGTACCACAATACCAGCGATGGATTTAACTGTTTTTGGGTTTCTGAAATGCTGTTGCATGAAAATTGTGCAAATAAAACAGTCAAAATGATAAGTAAGTTTAGTCTATTCATAGGATTTAGAAATCAGTTTCCCAAACTTACAACTTTAACCTGCATGTTCAAAACACTTTTAACCGTCAGTATCTTAATTTGAAAAAAACCATACCTATTTGTTTTGGTTCCAGAATTTGTGCCATGTTGTGCCGCGGGCCGGACGCTTAACCATTTGAACGGTTTTATATTCTATTTTATCGGCATTTAAACCAAAGGGCATAACCGAAATATTTTCTCCGCCATTTTCAACAAACATCGAGTTACCAATGCAATCCCAGTCCTTCCAGGGGCCATCAACAATTTTTCCGACATTGCTGACGGCGGCAATATTCAGATTAAACTCTTTGCTAACGGCCTTGAATGCATTGCTCCACATTCCGCCATAAGGATCTTTAACATTGTCGTAGCCCGGAGGGACAGCCCAACTGCTTGGGAGCAAAATCAAACCTGCACCCAGATAACCCAAAGAACGTGGAAGAATGTAGTCTCTTGAACTGGCATCGGCACAAATCAACAGACCGACGGTCCCAAATTCGGTTTCGCAAACGTTGATCCTGTCGCCCTGTGCATATAAATCGTGTGCAATGTCGAGTTCGTTTATTTTGCGGTGTTTTAGTACCAGTTCCCCTTTCCGGTTTATAAGTACAGCCGAATTAAAAGTCCGGGAACCATCTTTTTCTATAATTCCGGCACAAACATAAATATTGTTCTTTTTAGCTGCTTTTGTGAGTGTTTCAAAAGCCTCGCCGCCCGGGATTGTTCCGGCTTCGGTTTTTGCTGCAGAGTGGGTCCAGCCCAAATCCATGGCTTCGGGTAGCAGGATTAAACCGGCTTTATTTTTTGCAGCCTCCTCAATTCTTTTTACCGCCCGATCAAGATTTTTTTGTTTTTCGCCCCCTTCGACCAGCATTTGGGCCATGGCAAGCCTGAAGGTCGTCTTACTCTGCGCATACATTATTTTCCCCACGATGATTAAACTTATAATTAAAAGATATTTAAGCGATTTCATATTCATAATTTTAAAATCAAACCATTTTTGACTAAACGTGCTCAATTTATAAAAATTATAAATATTCCATCAAAGAATCCTTTAAAGCCTTGCCTCCCGGATCGATAAAAATATTTTTTTAATTTCAGGTCGCAATTGCCTGATTGACAGAACGCAGAAAGTACACATTATTTCAGTTCAAACTCCCCCGAAAGCAAAGCATTTGAATCTCCTCCCACGAAAATCCTGAACATTCCGGGTTCCGCATTCAACTGAAGATCGTGATTGTAAAATGCCAAATCATTCGCTGTCAGTTTGAAAACAACCTTCTGCGATTCGCCTTTTTTAATCATCACTTTATTAAATCCTTTTAATTCCTTTAAAGGGAGAGTAATGGAAGCCACCAAATCACGGACATACAACTGAACCACTTCTTCACCATCAAAATCGCCGGTGTTGCTTACTTCTACAGAAATTTCAATTTCTTCGTTGCCGGTTATTGTAGATTTGTTCAGTTGAAGATTTTTGTACTCAAATGAAGTATAACTCAACCCATAACCAAACGCAAACAAAGGCGAACTGGAAACATCGAGATAATTGGTTTTAAACTTTGTAAATTCTTCACCGGCCTGAGGCCTGCCGGTATTTCTAATGGCGTAATAGACAGGAATCTGCCCCACATTCCTGGGAAAAGTTGCCGTTAATTTCCCGGAAGGATTTACATCACCAAACAACACGTCGGCGATGGCATTTCCGGCCTCAACCCCGGCATGCCATGTAAAAAGGATGGCATCAGCCAGTTCGTATTCTTCTTCCATGGTTAACGGGCGTCCGCTCATCATTACCAACACCAGGGGTTTTCCTGTTTTTGCCAACGCCCGGACCAGTTTTTTCTGACTTTCAGGAAGTGAAATATCGGTTCGACTTGAAGACTCACCCGACATTTCAGTAGCTTCGCCTATAACGGCTACAATTACATCAGAATTCTTTGATATATCCAGCGCTTCTTTCAGCATTTCTTCCGGTGAGCGTTTATCAATATCAATTCTAATCCCAAAAACATTTATCTTTTTTGCAAATCCGGGATCATCGCAAATGTTTGCACCCTTTGCAACCCTGATGTTAACCGACCCGCCCAAAACATTCTGAAATCCTTCCAAAACCGGGACCGAAAGTTGTGGATTGCCGGTTGGTGCCCATGTTCCAAGCATATTGTTTTTATCGTTGGCCAACGGACCAATTAAGGCAACTGACCCCGACTTTTTTAAAGGTAAAACCTGGTTTTTATTTTTCAGCAGAACAAAAGACCGTGTTGCTGCATCCCTTGCAATCATTCTGTTTTCAGCAGTAAGAATTTCTTTTCCCGGCCTGCTATCGTCGACATATCGATAAGGATCATCAAATAATCCCAGTTTGTATTTGGCTTCCAGAATTCTGCGACATGCTTTGTTGATTGCCTCCATAGTAACTTTTCCGTCATTATACGATTTTTCGAGGGTAGTCAAAAAACCCTCGCCTACCATGTCCATATCGAGCCCGGCATTTAATGCCAGTGCAGAAACTTCCTGTTCGTCACCCAAACCGTGTTCAACCATTTCGTTTACAGATGTGTAGTCGGAAACAACAAAACCATCAAAATTCCATTGATTCCTTAGTATTTCAGTTAACAGCCATTTATTTCCCGAAGCCGGTATGCCTTCCACATCGTTAAATGATGTCATAACACAACCCACACCCGCGTCAACAGCAGCTTTATAAGGTGGCATATAATCGTTAAACATTCTCAAACGGCTCATATCAACCGTGTTGTAATCGCGTCCAGCTTCAGAGGCGCCATACAACGCAAAATGTTTTACCGTTGCCATCATGGTATTTGGAAGAGTTAAATCCTCACCCTGGTAGCCTTTTACCATAGCTTTTGCAATTTGCGAACCGAGATAGGGATCTTCGCCCCCACCCTCCGAAACCCGCCCCCAGCGCGGATCGCGGGAAATATCTACCATGGGAGAAAAGTTCCAGAAAATTCCATCGGCAGTGGCTTCTGTGGCTGCCACTTTTGCTGTTTTTTCAATCAATTCCATGTCCCAACTGCACGAAAGTGCCAGCGGTAACGGAAATGTAGTTTTATAGCCATGAATAACATCGGAACCAAAAAGCAACGGAATTCCTAAACGGCTTTCTTTAACTGCCAGTTCCTGCGCTTTCCGAACTTTTTCAGGACCATAAATACCAAATATTCCACCTACCTGTCCGGCCCTTAATTTCTCTTCAACCCCGGTACTGACCACCGAACCCGTTAATATTCCACCCCCGGGCGTAACAAGATTTAACTGCCCGATTTTTTCCTGAATGGTCATTTTATCCATCAGTTCGCTGATAAAAGAATCCATCTTTTTATCTTCCTGTGCTGACTGCTTAGCCTGGCATGAAATCAAAAAGATTAAACTGATGAAGAAAAGATTTTGTAGTTTCATTTTTATAGTGTTTTAATTTTTCTAATCTATTCTTAAGATTTCTGAACTTTCAGAAATGCCATTTTCGTTAATCGCCTCTATTGAAAAATAATAAGGTGTATCACGGTCGAGGCAACGCATAAAGTGTTCATTTACATCGTAAATCAGCCACGACTGGTAAAGTTTACCGGGTGCAATGCCCCAGCGTATGTTGTAGCCCTGGGCATCTTTTACCGGGCTCCAGGAAAAAGAGGCATCCCTGCGGTCGGTTTCACGCTTTACAGTGAAGTTCTTTACCTTTACAGGAATTTTACCGGTTCCTAATCCAAACACCCTGATTTCGGACAGGGCCAGGTTTTTGCCCGGAACCATCACATTTTTGTACCGGACAAATTTTGCATTAACCGGTTGATTGAGCGGGATATATGCATTTGGCGAATCCTTGTAGCTGTTGCTTCTGTTTACAACGGTTTTCCAGTTTATCCCATCATCCGAAACTTCAATTGTAAACCGATGGCGTAAACCTTCGGTACGAGTGTAAATGCCAGATTCATGGTCGTGATAATTCAGTTGAAAAGCGTAAATTTTGCCGGGTTTAAGCATTTCTATTATCACCCACTGGTTCCCGTCGTTGGCCTCTGCCACCCAAAACGATTTTGGATTTTCATCAGTCAACACATTTGAGATAATCTGCCCATTCTCATTCCTTTCCAGTGGCATTTCTGCAATTTCGAATTCATCATCGTTTGAAGTACTTTTTTTGATTTGCCTCAGCGATGATGAAACCGTAGTTTTTCCCTTGTACGAAAGCAGCATCCAGCCGCAATGTTTTCCGGCCCGTGTTGGATGATTGGGCCCGAATCTCGGATAATCGCCATAGTGCGTATCGGAATACATGAGGTCTTCATTATCAAAATAAGTGGGGAACATGCACAACCGGCGTTCCCAGTGCGAGTTTGAAGCCAGGGCCATGGTTGCAAAATGCCAGTACTGGTCGTTTGTTTGTTTTACGGTAATGCCATGTCCGGCGCCATTTGTAAAACCACCGGGCTTGAAGCTCATCGGGTTATTTTTCATATAAGTAAATGGCCCGAGAGGCGATTCCCCGATATAAGCACCGTCGCCGTAAACATTGAACTGGGTACCGGGCGCTGCATACTGCAGGTAATATTTACCCTTATATTTGGTCATTGACGCCCCTTCCATATATCCCTCCTTTAAGGTAGGATGGAAATTGTTCTCGCCAAACCGTTCCCAGCCATGCTCTTCTTCATCAAGGTTGATGAGATCTTTTTCTACACCCGTTTCCAGCATCCTGTCATTTTTATTCAGCTCTTTTACGCGTATTGGGTAAACATTGGAAGATCCCCAGTACAAATACGTTTTTCCATCATCGTCGATAAATAATTCTGAATCCTGTAAATTGTATGAAATGGATGCTGTGGGCGTCCATTTTCCGCTTTTCGGGTCATCGGAATAAAGAATGCTCCCGTAACCCGCCGGGTCGCCGGCAAAGTATATAACCGAATCTTTATAGTTAAATGCAGTGGGGGCATTGCACCCTTCGAAAAACCATTGCGCAGGTTTTATGAATTGCCAGTTAACCAGGTCGGTTGAATGCCAGTAACCGAAAGAGCGGGTTACAAACATATAATACTCTCCGCGGAATTCAACCACCGCCGGGTCGGCCCCTGAACGGTACGAAATATTACGGCTCGAATTGTATACCATGTAGGTATAATCGATATCGAGCGGATTGCAATAGGTCTGCGGAACGATTTCCTGCGCCCGCGCATTAATTCCGGCAAAAAAAAAGGCAGCGGCGATTAAATTTAATATTCTGTTCATTATGTTTTTTTTATACTTTCATTCTGAATTGCTGATTATTCAGGTCAGCAACAAATTCCATTTTCCGTTTTTGTCATTTCCGGACGATAAGTTTTGAGGTTGAATGCGAATCTCCCTTTAGCAACTGAACCATATAAATTCCATTGCTAAACTCAGAAATATCCACATTTGCTTTCGAAATGCCCCTGGTGAAATGATACAAAGCTTTCAATTTTCCATCCATACTATAAATTTTTATCGAAAAGGGTTCGTTTTGTATTTTGGGATAAACCATGACTTTGTCGTTCGCCGGATTGGGATAAATCTGAAAAGATTCATTTATTGCCGTTTCCCTGTTATTCGTTATTACTTCATACTGAAAACCCAATTTTTCAAGCCCTGCCTGAATATCCTTATCCATCATCACGTATTTCCATAAAAGCTGCGTGCGGTAATTCTCGACCATAACAATAATTGGCCCCTGGTCAATCCCGATGTACGCTTTTTTCACCCAGCCCAGGTTGTCGTTAAAGGCATCATAAGGTCCGTATTTCCCAAAAAGCTCAGCGCCCCTTTCGCGATAAAAATATTTCAGTGCCTTTATCGATTCTGCCGGGGTATATGGCATACTTGCCAGGGCCGCTGTCGGGCTGATGGTGCCGTTATCGTTGTTCATAGGTTTATGGGCTGCGTACCCAAAAGGATCGTCGCTTGCCGTAAGCCCCCAGTTTTTATCGCTGTAATTCCTGTGGTTTAGCGGGTTGGCGATACTGTATTCGTAATGAATTTTTGCTGTATTAACAAACTCTTTCCAGTAATCGGCATACTGATCTTTCAATCCATGCGGGTTTATCCCCAGGTTTGAATAATGAATAAAGAAAAGTGGTCCGCCCCAATCGGGAGCGAGGTTGATTTCGAGGTTATAGTAAGTTCTATTTCGTACCATGTCACCATTGCGCGCCCACCCTTGCGTGTATACTTCTTTCGGCACACCGTGTGTTGGCGATGAAGCAGCCATTATATAGGTAACCTGGCATTCGTTCCACCCGGAAACTTTCATATTTTTCTGGAAATTAAAGTTGGGCGACCAGTGCCAGTAAAGCACGTTTTGCCCATATTGACGGTACCAGTCCCAATCCACCTCCTTCCACAACTGGTCGGCTTTCTGCCGGATCATGACCGATTTAGTATCACTCCCGGCAAAATAATGTTTTAATGCTATCAAACCCTGTGTAACAAACGATGTTTCAACGATATCACCCCCATCGTCGTCGGGCGAAAATGGCCTCGTTTTATAGGTATCGGCATTGTACCAGTGCGACCACGCGCCATGGTGCCTCTCGCATTTTTCAAGAAACCCGAGGATCATTAAAATCCTGTCCTTGATTTCATCGCGAGGCTTATATTCACGTTCGTAAGCCACAATCATTGCCATAAGACCCATTCCAGTCGCTCCCGAAGCAGCAGTTGACGCCCCGCTGTTTGAGCGTTCGAGCGCCATACCCGTTGCCTGGTGCGCGCCTTCCCAAAAATACCTGAACGTGTATCGCTGTAGCATATCGAGCAATTCTTCATCCGAAAAATCGCGGATTTGGGCGGTTGCTTCCACAGGTTCAGATTCCTTTTCCTGAAGAATTGAAACAATGCGGTAATTCACTGTTCTGTTTTTACCTTCAGCCGGAACAAAATCGAGGTACTGATTTTCTGTGGTTTCACCCCTGGGCCTGTAATTCAATCCCCCGTCAAACGAAGCATAAATACGGAACGAAAGCCCTTCAAATGGTTTTGTCCAGGTAAGTTCGGCATGGCTGTCGTAGCCTGCAGCTTTAAATCCAAATACCTGCGGGATTGTTTGAATGCTTTTAAACGCGGTAATCTCGTCGATAAAAACCAGCCTCGGGGTATTGTTTGTTTCCGACTGTCCAAAAAGCACACCTTTTATTTGAGAAAAATCGAGCGAGCTGTTTTGGTTATCGTTCATTATGATTCCAATTGGGAACCTGATTTTTGTCCATTTTGAAGCTGCAACGTCCTGGTTATAATCTGATAATTTATAAAACCCGGTAGAAATATCGCCCCCGCCACCCTTTTTAGCCCCCCTCAGCCCAATCAGTGGTAAAGCAGAGGCAGGCAAACTGGTATTTGAAAAAATGTAAAATGAAACCGAGTCTAGTTTTGAAATATCTGCCGAAGTCCAGCCACTGCGGTAGATGCTTACTTTCCAGCTTCCATTCTCCGAAGAAAAATAATTGAATTTTAACGATGTTGTTCCTTTGTAGGCAGTGTTTGAACATGGAACCTTATCGTTGTACTGAGGTGCGCCGGGAGGGTAAGTAAATTCAAATGTGCTTTGACCGAGGTTATTCTTATCGACAATTCCCTGATCATAAAAAGTAGGGCTTGTCCCTTCAGAAAAGAAATACACCTCCTGCCCCAAAACGGAAACAGTTACAATTTCCAACAGTATGACAAAAATCCCCGATTTAAAAATCCCAGGCATTTTCTGAATTTATCTGAAAAATTATAACTCTTTAATCCGGATATTCCGGAATTGAACCAAACTGGAGGCTCCCATTAATTTGCCGGTTTCCCTGTTAATTCCCCCATGGTGTTGCAATCCAATGGGGCCCCGTACATCCAACCCCGGATAGAGTGCATTGTTTATAACAGTTATTCCATTGTTAATCACGGTAATCCGGTTGCCTTTAACAATTATATCAAACGAATTCCACTGTCCAACCGGGCGGTCGGCATTTTCCGAGGGAACAGCTGCCGCACGAACTTCGGCAGGTAATTTTTTATTGTTCCTCACGCTCCATAACTCGCCCGAACCAACAGACCAGCACCAAAGATTGGTTTGGCCGGCGCCTTTAAGTAAAATTCCCGAATCGGAATTTGGTGCCAGGGGCTGAAATACGTTACCGTCTTTATCACGCACATATTCTCCATCCGGAAGAATTACAGGAAGCGGGAAAAGATGGTCGCCGTACCCTTTGAAGCGCCATTCCAAGTGAAGTTCAAAATCGTTAAATTCTTCCTTGCTCCATAGATCCTTGCTCCCTTTAGCTTCCGAACGTGCATCATAATCAATAACACCATCAATAACCGACCAGTGGCCATTATCGCCTTCCGGAATAATCCAACCGTCAAGGTTTTTTCCGTTAAACAGGCTTTTGAAACCATCGCCTGTATTTTGAGAAAATCCTGTTCCTGAAAAGAGACAAATCAGAAAAATGGAAAACAGATACTTTTTACGTTTCATAGATTTCAATTTTATTGGTTACTAATTTAAAAAGATATCCGGGTATTAACATTCATGATTATACAAATTCAATACTGAAAACCCAGGATTTTCAGGCCATTTTGCACATCCTGGTTTTTCATAAATAAATCCCAGATCAGGCCGGACCGGTAATTTTCAATCATAACTACAATAGGCCCCTGGTCGATTGCCAGGTATTTTTTGGGCCACCAGTTGTAGTCTTCGCTAAAAGCATCATAGAAACCGTACGGGCCCATCAGTTTATCACCCAGGCCTTCGTAAAAATGCCTTATTACCGGCATCACTTCATGCGGTGCATACGGAATTGACGAAAGAGCTGCAGTGGGGGCAATAACACCCAAATCGAAGCCGGGTTTGTGCCCCGAATATCCAATCTCGATAGATGCCGAATCGGGCGCAGGTTTTTCAGTAATCTGCCCATTGAAATAGCGTGCCGCATCCCTCACAGAGTAACTCGAGGTAAGGCCCCAGCAATTTTCGCCATAACCTTTATACCCATGAGGATTTTCGATGCAATGGGCCCGGTTTATCATGGTGTGTGCAACATTGTGTTCCCAGTAGCTGGCGTAACGATCCGACAATTTTCGCGGATCAAGGCCCAGGAAAGAATAATGCGCCCAGAAAAGCGGGCCGCCTTCTTCTACAGCACCGTTATGATTCAATGTTAGCGTATACCCGTATTTTTCGTTTGTTCCTTTAATCCCGCCTTTTTTCGCCCATCCTTCATGGTAGGCAGCAGGATTTATGGGATGTGTTGGCGACGCGGCGCCCAGAACATACATGATTAAACATTCGTTGTAGCCCGTGACGGCAAAATCCATTTGCCATCCGTAGTTTGGAGACCAGTGCCAGTAAAGTACGTTTTCGCCGTTTTTCTGGTGCCAGTCCCATTCTACCTCGCGCCAAAGCTGTTCTATTTTTGCCGTAAGTTGCTTTTCACGTTCATTTCCGTCCTGAAAGTACTGTTTTACGGTTAACAGCCCCTGTACCAGAAATGCTGTTTCCACAAGGTCGGCGCCATCATCGAATTTGCTGAAAGGTTTAACTTTCCCGGTTTCGCCATCGAGCCAGTGCGGCCAAACGCCATGAAACCGGTCGGCTTTTTCGAGAAAGGACACAATTTTTTCAAATCGTTCCAATCCCTGTCCGCGGGTGATAAATCCCCGGTTAATACCAACAATTATGGCCATTAAACCAAAACCGCCACCGCCGGTAGTTACAATATGTTTGTCGTTTTGCGGGTAAACACCGTCGACATGAAACCGCTCACGCGCCAACCCGGAATTGGGCTCAGCGCCATCCCAGAAATACCGAAAAGTATAATACTGAACGGTATCGAGCAACTGATCATCGGTAAGCTTTCCGGCAGCCTTCCCTGAATTGCTTTTATTCCCCGGAGAGCATGCCGCAGTTATAAATACAATAAACAATACAAAAATCAAATTTTTCATATAAACCGGGTTTTAGGTGAGGAAAAGCGATATACTGAATAGTTTTGGGGGAACAGGCTGTCCAAAGAAATACGGACAGCCTGTTTTTCTATCTAACTAAACTAACAAAGCGAACAAACTATTTTTCGCTGTTCATAATTGTTTTAACCTCATCCTGGGTAAGCGCCTTATTGAACAACCTGAGTTCGTCCATCAGGCTGAGATCGGAGAAATGGCCCCATTCAGTAAACCTTGGCACACCCGACATAATGCTGAGAACATCGCAGCCGGTCCAGTTAATACCAGTAAATGCTCCCTGCGAAACAATTTCACCGTTAATATAAACTGTTGCCTGCGCGCCCGAAATGGTAAATCCAAAATGTTGCCAGTTACCGGTCGCTGGGTCCACGTCGGCTGCGGCACCCCCGTCGAACCAGCTATCGGCTGTTCCGTTGCCGGCGTTTAGCTTAAAGCGTTGTTTACCGCCTGCGTTTTCGCGGAAAAACCGGAACCCCGATTTACGGTTGTTTTGAGTAGCCGGATAATTTGCATTTGCCTTATCCTCGGGCCCCATAACCAAAATACCCGCCCTGTCGGGCGTAGCGTTTATTTTCATCCAGAAAACAGCGCTAAACTGATTTCCCTGTAAAGTTGTTGTTGGGAATGTAAGATATGAACCGGTTGCCCCCGAATAGGCTTTCCCTACTTTACCGGCGCTAAAACCGGGAGTCCCAACTTTATTGGCGTTGGTTTGTGAAACCAGTTCCAAATAGTTATCCTCGAAAGGCATATAAAAAATCTCGCCGCTGTATTTTGGTGTGTAGGTAAAATTTTTGCCCGTTTCTTCGGAAATAATATTCTGGATTTCTGTTTGCGACAAAGCCTTATTAAAAATCCTCAGTTCATCCATCAAGCTCAAATCAGAATTATGGTTCCACCCGGTAAAACGCGGTGCGCCTGACATTATTGATAATATATTGCAATCTGTCCAGTCGATACCGGTTATGGTTGCTTTTTGTACCAACTGTCCGTCGATATAAACTACCGCTTCAGAACTCGAAACAGTAAATGCCATGTTGACCCAATTACCTGCAGCCGGGTCTACATCTGCTTTGGTTCCGCCATCAATCCATGTATCGGCAGTACCGTTACCCGTGTTTAATTTAAACCGTTGTTTACCACCTGCGTTTTCGCGGAAGAAACGGAAACCAGATTTGCGGTTATTGGCAGCCGTTGGATTAGCAGCATCGGGCGGCCCCATAACAAGAATACCAGCCCGATCGGGAACTGCATTGATTTTCACCCAGAAAACGGCGCTAAAAGCAGTGTTTTTCAACCCATCGGCTGGAAATGTAAGATACGAACCTGTTGCCCCTGCATAAGATTTCGGACCTTTGATGCTTTGGTTGGCAAATCCGGGTGTTCCGGCAACTGTGGCGTTTTTGAAACTTATCATGTCCATGTAATCGCCATCGAAAGGCATATAAAAGATTTCGCCCGGATATTTTGGAATATACGGGGGTGATTTTACAAACTTTACTGATTTAGTTGTGCTTTTCCCCTGTAGGTCAGTTGCTTTAATGCTTAATGTGTGATTACCGTTGGTTACCTTGTCGTACAAAAGGTTGTCGACTACACGCCGGTAATCCTTAAAGTTTTTGTAACTGGCAATTTCAACACCATTAATTGAAACTGTAACAGAACCAAGCTCAATATCATCTGTTGCCTCGAACTGGATGTTTATTGAAGAGATCGCTTCAGGACGCTGTATTTGAGTTCCTTCGAGCGGAAAGATAATATTTATTACCGGAGCCGATGCATCAGCACCCGGATCGACATGTGTAATCGGGTCGATACCCGGATTGCAGGCTACTGCAAAAAGCAATGCAACCAAAAAAACTATGCTGTTTTTAATGATTTTCATATTATTTCATTTTAATGATTTAAAACTATTTATTAATCCCTTGTAATCCAGGCAATAAATCTACCTGGGTTTGCGGATAGGGAAGGAATGCTTTGCTGACAGAAAATGTCCTTCCTTCGTAGCTGAGTACATCAGATTTGTCCAGTCTGACCATATCGTAATACCTTGTACCCCATTCCATGGCCAATTCAGCAAATTTTTCATCCATAACCTGCGCGTTGGTTACACCATTTAAGGCAGTTAAACCTGCGCGGGCACGAACGGCGTTTACAGCCTGGTCGGCAGTCATTCCGGTACCAGATGCGCCCTGTGTTATGGCCTCGGCATGCATTAACAGAATTTCGGCATAACGAATACAGGTAAAGTTTTTATTTGTTCCATAACTTGTTCTGCCCGGCGTTAGTTGTTCGGATGGCAAATAATGTTTGCCGCTGGCAAACAGTGCGCGGGCATAGTCGATAATCCGGTCGCCCGAACGAGTAGTGTTTGTAATCCATGCCGGCAAATTGGCATATTTGCTATCTTTTTTAATTTCTGTAATACCCCGGTTTGTAAACAGAACACTGGTTTCCAGGCGCACAGTTTCTCCGCGGTCGAGCATAAATTTGATGTATTTTAAACTGGGTTCGTAAAAACCCCAACCGCTTCCGGCGCCTGTAACTTTTGGTGTCCAGTTTTGCGGGCCAAAAAAGGCAAACAAATAACTAAAATTTGTTCCTGAACCTAACCCCAAATCGGAGTACTGCAGTTCAAGCAGGTTTTCAGAATTTAGTTTTCCTTTAATTTTAAAAAGTTGATAATAATCGGGTTCGAGCGAAAATTTGCCCGAGCTGATTATTTGAGACGTTGCCTGGGCTACTGCTGCGTAATTCTTTATTTCGAGATTTGCCAGAGCCTTTATTGCCAGTGCGGTATGTTTGGTTACCCCACCTTTAATATCGGTCCTTTGGTTGGGATTCATATCCGGCAAGTTCGGAATAGCCTCGTCCATTTGGGCTGAAATGTGTTTCATTACCTCATCTTTTGTTGAAAGTTTGGCAATAAGTAAACCTGAAGGGTCGGAACTTGTTGGAATCAAAATATTTCCCCAGGCACGGCTTAACTGGAACAACATAAACGCGCGCAATGTTTTTGCCTCGGCAACGTACTGGGCCGCTTTTGCAGCATTTCCGCCAGCTTCGCGGAACAGTTCAACCTGTTCCATCGCGGAATGGCAAAAAAACATGTCTTTGTACAGGTTTTGCCATACAGAATTGTACATCCAGTAGTCTTTGTTATAGTTAAATTTATCGGTCTCGGCATAATCCTGCTGGTCGCCCAAACCACCGGCATTAACATCATCGCCACGGACAGCGATTAAAGGGAAATCTTCCCAGCCTCTTGTGTAAAATTCGGCATAGGCGCCAATTAATGGCAGGATCATTTTTTCCGAATCGGTATAATCGGTTTCTTCTGTAAAAGCCCTGTTTTCAGCCGGTTCTTCAAGAAGGCCATGACAAGCGCCTGCCACCGCTAAGATTGCAACAGCTAATGTGAGCTTTATGATATTTATTATTCGTTTCATAATATTTTCTTTTTAAGATTAAAATTTCAGGCTTAGCCCAATAGTATAAACTGCCGGTATAGGATACGTTTGCGTATCAACACCATTGGCGACTTCCGGATTAAACCCATTGTATTTAAACAATGTTAGCGGACGCTCGGCAGTAAGCGCTATTTTAGATTCGGGAAGTTCAAAACCTGATACTTTTTTCCCTTTGATATTATACGCCAACTGAATATTCTGGATACGGACAAAAGAGCCATCTTCAACAAAGTAATCGCTCATTTTCTGGTTCCAGCCCTTGCGTAATCCGGCTGATGAAGGATATTTGTTTGATGTTCCTTCGCCATGCCAGCGATTGATTGCCAGGTCGGCATCAAGGTTTCCGTCGGCTGTCCAAATCAGTTCGCCGCGTTTACGGTTAAGGATTGAGTTGCCCGATTGCCCCATTAAATTTGCGGAGAAATCGAAATTTTTGTAAGAGATTCCAAGATTAAAACCATACATGAAATTCGGAAAGTAAGATCCCAAAACAACCCTGTCGTCGTCGTTAATAACTCCATAACCGGGTTCTCCTTCTTTTTGCTGATCCTGGTATTTAAAATCCCCGGGAACTGCAGTGGAAGGAGCTGAAGGATCTGCTGCAATTTCGGCCTGGTTCTGGTAAACACCCAAAACTTTATATCCGTAAAATGCCAGAAGCGGCTCGCCAACTATTGAACGCTGGCGGAACTCGGCCATTCCTCCGTCAATATAAGGCTGGCCGTATAAATCGCGGACTTCATTTTTTAATGTCGAAAAATTAGCGCCAACATTATAGCTTAAATCTTCCGAAACCTCGTTCGACCAGTTCAATGTAAGTTCAAAACCTGAGTTTCTGATAATTCCAACATTTTTCAAAACCTGCGATGTGGTTGAAGGGATTTTTACATAAATGGCGGCATTTTTTGTATCGCGGATAAAATAATCGACATCGGCTGAAAGGCGGTTACCAAACATCCTGGCTGTAAGCCCCACGTTTGTTTCTTCTGTTAACTCCCACTTTAAAGAGGAGAATGTACTGGTGGTAGTTGTCCCGGCAGTCATCACGTTGTTAAATACCGTGTTGATTATGGTTGTTGTTGAGGCCCCGTCGCTGGCCTGTATTTTATCGTTACCAAGCTGCCCCCAGCTTCCGCGTAATTTCAGGTAGTCAAACAGAGAATTGTTTTCCATAAAATTCTCTTCAGAAATAACCCAGCCAACCCCTACTGTGGGGAAGTACCCCCATTTTTGCTGGTATTTTGAACTTCCATCGGCCCTCATTGTTGCGTACAAAAGATACCTGTCGCCGTAATTGTACGATAACCGGCCAAAATAAGAAATGCCGTACTGCCGGGCCCCATCGTTGCTAACGCCAGTAGGCGGAACTGTTTCGGCCTGATCGATATACCAGGCCTGCTCCTGTTCGTACGGAAAGTTAAGCCCCTGGGCGCTAAGACCGTGATAGGTTTCGTCCCGATAGGAGTGACCGGCCATCAAAATAAAACTGTTTTCATCAAACCTGTCGGTGTAAGTAAGTACATTATCCCAGGCCTGGTTCGAATAATTCGACATGCGCTTGGTTAAAGATGCATCTTTCCGTTGAAAGCTATTACCTACAAAGTACGGTAAGTTTACATTTCTTTCGTCGAGCGATGTGTACGCATGACTATAAGTAGTTTTAAATGTAAGTTTTTCGGGAATTAGTTGTAGCTCGGTATAGAAATTTGAGAGTAACTTAATTATTTTCAGTTGGTTCTCGTTATACCTTAACGTTGGGAAAGGGTTTTGGCCGCTCCTGTACCCCAAATCCTGGGCGTTAGCCCACATATCTGGCCAGGCGGTTTTGTTCGATTTATCGTAAACAGGCATAATAGGAACAGCAAAATAAGCCTGGTTCCAGGCGCCGGATTCGTCATTGTATTTTAAGGCATTGCTAAAAACAATATTTCCACCTGCCGTTAACCAATTTGTTACTTTATAATCGAGTTTCGAACGAAGGTTAAAGCGCTCGTACTGGTTTTTCATATCAAGGATACCATCCTGTGCAAAATAATTTGTCCCCAGTGAATATGAAGCCTGGTTACTTCCGCCCGAAAGATTTATACTATGGTTTTGAATAGGCGCCGGACGAAGAATTTCCTTGTACCAATCGGTATTTACATCCGGAACATTCGGATTAACGCGGCTTCTGCCATATTTCTGCATTGCATTCAGTATAAAACCCACGTCGGCAGCCGAACCCGATTCGTTGGCCATATTTGTAAACTGTTCGGCGTTTGCCATTTTTAATACATTTTGAGCAACCTGGGTCCCATAATAGCCATCGTAAGTAACTACGGACTTTTGATTGTATGCACCCGATTTTGTTTCAATCAAAACAACTCCGTTTGCAGCGCGAACTCCATAAATTGCCGCTGCCGAGGCATCTTTTAATATCGAAATTGATGAAATGTCGGCTGTGTTCAAGAAGTCGATATTGTCGTAAAACATTCCATCGACAACATAAAGAGGCGCTTCGTTGCCCCGGCCTGGGTATGAGCCGATACCACGCACACGTATTGTTGGAGCATCGCCCGGAGCGCCCGAACTCACCACCTGCAGCCCGGCCACTTTCCCCTGTAAAGCCTGCATGGCTTGTCCAGTAGGGCTTTTAACCAATTCGCCGGCTTTCACCGTTGAAATGGATGAAGTAAGGTCTTTTACAACCATTTTGCCATAACCTACTACAATCACTTCATCAAGTCCAACAACTGCTTCGGCCATTTCGATATTTATTGCAGATCTGCCCTGAACAGGTATTTCCTGTGTAACAAATCCAATAAAGCTGAAAACCAGAGTTGCCTGCGGTGAAGCCTGTAAATTATAGTTACCGTTAAGATCGGTTACCGTGCCGTTTGTCGTTCCTTTTTCGAGAATCGAAACGCCAGGTAATCCTGCTCCCGTATTATCAATTACCTTTCCTGCAACAGTTGTTCTTTGCTGGGCTGAAACAGATGTAATCAATAACGAGAGGAAGAAAAATAGAAAAAGTTTTCTCATAGCTCTTAAATTTGATTTGAATTAAATTTTCAAGTAAAATTATGCCTAATTGAAATTAATTAAAACTAAAACCATTCACTTCTGATTCTCCAACAAGGGTGAAATACCATTATCACCACATCTTTTACTCATCATTATTATTTCACTTATTCTTACGCAGTGAATATCTGCACTTTACAAATTCTTATATTTAACAAATAGCTATCGAAAATTTTTATTATCAGACCTTGTGATGTTTCAAATAATAAAAAAATATATACCTTTAAAATTGCTATAAATACTTAATCAATGGATGTTCTCTTGCCTGAAAAAGAAATTTGCCGTTACTTTTTGTTCTTTATTGTGGTTTTCTGCCAACCGCTTGGTGTAAATTCAGAAACGGTTACGGGCGGCTTTTCTGAAAGAGCCAAACCATTTTCAAAAATTACATATAATGCGGCGCGACAAAACTGGAGTGTGAGCTCGTCGCCAGGCGGGTTTGTATATTTTGCCAATCACCAGGGGCTGCTTGAATTTGACGGGACAAACTGGCAATTATACAAATTACCAAATCAAACCATTTTACGCGCTGTAAAAGTCCTTAACGACTCTACAATTTTCACCAGCGGGTACATGGAATTGGGCTACTGGAAACCCGATGAGTATGGGAAACTTCATTATTTTTCATTAGTTGAAAAAGCCAAAAATCTTTTTTACAACAATATTGAGTTCTGGAATATCGCGTTTGCCGACAGGTTTATTTATTTTCATTCGTTTAACAGGGTGTTGGCATATCATTCCGACACATTGTCACTTGTAAAACTACCCCCTTTTATTTCTGTAATGAACAAAGTAAACAACAAGGTTTTGGCTGCAGTTAGAAATGTTGGAATTTACGAGATTGTTGCCGATTCGGTAAAACCGTTTATAACCGGCGATTTTTTCAAGGATAAGCTTGTACATTTTTTAATCCCTTTTAAAGAAGGCCAAATGTTAATTGGTACGGCTTCTCACGGGATTTTTCTATGGAATGGTAATGGAATAAAACAGTGGAACAGCGAGTGGACAGGTTATTTTGTAAAAAACGAACCCAACCGTGGCTATTATTCTGAAAAAGGTCACGTTATCGTCGGAACAATTATAGATGGCATTACAATATTTGACGAAACAGGCCGATTATTGCTAAAAATAAATACTGACAACGGATTGTCAAACAACACTGTTTTAGGTATTGAAGCCGATGAGTGGCAAAATCTTTGGCTTGCGCTCGACGACGGTATCGGTTTTATTCCCGTTGACCGTAAAAAGGGTTATTCAATTAATCAAATTCCAGGTGTTGGGGCAATTTATTCAATGGCTGTTTTTAATAACAACATGTACCTGGGCACAAACCAGGGATTGTTTGCAAAACCTGTAAATTCGAAAAACAAAATGTTCTCCCTGGTTCCGGAGACACAGGGCCAGGTTTGGGATTGCCAGTTAATTGGCAATCAACTTTGGATAGGCCATAACTCGGGTACTTTTGTGCTTCAGGGAACAAAAGCAATGCAGGTTTCAAAACAGGCAGGAGGTTTTTCAATAAAACCCGATGTAACCAATCCCAACCTGCTAATTCAAAGTACCTACAACGACCTGATTGTATATGGAAAATCTAAAGAATCCTACGTTTTCAGAAATCGAATCAATGGTTTTTCGGATCTGATAAGATACATTGAGATTGACCATTTTGGTAATATCTGGGCCAGTCACCTCCACAGGGGAATCTATAAAATAACAACCGACGATGACAGACAAAATGTTACCAGCATAAAATATTATGGCGAAAATGTTTTCAAAAAAAACATCGCTGTTAATGTTTTTAAGGTGGAAAACAGGATTGTATTTACTACAGGTGAGCAGATTTTTACTTACGATGACTTAAGAGACACTATTATTAGTTATGCCGGATTAAACCGCGATTTGGGCGATTATGCATCGGCACACCGTATAGTTGAAGCCCCTAATCACCATTACTGGTTTATAGGGAGACAAAATATCGGCTTATTTTCTATAACCCCTGAAAAAGTAACTTTAATTAAAAGTTACCCTGTATCACTTTTCAGGAATCCGCCTCTTGTGGATGGATTTGAAAATGTTTTTCCAACTGCTGAAAAGGAAGCTTTTCTAAGTTTACAGGAAGGGATTGCATCTTTAAGTGCTTCTGAATCTGCAACTACAAATTCTATGTCAAATTTTAAGCCCGTATTACGCCAACTTGAATTGACCTCGAAGGACAACAAAATAATCCAGATCCCCTTAACCCAATCTGAAATAACAGTAAAAAACAAATTTCATAACCTTTTTTTTCGTTTTTCAATTCCCCATTTTACTGATCTACCTGTATATTATTTGTATCAACTCGAAGGATTAAACAATTTATGGTCCGAACCATCGCTCAATCCAGGTTTCAAATTTGAACGACTTCCTAGCGGTGAATACAAAATGGATGTAAAAGCCGTTGATCCCTGGGGAAATGAAAGCCAGGAATTTACATTTACTTTTAATGTTCTGCCCGCCTGGTATGCATCAACAATAGCCGTAATAATATATGTGGTGCTTCTGATAGTTATCCTGCTACTTTTCAGAAGATGGGGAATACGGATGACAAAACGAAAAGAGCAACACCAGCGTGAAGAGCGTGAAAAAGAGTTAATTCAGCTGCGAAATGCCAAATTACGCGATGAAGTTGAACATAAAAGCAAGGAGCTTGCCAACTCAACCATGTCGATTATTAAAAAGAACGAATTTCTGATGGAACTGAAAGACATTGTAGAAAAACAAAAAAATGACCTGGGAAGCCGATATCCGGAAAAGTATTTTAACTATCTGAACAAGAAAATTGATGAAAATATTTCGAACCAGGATGACTGGCAAATTTTTGAAACCAATTTCGAGCGGGCACACGACCAGTTTTTCTCGAAAATAAAAACACAGTATCCCCAACTTACGCAGAACGATTTGCGGTTATGCGCTTACCTGCATATGAACCTGTCGTCGAAAGAAATTGCGCCGCTGCTTGGAATTTCATTCCGGGGTGTGGAAAACCACCGTTACCGGTTACGTAAGAAGATGAACCTTGAACATGATGATAGCCTGGTTCAGACTATTAATAATATCTGAAGATTGCATAACTGGTTTTAAAAAAACCGCACCACCCTTATTCCAGTTTTGGCAAAAGTTTTAAAACGGTGCCAGGATCGTTGAGAACCACATAGATGGCCCCGTCGGGCCCGGTAGTCACATCGCGCACCCTCCCCTGGTTTTTCAGGATGACTTCTTCGTGCATTACCCTGGTCCCTTCAATATCAAGCAAACTAACCTGTTCGTATTTCAGCGCGCCAACCAATAATTTATTCTTCCATTTCGGAAATAGTCCGCCACGGTAGAAATCGAGCCCGCAAACGGCCGTTGAAGGCTTCCAGTACAAATTGGGCTGCTCATAACCTGGCCTGCGCGTGAACTCCGAAACAATACTCCCGTTGTAGTTAAGCCCATAGGTAATAACCGGCCAGCCATAGTTTTTCCCGGGCTCAATAAGATTGAGTTCATCGCCGCCCATTGGACCATGTTCCGTTGTCCATAACTCATCGGTTTCGGGATGAACAGCCATTCCCTGTATATTCCGGTTACCCAGTGAATACAACGATTTTACAGCCCCTGGCTTGTTGTAAAACGGATTGCTTTCCGGAACTGAACCATCTTTATTAATACGGTGCACTTTCCCGTTGGGAAGCCTGAAATCCTGGGCATTATCCTGAAATCCCCTATCGCCAATTGCAAAATAGAGATAGCCTTTTTTGTCGAACACTATCCGGCAACCATAATGGTGCCTTGTGGTTAAATAGGTTTCATGGGCCGCTTCAAATAACGCCTGTTCATTAGTCCAGGTATTATTTTCAATTTTTCCGCGTACGATTTTTGTCATTGCCCCCGGCCTTTGATCTCCATCCTTTTTCTCAAGCGCTTGACTGAATGCAAGATAAATCCAGCCATTTGTGCTATAATCCGGATCAACGGCCACATCCAGTAAACCTCCCTGTCCCTCGTTCAGTGCTTTTGGGGTATTTTTTACAGGCTCGGGTTGAAGTTTCCCTTTTATCACTACACGCACCCTGCCGGGTTTTTCGGTGATAAGCGCTGTTGAAGCATCCAAAAAATCGATTGCCCATGGAATATCCAGGCCTTCAGCAAAAATTTCGGTGTTTAGTTTATAATCCATTGTTTCGAGCTCTTTCACGATTGCAGGTTTTACAGCTCCGGCATCTTTTTCCGAATCGCTTACATATTTCAAAATCGACCTGATTTCATCGTCTTTCAGCACACTTCCATAAGATGGCATGCCCAAATGGGTAATCCCAAACTTTGTATTTCTGAACTTATAGCTTTCGGCTGCACCATATTGCCAGATACCATCCACAAGGCTGCCGCTGTTACCTCCCCTTAAATCGGCGCCGTGGCAGGTTGCGCAGTACTGTTGGTACAATGCAGCACCGTCAGGCTGTGCACACGAAATAAAAACTACCATTAAAACCGCAGAAACTGTGCTGAGAATTTTATAAACCCGTTTTCGAATATCCATTGTTGTTGATTTAGATTTTCCCTTAAGTTAAGGAATTAATATTGATTTTGTTCATTCAAATGTCAAATTAAGCTGAATGAAGCAAAATAAGTTCTAAATGATTATCTTCCTAATGTTAATCCAATCTTATGAAAATTTCCATGAATTTCAATTCCTCCGTAAATCTCCTGTCTTTGTATCAATTGATACAATTACGCCCATTGGGTGGGAATATTTTTGCCAGCGAATTAAAAAAAGTGTTCAACTTAAAAATATCAGAAATGAATATGTTTTGTTTTCAATGCCAGGAAGCCGCCAAAGGCGCCGGCTGTACCATTCAGGGAGTGTGCGGAAAAACCAGCGATGTAGCCAATTTGCAGGACACGCTGCTTTATGTTTTAAAGGGAATCAGTTGGTACAACCTGAAACTTCGCACCCAAAAGCTTCATTCGGAAAAAGCCGACAAGTTTATTTTCGATGGTTTGTTCAGTACCATCACCAATGCAAATTTTGATGCAAACAGCTTTACCAGACGAATTATTAGGGCTTTGCAGTTACGTAACGAATTGCATGCACGCTGCCTTGCTGCAGGAATCGCATTGCCGGCCCAGCTCCCTGAATTTGTGCTGTGGACAGGCGCTACCACCGAAGAATTTGAAGCAAAAGCCAGTGAAGTTGGAATTTTAAGCACCGAAAACGAAGATATCCGTTCGCTGCGCGAACTTATTATTTACGGGGTGAAAGGTTTGGCTGCCTATGCCGAACATGCCTGGAACCTGGGCCATAAAAAAGATGAGATTTTTGCCTTTATGCAAAAAGCGCTGGTGGCTACTACCAATGATTTAAGCGTTGACGAACTGGTGGCGCTCACCCTCGAAACCGGAAAATTCGGCGTTGATGTAATGGCCTTGCTCGATGCAGCAAACACCGGAAACTACGGAAATCCGGAACTTACACATGTAAATACCGGGGTGCGGAACAACCCTGCCATCCTGATTTCGGGGCACGACCTGAAAGATATGGAGGAGCTTTTAAAACAAACCGAAGGAACCGGCGTTGACGTTTATACGCACAGCGAAATGTTGCCCGCCCACTACTACCCCGCGTTTAAAAAATATAAACACCTGGCCGGCAACTATGGCAACGCCTGGTGGAAACAAAACGAGGAATTTGAAAGCTTTAACGGCCCAATACTGTTTACCACCAATTGTATTGTCCCGCCAAAAAGCACGGCTACCTATAAAAACCGGATATACACTACCGGAGCATCCGGACTGGAAGGCGCCATCCATATTCCGGATCGCAACGACGGGAAAATGAAAGATTTCAGCCCGATTATTGAACATGCCAAAAAATGCGCGGCTCCAAAAGAAATTGAATCGGGCGAAATTGTTGGCGGATTTGCCCATGCACAGGTTTTTGCGCTGGCCGACAAAATTGCAGATGCCGTAAAAACAGGCGCCATCGAGCGGTTTTTTGTAATGGCTGGCTGCGACGGACGCATGAAAAGCCGCGATTACTATTCTGAATTTGCAACAGAACTGCCCGGAAATACAGTGATTTTAACTGCAGGCTGCGCCAAATACCGGTACATCAAACTGCCGCTGGGCAATATTGGGGGAATTCCGCGCGTTATCGATGCCGGACAGTGCAACGACTCGTATTCGCTGGCCGTAATTGCCCTAAAACTGAAAGAGGTGTTTGAACTGAACGATATTAACGATCTGCCAATTTCTTATAACATTGCGTGGTACGAGCAAAAAGCGGTAATCGTTTTACTGGCACTGCTTTACCTGGGTGTTAAAAACATTCATCTCGGGCCAACGCTGCCGGCTTTCCTGTCGCCAAATGTAGCCAACGTCCTGGTTGAAAACTTTGGCATTGCAGGAATTACGGATGTTGAATCGGATATTGCCATGTTTACGGAAGGAAAAACTGTTTAGTTGAAAATCAATATCTTAATCTGGAAGGGGTCCGGTTTGCGGGCCCTTTTTCTGTTATTTTCATGAAAGGTGAACCAAAGGTTATAAATCAGGGTTCAGTACTTGTTTATAACTTTTCCAAAGTGCAGCGTCTGGAAAAGTTAACGATATAAGGTGTGCTGTTATTAACACTGGCAACAGATTTTTTTTTGGATCAGTTATTTTGAATGACAACTTTTTCGAACTCCACAACCCCGGAGTCATTTTTCAGGACAGCCAGGATTATTCCTTGCGGGATGTTTTTTGAATCAACTTCAAAAACAGGGTGTTTAATATTTTTTATTTCCCTTATTTTTTCGCCTCGGATACCAACCAATTCAAGTGAATAACTTTTTGGGGTGTAACCGAGAATTTCCACCCTGAAGTTTCCTTTTGATGGATTTGGATAAACTTTCATCCCTTTTTCATTTCTGTCAATTTTATTGGATTGTGTTGTGTTTTCAAGCACAACGTACATTGCATCTGCAGGCAACCTGATTTCAATTACATTACCTGAATTTAAAACAGGGACTGAAGATTTGGCATAACCTGCTGCATCGAGCAAAGTAGCCTGGTTGATGTTTTTATTTTTAAGTTTAAGGGAAACCAATGTATTCGCGCATTTCCATGGCATTTTGCCAGTGTTTTCAATTTTAAACCCTGAAACTTTTTTCCCGCCCTGATCGAATTCTGCAGGTGTTTCCTTCCAGCCCGAAGGCTGATACACTGTACCAACCTGAACCAGTATTTTCGATGACCCTTCAATTTTTCTGTCGTCCATGGCAACCAACTGTATTGCAGCGTATTCGTTATCAGTTTCAATTGTAACACTGCTCAGCGTAAATGTTTTTTTAGTACCGGCAAAACCACATATTCCCTGTGCCGAAGGTGCATCCATAATGCATATTCCGTTTTTATAATCCCAGGTAATCTGGTTATTGCTGGCTGTTATTTTTTTATTCTGATAGTCGATTAAAGTTCCCACCAGGGGCGAAACAACAGAATTTGCAGGAGTTCCACCATAAACCACTTCAACGGTGCCTGTTAAGTGGGCCAATGGCGACACTGCCGTTTCTGTTGCGGGATTAATCTGATTGTAATTGTCGCGATTGGGATCGAAACTGTTTTCCTCGCTAACCAAAGGCATTTTTCGGTCAAATATCGACTGGAGCGTGCGTTCTTCGTGAACTGTAATTTCTCCCTTTGCAATTAATCCTTTCCTGAAAAGCAGGGCATTTGCCGGGAACATGGAAAGCTGCCCGGGTGTGGAAATTGTCCAGCGGTACATGGGGTGCTGCCCTCCGGCCAGGTTGGCCCAGGTAAAATAAGGGTTGGGGTCGAACGAAGGTGAAGTTGGGGAAAACCAGTAATACGAATCGACACCCGTTAGCGACAAAAATGCCGAAACAAGGAAAGGCCCTTCGGCCTGGTACTTATGCGGAAAGTTCCATGCGCTTTCGGTAACCAGCATAGGAGAACCCTTTACCTGCTTTATGTTAACAGGTAATTTGTGCGGATCGAACAGCGCCGATTTTCCAACATAATAATGCCCCGGATCGATTCTCCACCCCGAATTTTCCCCCACATGCCCCGGATCGTTGTACCTGTTAACGGCCAGCACTTCGCAAGCCGAGTTCGAATACCTTTCGGCATCGAAAAGAAGGTTGGCATCGGCAGTTTTCCAGTTGTTGGCATTTATAAGTTGCCTGCAACCCAGCGACCGGTAGTAATCATGGATTTCGGCATAAAAATTTCGTTGTATTTCTGTAAAAAACTGAACCTGATCGCTCAGCCGTTTTGACTTTCCTGCCGCCTGTGGTTGTGTTGCATCCCAAATATGAAAAATTCCCATCTCACCGATGGCTGGATTATCTTTTGTATGAGTAATATTTAACCAGGCTGATTTTGCCGCGTTAATGCTGCCATATTTTGTAACCAGCCAGCTGTGGAATTTTATCATAATTACCCTTTCGAGTTCGGGTTTTACCGATGAAATGGTCCACCAAAAAACGCCATCTTCGTTTTTTATCTGAATTAAACCAACTGCTGGGTCGTTTTTTAAGGCAATTCCTGTAAACGGGTTTATTTCGTTGTAAAGGTATTTCACCCAGTTTTTGTAGGCATTTTTAAGCGTATCGCTAAAATACATGACACCCCATAAGTCATCGCCATCTTTATATCCATTAATACCCCAACCATTTATTTTTGGATTGCCCATGTGCCCGTTGTGTGCCCAAAACGGCGAAATGGTTGAATAAATCCCCTCCTTTTTCATGGCAGCCACCATTCGCCAAATTGCGTTTATATCATTCTTGTCAACGTCGTTTATGTTTGCCCCGGTTGGATTTATGCTTCCGTGGTAGCGAATCATGTTTACACCCATTTTTGCCAGAAAGCGGGCAAATTTAGCGAGGTTGGCGTCGCTCATGTCTTTTGTTCCGTCGCCGCCGTTGATACTCCAAAACCTGATGGGCTTCCCGTTTTCTGTTTGAAACGAATTTCCATCGGGCGTTTGTTGAATAAACCCGTTTTCGCCGGCTGTTTTCTCGTTGAGGTACCTTAGATCGAGCATCGCATTCTCGCTAAACTGATCGCCCGGATAACTAAAACTCCACCCGTTTGCGGGGAGTTGTGCATAATTTGACAGAACAGGGAATACCAAAAAAAACAGAAAAAAATACTTCATCATAAAAAATTAAAAAAGTCAATATTAGGGTTAATTATTGGTTAAATCAATAATTTCTTTTACCGGAATATCTCCAAAAGCCACATGTAAACCCGGTTTTCCGTTTTTCATTTCAACCGTTCCAAAACCATATTCAGTTGAAATAAAACTTGTAAAATCGCCAATTTTTGAGTCAATGTACAATTTCTGGTCAACCGCATCGTAACGAACCCCGGTTAAACCCTGTAACAACCCGTAACTTGCCATAGCGCGTGCATACCAGTGGCCGCATTCGTACTCGTTAAACGGGTTGCGGGTCCTGCCGTCATAACGTTTGCGCACTTCGCGGACAATTTCAAGCCCTTTTTCAACTTCGCCCACACTCATCAGGTGCGAAGCCACCTGGTATTCAATTCCGGTCCAAACTTCGTTGCTGTAAACAAAAGGAAGTGTTAACGCATCGCCTTTGGGCCAGGAGCAGAGCAGCAATCCCCCATCTTTCCCCTGGCCAAATGAAGGGCGTTGAGGATTAATGTGGTCCGACAAATCGGTTTTCAGGTTGTATTTATATACCGAATTTAAGTGGCTTTTCACTTTTCCGGCATCGATAAAATCGTTTAATCCACTCATTTTTCCAATCCAGGCACCAAGAATTCCATCCGACAAACATCCGTTTCCGTACTGGTATTTGGGCCCTTCTTTTTGCAACAGCGCAACAGCTTCTTCAGAATAATTCATGTTTATCCCTACTTTTGAGCCCTCAACCGGATCCCTGGCTTCCAATCCTTCGACAACAATTCTCTGGATAAAATATTCTCCGTTGTACAAATCTGTTTCCAAAAGCGCCTTCCCCTTTTCGTATAGGTTTTTATATTCGGAAATATCGTCGCCGGCCACATTTCCCATTTCAATAATTGCATTCAGCGCCCCCAGGTAAAAACTTGTACACATTCCGTTTGGCCCCCAGAATTCGATATCGTAGGTATTGTGATGCGGTTCTTCGGGTATTCCCTTGTGCTTTGGATCCCAGGTTGCGATACAAAAGTCCATACTTTCTTTGACCTTTGGGTAAAGCGTTTTCATCCAACCGGTATTTCCTGAAATGCGCCAGTCGCGGTAAATTTTCATCATTCCGCCCAATTGTCCGTCGGCAGCCGCATGAAACCCATGCCTTACCTCCGGGTTAATGGGCAGGGAGGTCCTAAAATTTTGATGTCCTTTTTCGTTTTGACTAATTTGGAATTCCGTTTCGCGAAGCGAACGTTCAAGGGAGGGAAACAAATGACAGATTGCCTGTGCATAATTCCAAACATGCGTGCAGGAGCCATGGCAGCATCCCGATCTGTCCATGCAACCTTCCCACGCCCATAGTTTTCCGTCTTTTTGGCGAAGAACAGTTGGCGATTTCAGAATGGTAAGATTCGCTGCAATTGCTTCGGTTACCTCGGCTGGCAGACTTGAATTATAAAATGACCCCGAAAACAATTCAGATTTTGATTTTAAATCGTCGTAATTCATCTTCCAGAATTTAACCACTTCGCCAATATTTTTAAACCTGCCAGAATACCAGGGTTCATAATATACCGAGCTTAAATCGGCGCAACATCCGCCGGAAGGATCGCATTTTGCCAAATCGGCTTTTAGCTGTGCGCCGGAAACCGGCCCCAAACCCTGCCGCAAGTTTGAGTGCGGGACATACCAGCCCAACATTAAACGAACAGTTTTTATTTCGCCGGGTTCCAGCTTAAACGGGACGTACAATGATGCACCGGGGGAATTCATTGTTGTTGTGTCGGCCTGAAAAGTAAATTCAGAAAGGTCTTTCCAGAAAACCGTGCGTGAATCGAACCAACCTCCGCGGAACCAGCACAAATCAGTTATGGTGTTGGGATCGTCGGCTACTATGGCAAAATCGCCTTTATAATGTGGTTTATCCGGATGACATTCCTGTTGAAGGACAAAGCCATTTTTAACTCCTGAAATGGAATGTCCGGTTTCGAAGGTGCCACCCCATTCGCTGGGCGTTTTAATTTTCATAAAGTTTTCGGAATGATAGGAAAAACAGGCTTCGAGAGCTTTTCCCGAAGTATTTTTAAAAGTGTATTCAAGGCCGCCCACGGGCAGGCCCGAATTGTCTTCATCGGTTGGGATAAACGGGCTCCAGCCGGTAATCGAAACATCCATCGGGATATCGTCGTCGCGCAGTTTCACGGTTCCAAACGGAAACTTTGTTTCGAATGAAGCCTCACTGAAATGAGGGAAGCCGTAACTTTTATCTCCCGAACCATTCCCGGCGCCGGGGTTTCCGAATATTTTCCAGGCAGGAACAGGCCCTTCGAGAACTTTGGCCCCGTTTTCCAATCCTTTTATTGACAATGCTGCCATGGTAAAGGGCTCGTTAAAAATATCGGGGTGGTTTCGGACCGAAACGTGAGACAGCGCTCCTGTACCTTCAAGGCAAATCATTCCTGCCCCAACCCCACCCATTGGAAACGCAAGCCGGTTCAGGTATTCCTGTTCATACGTTGAGTTAAATTCACGCCCGTTTTTATTCAGGATTTGATTTTGACATGAAACCGTAATAAAAACAAGGGATAAAACAACAAGTAATTTTGAGTTCATAATACATTGGTTTAGTTGAAAATGAAATAAAGTTTAAGCCTCTGCAATTTATTTAATTTATGGGAAAATATGCTATCGGAATAAGGGTTTTCGAAAATTACTACATGGTTTTTAATTGAGAATGTTGATAAAACAGAACCGCGTGAAAGGATAATTTTGACGCCGGCAATATTAACATCAAAATATTTTGGGGGATTTCATTTTATAACCATGGCTTCGTAGATATAAATCTCTGCCGTTTTCCAACCATCCCAGCCTATTCCGGCTTTATCGCGCGAACAACGTCCAAGGAATTCGTCGGGTGTCCAGTTTGTTTTAAGCGCAACCTGTGGAAGGAAAGTACCTGTGTTTGGACCTTGTTTAATATAAATTCCGTGTCTGCCAAGCTCAATTTCCTTAATCGAATCGATTTTTTTCAACGGCGAAAGAACAGAAATTTCAAGTTCCATGTCTTCAATTTCATTGGGGGTAATTTCCCGGAACCTCAAGTCGCAGGCGGCTGAAACTGCAATTCGCTGCACAAGGTCGTTCAATGATTTCTCGTGTGCAAAACTGCCAATGCACCCGCGTAATTTGCCATTAATATAAACACTTACAAAGGCCCCAAAATTTGAATTAAGTATACCGTTTGAAACGGGTGGAATAGCGTTTCCTGTTTCGCCTGTTTTTAAAAACTTTATAATGGCTGTGCGGGCATTTTCAAGCAGCTCTTTTTTCTCTCCGGACGAAATATCGAAAATTTGATTCCGTCGGTAAATTGCAATGGCCCAGTAACCAACCACTTTGTTTTTCCCGCCGTAATATCCGGTATCTCCGGAGTTTTGGTATTTTATTTTTTCGAATGAAAAATCACCCGCTCCGGTAATATTGAGAAGCGTCAGCACCGAAGTCCAGCCACAAAGCGACGTTGCCAGGTTTCTGATATTTAGCTTTTTATTTTCATTTAACACTTTCTGCAGTTTGTCCGGGCGGTTGCTGCAAATGGCAGTAGCGGTCAAATCATCAACTTTACAGGCATCATCATATTCAGGGTAGTGCGAAAAGTCGGTGCTGATAACCCATAGATTATCTTTGGTGAACCAGGGTTTTAAAATCGTTGCTAATCTCTGGCAAATTTCAATATCATGTGTGCCGATAATAATGGGAACCAGCGAAAAATTGTCTCCTAATTTGTGTTGTAAAAAGGGTAGCTGCACTTCGAGGCTATGTTCGTATTCATGGGAATCGTCATGTTCAATTATTAATTCAGAAGAATTTATGAGGTCCCTTGCAAGGCGGGTAGCAACTTTCACTTCGCCCAAAGGGGTCCTGTAGTTTCCAGTGCAATAAACCGATGCTCCCGCAAATGAAAACCGGTGACTTGATGCCAGGACAAATACGTGTTTAAATGTACTTTTTTCAGGGATTTGCGCAAAAGCCGCAGCGGCTACCTTCCCGCTATAAACATAACCAGCATGGGGTACTATAAGGGCCTGAAGGTTTTGTGCCAATGCTTTTTCGGGATTTACTGTTTCAACTTCACTAAATAAGCCGTTTAGCTGTTTAATTAATTTATCCCTAAGCCCGGGGTAAAATTGCCCGGCAAAATGAGCTTCACGGGTTTTTTGTTCAGGTAGCCAGTCCATAATACTTTGAATCTTTATTGTTTTTATTAATCATCTTGTAATAACCAATTGCGGTCTGGTGTTGTAAAAAAACATTTACGACTTTCATCGGTTTTTGTTGTAGGGTTTAATATCAAGGACCAACAACAGAATCAATCTCATTACAAGAATTAACACAGCAAGTTGCAAACAACTGTTTGTGCAAAACTTACCCCGATATTGGATAAATGTATTTCCTGAATTGCTAATTTAGCCTCGTTAAACTGAAAGTTAGAATCAAGTATTATAAGCCTTGTAAAATTCATTTTTAAGTTATAAATAAAGTAAAATCGTTATAAACAAGAGACAGAAAATTAAAATCAAAAAAATTAAAATTGAAAGAAATGAGAAGAATAGTGTTTTTTATGTTCCTGGTTGCAATAGCCTTTTCGGCTTGTAAAACATCAAAAAAACAGGCAGTAAGGTACGCCCCTCCCGAATCGCAACCAAAGGTTTTTACTGTGCCTGAAACAACCGAAACAGCTAAACCGGCTGCAGCAGACAAGTCCGTTTCGCTTCGAAAAGAAGCAGTAACTTTTACAGAAGCAGCCGACAAAACACGCAATGAAGCCAATACTTATTTTGTAATTCTGGGTTCATTCGGTCAGCTTGACAATGCAAAAAAGTTTCGCGAAACTTTGTTAAACGAAGGTTTTACACCAATAATCCTTCACAGCGAGACAGGTTATTACCGGGTTTGTGTTAATTCGTACAAAGCCGAAACCGATGCGCGTTCGAGGGTAACCGAAATAAGACAGGCCTTCCCGAAATATTCGGATCTTTGGTTACTCATCAAACAATAAAAAAACCTTATCGCATATTTTTACAAAGCGCCGCTATTTGCGGCGTTTTTTGTTAATGCATTTAATGTTTGTTAAAAAATGGGGCTTTATTTTGTCACCTCCTGAATTTGAATAATTCAGTATTACATTTGTAATGAATTTTATAACATACAAACTAATGTCGTTTAGTTAAGAACTAAGATGAAAAGATCTGAAAGGCCAACACCCTTCGACTCCGCTCAGGGTGACAGTCAGACTGAGCGAAGTCCCTGTCTGCCGACAGGCAGGGAAGTCTGTTTTCACTAACTAAACGACATTGACATACAAACCAATTTTAAGAGTTTAAAATGACAAACAAAAAACAGCATTTGCTTGATCAGCGCTATTTAAAAATGGCCGGTATATGGGCGCAGAATTCATACTGTAAAAGGCGCAAAGTCGGGGCCTTGCTGGTAAAAGATAAAATGATTATATCGGATGGGTACAACGGTACTCCCTCGGGTTTTGAAAATGTTTGCGAAGACTTGAACAACAAAACCAAGGTTTACGTGTTACATGCAGAAGCAAATGCTATTACAAAAGTGGCAAAATCGGGGAATAGCAGTCTCGGCGCCACGCTTTATGTTACCTCCTCGCCATGTATCGAATGTTCCAAACTGATAATCCAGTCCGGGATAAAACGGGTTGTATTTACCGAAAATTATCGGTTGGAAGATGGGATAAACCTTTTAAAAAGAGCAAATATTGAAGTTGAACAAATTGAACCTGGTGACTTTTAACAAATCGATATGAATAAAAAAATAACCATATACATCCCGCTTATTATTGCTGTCTCAGTTGCAGCCGGAATAGTAGTGGGCAATCTTTTAAACCGGAACAGCCAACCCGGATTTTCAGGTTTCAGGAGCGATAAAACAAATAAAATTTCTGAAATTCTTGGCTATATTCAAAATGGTTATGTCGATACTGTAAATACTCCCGGTATAGTCGAAAAATCGATACCTGAAATACTAAAAAACCTCGATCCGCATACCACATATATCCCGGCGCCCGACATGAAGGAAGTACAGGAAGAAATGACCGGCAAATTTTCGGGGATTGGGGTACAGTTTTCGATTATGGAGGATACGGTCAGGGTTATTGAAGTAATTTCGGGAGGGCCTTCAAGTAAAGTCGGGATCTTGCCCGGCGACCGGATTGTTGATGTTAACGATTCGATTATTGCCGGTGTTAAAGTACTAAACTCAACGGTTTTGAACTTACTGCGCGGCGAGAAAAATACAAAAGTAAGGGTTGGCGTAATCAGGAACGGAAATAATAACAAACTCGATTTTGAAATAACCCGGGGCGACATCCCCATTAACAGTATCGACGTTTCGTACATGATTGATTCAGAAACCGGTTTTATCAAAATAAGCCGTTTTGCCAACAAAACCTTTCAAGAGTTTATGGAAGGCATGGAAAAACTAAACGATGCGGGCGCATCAAAAGTGATAATCGATTTAAGACAAAATCCGGGAGGTTCGCTGACTTCGGTTTTACAAATAATAAATGAATTTCTGGTAAAAGGCGAACCAATTTTATATACCGAAGGGGTAAATCAACCTCGTAAAACATATAATGCCTCCGGGAATAATCATTGGAAAAATTTCAAGGTTTACGTAATGATCGATGAATTTTCTGCATCGGCAAGCGAGATTTTTGCAGGGGCAATCCAGGATAACGACAGGGGTTTGATTATTGGCCGCCGCTCGTTTGGAAAGGGACTTGTTCAGGAGCAAATCCCCCTTTCCGACGGCTCTGCCCTTCGCCTTACGGTTGCACGCTTCTACACCCCTAGCGGCCGGTGTATCCAAAGTCCGTACAAAGACGGTAACGAATCGTATTTTCATAATATTTACGAACGGTTCCATAGCATGGAACAATTGGTTGCCGATAGCATTCATTTTGCCGATTCGTTAAAATACACTACAAAAAGCGGACGGGTTGTTTACGGAGGAGGTGGAATTATGCCCGACTTTTTTGTACCCGTTGACACAGTTGGAAACTCGGAATATTTTAATGCTATTTCGCGAAAAGGCCTAATCTATAATTTTGCGTACAGCTATGCCGACGAGCACCGTCAACAGTTTTCTGCTTTTAAAACGGCAGAGGATTTTGAAAACTATTTCGATAAAAACAATATTCTTGAGGACTTTGTAAAATATGCATCCAGCAAAGGAATTCAGCGCGATAACCAGGGATTGAAAAATTCGGGGTTAATCATCAAAACCCAGCTAAAAGCCTATATTGCAAGAAATATTATTGGAGAAGAAGGTTTTTACCCTATCATCAAAAAAATAGACAACATCCTGTTACGGGCTATTGAACTTTCTAAACAAAACCTGCTGGTAGAGAACGTAAGAAATTACATTTCGCCGGAAAACAGCATTAAAGAATAGAAAAAGCCATTTTCCGCCAATCGTCGTTATTTTTGCGAAATATTTCGTATTTTTATGAAAAATAATAACGATGACAACTTCGGCGCGTAACGTACATTATAATTCAATTGATGATCGCGATATTTTATTTCTGATAAAAAAGTCAAGGGAAGGAATAAAGTATGCCACATTTAACAATCTTAAAAAAGAAATTCCTTTGAAACCGGAAGACTGGGGCAGGATACTTCATTTGTCGGAACGGACACTTCAGCGATATAAAAAGGAGAAGTTGGATTTTAGCCCGATATATTCCGAACGAATCATTGAAATCCAATTGCTTTTTAAAAAAGGGACGGAAGTTTTTGGCAACCCGGAGAAATTTCAAAACTGGCTTAATTCAAAAAGTATTGCTTTGGGTGGAATAAATCCGATTTCATTACTCGACAATACGTTTGGGATAATGATGTTAAAGGATGAATTAACACGGATTGAACACGGAGTACTGGCATGAAGGTATTTCGTCTGGCAAAGAGGGCCTATGCCGATGACCTTTCGGGAAAAGGCGCCGAAAAGGCCGGTGCAAGATGGAACAGCAAGGGTACGGCAATGCTCTATACAAGCCAGTTGCGTGCATTGTGTGTGGTTGAAATTGCAGTTCACCTTCCAATTGGCAACATTCCGTCCGTCTATTCCATGGTTGAAATTGAAATCCCCGGTGAACTTGAAACAGAAGTGGTTTCTGAAGAAATATTATATGAAGGCTGGAACAGTCTTCCACATTCACAATTCACCCAAAATATTGGCGATAAATTTATTTTACAAAATAAGTTCCTGATATTGAGGGTCCCATCCGCGGTAGTTAAGGGGGATTGTAATTATCTGATAAATCCCGGGCACAAAGATTTTAACAGGATAGAAATTGTTAATATATCGCCTTTTTCCTTTGACGAAAGGTTGTTTGCCGGATGAATCCCTTATTTCGAGATTTCAAGCATCCTTTGAATAGGTATTCTTCCCTTTTCGACTACCTCCCGGGTTAAAGTAATTTCAGGTTTTTCGTATTTCAGGCATACATACAATTTTTGCAAGCTGTTCAGTTTCATATACGAACAATCGTTGCATCCACAGGTTGAATCAACAGATGGCGCTGGAATAAAAATCTTGTCGGGGCAGGCTTTTACCATCTGGTGCAGGATCCCGCTTTCGGTGGCAACAATAAATTTTTTTGCCTCACTTTTTTTGACATAATTCAGCAATGCTGTAGTTGAACCTATATATTTTGCAAGCAACAGCACAGGCTTTTCACATTCGGGGTGTGCAATAAATTCAGCGTCAGGCAATTCGTCAATTAAATCGATAATTTTTTCGACCGAATATTGTTCGTGTACCATACATGCGCCGTCCCATAAAACCATATTTCGCCCGGTTATGCTGTTAATGTAATTTCCCAGGTTTTTATCGGGTGCGAAAATCAGTTTCTCGCCCGCGGGAAAGCTATCAACAATTTGTTTGGCATTGGCCGATGTGCAAACAATATCGGACATTGTTTTAAGGGCTGCAGTTGCATTGATATAAGTAATTACCTTATGATCGGGGTATTTCGCTTTGAATTCTGCAAATTTATCGGCAGGCGCCGAATCGGCAAGGGAGCAACCGGCTTTTAAATCGGGCAAAATTACCTTTTTCGATGGGTTAATAATTTTCGCCGTTTCGGCCATAAAATGAACCCCAACAAAAACAATCAAATCAGCTTCGGTTTTTGCTGCTGCCTGCGCCAGACCAAGACTGTCGCCCACATAGTCGGCAATATCCTGCAACTCGCCATCAACATAAAAATGAGCCAAAATGACTGCATTTTTTTCATTTCGTAAACGGTTTATTTCGTCGACAAGTTTTATATTCTGCTCAACAGGTTCATCAATAAACCCATTTTTTTCCAGCATCCGATCTATTTGTAGTTGTTCCATTCCAAATTATTACCAAAATTCCCTTTCACAAACCGCGGTAAAAATAATCATTCATTTGCAAAAAAACCGCTTTTTGTCTGAATTGTTAACGAGACGCCTTTTTTTGCTCATTTTCGAAAAGCAGAAATCTTTGAGTTCAAAATATTATGGCCGGTTGCTGTTTGATAGTTTTCCACAAACAATGTTAACAACTAATGGAATCAAATTCTAAGAGCTGAATATCAATAACATAAATACACTCTCTTTGTTGATATTTTTATACTGTTTAATAACAGGTGTCCTGATTTTTATACGGTTGAAATACTACTTTTAAACGCAAATTAAACTGAATTTCAGAGGGGGTGTTTTCGGCATTTTATTTAATCAAAAATTACTTGCGAATGGGATGAACAGCAGATTAATTTAATAAAACTTTAATGATTTCTTTAATTGTTAAAATAACTAAAATGTAATTTTGTGTACTAATTTTAAATTAATGCTATGAAGAAAATTATGAAAACTCTTTTATCGTTACTAATGGTTTTCCTTACCGGAATAACTGTTTATTCGCAGGTTACCACATCGGGTATTTCCGGGAATGTTACAGGAGCAGATGGAGAAAAGCTCCCTGGCGCCGCAGTAGTGGCAGTCCACGAACCTTCTGGTACCCAATATGGAACAATTACCAATAGCGAAGGCCTGTTCTCAATACAATCGATGAGGATTGGAGGGCCATATACAATAACTATATCTTTTGTAGGTTACGAAAAAGCAACTTACAATAACATCAACCTTAACTTAGGATCGGCGGCCAGCTTTAATGTCAAGCTATCAACTTCAGTTATCGAAGTAGATGAAGTAATGATTACCGGTCGTAAAAGCGCTGTTTTTAGTTCATCGCGTACCGGGGCAGCAACTTCGGTTACCCGCGATGCAATTGAAGCGCTTCCTACTATCAACAGGTCGATAAACGATTTTACACGCCTTACCCCACAGGCATCAGGCCGCTCGTTTGTTGGCGCCGACGCACGTTTTAACAACATAACCATCGACGGTTCTATATTTAACAACAGCTTCGGATTGGCCGATCAACCTGGGGGCAGGACCGGATCTGCGCCTGTATCGCTTGATGCTATCGAAGAAATCCAGGTAAACATCGCCCCTTTTGATGTTCGCCAGGCGGGCTTTGTCGGCGCAGGCGTTAACGCCGTTACCCGCAGTGGGACAAACGAATTTAAAGGTTCGGCATTTTATACCAACCGGAATGAAAATCTTATCGGCGACAAAGCTTACGGTAAAGATGTGCTTTCAACCAATTTTAACATCAACCAGTACGGCGCCAGCCTTGGCGGGCCTATCATCAAAAACAAACTTTTCTTTTTTGCAAATGTTGAGTTTGAACGCGATGCCCGTCCAGGCACTTCATTCGTGGCTAACGATGGAACACAGGCAGTTGGCGGAAATGTTACGCGCGTGTTGAGAAAAGACCTGGATGACTTAAGTAAATTCATGAAAGACAAATTTAATTATGTAACTGGGCCATACGAAGGATACAACAACGAAACCGAAAGCAACAAGGCTTTATTTAAACTCGATTATAACATCAACGAAAATCATAGACTGAGCATTCGTTACAACTGGCTCGATTCTAAAGCCGATATACTGGCAAGTAACAGTTCATCGCTGGGTTTTGGTAACCGCAGGACCAATACAAATGCCTTAAATTATCAGAACACAAACTATATCCAGAACGAAAAAATTCATTCTGTAATCGCAGAATTAAATTCAACATTTGGCAATTTGTCAAATAATTTGATTGCCGGTTACACCTATCAAAATGAAGACCGCGGTTCAAGGGGCGATTTCTTCCCCCTGGTTGAGATTCAAAATGCCACAACTACTTATATTTCGTTAGGATTTGAACCTTTTACACCTAATAACCGGCTTTCATACTCAACATTCCAGTTACAGGATAATATTTCGTACATAACCGGAAAACATTTATTGACTGCAGGCTTTAACGTTGAAAGGTTCTCTTTTGAAAACGTGTTCTTCCCCGGTTCGCAGAGTGTTTATGTATACAATAGCCTTGCCGATTTTTACACCGATGCCAATGCTTACCTTGCCAATCCAAATGCCACCGCATCAAATGTAACACTGGCCAGATTCCAGTTAAGATACTCGGCTTTACCAGGCGGCGCAGAGCCAATTCAACCAACAAAAGTAACTTATGCAGGGGTTTATTTACAAGATCAATTTACTGTTAACGAGAAATTAAAAGTTACAGCAGGTATTCGTGTCGATGTACCGTTTTTTGAAGAAACCGGATACGAAAACACAACCGTATCGGGACAAACATTCAGAGACAGAACTGGCGCCGATTACAAAATTAATACCGCTAAATTACCCGATCCGCATTTGTTGGTTTCTCCCAGGTTTGGATTTAACTGGGATGTTGCCGGAGATCGGGCTTTGCAATTAAGGGGAGGTACAGGTATTTTTACCGGGCGCCCGGCTTTCGTTTGGATTTCGAACCAAATTGGAAACAACGGGGTTTTAACCGGTTTCGACCAATTCAACAATACCAGAACCAGGCCATTCAACCCCGATCCTAAAAAGTACATTCCGGCAAATGCAAGCTTGCCAACTTCGTACGAACTTGCAGTTACAGATCCCGATTTCAGGTTTCCACAAACATGGCGCACAAATTTAGCCGCCGATGTTAAAATTCCTTTTGGCTTAATTGGAACAGCAGAATATGTTTACAGCCAGGAAGTTAATGGCATGGGATATTTTAACGCCAACCTTCCCGCCCCAACAAGAACGTTAAGCGGCGCCGACACCCGCCCGGTATACACAAGTACCCGAATTAACACCAATGTTGTAAATGCAATTACGCTCGACAATACTAATAACGGGATAAGCCATTCTTTTGCCGTAAGTCTCGAAAAACCAATGACAGAGGGTTTATTTGGAAAAGTGGCCTATGCATACGGTGTTGCTAAAAACACAGTAGATCCGGGTTCAATTGCTGCCGGATCGTACAATAATAATCCAGTTTCTATCGATCCAAATAATGCTCCTTTGTCCTTCTCAAACAACGATCAGCGTCACCGATTTATAACTGCCGTATCATACCGTTTAGAGTATTTTGATTTTGGCGCAACACAATTCGGCCTCTTCGTCGAAGGCCGCACACAGGGACGTTTTAACTACACAACTTCATCTGATTTGAATGGCGACGGAAACCGTAACGATTTAATCTATGTTTCGAAAGATCCGTCTGAAATTAATTTTGAAGCCTACACTCCAACAGGTGCAAAAGCTCCTTATACCGTTGATCAACAAAAGGCCGACTGGGAGGCATTTATTATGCAGGATGCTTATTTGAGTTCGATAAGAGGTCAATATTCTGAAAGAAACGGTGCAATTTTGCCATGGGTTTGGCAAGCTGACTTTAATTTCACACAGGAATTCTTTATCAATATTCAAGGTAAAAGAAATGCCATCCAGCTAATGGCAAATATATTAAATGTAGGAAATCTCCTGAACGACAAATGGGGAGTAGGTTATGTGGTAAATTCAACTCAACCGCTTAACTACCGGAGCACCAATACATCAGGACAACCGGTATATCGTTTAAATACTCTGGGTGTAGCCAGTGGCGAAATTATTAAACTTGCTGAATCATATAGCCGCAGGGCCAGCATCGGCGATGTGTGGTCGGCTCAACTTGGTATACGCTATATTTTTAACTAGAAGTATAAACCAACCTTTAATTCAAAGGGGCTTTTGCAAAAAAGCCCCTTTTTTATTGATATTCCAACCAGTTTATAAACGGTAAAAAAGCCATTTTCGCGAAAAGTGACTGAATAATGTTATCTCTCAAACCATTGCTGTCCACTTAAAACAAGTTGAGTGACAGCTGTTTATATTCTGGTTCTTTGACATTATTGTAATCTAATTTTTCAAATAGCTCATTTGCAGGGGTTTTGTCAATTAGGGAGATGCCTAAAAC